>JBIPNK010000103.1:0-6694 GCA_044373365.1 Chitinophagaceae bacterium
AACACCAGCTGCCGCTTGATCACGCTGTGTAGCATAAATATCAGCATACACCATGGCCAGCAATTGTCCTTTGCTAACACTGTCGCCCTCTTGAACAGTGAGCTGCATGATTTCACCAGATATATCTGGACTGATTTTCAACTCAATTTCAGGATATACTTTTCCGCTCGCGGTAACAACCTCTATGATGTCCTTGCGAGAAGCCTTTTCTACAGCCACTTTCGTACCTTCTTCTTTTCCGATGATTCCTTTCTGCTTCAGCACCAAGAGTGTGATGACAACAACAGCAATTCCCGAAAGGATCCAGATCCATTTTTTGTTCATTTCTTTTTCTTTACTTGATTATAAACGAAGCCCTTGTCCTTTATAGAATTCCAGGACTTTCATTCTGAATACATATTCATACTGTGCAACCACCCTATCCACTTTTGCCCTGGTAAGGTTGTTTTGGTTGTTCAGCCATTCGATGGTTTGCATGACACCCAGTTCATACCTCCTGCTCGCGAGGTCAAATGATCTTTGGGCAGTGGCCACAGCTTTTTCTCTTGCCACAAATGTTTGAAAAGACCCGCTGGCACTGTAGTAAGCCGTGTAGATGTCTTGTTTCAGCTGAAGCTTGTCCCTTTCAATGGCAAGGTCACTTCGCTTGATGTCCAGCTTCGCACTTTTCATGTTGCCCCTGGCCTGACCACCATTGAAAATCGGAACATTGATGGAGACCCCAAGGCCTTGCCCAAACTGGTCTCTCAGTTGTTTGCCATATCCATTCCAATATTCACCGAACTTGCGGTCAACAAAATTGACATCATAGTTGGGTGCGTAAACAGGCACCTGTGTGGTTCCTTGCTTGATGTAGGCACCCGTACTTTGCTCTCCGATATACCTTACACCCGTGCCTTTCAAGAGGAACTGGTTGAAATTACTCGCCAACTGTCCGAATGCAGTAACAGAGGGTTTCATCTGTGCCTCAGCCACAAGCAAGCCCTTTTCAGCGGCCTTTCTCCTGAGTTCATTCAAACGGATCTGGGGTTGGGAAGAAAGGGCAGTCTGATAGACATCTTCGGGACGGATTTCCAAGATATTGTCAACAGGAATCTTGTCTACCGGAGGGATCACCAGTTCAAAAGCCTGATCCGCCGGGAGGTTGAGCAATGATTTTAGTGAAAGCTTGTCCAGCTCTGCCTGCGACTTTGCTTGCACATAAGTAGCACTATCGCGTGCAACAGTTGCCTCCAGTTCAGCAGCATTGAGTTCGGGAAGGCTTCCTGCGTCTACTAGCTTGCGGGTATTTTTATATTGTGCATTGGTTTGTTCCAATACGATGCGGCTGATTTCAACCTGCTCATAGCTGAGCAATGCGCGCAGGTAGAACTGTGCAATGTTCAGGCCAATATCATTGCTGGCCTTGTCCACCGCCGCCTTGTCGGCTTCCAGGCTGAGTTTGTTGGCAGCCTCGGTATTTTTTCTGCTGTTGAAATTGAACAACAATACGTTGGAAGAGATGGACATCTGCTCAAACATGGCTGAACGGCTGGTATAGACGTTGGTGGTTCTGTCGAGCGTTCGTCCAAAAGAAAAGCCATGTGTCAGGCCATAGGAAAGGCTGGGAAGTTTTTGCAAGGATGATTGTTGGTAAGCGATTTCAGCCTGCTCCACCTGAATGGCTGCTTGCTTTACAGCGATATTGTTCTTCATCCCATAGTCCACACAACGCCTGAGATCCCATTTGTTGTCTTGACCAAATGCTCCGGTGATGGCTGTGAAAAAGAAAAGACCTGTTAAAACCCTCGATATCATAGAATTGAGTTGAATCATCACTTTCCAGGAGGTTCCTGAAATTCAATGCAAAGATTCAACTAAAAGGGGGATTATCAAAATCGTTCGTCCCTGCTAACGACCGCTTACAACAGTCCAATGCCCCTGAAAGCCTGTTCGAGGTCTCTGATCAGGAACTCAGGATCCTCCAGTCCAACATAGAGCCGAACCAACCGGTGTGTAGGATTGAGTGGGTCAAACTGCTCCTGTGGAATGCCTGCACACTTGGGAATCACCAGGGACTCATGTCCTCCCCAACTTACAGCCATCCGGAAATGTTGGAGGGAATTGCAGAAAGTTTCAATTTCCTGGATTTCCTGCGATTTGATATAAAAGGAGATCAGTCCGCAGGCATTTTTCATCTGGCTTTGGGCAAGTGCGAACTGTGCGTAAGATGGATCAAGCGGGAAGATCAGGGATTCAATGCGCTCCACCGTTTTGAGGTAGGCCAGTACTTTTTGTGTAGAAGCAGTAATTCTGTCTATCCTTGCAGGAAGGGTTCTCAGGCCCCGCAACAACAACCAGGCATTGAAAGGCTGAATGCCATTTCCGGCACAGAGGTATTCGCTGTTGAATATTTTTCGCATCATGGCTGCTGTGCCACAGAGCACACCTCCCAATGTATCGCTATGGCCGCCGATGTATTTGGTGGCCGTTTGCATGGCAATGTCGATACCGAGTTCAATAGGCTTTTGGTAGAGCGGAGTGCAATAGCTGTTGTCGATGAGGGTGATGATGCCCCGGGGTTGTGCAAAAGCTGCAATGGCCCTTAGGTCTTGGATGTCCAGCCACCATGAATTGGGAGACTCAAGATAAATCAAGGTCGTATTGTCCTGCACATGGGAAAGAAATGATGCGGCATCTTTACCATCAGCATAGGTAACGGTCACACCAAATCGTGAAAGGATCTGGTCAAACAAATGTGCAGTCCAGCTGTAGGGATGGGTCACACTCAACACATGGTCTCCTGCTTTTACGTTGGCGACAATCCCTGCAAAGGTAGCCGCAGCGCCATTGTTGAAGACCAATGCATCTTCTGCCCCATCCAGTGCAGCCAGTTTTTTTCTGAGGATATCCACTGTTGGATTCAGGCCCCTGCTGTAAAGATACCCACCCATCTCATCTTCAAAAGCCTTGCGCATATCGGCAACAGTTTCAAAAGCAAAATTGCTGGTTTGAACGATGGGTGGTGCAATGGCATTGAAATAGGAAGCATGGTCTTCACCCAGGTGATTGATGATGAAGGAAATGTCTTGGTTTTCATTATGCATGGCTATTTCTCTTTTTTCTGGTCAGGAAAAACAGCAACAAAAACCCGGCCAATACTGCTGTTGCAGTCAATGCGGTTTCAGGTTTGTCTATCGCAATATTGGTGGCAACAAAAACATATGCGGCAATGAAAATCACTGGCATCACTGGGAAAAAACGCATGGAATAAATCTGCGACTTGTCGAGGTGTTGCGTGCGCTTTCTGATGATAAAAATAGTGGCTGCAGAAAATGCCATGCCAATGGAATCCAGGAATATGGTGAAGCTCAGGATCTTGTCAAAGGTATCTGCGAAAAAAAGCACCACTACGCTGATAAGCGCGTAAACAGTGAGGCTCACAGTGAGCACATCGCGTTTCTCATCTTTTTTTCCAAATGCTTTGGGTAAGATTCCATCCTGGCTCATGGCATACATCACACGCGGATTGCTGAGCAACAAAACATTCACATAAGCCAGTACGGCAATGAACAATAAAATTGAAAATGCATAGCGTCCGGTTGGGCCAAACATCCTTTCGGCAACAATCGCGGCAATGCCTTTTGCATTTTTCAATTCTTCAAATCCAATGACACGGTAATAGGCATAACTGACCGAAAGATAGAGCAGGATAATCACCATGATCCCAATGAAAATACCGCGGGGTAAATTCTTCTGTGGATTCTTTACTTCATCACCAAAATTGATGGTTTGCTGATAACCACCATAGGTAAAGGAAACAGCAATCAATGCCAGACCAAATGATTTTACATAGTCGATGAACTTGAAATCTCCCTGTGGAATTTCAATCACTGGCTGGGTATTGGCGACAGGAAAAAAGATGGCAGATACAATCAGCAGGATCATGGAAATTTTGATCAGCATCAGGATGTTCTGGGTGGTGGAACTCATGCGCAGTCCTAATAAATTGATCCCATAAAACATGCCAATCGCCACCATGGCAATCAGGGCCTTGACAAAGTCTGATGGCGGAACAGCAAAAATGATCTGTGAAATATATTCACTGCCGATCAATGCCACACCAGAGAGAGAGGCTGCGTTGGAAATGAGGATGATACAATTGACAGCGAAGGCGATAGAAGGATGATAACAGGTGGCGAAGATTTTATAATACCCACCGGTGATGGGATACCTTGATCCGATTTCTGCATAGGTAAGTGCTCCGCAGAGAGCGATGAATCCGCCAACAATCCAACTGATAAAAAATACATTGGGCGTGATGGCGGCACGGGCAGAGTCTGAGGCTGTCCTGAAAATACCCATGCCAATCACCAGTCCGATGACGATCATGGTTATGTCAAAAAGGTTGAGTTGGGGTTTGCTGGATTTGGTCATGGGTTGAAGATAATAAAAAGCCGGCATTCAGTTGAAATCCACAGGGTGTGGACATCCTCTTTGAATGACAACCGATCCTGCGCTTATCTTCGCTTTGCATTACGGTTGAAGATCGTGCAAACGAAATTCATTAAAAGGGAAGTCCGGTTCCATTCCGGCGCTATCCCCGTAGCTGTATAAACCATCCCGCCCCGGCGGGACCATTTCCTCCACAAGCCACTGCGCAAGCGGGAAGGCTGGAAATGGGGTTGAGCCAGAAGACCTGCCTGATGCATCATTTTTTAACCAGGGCTTTCGGGAGAAAAGCTGGGATGAATTTTCTGCTGCAGCAGTCAACCATTTCTGTACAATCCGAAGGTTCATAGTCAAACAAAACTATGATCCAAAAATTCTTCATGGCATGCGTGCTCCTTATAGCATCAGGAACAAAGGCGCAAACAGATTCAAGCAAACAACTGAACGAAATTGTGGTAACCGCCAACAGGTTTCCTCAGAAGCAGGTCAATACCGGAAAGGTAATGACGGTCATCAACAAGCAAGAGATTGAACGCTCTCCTTATGCTTCTCTGGGTGAGCTGCTGGCCAGGCAATCAGGCATCACCATCATTGGTGCCAACAACGCACCGGGAACCAACAATGATCTATATGTGCGTGGCGGCGGAACAGGAAAAACCCTTGTTTTGGTGGATGGGTTTCCAGCTTATGACGGTTCCACCATCCGCTCAACATTTGACCTGAATTTTCTACCACTGGGTGAAGTGGAAAGGATTGAAATTTTAAAAGGTGGACAGTCCACGCTTTATGGTTCTGATGCGGTTGCTGGTGTGGTGAACATCATCACCAAAAAAAATGAAACAGGGAAACCTGCTATAGGTCTGCATTTGAGCAGTGGATCCTTTGGAGCCAGATCCATGGACCTATCGTCTTCGGGAACAGCAAAAAACATTCGTTATAAAGTACAGCACACCCGTTCAAGTGCTGATGGTTTTTCTGCAGCACTGGACACAAGCCGCAACAAAAGCTTTGACAAGGATGGCATGAAGCAATCATTTCTGCTCGCACAGTTCAGTTCTGCCAGCAAAAGCAAGTGGTCTTGGAACACAGGGATGCAGTGGAGCAAATACAAGAACGACCTCGATGAGTCTGCCTTCAAGGATGCAAAAGATTTTACAGTCGAAAACCAAAACCTTCAATTCAATGCAGGCATTGCAAGGAAACTGGAGAAGGGAATTCTTCGCCTGAATTACAGCCTGAACAACAGCTCCAGGAATTATCTTGATGATTCAATTTCACTCAATGGATTCGCCAAATTCATCAAATCAGATTACAAGGGCAGGTCTTCCTATCTTGAGGCACTGGGTAATGTTGACCTCAGCAAACATGTCAAATTATTGATCGGGCTTGAACACAGGTGGCAGAACACTGACCAATATTATCTTTCCCTGAGCAGCTGGGGCAAATATGAAAACACCCTCTATGATGATTCTGCCAAGACCACCATCAGCAGTGGATTTGCTTCAGCCGTTTACAACAATGAGAAAGGATTCAACCTGGAGTCGGGCATCCGTTTCAACCAACACAGCCGGTTTGGAAACAACATGACCTATACGATCAACCCTTCATATATCATTGCAGAAAAATTCAAGGTTGCTTTCAACCTCTCCTCCGCATTTACAGCGCCTACCCTCTACCAGTTGTATGATGGATATTCAGGCAACAGAAGCCTCAATCCTGAAACCTCTGTCAGCAGTGAAATATCATTGCAGTACATCGGCAGCAAACAATTCAATGCCAGGATAACAGGATTCTCCCGCAAGCTTCGCAATGGCATTGACTATGATTATATCAACAACAGGTACTTCAACAATGCCATTCAAAAAGACCGTGGCCTTGAACTCGAAGCTGGATACAATTCCGGAAAATGGAACATCAAGTTGAACCATACCTTGCTGAAAGGTGAATTGACCACCACCAATTTTGTTTACAATGCCAGCACCTGGAGCTATACCGCTAAAGGAGATACCTCCTATTCGCACCTGTTCAGGGTTCCCCAAAGCAACCTGAACATTGCTGCAGGATACCAGCTCAGCAACAGGATCTACCTGTCAATTGCGCAGCGCTTTGCCGGCAAACGTTTTGAACCCATCTTTGGCGGCAAACCAAAGCAGCTGGATGCGTTCAACACAACAGATGTTTTTGTGCAATACCAGTTGGGCAAGAGGATCAAGCTCTATGCAGGATGCAAGAACATCTTCAACCAGCAGTACCAGGAGGTCAT
>JBIPNK010000036.1:0-27244 GCA_044373365.1 Chitinophagaceae bacterium
CGAACACTGTCAAAGGCAGAAGGACTGATATTCTTGAAAGCCATCTTGAATTTCATGGGTTCCCCAACCTCAAGTGTGTCCTTCATTGGAATGTTTGATGCCATGGTCAACGCACCCTCGGGAACCGGATCATATTTAACCTGTAGATAACGCTGCTGCCATGGTGTATGGTTGACCGTATCCTTGTTCTCCTGCTCAATCCGCAAGAATGGATAGGTCTTGGCATTGATAAAGGCGATGCTGGTGTCCTTGATTTTGCCACTACTGGAATACAACAATGTTTCACTGAAATTTTGCTGAAGCCCATACACCTTGTATTTTACCTCATCAGCAGAATTTGTTTCGAGAGGGTTTCCTGTCCAATGGATGCTAGACCAGGATTTGGCGGGGCCTATTAAAGGGATTGACGTTTGACCAATATCATATGAGTATTCAAACTTAAATTCTACATCAATTTTATCCTGAGTCAAACTTCCAACTTCTTGAGCAAGAACATTCCAATTTCCATTACTACTTTTATGAGCAGCAAAAATGAATGGTATATTCCTATAAAATGAATCAATTTTTGAGAAACCAATCGACTTCAATTTATGATAAATAGATTTAGCTGAACCATAGACCGAGGTATCTTTCATCCATTTCTCAATAAATTCTGGATTATAGTTATAGTTCAATGCACTCCAGTTATTTAGAATAAGAATGGTGTTAGGAGGAATATTATCAATAAAATCGGATGCATAATTTCTGTACGTAATGTTGTTATAATAAAACCAAAATTGGTAAAGAATTGGAAAATTACAACCAGATGGCTTTAGGCTATTAAATCTTGTATTACCTGGCCCATATGTATTAACAATTGGCTCACCGCTTTTGCTATCTATTAAAACGAATTCAAAAGAATTCACTGCGCTAAAACAACTAGTTGAGAACAATCGATCTAAACCGTTAAAAACATAATTAAAACCATAAGGATAAATTTGCGAACTTACTCTAGCTGTCTTTTGCCGTTTCCCAAAACTTAAACCTTCGTAGTTATCTAATTGTAAGTTTGAAAAATTATCCTTCAAATATTGAAAATAATGCGACTGACTCCATCCCGTACCGCTCTTGGATAGATAAACAAATGAAGAGTTTGACCACTTGTTGACAACACCTGTATCCGGCTTTTTTGCCACACGCCAGTAAAATACCAGGCTGTCACGAAGTTGCAAGGTGGGGGTAAACTCGATGATTCCACCCAGTGAAGTTTGTGTCTGCACCACCTTCAATGGCGAGTTGAAAAACTCTGTAGTATCCACCTCCAGCAAGAATTGGCCAGGTGCAGAAAGGAATTGATTGGTGGTGGCCGTCAACTTTACCGAAGGAGTGTTGACAATCCCAAATTGGATTGGATATACTGGCCTTACCTCATCTTCTGCAATCGTAAATATTTTGGATATACTGTTATTGCTGTTGGTGATTTCATTGATTGTGTCATCCGGATCAAGGGATACATGGATCTTGTTTTGTCCTTTGTCTGTATAAGGATTGATGGGCACAGAAATGGAAAGGGAATCAGCAAAATACACTGCTGCCCTTTTCTGCTTATAAAGATCAACCATGGTGCCATCAGGCAACTCGCGTTTGACATGCACCAATACTGAATCAGCGGTGGCCCTACCTATGTTTTGAAACTTAACCTTGAGGTCAAAATTGGCATTGGTTACTGAAAGGGGTGTAGGCGCAATTTTGATCAGGGGATCTTCCACCACATAATCAGGAAGTGCATGTGGGTAAAGTGAAACTGCAGGATCTCCACCCAACAACATTTGCTCTACAGTCAACACATTGTAATAATCATCGTTCCCTCCCCGGGCAATCACTTCCCCCAAGACATTCGTAAGGAGTAATCCTATGGAAGATGCGTAATCCTCCTGAGCCATTCTTCGGTACAAAACACTGGTTAACAGGTTCAGGTAATTAACAATGCCATAGTGGGTACTGGCAATAAATCCTATACTGCCCTTGCCCGGCACTAAAACATAATTCTCTGTAATGGATTTTTTACCTGTGGCTGCCCTGAGGGTATCGTAAATAAAGAAATTTCCTGCATTGCAACCATTGGCAATGAATAGTGGATACTTGCCTGCATTGTCAAAAATAGAGGGATCATCAAGGTTGAACTCCATGGAATTAGCAGAGGAATGTCCAAAATAAGTCAATACACCAAGCCCTTCGGTGAAGAGGTTTCCAAGCAATCCAGAGTTCACCAGATCCACACCTGCCGAGGTAATCTTCTCAAAAGTATAGACCTTGGCACCATAAGAGGTATCTTCTACATACCTGCTGGCAGACTTCATGTACCCATTGATGACATTCTGAAGATAGGGATCGCCCCCTCCAATCACATGGGCAAAATTCTTCATCCAAGCCTTATCCTTAACGGTCTGGTTGATGGGAAGCAATGATTTATCGTGCTGTTTAACCTTCTCCAAATAGGCATTGATTTCATCCCCAGTAGTTACAGACAGCCTGCCAATAGGGATTTCAGGAGTGGCATCGTTATCCAAGGATGCCAGGATGTTATCAGATCCTGGATTACCAAAAGTTGGCACCAGGTTCATCCTTTCTGTGATGGACCTGGATTCATTATAGCGGTATTGGTCATAGGTAATGCCCTTCCCCACGAGCAAAACATGCTGTGGGGTTACAGCAAAATATGCCCTGGCAAAAGCAATGAAATTCTTGATCGACAAGGGATGCTTCTTGATTCCAAACGCGAACTGATCAACCAACTCATCGATATCATAGACACCCACCAGGTATTTTCCACCCTCATTGCTGCTCCGGTAAGTCTTGTAGTTTTGAATAGCGTCCCCATTGCTGCTACGCCCCAAACTTGAATGGGCAATCATCAGATAATTTCCCTGTCGGGAAGAGGATGCATAATCAATGAAACTCCTTCTGGTCATGGCATCCACCACTTTCACGGCAGCAGCGGAGGCATCCATCATCACAAAGTTTCTTGTGCCGCCTGCGGGCAAAGCAAACCTGAACTTCCCGGGAACGGTCATGTCTGCAACATACCTTCTCCCCTCCGTAAGTTCATACAAAACCGGGGGTACCGCATTGTTTCTGAAATTGGTGATTTCCACATAATTTCCCACTGAACTTCCCGGAAGTGAGAACTCAAAAAGTCCATCCCCTCCGAAATCAAATTTTCTTGGGTATACCATTTCGTATTTGCCCAGTGTGATGCGATCAGACCCCACTGCACTTGCATTATTGACCCTGATGGTATCAACAGCCCGCCCAAGGAGTGTCTTTGGAACTGTAACGGTCGTATTCATTGCACTGAAATAATCCATAGCACTATCAATCAATTTGTTTCCATTGATCAATACCTGTAGTTTTCTTGTGTTCAATGCATTGCCAAATGCGGTAATGGTGAGGCTGGCGTCGGGGCCTTCTGGCGCGAAAAAAAGATTGTTGTATTGTTCAATCAACGGAGACCCGGGCTGAATATTCCGGCTGCTCCATCCCTCTCCATTGTCATAGGAGGAGGAATACACATAGATGCCGACAATAGCGGCATAACCCGGATTGATCTGGTCCTTGAAATTGCGTTCAAGCCTGTGCATAAAAAAGGGCTCAACTGGCAAGGAATTGGATGCTGTATTGTTCTGTGAACTTAAGACCCGCGCATTGGCTGTTGAGGCATTGACCGTTAGAAAATAAGCAGCGGTATCCGTCTGAAGGCTCCATTTGTCAGACAACTGGAATTCAGGTTTTTTGTACATGATGGCATCTGCTTTTCCATCATTCATTTGGCCAAAGAATTCTATAAAATCTGTGCTGCCCAATAAACCTGATCCTTTGCTGATGAAAACTGCCACCTCTTTACCATTGCGCCACAACTGGAAATGCTCAGCAGGGGTATTGCCCAATCCGTTGGATTGGAGGGTGGCAAAAGGAATCCTGTAAAGCCCCGTTTCACCTACCTTGAACTTATAATAGCTTTTATTATAATTGATCCACTCATTGTTGTATTGTGCCAATAATGATGTTGAAAACAACAACATCGTCATGAGCAAACAAAGCCTTGTATAATACAATCCTTTTTTCATCAATAAGTGTTTTCTTTTCTGACGAGGTTGAACTTCAATGAAAATATATGGGTGTACAAGGGGTTGGATTGATTGGCCAGGTTGGTAAAGGCGTAATCAATCTCCACGTTCTTCAACTTAAAACCAACACCCAATCCTGGCTGGTAAATCCAGACCTTCTTCAGGTTGGTTGAATCACCATCTTTCAATCCCTGTTGAAAATTATATACGCCCAGCCTGCCAAACAACTGTTTCTTGTATTCCAGCTCAAGGCCAGCCCGTGGGTCCATGTTCACCGCTGAAGAGCTGAGCAATACATTTCTCCTGCCATCAAAACTGAGGTCCATGTTCAATTCTGTATTCAGCCCAAGGTTCTCTGAAAGTTCAGCAAAATAAGATGCACCCAAGACCAGTCTGGGTGCAGTCAGTTCGGAAGACTTTACAGGGATATCGTTGTTGGTAAGGTACAATACCTCTTTCTCCTTGTCTGTGAAACTGAAATTCCAGGCATTGAAGGTGGTGGTAACATCCTTTGCCATCAGGCCAACATTGAAACGCCTGGTCCTGTATTGCAATCCTGCATCCATCCCCAAACCCCAGGCCTTTGCAAAACTACCCACACTCCTGTGCACCACCTTGGCATTGGCCCCAAATGAAAACGTACGGAATTCATCACTAAATATCACTTGACCGTAGGAAACCAATAAAGCATAATCAGCAGAGGAAAAGGACCTGATGTTGTTGTAATTCACTGAACCATCAGGCTCCACCAAAAACAGGGTATTGGGAATATCATCAACGGCAAACCTGATTAGTGAAAATCCCAGTGTCCTCGTTACAACGGTTCGATCACCAATGGGCATCGCAATGGAAGCATAATCGTACTTCCCTATCCCCGCAAAATATTCAGCATGCATGAGCGAAGCCACCGGATGTTCTTTTATTTCTGTAAGCCCTGCAGGATTCCAATAACCTGCTGTGGCATCGGCCACACTGGCCACCTGTGCTCCCCCCATCCCCAAACCACGGGCACCTGCACCAATGTTCAGGAACTCATTGGAGTACTTCCTGAATTGGGCAGACGTGTTACTCACCCAAAGGCAAATAACAGCAAGGAGACAAATTCGGAAATATGTCATATTTGACATCAAAGGTAAACCAGGGTTATGATAAATAAGCCTAAAAGTCAATGTGTACAGGTATAATTAACGTTTTACCATGCCATATATTGCCCATTTTGTGCGTGAGAACAAACCTTCCTACATTTGCGCAAACAATTTGAAATGAGCCTCATAGAAGAACTCAAATGGCGGGGAATGCTGCAGGACATCATGCCGGGTACAGAAGAGCAGTTGAAAAAGGAAGCAACCACGGCCTATATTGGATTTGACCCTACTGCAGAGAGCCTACACATAGGGAGTTTGGTTCCTATTTTGCTCCTTTATCACCTTCAGCAAGCGGGGCACAAGCCCATTGCCCTGGTGGGTGGTGCAACCGGAATGGTGGGCGATCCCAGCGGAAAAAGCGAAGAAAGGAACCTTTTGAACGAGGAAACCCTCCAGAAAAACATTGCTGGTGTAAGAAGCCAGCTGGAAAAATACCTGGATTTCAATCCTGAAAGGGAAAATGCAGCAGAAATCGTCAACAATTACGATTGGTTCAAGGGGCTGGGATTCATTGACTTTTTGCGGGATGTGGGCAAACACATCACCGTGAACTACATGATGTCCAAGGACAGTGTGAAAAAAAGAATTGAGGGTGAAACGGGCATCAGCTATACTGAATTTGCCTATCAGCTGATGCAGGGATATGATTTCTATTGGCTCTATACCCACAAAAACTGCAAACTCCAGATGGGAGGAAGCGATCAGTGGGGCAATATTACCACTGGCACAGAACTGATCAGGCGCAAAGCGGGGGGCGAAGGTTTTGCCTTCACTTGCCCTTTGATTACCAAGGCAGATGGGGGAAAATTCGGCAAAACCGAAAAGGGAAATGTGTGGCTGGACCCGGAAAAAACAACGCCTTTCCAATTTTACCAATTCTGGCTCAATGCAGCTGACACGGATGCTGAGAAATGGATCAAAATTTTCACCCTGCTCCCCAAGGCAGAGATTGAGGCCCTGCTGTCTGAACATGCTGTTGATCCTGGTGCCAGGACCCTGCAGAAAAAACTGGCATCAGCCATCACTAGTTTTGTTCATGGAGAAGCAGAATGTGTTTCTGCACAACAGACCACAGAGCAATTGTTTGGCAAAAAAGAGGAAATCAACCTTCATGAATTGAGTGAAAATGATTTGCTCAATGCCATGGAAGGTGTGCCGGTACATACAATTGCCAGCGCATCCATACTGGCAGGGATAGACATCGTGTCTTTCCTTTTTGATACAGGCATTTTCCCAAGCAAAGGAGAAGCCCGTAAAATGGTTCAGGGCGGTGGCATCAGCATCAACCGGGAAAAAATGGTAGACCAGGCCTTTCTCATTGGATCATCAGCACTGCTGGCGAACAAATACATTGCTGTTCAGAAAGGAAAAAAGAACCATTACCTCGTCAAAATGGATTGAATAAAATTCATCTACGATTGATGGTGAAAATTTTGGCGCAAAAAAGTAAATATCCTATTTTTGCGTCCCGCTAGGGAGGATGCCCGATAGTATAATGGTAGTACGACAGATTTTGGTTCTGTTTGTCTTGGTTCGAATCCAGGTCGGGCAACAATCTTACCGCTTTTTAAATAAATAACCCACTGAAATTCAGTGGGTTATTTATTTAGCTACAGTACTAGTCCAATTTTCAGCGCCAAATGAGTAAAATTTACAGCGCCGCCATATGGAAAAATTGATTTTAAACAGAGAAATATAATTCAAGCTGGTGTAGATTTGAGGGAGAAACATCAACATGAAACTCAACCTTAATTGCATATTTATACTCCCGATATTGCTGCTGGCATTAGCGTGTAAAAAAGAAAAAGCAACTTCAACAGCGCCACTGGGTGAACCAATCATAGCGCTTGAAACCATTGTTAGCAATTACGAAATCATTTGGGGAATGGACTTTCTTCCCAATGGTGATTTGATCTTTGGTGAAAAAAGAGGTAGGCTATACCTAAAGAAACTTAACGGCAATCAAATCATTGAAATAACTGGCCTACCCGCTATTAACGCTTCAGGACAAGGTGGACTTTTGGATATCAAAGTTGATCCTGCCTATACAACCAATGGTTGGATTTACGTCACCTATACCAACAGTTCCCCCAGCTACAATTTGAAATTCAGTAAATTCAAAATTGTAAACGATAAGGTCAGTGACCTACAACATATATTCACTGTAGCTGGACCAGGAGGTCACAATGGCAGTAGAATTCTCTTCGACAAGAAAGGATTCATCTATTTGTGTGTAGGTGAAGGACCTTCAACTGGTGGTGGTCGATCGAATACCAATAAAAATTCATCAGACCCAGCATCATCATGGGGTAAAATTCATCGGTTCAAAATTGATGGTTCAATACCCAACACCAATCCCATCATAAAAGGAAATGCTACGTTTAATTCAATTTTTTCTGTTGGTCACAGAAATCCACAGGGTCTTGCATTAAACCCATCTACAGGTGATGTGTGGGAGTCAGAACACGGACCATTGGGAGGTGATGAGATAAACATCATCAGTTCAAACGGCCACTACGGTTGGCCAGCTGTATCGGTAGGTAAAAATTATGATGGAACCATCATTTCTCAAAATCATGACTCAGTTGGAATTACCAAACCAATTTATACCTGGACGCCATCCATTGGCATATGTGGAATAACATTCATCACTGGAAAAAAATTCAAATCCTGGAGCGGAAATCTGATTGTCTCAGGTTTAGCCTCACAAAAATTATACAAGTGTGTTGTAAAAGACAATAAAATCATTCAAGAAGAAATTATCTTAACAAATAGTGGAAGAGTACGAAATGTAATCCAGGGCCCGGATGAATCACTTTATGTTTCTGTTGAAGGACCAGGCAGAATCATTCGAATAATACCGAAATAAATCAATTTGTTTGCATCAGTTGTGAGCAATTTTGTTTTTATTCAGTCATCTTGCCCGATTTCTTCAGGTACCTGACATACAAATAAAAAAAGCCCAGCACCAATACGGCATAAATACTGTTCTTCAAAACATCTTCAATCTGGTAAAGCCTGATGATCAGCAACACAATACCTGCCAGCCAGATGAACTGGGTAGTGTATTCTTTAAGTACCCAGCGCTTCCAGTTGAACTCCATCGATGAGAATGTTGCACTTATCCCCTTCAGGGATGGAATCCAACGATTGACTTTTGCACAATAAGCATCAAAATCAGCACCAAATTTTCCTCTCAGAAAATGCTCTTCGGCCAGCACAATCGCCTGATAGATGAAGAGAAACAATGGCATGATGATGGCCACATAGATCAGTGAGTTGGCTAAAATACCCACGCCCAAAAGCATCAGGATATTACCAACATAAAGTGGATTTCTGCAATGAGAAAAAATCCCTGTAGAAACCAGGTGCTCTGCATATACCTTCTTGTCTTTTCCTCCTCTCACGATATAGGCCAACCCAATGGTAGCACCCCTGATGGCTTGTCCCAATACCGTAACAAACAACCCTATAACCAAGGGCCAGGTTTTGTAATCTGCATGGAAAATATTTTCTGTAAACAACTCTGGTGAGGGCAGGAACAACAATCCATAGAGCAGAATAAAAAGCAGGTTCCTGTACTTGAAAAAGAAATTACCGATCTGGATCATGATAGTTTTTTTGCAATGAATCCTGAGAAATTATACCACTTAAAAAATACTTCTACCGTTCTGAAACCAACCTCTTTCAAAAGGGTGATGTTTTCGCTCAACTTGTAGGGAATCAGGATATTTTCCAGGGCCTCACGCTTCTGGGAAATCTCCATTTCACTGTAATCATTACGGCGTTTGAAATCGTAATAATATTTGATGAAGTCTCGGTTGAAATCTGTTTCCTCAGCAAGAATTTTCTCAATCACAATCAATACACCACCTGGCTGAAGTTGCTCGTGAATGGACCTCAACAATTTCTCACGGGCAATGGGCCGAACAAACTGAAGGGTCAAACAGAGAATAACCACTGAGGCGTCTTTCATCGCCACATGCCCAGAATTCAAATCTGCCACTTCAAGCGAATAAGGCCTTGTCATTCCCCTTTCTTCCAGTTTGGTCTTGCATTTTTCCAGCATGGGGGCCGAATCATCAATCCCCACAAACTTGATGTGCTGGGGAACGGTCTGGTCCATCATGATCATGGTTGCACCCGTGGAGCAGCCCAAATCATAGATCACACCGTTTTCACTGCATTGATCTGCAACCAATTCAGACATCATGCGCTGCATCTCAATATAGTAGGGTACAGAGCGGGTAACCATATCATCAAATACGCCAGCCACTTTGTTGTTGAATGCAAAATCAGAGGCTTGCTTGATGGGTTCGTCAAAAATCTTGTCCATGTTGTATTGTTAACGTATTGAACCGGCATCTGATGCCGGCATGTAAATTATAGATTGAGTGCCTGCAGGATTTCTGCTATGATGTCTTCAGGGTGCTCCAACCCAACAGAGAGCCTGATGAGTCCGGGGGTGATCCCTACGGCCTGCCTTTCGGCTTCACTGAGCTTGGAATGGGTGGTACTTGCCGGATGAGAGGCAATGGTGCGGCTGTCTCCCAGGTTATTGGTCATTGACAACCATTTCAGCCCATTGAGGAATTTGCGCCCACCTTCTAGACCTGCCTTCAGTTCAAATGTCAATATCCCGCCTCCATTGGACATCTGTTTAACAGCAATGTCATACCTGGGGTGTGATGGCAAAAATGGATACTTGACCCAATTCAATGCAGGGTGATGCTCCAGGGCCTTTGCAATCTGCAAGGCATTTTGCGCATGCTTGTCCATCCTTACATAAAGGGTTTCCAGGCTCTTGGACAAGATCCATGCATTGAAGGCACTAAGGGATGGTCCGGTGTTCCGGATATAGAGATACATTTCCCTGATCAATTCTTTTTTTCCAACAACAACACCACCCAATACCCTTCCCTGGCCATCCATGAACTTGGTGGCCGAATGCAACACCAGGTCTGCGCCAAACAGGATGGGTTGTTGGACTGCAGGCGTTGCAAAACAATTGTCCACCACAAAAATAATATTGTGTTTTTTACAGAGAGCCGAAACCATGGCCATATCAATGATATCCAGTCCTGGATTGGAAGGAGTTTCGACATAGAGCAATTTCGTATTGGACTTGACCAGCGCCTCGATTGATTCGGGGTGGTTCATATCAAAATAACTGTACTCAATTCCCCATTTGGGCAGGTACTTAGTTAATATAGCATGGGTAGATCCAAAAACTGCAGATGCTGAAATAACATGATCTCCTGCAGACAAGAAAGTCATGAAGCAAGCGTTGACAGCTGCCATACCCGTTGCAGTGGCAATGCCATCGTCGGCGCCTTCCATCAGACAAACCTTCTTGATGAACTCATCAACAGAAGGATTGGAAAAGCGGGAATAGATATTTACATCCAGGCTATCATCGGAAAAAGCAGCAGCCATGTCTTCTGCAGAATCATAGACAAAACTACTGGTGAGAAACAACGGGGTTGAGTGTTCCTTCTCTCCTGTCCTATCTGTTTGGGTCCTTATGGCTAATGTTTCAGGGCGCATTCAAAATATTTTATTGTCCGGACACAGCCGAACCATTAACAATAACGCTGAAATCGATGGCAGCACCCGCCGCCCTGAGGGTTTCAGCCACAGAACAATATGTTTCCATGGACAGGTCAACAGCCCTGTAGGCTTTTGATGGATCAACTTCTCCAGTGATATTAAAAACCAGCTGGATGTTTTTCCAGAGCGATGGTTCCTTTCCTTCCTCCCTTTGACCATCCACCTCAATGGTAAGATTTTCAAGGACCTGGCGTTGTTTTTTCAGGATACTGATCACATCGACTGCACTGCAACCACAAAGGGCTGAAAGCAACATTTGCATGGGCCTGAAACCAGATCCGTTTCCTCCTTGTGCGACAGGGATATCAATGCGCATGGTATGTCCATCAGCATCGGTAACATCCAATCCATATTCCTTTTCAGCCAATCGGGCAGTGATCAATGCCATAAGAATAAATTGAGTGCAAATATACGAATTCAGCCCCAAAAACGGCTGAAATGCCCGGCTTGATTGGTATTCAAGCCAACTGCGCTACATTTGGGTATACGTCAAGAGAAACAGCGACCTTGCTCCAGGTAAAATTGGCAGGCCTACAGGGTAGCGCTGAAAGCAATTGAAAAAATGGAAGGGGATATTGGGAACTGAAAACGGCTCAATCCTTCAGCAATTGGCTGATGCATTTTTCAAGGCTCAGTTGCCAGCTTTCGGGATGCACACCAAAAACACGCTTGATTTTCTGTTTGTCCAAAACGCTGTAAGCAGGTCGTTTTGCCGGCGTTGGATATGCAGTGGAAGGGATTGGGTGAACTATACAATCTGATGCAATCAGCCTTTTGATTTCCAAGGCAAAATCATACCAGGTAATTTCTCCATCATTGGAATAATGATAGGTGCCTGGATACCATGTTGGTTGACTGATGATATGCAAAATGAATGCAGCCAAGTCTGACGCCCATGTGGGACTACCCTTTTGGTCGTTGACCACAGAAATCTCTTTGCGATCCTTCATCAACCGCATCATGGTCTTGACAAAATTGTTGCCATGATAGGAATAAACCCATGATGTTCGAATGATAACAGAAAGTGGATCATTTTTTATTGCCTCTTGTTCACCTTCAAGTTTTGTTTTTCCATAAATGGAATTAGGCCCTGTAGGAGAATCTTCCGTATAGGGCTCGCTTGCATCACCGCCATAGACATAATCTGTGGACACATGTATGAAGCGGCAATCATGGGCAGCTGAAACAGCGGCCAGAATGCCAACAGATTCTGCGTTGACAAGATGCGCCAATGCAGCCTCTTGCTCTGCCTTATCTACAGCTGTGTAGGCGGCACAGTTGATGCAATAATCAGGAGAGAAAGAAGTAAACACATTCCTTACCAACTCAAACTGGTGAATAGGAAGATCCTCTCTTGACAGAAACAAAAACTCATACTGTTGATAACTGGAAGCCAGGTCTCTCAATTCTTTTCCAAGTTGACCGTTGGCCCCTGTAACGATGATCTTCTTCATTGCTCAAGATTAAAAATTGGCATCGATGCTATCGAAAGTAGGAAGCACAAGGTCTTTCTCTGAAACAATCATTTCTGCTGCTGAAAGTTTCCAGTCTATCTGTAGGGATGGATCATTGAAAATCAACCCTGATTCACTCTGCTTGTTGTAAAGGGCATCGCATTTGTACATCACATCCGCCGAATCACTGAGGACTGAAAATCCATGGGCAAATCCTTTGGGAACAAGCAATTGCTTTTTATTCTCCGCTGTGAGGATCACTGAGAATGATTTTCCGTATGTTGGTTCTCCCTTCCTCAGGTCAACAACAACATCCAATATCTCTCCTTGCAAGGCTCGCACCAATTTTGTTTGGGCGAAGGGTGATTTTTGAAAATGCAATCCCCTGATCACCCCATGCTTGGAATGGGATTGATTATCCTGCACCCATTGAAAATCAAGTCCAGCTTTCAACTGCGTATCCCTGTTGTAGCTTTCAAAAAAATACCCTCTATCATCCGCAAAAACAGAAGGGGTTAATACGATCAATCCTTCAAAGCCAGTTGTTTCAACTTTCATCCTATCTGCTTGTATATTGCTGTTCGTAATATTGCTTGTATGATCCTGAGGTTACGCTTTGGATCCATCCCTCATTGGCAAGATACCAGTCAATGGTCTTGTCCATGCCTTCCTCAAATTGAAGAGAAGGCTCCCAACCCAATTCCTTGTTCAACTTTGTGGCATCGATGGCATAGCGCATGTCATGCCCAGCCCGGTCTTTTACGTAGGTAATGAGCTTGGCACTTTCTCCATCAGCCCTTCCCAACTTCTTGTCCATGATGCTGCAAAGCAGGTGGACAATGTCTATATTTTTCCACTCATTGAATCCACCGATGTTATACGTCTCTCCCAATCTACCTTGATGGAAAATGACATCAATGGCCCTTGCATGATCGTTCACCCAAAGCCAGTCACGTACATTTTCACCTTTACCATAAACAGGAAGAGGCTTGGAATGCACGATATTGTTGATCATCAGTGGCAATAGTTTCTCAGGAAACTGGTGTGATCCATAATTGTTGGAGCAATTGGAAATGACCATGGGCAAACCATAGGTATGGAAATAAGCACTGACCAAATGATCTGATGATGCTTTGGATGCTGAATAGGGAGAACGGGGATCATAGGATGTTTCCTCTGTAAAAAATCCAGTCTCTCCAAGTGAGCCATATACCTCATCGGTGGACACATGGTAGAACAATTTACCTTCCATATTTTGCCATGATTGCTTGGCGGCGTTCAACAATACGGCTGTTCCAATCACATTGGTTTTTACAAATGAAAGGGGATCAAGGATAGACCTGTCTACATGGCTCTCTGCAGCAAGATGTATCACCGCATCGAAGGAATGGTCTGTAAACAACTGATTGATAAAGGACTCATCTGTTATGTCACCCTTTACAAAACTATAATTGGGAGCATTTTCAATGTCCCTTAGGTTTTCAAGATTGCCGGCATAGGTTAGCACATCCAGGTTCACAATAGCATAATCAGGGTATTTGTTCACAAACAACCTGATCACGTGTGATCCTATAAAACCTGCACCGCCTGTAATCAATATTTTCTTCATGGCTACTAAAATTATTATTGACAGTTAATTAAACTCCTTAGGCTGCTTGGTCAACTCCTCTTTGGGGAGAGACTTGAAATATTCATACGTAATCCTCAACCCTTCTGCCCTGTCTACTTTGGGCTCCCATCCCAACAATTCCTTGGCCTTGGTGATGTCTGGCTTGCGCTGTTTGGGGTCGTCCACAGGCAATGGCTTGAAAACAATCTTGGTCTTTGCACCAGTAAGCTTGAGGATTTCTTCAGCAAACTCCAACAAAGAAATTTCCACAGGGTTTCCTATGTTCACTGGAGATACGTAGTCACTCATCAAAAGCCTGTAAATTCCTTCTATCAAATCATCTACATAACAAAAGGATCTTGTCTGAGACCCGTCCCCAAAGACAGTTAGATCTTCGCCACGAAGTGCCTGTCCAATGAAAGCAGGCAAGGCCCTTCCATCATTCAGTCGCATTCTTGGACCATAGGTATTGAATATTCTGATGATCCGGGTTTCAACTTGGTGAAAAGTATGATAGGCCATGGTGATGGACTCCATAAAGCGTTTGGCTTCGTCGTATACTCCACGGGGGCCTACAGGATTTACATTCCCCCAGTATTCTTCTGTTTGGGGATGCACCAATGGATCTCCATACACCTCAGAAGTAGAAGCCACCAACATCCTGGCGCCTTTGGCCTTGGCAAGGCCAAGACAATTATGGGTACCCAAAGCACCAACTTTCAATGTTTGGATAGGTATCTTGAGATAGTCAATGGGGCTTGCCGGTGAGGCAAAATGAAGTATATAATCCAGATTGCCTGGAACATGAATGAATTTGGTGATGTCATGGTGATAGAATTCGAACTCCTTCAATTTGAACAAGTGTTCAATGTTCTTCAGATCACCCGTGATCAGGTTATCCATTCCCACCACATCAAATCCTTCTTTGATGAAACGATCACACAAATGAGACCCAAGAAAACCTGCTGCGCCAGTAATAAGAACCCTTTTATTTGCCATGTGCTAAAAATTAAATTTGTGGGTTACGGCCAATGCTTTCGTAATGGAATCCAAGTTCGTTGACGCTGTTGACATCAAAAAGATTTCTGCCATCGAAAATCGCTTTCCGCTTGAGGCTCTTGACCATTTTCAAGAAGTCTGGCGTCCTGAATTCATTCCATTCTGTGGCAATGATCAGTGCGTCTGCACCTTCAAGCGCGTCATATTGATTTTCGACAAAATTGATTTTATCACCCAGTAGTGCTTTGACGTTGGGCATAGCCTCAGGGTCAAATGCCGAAACAGTTGCGCCTGCAGCAAGGAGTGCTTCAATCATGTACAAAGCTGGCGCTTCACGGATATCGTCTGTATTGGGTTTGAAGGCCAATCCCCATAAAGCAAAATGTTTACCTGCCAAATCACCATTGAAATAATTGTTGATTTTTGGCATGAGATGCAATTTCTGTTTTTCATTGACATCCATCACAGCATTGAGGATTTGGAAATCATATCCGACTTCAGCAGCACTTTTTACAAGAGCCTGAACATCCTTGGGAAAACAACTTCCGCCATATCCAATGCCTGGGAAAAGAAACCTTTTTCCTATGCGAGCATCACTGCCAACACCCAAACGTACCATGTCAACATCAGCACCAAGCCTTTCGCAGAGCTGGGCTATCTCATTCATAAATGAGATCTTTGCAGCCAAAAAAGAATTGGCTGCATATTTAGTCAATTCTGCAGAGCGAACATCCATGTATATCAATGGGTTACCTGACCGTACAAAAGGTGCATACAACTCATTCATCAGCTTTTTTGACCGCTCTGAATGTGTGCCAATTACAACCCGATCAGGCTTCATGAAATCTTCTACAGCAACCCCTTCCCTCAGGAACTCAGGATTGGAAACAACATCAAATTCAACCTTGCTGTTTTCTGCAATGGCCTTTTGTACTTTCTCTGCGGTTCCAACCGGAACCGTGCTCTTATCCACTACGACCACATAATCTTCAATGATATGTCCAAGATCTTTGGCAACGCCCAATACATACTTGAGATCTGCAGAACCATCTTCACCGGGTGGTGTCGGCAGGGCAAGAAAAAGGATCTTTGCATCCTTGATACCAGCCTTCAGGTCTGAAGTGAAATGCAGGCGCTGCTCCTTGAGATTTCTTAAAAATATTTTCTCAAGCCCTGGTTCGTAGATGGTAATCTCACCACCACTGAGCTTGTCTACTTTTCTCTGGTCTATATCAATACAGGTAACTTCATTACCAGTTTCAGCAAAACAAGTACCTGTAACAAGCCCTACATAACCGGTTCCTATGACTGCAATTTTCATGTTGTGAATTTATTTGACAAAGCTATTTACATGATCAACAATATACTCCAATTGTTCCAGATCCAATTCTGTGTGAATGGGCAATGATACAACCCTTTGTGTAAGCCAATCTGTAACTGGAAGGTCTACCGCAGGCAGATTGAGGAAGGAAAACATTTTTTGGCGGTGCGCAGGCACAGGATAATAGATCATGGCAGGAACACCTACACTGGCCAGTTGTTCTACCAGTTCATCCCTGTTATGATCTTTCAATATCAACGTGTACTGGTGAAAAACATGGGTATTCCCTTCAGCAATGAAAGGTGTTGTTATTTTGGGATTAGAGGCAAAAGCTTTTGAGTAGAAAGCAGCCGCCTGTCTTCTGGACTCATTGTACTGGTTCAAATGTTTGAGTTTGACATTCAATACAGCAGCCTGAATAGAGTCAAGCCTTGAGTTGCAGCCTACCATATCATGGTAATACCGCTTGCTTTGTCCATGGTTGGCAATCATCCTCATTTTATCTGCAATGTTGGCATCACGGGTGACAATTGCACCACCATCCCCAAAACATCCCAGGTTTTTGGAAGGGAAAAATGAAGTACATCCAATATCTCCGATCGTACCGGTCATGTGAACCGTACCATCACTAAATTTAATGGTAGCACCGATGGCCTGTGCATTGTCTTCAATCACATAAAGTCCAAACTCTTTTGCTATGGCCATGATTTCTTCCATGGGGGCAGACTGGCCATACAAATGAACAGGAACAATCGCCTTTGTTCTGGAGGTAATGGCATCCCGAATCTTGGTGGAATCAATGCAAAATGTTTTTGGATCAACATCCACAAACACAGGATTAAGCCTTAACAAGGCCATTACTTCTGTTGTTGCGATATAGGTGAAAGAGGGTGTGATGACTTCGTCACCCGGCTCCAAACCCAATGCCATCATGGCTATCTGGAGAGCATCTGTACCGTTTGCACAAGGAACCACTTGATCAATACCAAGAAATTGTCCCAACTGAGCAGAAAAATCAGCCACTGCTTTTCCATTGATGAATGATGTGTTTTGAACAACATCAGCAATGGCCTCATCGACCTCTGTTTTGATTTTGAGGTATTGCCTTTTCAAATCCACCATCTGGATAGGAACCATAATCTATTAATTATTGCGCAAAGGTAAGAAAATAAAGGACTTAACTTAATTTGGCCGTAGCTTTGCCACTTAATTTAGGCATGCTGTTTTTTTACCATATATTCCTCCATGTATACGATTCAGGCATACGATTTGCCTCCATCTGGAACACCAAAGCCAGGTTATGGGTTGAAGGAAGAAAAAACATATTTGAAAGACTGAAATCCGCTGTAGAAAATGGACAAGGACCCATCATTTGGATGCACAGTTCCTCTCTCGGCGAATTTGAACAAGGAAAACCGGTATTAGAAAGCCTCAAAACCACCTACCCAGACCACAGGATTCTCCTGACATTCTTCTCCCCTTCGGGGTATGAAATAAGGAAAAACTATGATGGAGCGGACATGATTTTTTACCTCCCGTTGGATGGACGCATCCGTTCACGAAAATTTCTTGATATTGTCCGCCCTGAATTGGCCATCTTCATCAAATATGAATCTTGGTTCTATTACCTGAATGGGCTACATAAAAGAGGGATTCCTACCCTGTTGATATCCGCCATTTTTACACCCAAACAGAACTTTTTTGGACCAATGGGTGGTTTTCTAAGAACCTTGCTCGAAAGCTACACCCATCTGTTTGTACAGGATGCATCATCGTCAGCCATCCTGCAAAAATTCAAGCTGAAGGCACCTGTTACCATTGCGGGTGACACACGCTATGACCGTGTTGCAGAGATCACGGGTACGACTTTTCACCATAGTGTTATCGAAGGATTTTGCAATGAAGCCAATACCATGATTGCAGGAAGCACCTGGAAAGAAGATGAGGAAATGCTTTCGGGATTACTGGATGCCCAACCTGACCTAAAACTCATTATCGCACCGCATGAAATTGGTCCAAAACATCTTCAGGAAATCAGTCGGTTGTTCAAGCAAAATATTCTTCTTTCCGAGGCTGATGATCATGCCAAATTGAAGGATGCCAGGGTGTTGATCATTGACTGCATTGGCATGCTTTCAAAGCTTTACAGATATGCCACCATCTGTTATGTGGGTGGAGGATTCAATGTCGCTGGCATACACAACATTCTTGAGCCAGCCGCATATGGAAAAACAGTTGTTTTTGGCCCCAACCACGACCGAACAGCAGAAGCAAATGCATTGATTAAAACTGGTGTGGGCTTCAGTTACAGCACAAACCTCGATTTGGTTTCCATCACTGAAACCCTGTTATCGGATAATGGATTGAGAACATCACTGGAGGAAGCAGCAAAGCATTTTGTGCTCCAAAGAAAGGGCGCAACAGATATCATTGTCCGTCATATTGCGGAGAATCGACTTCTGAGCAAATCATAAAATTTTTCAACCACGGCGGCTTGTTCAAGGTTGTCTTGAACATTCCTGATGTATTGGGCAGCAATCAACTCAGCTTCGTTGACAGTTTTGGCATGGTCCAACAATCCCATCATGGTATCAAAACTATGGGCATCCCCCTTGAAGAGGGTCTCCAAAAAAATATACCGGTCATTGATGCCCATGGCTGACCTCAATGAGTCTTGCCGAAGCTGTTGCAACCTATCCGAGAGGTCTGGCACAGAAGGGTTGAACCGATCATTCAATGATTGAACTGTACCAGCATGTATTTCAGGCTCAAAGGCTTTGGGGGCCTGAACCTGCTCTTGTGGTTGCACTGGCTTTTCGGACTGCATCAATTCCCGGATAATTTCAAAGCCAATTTCCAACAAGGCTTCCTTCGAGGCCCCTTCAAGGGTCTGCCGATTCAACTTTTCCGTCAATTGTTTAAGTCTTTCCATCGCTTTATGGTATTTTTACAGTTCCTTGTTCATAAAGATACCAAGAGATCAACAAACCAACACATGTTCATAGAACCAATCAACCATAGTCAACAAGCAGGATGGATAGAAGTAGTCTGCGGTTCTATGTTCTCTGGAAAAACAGAGGAATTGATCAGGAGGCTAAAGCGCGCCAAAATTGCCAACATGCATGTGGGAATATTCAAACCCGCTATTGATATCCGGTACCATGCGGGAAAAATTGTTTCGCACGATGAAAATACCATCAACGCAACACCACTGAAATCATCCAAAGAAATCCTTAGCCATGCGGAGGCGTTTAATGTTGTTGGCATTGACGAAGCCCAGTTTTTTGATGCAGATATTGTGCAAGTCTGTGAAAGCCTTGCCAATGCGGGAAAAAGGGTGATTGTGGCGGGTCTCGACATGGACTATACAGGCAAACCATTTGGTCCAATGCCTGCTTTGTTATCAGTGGCCAACTTTGTAACCAAGCTCCATGCCATTTGCATCAAATGCGGAGGAATAGCCAGTTACTCCTACAGGATTTCATCCAAGACAGACCAAGTGGTTTTGGGGGAAAAAGACCATTACGAAGCCCGTTGCAGGAATTGTTTCAATACCTAATTCAATTACTGTGGAAGCACTGAATCAATTTACCGCGCTACTGAAAAAAGAATTCTTGCTGGAGACAAGGCAGCAGCATACCCTTTATGGTGTGATGTTGTACATCGCTTCAACGGTATTTGTCATTTACCTGACCATCGACTCCCCTGATGCGGATACTTGGAACTCCCTTTTTTGGATTACGCAACTTTTTATATGCATCAATGCGGTAGCCAAAAGTTTTTTACAGGAAGCCAGGGGGCGTATGCTCTATTATTACTCCATCACTTCTCCAGTTGTATTCATCCTCTCCAAACTCAGTTACAATGTACTCTTGATGCTGGCGATGAACCTGGTCAATTTAATGCTCTACACCGCATTCATGGGCAACCCCACAACATCATTTTTGCAATTTCTTTTTATTGGACTTTTAGGATCCATGGGCTTGGGATTGGTCTTTACCATGCTGGCTGCCATCGCCAGCAAAGCCATGCAGCAGGCTTCATTGATGGCGATTCTTGGCTTTCCCCTGATCATCCCCCAGCTTCTCTTGCTTGTCAGGCTCTCAAAAACGGCATTTTCTGAGGTATTCAGGGATGGAGTTCCCCAGCAATTGGTTCTGCTCCTTGTATCCCTTGACATACTCATTGTCTTTCTTGCCGTTATTTTATATCCATTTTTATGGAAAGATTAGCCGAAGAGCCTAATTTTGCCAATCAAAGCTACGGGTTGTATGCCCGTTGAACAGAACCCAGGGTTCCTTCAATGCTTTACAATACATCCATGCCATGCGACTTACCTGGTGGAAAATAACTGCAATCGTCTTGCTTGCTTATGCTGTAATCGGAGGCCTTTTGCTTCCTGTTCCTGAACTCACACAATTGGGAGAGACCATCAGAAACCTTTATTACCATGTGTGCATGTGGTTTGCGATGATGATTCTTTTTACCATTTCAATTGCCCAAAGCATCAATTACCTGAGAACAGGTTTGATTGAGCATGACATCAAAGCTTCTTCTTATGCCGGAGTGGGCACCTACCTTGGCATCTTGGGCTATGCCACTGGTGCCATCTGGGCAAGTTTTACCTGGGCAGATCCCAACAATCCTGCATTCGCTTCTTTCGGCTCCATCATGAGAGAACCTAAATTGATTGGTGCAGCCATTGCATTACTTATTTATGGCGCCTACTTTATTTTAAGAAGTTCCATCACCGATATGGACCAAAGAGCAAGGGTAAGTGCCGTGTACAATATTTTTGCATACGCCATGCTTTTCCCCTCCATTTGGATCATTCCAAGATTGCTTCCCAGCTTGCATCCTGGCCAGGAAGGCAATCCTGCGTTGAATTTCAATGATATTGACGCCAGGATGAGAATGGTCTTCTATCCAGCAGTAATTGGCTGGACACTTTTGGGTGCCTGGATTGCCACATTAAAAATCAGACACAAAATTTTACTGGAACAAAAATGGTTTGCGCATGAAAAATAAATTGATTGCTTTTTTCTTAAGCATGGGAATCTTTGGAGCCAAGGCACAAGGTGAAGCCAGCAGTGATTCGATGGCGTCTCTCATGAGATCCAACGGAAAAATTTATGTAGTGGTAGCCGTGGTGCTTACCATCCTTTTTGGACTGATTGCCTATCTGATTCACCTGGACAGGAAAATTTCCAAACTCGAAAAAGATTCATAAACATCATCCTTTTCTTTTTGTCTTCTAACCAACGAAAATAAATGCCATGAACCCTGAATACAGTTTTTTTGATGCCGTTTGTAAGAGTTTTGACAAAGCCGCTCAATACACCCAATTTGACGAAGGCATACTTGAACAAATCAAGCAATGCAACAGCGTGCTTCGCATGCATTTCCCGGTAAAAATAGGTGACAAGGTAGAAGTGATCAAGGCCTACAGGGTTCAGCACTCCCACCACAAACTTCCCTGCAAGGGGGGAATCAGGTTCAGTGAAATGGTTAACCTGGATGAAGTGATGGCCCTTTCTGCATTGATGACCTACAAATGTGCCATTGTGAATGTGCCCTTTGGTGGTGCCAAAGGTGGAATTACCATCGATCCTAAAAAGTACAGCGCCTATGACCTTGAACGCATCACAAGAAGGTATACCAGCGAGCTGATCAAAAAAAGATTCATTGGCCCAGGCGAAGATGTTCCCGCACCAGATTATGGTACAGGAGAAAGGGAAATGTCCTGGATCCTGGATACGTATATAGCGATGCACCCAGGAGAAGTGGAGGCATTGGGTTGTGTTACAGGAAAGCCTATTACACAGGGTGGGGTAAGAGGAAGAAGGGAGGCCACTGGCCTTGGTGTTTTCTTTGGTATCAGAGAAGTTTGCAACAATCCGGAAGTAATGGCCAAACTTGGCTTGGAAACAGGACTTGCAGGGAAAAAAATAATTGTGCAAGGACTCGGAAATGTTGGATACCACTCAGCCAAATTCTTCCAGGAAGGTGGAGCGTTGGTTGTTGGTTTGGCAGAATATGAGGGATCCATCTACAATGAAAATGGACTTGATATTGAGGCCGTGTTCCAGCACAGGAAAAAAACCGGATCAATACTAAACTTCCCGGGAGCGACCAATTTCAACAAAAATACAGATGCGCTGGAAGCCCCATGCGACATCCTGATTCCTGCGGCACTCGAGAATGTAATCAATGCTGAAAACGCTGATCGGGTTCAGGCAAAGATTGTTGGAGAGGCAGCAAATGGGCCATTGACACCTGAGGCAGATGAAATCCTTATCAACAAAGGAATCCTTGTAGTGCCAGACATGTATTTGAATGCTGGTGGTGTTACTGTTTCTTATTTTGAATGGTTGAAAAACCTCAGCCATGTTTCCTATGGCCGTCTCGAAAAAAGATTCATGGAAAACCAAAATGCCAATATTGTATCCCAGCTTGAAATAATGACTGGGAATAAAATCAGCGATGAACAAAAAAAACTGATTGTTCACGGACCAGATGAGATTGACCTGGTCAGGAGTGGATTGGAAGATACCATGATAAAGGCCACCAATGAGATTTTAGATTGTTGGAAACAAAATCCCACCATCAGAGACATGAGAACAGCTGCTTTCGTAGTGGCCATCAACAAGGTGGGAACCAGCTACTTGGAGCTGGGAATTTTCCCATAGAAAATATGCTTACTCATGTTTTGGAAAAAAAGAGAGCCATTCAGGTATCTCTTTTTTTTTGTCCGCCACATGGCATTCAACACCATTGGTAACAACAAGATAACGTACCGGAATAGCCAGGTTGTAGGAAAGGATTTGCATCAAAACTGGCGCTTTCAATGGAACGTTATCAGCCTTACATTCAACCATCATCCAAGGCTGGGTATTGGAGTCAAACACCAGTAAATCAAAGCGTTTCATCCCATTTCCAAGGCGCAATCCTTTTTCAACGGCGATCGAATGAGAAGGAATTCCTGCCGCCTTTGTCAACCAACTGATGAAATTCTGCCTCACCCATTCTTCAGGCTGTAGGGCAACCCATTTCTGACGAATACCATCAAAAATTTCTGGTTGCCCCCTCTCCTCACGGATCTTGAAATCAGGTTCGGGAAACTTCAGGTTGATCATGCATGCAAAGTAATCAGTAATTTCGAAGCAGAACAATTTGAAATATGAACAGCAAGGAAGATATCGTCAAGAACTGGCTCCCCAGGTATACCGGAATGGCCATAGAGCAATTTGGACGATATATCCTCCTGACCAACTTCAGCAAATATGTAGACCTTTTCGCAGCATGGAACAATGTAACCGTTGTTGGGCATGACAAACCCATGCAATGCGCTACTTTCGACGGCATCACCATCATCAACTTTGGCATGGGCAGCCCCACAGCAGCTACCATCATGGACCTGCTTACCGCCATTGACCCCAAGGCCGTTTTGTTTTTGGGAAAATGTGGAGGCCTTAAAAAAAGAAACAAGATTGGCGACCTGATACTCCCCATTGCCGCCATCAGGGGTGAAGGAACTTCCAACGACTACTTCCCCGCAGAAGTGCCAGCCATGCCGGCCTTTGCCTTACAAAAAGCGATCTCAACCACCATCCGTGAACATGAACTGGATTACTGGACCGGAACCGTATACACGACCAACAGAAGGGTTTGGGAACATGACGAAGAATTCAAAAACTATCTTCAAAAAGTCAGGGCATATGCGATTGACATGGAAACGGCAACCATTTTTTCGGTAGGCTTTTACAACAAAATACCTACTGGAGCCTTGCTCCTTGTCAGCGACCAGCCTATGATTCCTGAAGGGGTTAAAACAGAGGAAAGTGATAAGCAGGTTACGGCTAATTTTGTAGAATCGCATCTCAAGGTAGGGGTTGACTCATTGAAACAACTGATCAACAATGGCCAAACGGTGCGGCACCTCAGGTTTTAAGTCATTTACAGTTTATAATTGGTGTAAAAAGCGAATTGCCGCATCTGTGAATACCGTATTTTTTTTGTAATTTTGCCATCTTAATGCCAAAACAAGTCTGGTGCCGTAAGATCAGGTTTGATGGATATGACGCCCTATTAGGGTCGCTACCGGGATTTGTTTTCAGGCAAAATAAATATTTACACGCATGAAACTATCCCAATTCAGGTTCGACTTCCCCCTTAACCTTATTGCCCAGACACCCACCAAAAGAAGAGAAGACGCCAGGCTCATGGTTGTTCACAAAGACACTGGTCTGATTGAGAACAAAACCTTCAAAGACATCCTTGACTATTTTGAGGAAAAAGATGTTTTCGTGGTGAACAATACCAAGGTATTCCCTGCCAGGATGTACGGACGCAAAGAGAAAACCGGTGCCAAAATTGAGGTTTTTCTCTTGAGAGAGTTGAACAAGCAGAACAGGTTATGGGATGTTATTGTTGATCCCGCAAGAAAAATCCGAGTAGGAAATAAGCTCTATTTTGGTGATGCAGATGAATTGATTGCAGAAGTAATTGACAATACAACTTCAAGGGGAAGGACCATTCGTTTCCTTTTTGAAGGCTCAGATGAGGACTTCAAACTCGTGCTCAATTCACTTGGTGAAACACCATTGCCCAAATACATCAAACGCAAGCCAGATGAGCTGGACAGGGAAAGATACCAAACGGTTTATGCAAAGCATGAAGGTGCAGTTGCGGCACCAACCGCAGGTTTACACTTTTCATCAGAGTTGATCAAGCGTTTGGAAATTGAAGGGATCCGTTTTGCAGAAACAACCCTGCACACCGGGCTGGGAACGTTCAGGGCCATTGAAGTGGAAGACCTGAGCAAACATAAAATGGAAGCTGAATATTACAGGGTAGACGAGACTGCCTGCAAAATAGTGAACAAGGCAAAATCTGAAGGACACCGGATTTGCTCTGTAGGTACAACAACCATGAGGGCATTAGAAAGTACGTTTACAGCAGACAAGATGTTGAAACCTTCAGAAGGCTGGACCAATATCTTCATTCATCCTCCATACGAATTTTCAATTTGTGATTCATTGATCACCAATTTTCATCTGCCAAAAACTTCCCTGCTCATCATGGCTTGTGCATTTGCAGGCTACGAACTTACCATGGAAGCATACAAAAAAGCCATCAAAGACAAGTACAGGTTCTTCAGCTATGGAGATGCCATGCTGATCATCTAATGAACTAATTTTAATCGAGCCCAAACAGGCCCTTGTTCAACACCTTGAGCGTTTCGTTCTTGAACGAAGTAGGAACAAGTATGGATACGTTGTGCAAACTGCCTCCGAAACTAACCATGTTTACTGGTACCTCGGCAAGCGAATCAAACATCCTTGTCATCAGTTGATCTTGTTGTGTAAGTTTGTTGCCTACCACTGAAACGATGGTTTGATCAGCAAGAACTTCCAACTCACCCAATGGTTGAAGCTCCTTGGAAATCTTATCAAGATTCAAGGTATTGTCGATGGTTACTGATACCGCCACTTCAGACGTCGTAATCATATCTATGGATGTTTTGTATTTTTCAAACACCTCAAAAATCTTTCTCAGGAATCCATAGGCCAGCAACATGCGGCTGCTTTTTATTTTCAGCATTACAATACCATCCTTTGCGGCAACGGCCTTCACCCCATTCCCATCAGGTTCTTTGAGGATGATTGTACCCTTTGCCTCAGGCTCCATGGTATTAAGCAGCTTCACTGGAATATTGTATTGCTGTGCAGGCCAGATAGAAGCCGGATGAAGGATCTTTGCACCAAAATAGGCAAGCTCAGCCGCCTCATCAAAGCTCAATTGCTCAATCGGACGGGTGGTACCAACAACCCTTGGGTCGTTGTTGTGCATCCCATCGATATCTGTCCAGATTTCACAAACTGAAGCAGTCACTGCAGCAGCTATCAAGGAAGCAGAATAATCACTGCCACCCCGCTTTAGGTTATCCACCTCGCCTTTTGCATTCCTGCAAATGTATCCTTGGGTGATGTAAATGGGCTTTCCTGAATGACTCTCCAATGCCTTCAGCAGTTTAGTCCTGATGGCCAGCACCTGCGGCTCATCATTGGCATCAATGGCCATGAAATCAAGTGCAGGAAGCAATACATGGTCCTGCCCCTTCTCTTCCAGATAATAAGAAAACAACTTGGTACTCATCAATTCTCCCTGGGCAAGAATATCCTTGTTGAGTGCCTCATTGAAAGAAATTTTCAAAATGATGTTGAGGAATTCAAAATGCTCATTGATGCAAACAACAGCCTTTTCCCTCGTCGCATCTTTTTCAAGCAACGCATTGATAAAAACACCATAATGGGCATGAAGCACATCGATGGCATTTTTGGCTTTCTCCTTATCTCCTGCAGCCAAAGCATCACCAATGGCTACCAAGGCATTCGTTGTTCCACTCAACGCACTCAAGACAACAATTTTGGGCTCATTATCGCGGGTGATCAAGTCTCTTACCTGAAACATTCTTTCCGGCTTTCCAACGGAGGTTCCTCCGAACTTCATTATTTTCATGCGTTGTTGTTTGAGTGTGCGCGAAGTTAAAACTTGATATTGAATTTTTCAGCAATCGTTGCAAGGTCCTGCCAAACTACTTCAAGCAGGGGGATGCCATGCATGCGGCGGTGTTTTTCGATGTCTCTCTCAGGATCTCCTGGAATCATAACAGGCTGATCGGCTGAGATTGGCTCCGCGGCCCGAAACCGCCTGATCCAAAGGTCCATATCCCGTTTAAAATCCTCCGATTTTCTGAAGGCATCAATCCTCATTGCCCCAAAGAAATGTCCAATGCCTTTTCCGGGTTGGTTGTCTGGCATAGGAACATAAGCAGGAAATGGGGGTACCCAGGGACCAAAATTGGCTCCGCTCAAAACCGCTGAAAAAATATCCACGATGGAGCCAAGTGCATACCCTTTATGGCTGCCTTGCTCCCTGTTGCCCCCCAGGGGCAACAAAGCTCCTCCATTTTTCAATGCATGTGCATCAGTGACCTG
>JBIPNK010000104.1:0-6667 GCA_044373365.1 Chitinophagaceae bacterium
GGAGGAATTATGTTTTTGGGCTGAGGCTTTAGCTGGTTGAAGGGGTTGAAGGGGTTGAGGGAGGTTGAGGGAGGTTGAGGGAGGTGGAGGGAAGTTTTGAAGGAAAAATATTAATTTGCTAATGCAACAACGTCTCTCAACGTCTCTCAACCTCCCTACACCTCCCTCAACATTTCAAATATGAATTTCGACGAAATCCTCACCATCAGCTTTACCCTTTTTGCCGTAATCGACATCATCGGATCCATTCCTTTATTGTTGTCACTCAAGCAAAAAATGGGTGGCATCCATGAAATGAAGGCCAGCCTAATCTCGGGTGGATTGATGATTTTCTTCTTGTTTGTGGGTGAGAAATTCCTAGGTATTCTTGGGGTAGATGTGAAATCATTTGCAGTCGGGGGCTCCATCGTGATCTTCATTCTGGGCCTTGAAATGGTATTGGGCATTGAGTTTTTCAAGGGTGATGCCAATCCCAAATCGGGAACGGTGGTACCGATTGCTTTCCCGCTGATTGCAGGTTCCGGAACACTTACCACCATCATTTCGCTTCGTTCCAGCTACAGTGAATTGCCCATCTTGCTGGGCATCCTCATCAATGTGGTTTTTGTTTACTTGGTCTTGCATTCGCTGGATTTCATTTCAAAAATCCTTGGGCAGGCCGGCATGTTGGCCGTTCGGAAATTTTTTGGCGTAGTGCTGTTGGCCATTGCTGTGAAAATCTTTGCAGGCAATGTGGGTGGGCTGATAAAATGATTACCTGCGTTCTTCAGTTCAGGTCAATACGCAGGAAAAACAAAATTGTCACTTTATTTTATTTTCAAGATATATGGTGAAACTCCCCTTAGAATTATAATATTTAGTGTCGTGCTTTGCAGCAATGGACTTCTTAATGTCCTCAACCGTGTACAAGGAAAAAATTTTTTCTGCCAAGGGTTGATACCATTTCCTTTCCTCCAACTCCTTGTGTTCAATAAACCAACTGGGCTTATTGCTTGAACGTGTTATGATGTTTTTCAATAGATTTACAGGATCAGCTTTGTGCATTTCATCAAAGTAATAGACCACGGTCTCATAGTCCCATGTATCGCTTATCAGCTGAACCATTTTTTTTAATTCGTTTTCAAAATAGAGAAATGTAAAGCAAAAGATTTCTGCGTAACCGTTTCTATTTATTGCAGACATTTTTGCCTTCGTAAAAATTTTATCTGTCCATTGCTTTTGCTTTTCCTTCGGTTCGATTTGCGATTGCATGAAGAGAAAATCTTCATAATCGTAATCAATGGGGAAAGTGAATTCTATGACCCGAGGCAAGCGCTGCAAATCTCCAGACAAGACATATATTTCTTTCAGTTTTTTGTAATAGGCATAATCAAATTCACTTCTCACATTTCGTTTAATTTGCTCCAGTGCGATACGCTCTGCCCGATCAAACATCTTGCAAGTAATCAATGTATCAATCAACATCAGGTTAAATTCATTCTGGTACAACAAGGGAATGAACAGATCGGCATATTTTTCAAAAAGCTTCACCTTAACAGCAATGTCAAGCAGCTGCTTGATTTCCTGGATAGGGACAAAATGATCCAGCCTACCGAGCTTTTTAAACCTTGCCAATAATTGTTCAACAATAGCAAGCTCCCTTTCTGGGCTGCAGACACCTGCGAGCTCTACCAGAAACCCAACATAAGCTAGTGACAATTGAATAGACTCGCCCCCTATTTTCTTGACAAAAAGTCCAACAGCTTTTTCCCATCCATCATCGAGCACAAGATTTCGAACTGGCTCAACGGTTTGTCGCAATAAATCGTTCAAATACTTGACGATAGCTTTGCTACCAGTTTCAATCGAATTGTGTTGATCAGCTATGCTCTGCAGCAAAGCATTGAAGACATCAAACATTTTCTGGTCAACCAAATCAGCCCGGTACGCATCTACGATTGGCTGATGGAGCTCTTTCCAGAGTCCAACTATTTTTTTGACTTCAGAGACTTCTGCCTTTCGTCTGTTTTTGATTACAGCCTTCCGTGCCTGTACCGTAAGCAATATTGCATCTTCAATGGTATATGTTTTTACTTCGGGATTAAAATGATTCATGAACGCCAATTCGAGGTCTTTGTTCTTAACAAAGAGGGAAGCCACCCATGCTTTCAGCTCTTCTGCATCAACTTTTTCAAGTACCACTTCATGGGGTAACTTTTTCTTTGATTTGGGAATCTTCGGAGATGATTTTTTTGATCCGCCATTGGATAGGTGAAGGAGCAGTGCTATCCGGTGTATGCAAAGCATATTTCCCTTACCACAATCACAAGCATGGGCAATAATCAGTTTGTTTTTCCCAAGGGACACCGTGGCATCATAGCTTTGATCGCCTTCATCAACGTAAGCAACAAAGCTACCCTTTGGATGCTCATCGCATTCCCGAACGTTGAGGCGTTCAGCTTTTTTCCTGGCAGCTGCAGAAAGAGATTCAGAAAATGCTGAAAGGGACAAATTTTCTGATTTCATGGCCCGATGTAAATATTGTTTGAACAGTTTTGCATACTATTGGTTATAAAATTAAACAATGGTCATGAAAAAAGTACTCTGCCTTTTCGGATTAATTGCACTTTCATTGGGCTGGTCAGGCTGGAAAGCAAAACAGACAAGCCGTGCTTTTGTCAGCAAAGCTGAGATTATTTCATGCATGGAAACCGAAACAGTGGGAGCTTATTTGAACGAGGCATCAACACCTGCATTTGGCTTGATGCACGATGCACCCTTGCAAGTTTCTGCACAGGACCTCCAGGGGAAGATGATCAAATTTGATGTATCGGATGGCGTGCAAGCCAATGCCTATTACCTGGCGCCCAAGAAAAAATCAAAAAAATGGCTGATCGTTATCCAGGAATGGTGGGGATTGAACGACCAGATCAAACAAGAAGCCGATAAATATTTCAGTGACCTCAAAGACATGAATGTATTGGCGATCGACATGTACGATGGAAAAGTTGCCGCCACACCAGACTCCGCCATGAAGTTGACAAGAGAAGCCAAGCCGGAAAGAATGACCAACATCATCCGCGGCGCCATTCAACAGGCCGGAGCCGATGCTGCCATCTACAGCGTGGGTTGGTGCTTTGGTGGCATGTGGAGTTTACAAACCGCCATCCTGGGAGGAGCAAAAGCAAAGGGTATAGTGATGTTCTATGGCAGACCTGAAACTGATATGGAAAAGCTGAAAAATATTCAATGCGATGTCATTGGATTTTTTGGAAACCAGGACAGGTCGCCTTCTCCGGAGATGGTGACAGCATTTGAAAAAAACATGGAAGCTGCCGGCAAAAAACTCAATACCTACAAATACGATGCAGGGCACGGGTTTGCCAACCCCAGCAATCCAAAGTTCAATGCTGAAGCGACAGCTGATGCATATGGTAAAGCCATTGCATTTTTGAAATCACATTAATTGAGTCCATCAACAAGAATTGGTCACGAATGATATTGAGTTGAATTTGGGACCTTTCAACGAAGCGCTTTGTGAGAACCATCACAGGAGGGCATTTTTTTGGAAAGTCCGCAAGTGCAATCGTTGATTCCTTTTCCATCAAGGATTTGTTGCCTGTACTTTTCAATACGCGTAATCCGTGTGGCTGGTTGCTTGGCCGCAGTAAAAAACAAATTGTAGCCACGTTGCCTGCCGGGAGTCAGGGCTGTAAAAGCGGCCTTGAAAGCGGCATCCTGATCAAGGATTTGCAGGAGTTCTTCCGGGAATTCAAGCGCTACAGATTTTTCCAGGGCAGGCTTTAGGCCTGCCTTTTCTATTTCAATCGCTTCAACAATATATGCCCTGATCACTGGTTCCAATTCGCGTATCTCATCAAGATGGGTGAACTTGAGCATCATTACCGACTGTGAATTCTCCCCGGGCTTGGTTAAAATTCCATTGGGGTCTTGCAGCAGGCTTCCCTTGAAAAAACTGATGGAACAAAATGCCTTGAAAGAACCGAGCAAAATAATATTGCTTTCCTCAAATACATAACAAGGAACACCCCATTTGATCATTTCCTTCAAATGGGTACCCAAAGCAATTTTTCTAAGTAGCTTCAGTTCTTCTTGCCATTTTGGGGCATCGAGGAAATAGTTGTCTGCTGCTGGATTCATTTTGATGATGGGCTCAAATCAGACTATTTATTCTTTTAACAACATCAATGCTCACACCAAAAGCTTGGGCAATCTCCTCAACGGTCTTCTGGCCATTGCGGATATCATTGATGATGGCGATTGTCAGGTCAGTACCCTTTTCTATCCCCTTCACCATTCCTTTCTCCATTCCTTCTTCAAACCCATTGTCAAAACTTTCAACCATGGTGCTGTTCCAGCTCATGATGCCGTCCATATACTGTTCATAAGCAAGGAGTTGGCCAGGAGTGTAGTTGGATTCATCCAGTAATTCAACTGCCTTCAAGAGGTTCGGGTAGTTATGCAAATACTCGGTTGGCATGGCAATAAATTTTTCAGGTTGGGTAAGAAAACTAATCCAGCGATCTTGTTCTTTGTCCATTGTGAAATTACCCAATTTTCTGCATTTTTCAAGTTCCAGAAAGATCAGGTGAATTCCCTCCATTTTCTTGTTCAGGTCAACTTCATTGATCACGCAATAACGTTGCAGCCATGCATCGCTTGAAGTGTCAAATGAATGATCCATGATGCTCAATAAAAACACAGGTTGTAATTCGTCATATTTTTTGCCTTTGGGCAATTGCTTTCCATAAGTTTTTGAAGCATAATAAAGTACCCGCTCTTGAAATGATTGTTGCCTGATTACCTGTATCTCCAATATAAAATGCCTACGCTTCGAATCAAGACACCTTACATCCACAATAGATAGTTTGCCGTCTTTACCATCAGGCAACAGATCCGGCGTCAGATATTCAATGTCAATTACTGGTTCAGGCGGCTGAATAATTGCATTGATCAATTCAATTAGAATCAACTTCTCCTGCCCAAAGATTCTTTTGAACACAAGATCTGCCAAAGGATTCAATACTCTCTGCTCCATGACCTAAAGGTCCGCGGGGATGCAAAATCTTCAATGGGAAAATGACGCTTTAGCATTGTTTATTTCCCTTTTCAAAGAGTGAAATCATCTTTGCTGATATCATCATTGGCTCTTCAACTATTGTTTGGTAGCTGCTAACAATACCAAGCAATCAATCCTTACCTTTTTCAATCATGTCAGTTGGCAGTACTGCCGATGACTCAACCGCAGGCAATTCCTCCACATTCCTCAATTGGCGTTGAATCGCCCTGGTGCGGGTTCCCACCACTTCATCGAGTTGTCCCATGCCTGTTTGAAAATTGCGTTGTGCCTTTTCCAACAGGCCTCCAAAGGTTTCAAATTCTTTTTTCACTGAGCCCAATACCTTCCACACTTCACTGCTTCTTTTCTGCAGGGCCAGCGTTCTGAAGCCCATCTGCAGGCTGTTGAGGATGGCAACCAATGTAGTGGGTCCTGCAACAGTAATCTTGTATTCATCTCGCAACTGATCCACCAATGCACTTCTCCGAATCACTTCTGCATAGATACTTTCAAACGGAAGAAACAGAATGGCAAAGTCTGTGGTATTGGGTGGATCAATGTACTTGTCTCTGATGTCTTTGGCCATTTTTTTGATGGTGGCTTCCATGTTTTTGGTGGCCAACTCAACCGCATCAGGTGTACCAATATCATAGGCGGCCAACAATTGTTCATATACTTCTTTCGGAAATTTTGCATCGATGGGCAAATACACCAAACTGTTTTCGTCTTCACTCCTTCCTGGCAACTTGACTGCAAACTCAACAGGGTCGGCACTTCCCAACTTGGTCCTTACATTGGCATCGTATTGGTTCGGTGCAAGAATCTGTTCCAGCAACATGGCCAACTGCACTTCGCCGACATTACCCCTCAGCTTCACATTGCTCAAGACTTTTTTCAGACCTCCAACATCGGTGGCAAGGGTCTGCATTTCGCCCAATCCTTTTTGCACACTTTCCAATTGCTTGCCCACCATTTCAAAAGATTGTCCTAATCTTTCATTCAGGGTTTTCTGCAGTTTTTCATCAACGGTTTCGCGCATCTGATCAAGGCGCTTTTCTGTGCTGTTGATTAGCAACTGTACTTTTTCTGATTGATCCCGGCTATGTTGGTCCAGCGCAGCCCTCAATTCAAACCGGTTCTCCCTGGCCAGCTTGTTGTTGTCTTCTCTGTTCATCCTGAAATCTTCGCGAAGTGACTGCTCAATGCGGTTCAGTGCTTTCTCCAGGTCTTCCACTTTTCGCTGGGTAAGGGCGGCTCCGTTGTCTGTTTTACGGAACAGAAGTACCAGCAAAAGCAGGCAGGAAAGGGCAAGAAGGATTATTTGTGCAATGATCATGTTCATGAATTGTAAAACAAATATACTCGGGTTGACCCGATTCTATTGGAGGAGTGAAAATGTAGTTCCACCACCCCGGCGCCTGCCTGCCGCAGGCAGGATCAAATCCCGGTCTCGTTACGTGAAAATCAGGTACTTACTTTAAATCGTAAGCCTCCGACCAATACCTTGTTGTTAATTCGTTGCTGATGTAGTATGGGATTACTTGCCGTAATACTGCGGTAATAATTCCTTGATTCTGTTAATAGGATGCGATGGTATTCTTTGCAATA
>JBIPNK010000170.1:0-6639 GCA_044373365.1 Chitinophagaceae bacterium
ATGAATCAATACCTCCGCTTAAAAAAACACCAACAGGGACATCTGAAACCATGCGTAAACTGCATGATTCTTGAAGAAGGTTTTCAGTACGCTCCAATATTTCTTCATCCCGGAGATCAGTAGCCATGTATTGAATATTGGATGCATCCCAATAACTCCATGTTTTACAATCGCCATTTTTATCAATCTCCAGAAAATGCCCGGGATTTAACTTTTTAATGTTTTTGAAAATGGAGCTGGGACTTTTGATATAACCAACCTGAAGAAATGAAGACACTGAATGTTGATCAATGGTGAGATCAAGATTGGGAAAAGAAGAAACTGACTTGATCTCTGATGCAAAAATAAAAATTCCATCTTTGCAATAATAATGCAATGGCTTTACCCCTACCCTATCTCTGCAAACAATTAATTTTTTGTTTTTTTTGTCCCAAATGGCAAAAGCAAACATCCCCCTGAATCTGTTTACGCAATCATATCCCCATTTGTCAAAAGCCTTTAGAATCACCTCGGTATCAGTTCCAGTAACAAAAGAATAACCAAGAAGCGTCAATTCATGCCGAATCTCCAGGAAATTATAAATTTCTCCATTGTACACAATAGTAAAATCATCAAAATCCATGGGTTGATGACCTGCTGGGGACAAATCAAGAATGGACAGTCGCCTATGCCCCAGAAAAATCTGATTGTCGGCATCGAAATAATGCCCTGCATCATCAGGCCCACCATGACGCATCAAATCCCTTAACCTCAATCCTTCTGATTCCAAATCTATATTGGTTCCTGAGGAAAACTTGAATATTCCGTTAATTCTGCACATGAATTCTTAGCATTAGAAAAAGTAACAATTAAATCCTTACTCGAAAACCGGCAACAATACCCAGGATGATACTTTGCTCTTTTTTAAATTTATTTTCTTCAAACAAAAGAATAGAAACAACCATCTTGATGAAAGAAAAAACATCCTTCAATAAAAAAAGAGGGAAAACAGAAAAATACTTTCTGTACACAATTATCCTGTTTTTTGAGATTAAAAATCTCCTAAAAGGGGAGTGATTCGTGACATTGAATTTGAAGAAGAGGAAATTTCGAACAAAAGAGTTACCAAGTTCATGAATCAAAAGTGCATTTCTAGACCTTAGTATAGAGAAGCCCTTTTTTCGCATTCGCAACGAAATTTCCACATCAACAAAGTCAACAAACAGAGACTCGTCAAATAAACCAATAGTTTTAAAATATGACACCCTGAACATTGAACCAGAATTAATGATTTTATCAATTTTTTCAAACTCAGATACAACAGTTGTCAAATGGCCTGAATTTGCATCCTTAATACTGGGAACAACTGAAGAAACGGAATCAGAATATTCAAAACCCAAAAGTAGGTTGTCAATAGCGTTAGGCTGAAGCAACGAATCTTGATCTAAAAAAATAATATAATCAAATGAATCATTGATTGCTGACTCGATTCCAATATTGTAGGCCTTGGAAAGTCCTACATTTTCAGCTAAAAAGAAAATTGAAACAAAGTCATTAAATGTATTTTTAATTTCGCCTGAATTAGAAGAAGCATTATCGACAATAAATATTTTCTCAACCTGAGATTTTACAAGATTAATTGATTTTTTAAGTAACCCAATGTTGGGATTGTGGGTAACCAAACAAGCAAATACTCTTGGATTCAAGAAACAGCCATTTTAATAATTTGACCATACTTTGGCCCCCAATACTGATATGTGTAATGAGAGAATATTCGATTGCGGGCCTTTAAACCGTACTGATGACGCAATGATTCATCAGTTATGAGTTTTTCCAATGATGCTTCCCATTCAGTTAAATTTGAAGCAATAAATTCTTCGCCAATACCATTTAAGATTTCTAAAGCCGATGGAGAGGGCGAAGAAACAACTGGTAATGCACAAGCCATATATTGAATCAATTTAAGGCCACATTTCCCTTTTTCCCAGAGTGTATCTTCAAGAGGCATGATTCCAATATCTGCAGAAATCAATTCATTTACTTCAGTATTTTCATCCCATAAGATATGGTCACAAAAAGATTGATTAACGGATGCGCTATGGGGGCCAATTACTTTTAATCTAACCCCATACCTCTTATTTAACTTATCAATAACAGGTAAAAGCGGTGTCAAATATTTTAGCGTAGTTAATGAACCGATCCATACAATTGACAAAACCTTTGCATTTCTTTCAGGAATGGGTACATCATACTTTTCCCTATTAATAACAGTAGGCAAAAAATGTAGATTAGGTGTATTAAAAACTGAATAATACCAACGATTTCCAACAGTGGCAAAATGAGATGAACCAACCAGTTTGTTGATTTTTGACCCCAATAAATATCTTGTTATCAAATTACGCTGATAGGAAGCCCCCACGTAATCGTCATAATCAAGTGCATACTTTTTACCATTAAGAAGTAATTTTTCAATAAAATAGGGGAAGTTTGGAAAAAGTTCTTTTTCAATTAAAATCAAATCGTAAAGATGGTAATCCAATTTGAGTAAATATAAAATTCTAGAGAAGACACTTTTCAGTTGTGACTGTAGAATAAGAAATTTCTTTTTAAAGCTTGCGGGCATTACAAGCAATTTCAAGTAATGCTGATCAAGCAGTGGCTTGTAAATGGGGTTAATTCCGGCAGAAAGAAAGTATGAATTATAGTTGTAGAACCTGTATCTAGAGCTGGGTCCATTGGAGTCGTAGCGGGTAAGGAAAAGTACGTTCATCTACAGGAAATAACTGACACTTACTGAAAAAAGAGTTTATAAGTAGTAAAAAGTCTATCATTAAATAGCATAATACCTAGTACGCCTATGCAATAAAAAAATATCAATGAAACAACAATGAGTCTTTCCTCAAACAAATTGATTGATCCGACCAAAAGAAATATTAAAGACAATCCGAGCATTTCACTTATCCTAATTGAAACAGATGGATCTGCTGACAAAAAAACATACAAGGCAATAGACAAGGCAAAAAGTTTGAGGAAAAGATGCATATGCGAATCCTCACCAACCAATTGATTGACATATATAAATACACCCAATAGAATAAATCTTGCTAGAAAAAGAATATTGAAGACATTTGAATCATCATATGAGACAAGACCAGAATCTTCTGCGGTTTTATACGCTAATAATTTATCAGAAATTCCTGAAATATTCAGAGATATAATAAATGATTTGGAGTCGAATTTGAATACCAAGCCAATAAAAATCATCAGAATGATGATCAAATAAAATTTAAAAGTGGGGCGATGCTTGTCAAATAAATATATAAGAAAAGCTATTACAGATGAATAATGAGCCAATACAGCGATTGACAGAAATACAAATGAAAGTTTTTTATTATCATCTGCATACAAAAACCATCCAATCAAAACCAAACCACAAGCAACTGAAACCCTAAGCTGTGTCATTTCATGTAGCACAAAAACAGTTGAAAAATAAACCATTAAAAGTGGATAGAAATATTCACCATATTTTATAAATACTTTAAACTTCAACAGTACAGATATTGTAACAAAAAAGAAAAAGTACCAATGATAATTAAAGCCAAAAATCTGCTTCAGGATAACGACGGAAAAATGAAACAGCGGCTCATGAAAAGACCACTCAGAAAAATTGACAAAATAGTCTTTAATGCTCTTAATTGATTCAAAAGCAATGACATAATTTAAATCATCACGAGACAATCCTATTTTTTTTAATCCGGCAAATGTTATTAAAATCAAAAAGAAAATGAATACTGGAAGGGGCGATTTAACTTTTGGCTCATACAATTCAGCTACAGAAAATAAAAATAAAAATATTACTATGGCAAAAAAGAGGATCAACTTAAATTTTATTTCCGTTTACCTTTAAATTAAGATGATAAACATTCTTAATTAGCTTTTTAGGAAATACTGAAATTATAAAAAGAAAGAATTGATTTAAATTGGAAGATGAGGAAAGTGCCTTTCCATATCGCTGGTAGATTGCTTTGTCATAATAACCATTCATTCGAAATTGGAATATACTCCTGTAAGTAAAAACACCAGAATTTACAGAATGTTTTTTAAATGAATTTATCCTCAACAGAAGAGGATAAAAATTAGATAAATTTTTTACGAAATTTTGATAATCATCAATAAAAACATTGAAGACAGACTTAGACCAGTAGCTTTTCTTTTGCAAACTAGTTGAAATAATCTTTTCGTTAATCCATTTGACTCTAACAGGAGACATAATCAAACTTTCGAATACAATTGCAGTCTGGGGGAAATTCTTAACCTTGCTCAAATCTAAATCAGAAATCCACCCAATTCTACTTTTTTTATAAATAGATGCACCAGTCATTGTTAAATGCCATGATAATGAATCAAATATTTCCAACGGATCTGTCATAGTCTTGCTGGAAATACTTAGATTTCTTCCAACTGCGTTACAAAACACAAAGTCAAAATCTTCACTTTTCAAAAGATTTATTATTTTACGAAGCTCTCCTTTAGCTATTAATATTGAATCCCCTAAATACCAAATATAATCTTCTGAAGGCAATGACAAAGTTCTGATACAATTTAAGTCATGTCCCAGCCCTGGGGTATTTTTAACGTAATATATTTTGTCATATTGGGCTTGAAGTTCACTAATGACTAATTTTGTATCATCATTAGAACTGTCGTCAGATATATAAACAGGTATGGAAAGTTCAATCAATTCATCCAGTATACTTGATAAATTATCATAAAGTATGTCAGGTCGATGAAATGTAGGTATTGCGAGTGCGAGTATACTCATAAATAATATTAAAGCTTTTTCAGGTATTCGAAATACATTCTTAAACCGGCTTTAATATCAATAAATTTATGTTCAACTGTACTTAGTAAAACAGAATTTGACAAAACAGCTTTATCCACATCAACTTTACGCTTAGCCTCAAATTTAAGCTCTATTTTTTTTTCATAAAGTAATTCGATATTGCTTACTAGCTCCAATAATGAAACTCCCTCGTTAGTTGAAAGATTGATTGAACAGTTGCTAACGCCTGAATCAATGATTTTTTTTATCAGGATAGCAATATCCATTACGTTTATATAATCTCTTATTGTTGATCCATCACCCCAGATATCAAGAATTAAATCATTTTCAATTGAAAAAAAAGCTTTAGCAATAAAACCTTGTGTCCTTTGTGGCTCCTGGTATTTTCCATAAACGTTTGATGGACGCAGAATTATAAAGTCAAGAGTATCAATTCTGGATTTTGCCGAAATATAGTTTTCAATAATTTGCTTTGAAAGTCCGTAATAATTAATTGGTTCTAATTTCAGATTCTCTGAATAAATTTCAGCATTTCGACCATAAACAGTTCCACCAGAAGAAAAAAATATAAATTTTACCTTTTTTTTCTCTGACAAATCAACCAATTTCATTGTAGGCAAAACAACTTCATTCATTTCAGAATAAAAATCATCTTGATTACTTGATGGAATAATTGATGAAATGAGGTGAACAATTGTATCAATATGATAATTATCAATAATTTTTTCTATTAATGACAAATCAGATATTTCCCCTCTTTCAATAATTATATTCTTCTCAATGATTGACTCAACAGGATACGCTTTACCTTTTTTCAAGAATAAAACCAATTGATCCTCTTGATGAGAAACAAAGTTTTCTACTATATTCCTACCAATAAAACCTGCTCCCCCAAAAATTAAAATTTTACTCAATGAAATGTTGATTATACAGATATTGTATTATGCCACAAAATCCTCTTTTTATTAAAAACAATTGTTGCCCACACAAGGCCCACAAACAAGGTAAGAAAACTATAGCCCGCAGTAATTCCAATCACTCCATAATTATACCCTAAAATAACTGTTGAAGAAGCTGTTAAAATTGCCATAACCAACGAATACTGCAGAAGTGGTTCTTCTTTATGGCAACGAAGGTAAATCGCCAATGAGGAAATGTATAAATTAGCGTAAGTAGTAAGCGCCAACATTAACAACGGAATGAATTCCAAGAATCGTGAACCAAAAGAATTTTGGGTTGATTGAAGATAATAAACAACTGAAACATAGGCGCCAATCATGAAAAAACTTATGACTGCCACTTGCTTGAGTGTTTTATAGAAAATCGAATCCAATGTACTAAATTGATTTCTCGCAATCAAAGTAGAATAGAGCGGAATTTTAGTGTTTATCCAACTCAATGCAATCGTCAAAATCCCATTTAAAACAGCCAAAGTAATACCCATCTGACCTGCCGCAACAGGTCCATCATGCGCAAAAATTATTGGGTTAAATAGTTGATATACAAAATAGCCGCTAACCCAACTTAAGGCTATTCTCCATTGCATAGGAAATATTTCTGCTTTATAACTCACCCTTTCAACAGACAGTTTTTTCCAAATATTTTGAAGAATATTTTTATTTTGTGAAAAATATAAATACACCGGAACGACAATCATTGATAACACATTAGCCAATGGGCTTGAAAATAACTTTAGCCCTCCAAGCAAGGATACTAAAAGAATCAAAATCTGAATCACCTGTTGTAATAGTCGGATTTTTGCAACCTCTTTTACCTTGCCCAGTCCTTCAAGGAAATACATAAAAGGGGACATAAAT
>JBIPNK010000177.1:0-5025 GCA_044373365.1 Chitinophagaceae bacterium
CAAAGATTGTTTCGTAATTTACACCTAATCTTTTTAAAGCTTGGTCGAATGCACCAACGCCGCTAAAGTCGCTACCTACTTTCATTAGTCTAAATTTATTGTTTCTGTTATCCATTTTCTAAACTCTAGCTGTAGTTCAATCTGCTGTTTAAAGATTTCTTCGCGGTTTTCGCCGTGTACTTGTAAAACTCGGTTGTCAACGCGTCTTATTTCGTCGGCTAGTATGTTAGCTTTTCGTTTCAAGTCTTGTTTAAATACGAACTGGTCGTTTAAATCGTCTATAAAGTCGGCTAAAACTGGTAGTACAGCCGAAAGGGTTACTAATTTGTGTTCTTTTGTCATAAGTCTATGTTTTTAAATTTAAGTTCGTGTTCTAGTTCTTCTATTCTTTTCTTTAATTCTCCGTTTATTTCTAGACAGCGGTTAATTTCGCGACCTTGTAGCCTTAGCTCTAGTTCTAGGTCGTCTATTACGTTGTAAACTTCGTCTAGGTCTTCTTCTACGTCGTTAGCGCCTTCTATAAATGCTTTCGCGTTTGGTCGTTTTTCCTCTAGTTCTTCGCGGGTTAGCTTTATTCTCCATTTCATTGCAAGAATTTTACCCTTAGCCAGTAATAGTTTTAGTCCTATGTCCATTCGTTATTTTGTTTTATAGCGTTTAACTTGCGTCCAATATTAGTAATTATTTTAGGTTCGTCTTTCTCTAGTGGCGCGCTAAAAATCTTTTCGTAAACGTTTGGCGCTGTATTAATTTGTTCAAAGTAGCTAAGTCTTTCTTTGTCGAACCATATTTCAAGTTTACCTATATTCCCGTTTGAACGTGGTTTAATCTTATTGAAATGAATTTCTGCTAGGTTATGCATTGGGTCTTCTCGGTGTACAGTTATCATGCATTTACCACTATTAAACCATTCCGAACCACCTTTCAAGTCGTACGGACTAGGCGGGTTTCGTTTTCCGTTTTCCTTTTCCGTTAGTTTTGGGTGAATGATTGTATGTAAATGTAAGCCGTTGTCTTCTGCTATCTGGTTTCGATATGGTAAAACGTATTCCAAGTATTGCGCATAACCGCCAAACTCATTATAAGGGTGGTTTAAATCTTTCCAGCTGTCAATAGAAGCCGTATGTAATTCGTCTTTTTTTTGTATTTCTACTGCCATGTCCCAAAATTGAATAGGTGTTAACTTCGCTTTAATGTCTGCACGTGTCAAAACTTTAAAGTGTTGAATAACCCAGTCTATAGCTTGTGTAATTTCGCTGTCTTTAATTACGTTTCGGTCTTCTGGATTAAAACTCTTTCCCGTCTTTTTATGGATTAGATCCGCAATGATTTCTACATTATTTCCTACGTCTGGAAAATATACTAGATGTTTCCACCCGTAAAACTTAGACGTGTTCATTAAACATTCCATTAATACTTGCGTCTTACCGCTCATTGGAAAACCAGTCCAGTCTGTGCAATTACCTAAAGACATAGAATAATATTCGTGTAGCGACTTAAAACCTAAATATTTTCCTTTTTGGTTATAATTGTCGCGGTGTTTAAATAGGTCTGTTATTACGTCTCCCGCTTCTGTTATTTTAAATCCGTTTAACTCCATGCTGGTTTCCATTTATTAGTTTCTTTTACTTGCTGTATTGTTTGTACTTTGTCCCAAAACAAACCTTGCCACCCATTTTCAATAGAATTATTTATTACGTATGTACATTGTTCATTTGTGTAGTTTTCCATTTTCTTTAAAATAGTGTTTATGGTAGCTTGACTTAATGACTTTCGTATTGACTTTCTGTAATCAATCCAAGAATCTAGAATAACTTCTTTTTCATTCTTTTCTTTCTTTACATTCTTGTTAGTGGTTACTTGCTGGTTATTCTTTGGTTGTTCTGCGGTTGCTTCGCTGGTTGCTATCTGGTATTTTTGATAGTTAACTAACTGAATTATAGTGCCTTTCGAACTAGTTTCGCTGGTTATTTCGCTGGTTAGTTTCAGTTTGTCTAAACTGGTTCTAATTTGTTGAACGCTTAAACCCGTTTCAATTGCTAGAATGTCGCGACTTGTTACAACGCTACCAGCTTTTAATTCAATTCCCTTAAAACGTCTGTCTTTATGGTTTGCTTTTAATATTAAATGCATAAAAAGACGAAAGGTATTATTGTCGGAATACCATTCCCATTCTAAAATCTGTCTGTGTAATTTAATCCATCCACTCATTTTGTAAATTTAGTAATAAAAAAACCCTCGCAACTCCGTAGCATCTCACTTCTACTTCATTACAAGGGTCAATAATACCTTAAGGCTTTATAATGTGAGATGAAGCCGTTCACAAATATAACGTTTATTACTCTAATAAAGTTGCATCTAAATCATATTTTTTTTCACGAATCCAGCGTTTAACTCTATTCAGCTGGTATAAATTAGCGCAGTTGTTAATGTCTTCTATTAGATTCCGTGTTTTTGGTTCTACTTTATAGCCGTCTAAAGTCTCTAAATATTCATATATATAAGCCTCGTATTCGTTTTTATGGTATTGTAATAGTATATGGTGCGTCTTAATGTTATGAATAGCGCTGGCGTGCGTCATATTGAACATTTCAGCTATAGCCTTGTAAGTTAGTCCGCATTCTTTTAGCTTGTGCTGTAAATACGCCTTTTTGTAAATCTGTTGTCGCTTTCTGTTTGGTGTATTTAATTTGTCGCGATCAATGAAAATACGGATTACTTCTATTATTTTGTCGTTCATATTTCTTCGTTTATTTTATACAAGTATTGCAATAACCCTCTGAATGTCCACGAAGCTAGTACGTTGTTTTCGTAAGTTGTCGTTACTATTTCGTCCCATATAGGCAATTCTTTTCTGTTTTCTATTTTGTCTTTTAAGTAATTGTACAAAATGTCTCTGGCTAGTTCTTCGTTCATGCTTTTTCAATTCTAAAATTACCTAATAAACAAAGTCCCCTTGACCTTAGTTCTTTCTTTTTCCAATTACAAAGTGCTTTGTTGTCAAAAGTCCAGCTGTGAATAACATTCGAACCGCTGTAGTATACCAGTTTAAATTTCATAACTTCTGATTAAATTTAATTTCACAAATTCTTTTATAAAGTTCTTCGTTAAAAGAACCTCTTACGTGTTCGTGTGTGGTTTTGGTCGTCCAGAACTTAACCATCCTTTGAAGTCTAAATACCATAGTAGTGCCAGTTTTGAGGGTTGTCGTCTTCTACGTTTAAATCTAATTTTCTTAGTTCGTTTTCTTCTTCTTCGCACATAAAATAAATGTGTTTTTTTCTGTATTCTCTTACCATTTCTAAAAGCCATTCTGAATAAGCTGGCGTTATTTCTATTTCGCCTTCTTCGTCGTTACCTACTTCGCCACTAAAATACGTTCCTTTAATAGCTTTTAAAGTAAAGTCTAACATAGATCCGTTATATTCTTTGTCTAGCCAGTCAAAGTCACATATAACGTCATAAATTAAGCCTTTATAGCTATAGGATAAATTTAACGTATATACGTCTAGTTCACATTCTAAAATATCAAACATCATTTCCAGTTTTTAGTGATTAGTTCGCCGTATTTTTCTAAGACTTTGCTTTGCTTTACAGCTGTTTCTGTTACTTCTTGTTTTACTTCGTCCGTGTTTTCAGCGCCGTAAGGTCTAATTACAGCCAAACTAATTACTATCAAAATAACTACACCAGCGCAAATGTCGCCAAATGATTCTTGTAAGTTTATATTTTTCATAGTCCTAATTTTATTACTAGTTCATTAATTGACGCCCAACGTGTAGCTGCTCTTTGCGTAGCTTCGTGTTCTGCGCCTAAGACTTCGTTAAACTGCTCGTACTCATTCCATAAGTCGTTTAACTCTTTTAAAATAATTTCGTTCATTTCTTTTTTCGTTTTCATAACTTGTTTTTTTGTGTGTTTGTGAATTAATTATATGCAAATATAAAGACTAAATTCTAACTACCAAACTTTTTAAACATTATTTTTAAAGTTTTTTACATTTATTTTTTAAATGCTAGTGTTTACTGGGATTTTTGGACATAAAAAAAAGGGTTAACGCTTTCAACTGCTAACCCTAATTCTTAAAAACCTATTATGAAAGTTCAAATATACACTAAAAAAAGAATTCGTTTATACTTTTTTGTTCGGTATCGTAGTTAAAGTGAATAAATCCGCTTTTACCTAGCTGGAAATTCATAGCCACCCAGTTAGAAGACGGGCTAAAAGCTGGGTAATTATAATACTTAAATACGTCACTACTTGAACTATCGAATAAGTATAAATGGCTGTCGCCTTTTTCGAAAATAATTTCGTAGCCTTTATTAAGTAGTCCTTTAGCGTTTAGATAGCCTAGTATTTTATTAATCTGGTTCGCGTCAATTTTCGGACGAAATCCGTGTTTTAAATTGTGTGTGTCTTTTCCGTGTGTGGTAACAAAACAATAGTTATCAATTATTTCGTGATCTATAAACAAAGTCTGGTTAGTTACTAAGACGTTTTTTAAATCTCTTTCGACATACGTTTTAAAGAACTGGTTAACAAAGTAGGAAAAGTCGCCGCTATGGTTATCGTTACAAATATTCCTAACATAGATTTTGTCGTAGAACGGCGAAAGCTGGGTAATTAATAAAGTCTTAAAAAGAAAACCAACGTCGAACGCTTTCTGGTTACTCATGTTTTGAGGTAAAGAATGACCTCCTCTAGTAGTTTGTCCGTTAAAGCCGTCTAAATAGTCGCCTAAATCTAAGATATGTAATACGTTGCTATTTTGTTTAGATAGTGTGTGGTCAATCATTTGGGACAAACGCTCAAAAAGTATGTCTTCATTCCAGTTTGATGCGTATAAATTACGTCCTTTGTCGGTTACGTCCATACCTATGTGAACATCTGTAAATACTAGCTTGTCAAAAGCCCCGTTAAAGTTCCGTGTTTGCTTAGGCTTTACTTCTAATTTAGGCGCGTTTTCTAGTAGCTTAACAAAGTCTAGGTCAAGTTCTTTACCAGCGTTAAAACTAGGGTTCGCAA
>JBIPNK010000038.1:0-26371 GCA_044373365.1 Chitinophagaceae bacterium
GTACACAGTCATCTAAAGGAAAGAAGGCATCACTGGCCAATACAGCACCCTTCAAATCAAAATTGAATTGCTTGGCTTTTTCAATGGCATGCCTGAGAGAATCAATGCGGGAGGTCTGTCCACAACCTTTTCCAATCAACTGTTTGTTTTTTGCAATGGCGATTGCATTTGATTTAAGGTGCTTGCATACCTTGTTGGCAAAAATCAGGTCGATCTTCTCTTCTTCAGTTGTTGCCCTTGCACCGGACTCTTCCCATTTTTCGAAATTACCTTTGTCCTGGTCTTGGACCAATACGCCATTCAAGAGCGATTTGAATTGTTTTGTTGCAGGATGATCTTTTTTCTGGATGAGCAAGATTCTGTTCTTCTTGGTGGTCAACACTTCCAGCGCATCTGCATCAAACGCAGGAGCAATCAGTACTTCAAAAAAGATCTCATTGATTTGTGCTGCTGTTGACATGTCGATGGTGCTGTTGCAAACCAGTACACCGCCAAAAGCGCTTTCCGGATCACCTTGCAAGGCATATTTCCAGGCTTCTGCTGCATTCTCCCTTGTAGCAATTCCACATACATTGGTATGCTTGATGATGGCAAAAGTAGATTCGGTTTCTCCCTGGAACTCAGCAATCAATTGTACGGCAGCCTCAACATCCACCAGGTTGTTGTAGGATAGCTCCTTGCCATGCAACTGGTCAAACAACTCATTGAGTTTTCCGAAGAAAATGCCTTGCTGGTGAGGGTTTTCACCATAGCGCATGATCTGGGGATTTCCTGATGAATGCAGGAATTGATTGGTATTGTCTGCAGTGAAATATTGTGCAATGGCCACATCATAATTGCCAACAATATCAAAAGCCTTGGCTGCAAAATTTCTTCTTTGTGCCAGGGTGGTAGTGCATTGTTGTTCCCTGAGGATTTCTACCAATGGGGCGTAGTCTGACTTTGATGCAATGACCACCAGATCGCTAAAATTTTTGGCGGCAGCCCTGATCATCGAAGGCCCGCCAATATCTATTTTCTCAATGATGAGTTTTTCTTCTGTTGTGTTGGCTACTGTTTCTTCAAAAGGATACAGGTCAACAATGACCAGGTCAATTTGAGGAATGGCATACTCTTTCATTTCCGCCAGATCCTGTTCTACTGCCCTCCTTCCAAGGATACCACCAAAAATCTTGGGATGCAAGGTCTTGACCCTTCCTCCAAGGATGGAGGGATAGTCGGTCACAGATTCAACCGGGATGCATTCCAGGCCCAGCTGTTCAATATACTGTTGAGTTCCACCAGTGGAATAAATGGCGACGCCATTTTCACTCAATAGCCTAACCAGTGGTTCAAGGCCATCTTTATAGAAAACGGAGATCAGTGCAGCGCGGATTTGTTTTTGCATCATTATTGGGTTTGGTGGCAGCGAATCGTATAAGGCCCCTCTTCGGGGATTGATTTAAAGCGCAAATGTAACTTTTGTGCTTCTTTTTCCCATTGCTTAATTTTCCACACTGGTGTTGATGCATCTGCAAGCATCAGGGTTTCTTTGCTGATCTCATCTTTCAGGTTGTTGAGTGAGATGGATTTTGCGTGGCAGAGCAATACCCATGGCTTGGTTTGTTGTGCTTCCTGAAGATTGATCATGACCGGATCGTTTGGAAATGATTGAATTGTCCAATGTTCAATGCCAAGGGCAAGGCCCGTTTGTCGGAGAAGTTCTTTTGTTTTTTTCTTGTTGTCCAGTAAAGATGCTGAGGCAGTAAGGGTAGCATACTGGCCATGCCTGTGGACAATCGTTGTTGCTCCATAGGTGTTCAGCACATGGATTTCCTTTTTTTTGCTGGTTTGGATGCTTTCGATGAGATGCACCACTGGTAAAGCCAGTCCCAATAAAGCAAGGCATTGATAAATTAACCTGTCCGGTGATGTGAACAGGAAATACCATGCTGCAGCATAGAAGCAAATCAAGAACATCATTGTATTGCTCACATGAAGCTGGTCTATCATGCCAAAAGGAATGTTGCCCATCAGCAGCACATGGTCATTCATCAATTGAATCAGTATGTTGATTGCTGCACCCAACCCGGTAGCGATTGCATCAAACGGATGAACAATGCAGAGTGCTATTTCCATGATCAGTACCACGCTGGACAAGGGAACTGCAACAAGGTTGGTAAAAAGGAAAAGCGCTGGAAACCGGTGAAAATTGGCAATGACGATTGGTGTGGTTAACACCTGTGCCGCCAACGTGATGGAGACCATACTCCACAGGTAAAGGGCTGATTTGTTTTTGAAGAAAACCATTTTCTTGATTTCCTGATCAAACAACAAAATGGAGGCCACTGCCGCATAGCTCAATTGAAAACCAAGATCAAACCGAAGGTCGGGGTTCCAAAGCAGCAACATACATGCTGACCCCAGCAAGCTGTTCATGCCATTGCTTTTTCTTCCAATGGCGTTGCCAATGATGATAAAACTGAACATGATAGCACTCCTGATCACAGATGCAGAGGATCCTGTGAGGATGGCAAAACTCCAGAGCAATGGGAGGCTGATAAAAAGACCAGCCCATGTTGCTTTTTTTCTTCCCGCAACTGACCGGATCAAGAGGTCCATCAACATGAAAATCAGCCCCAGGTGCAATCCGGAAATGGCAATGATGTGAACCACGCCAGTATTGGTGTAGGCATTCAGCAATTCCTTGTCCAGGTCCTCCCGATAACCGATCAGCATGGCTTCAGCCAGTCCAGCATTTTGTTTGTTTTTGATGTGCTGCTTGATGATGGCCAATATCTTTTCCCTGACGATGTAGGTCCAGTCTTTGTTGCCGGGAGCCGACGCACTAATTTTGATGTATGGTGATGGGTGCTCCAGCATCATCGTAAAGCCAATACCATTTCGTTTGGAATAGGTGAAAAAGTCAAAAGACCCTGGATTGGCATTGTTTTTGAGCGGCTGTGGCAAGGTCATAGAAAGCAGTACATCTCCAGGTATAAAGGTGCTGCTATCCGTTTTTTTGATATAGACATAGGTTTTGAGTATTGGGTTGGGCATTGGTTGGTCCGCCTTGTAAACCCTTGCCAGATACCTGTTTGAAGCACTGCCCTGTTTTGGGCCTTCTGTAATGCTAAGCAGTACCGCTGAGGTATCCAGGGCTGGGTATACCTTTCTGCTGTTGGATCTCAGGGCATTGGAAATACCACCGATGGCAATGAGGATTCCTATCATGGAACTCCCCAGTATCCAGCCCCATTTCCATTGGATGATAAGGGTTGATTTGAAAAAGCAAATCGTCGAGGAAAAGAAAAAGGACAGGACGATGATCCAGACAGGTAGCGATGGCTGGTAATTGGCATCCAGAAAAATACCCAATAGCGCAGCCAGGAAAATTCTAAAAAATGGTATTCTCTTGCACATTCCTTCCTGCTCCTTTTTTCTGGCGTGAAGCTAGAAAAGGAAGTGGAGGATCATTACATTACAAGGGCAGAATAATCTTTGTTGAAACTGTTTTTTTCTCTTGGTTGATTAGAAATCAAGGCCGAGGGAAAAATACCATGATGGCTTTCCTTTGAAGAAATTGCCCATGGGCCAACCCGCATCTACCCTGAGGAAATATCCCAATAAAGTACTTCTTCCACCAAATCCATATCCACCCACAAAGGGTCCGATGCCGCCGGTTTTTACATTGACCTGAACCGGGGGAAGACCGTAGGCTGAGTATGGCCTTTGTATTTTATCAAACTTTCCATTCCATGCGGTGCCCAGGTCAAGGAATTGCACCAGTTGAAAGTTTCGAAGGAATGCATTGTTTACTGGTCTGTTGAAAAGGGTTGTGAAAAGGGGTAGCCTGAATTCTGAATTCATGACCACGTTGTTGTTGCCATTGGCAACATTTTGGTTATGCCCTCGGAGGCTTAGTGCCAGTGTCTGGAATGCATAGTTTTGGTCTGGCGCCGGGAGGATGGCATTGTTGAATTTTGGTCTCAGCCAGCCTTCAACACCACCCAGGTAATAGATGAGTTTTTGTGAGCCAAAAGAGAAATCGGCCGCTGCCCGGCCTGCCCAAATGAAGTTGCGGTAGATCGGATAGTAGTAACGAATATCAGTGCCAATATTGAACATGAATTTTCCTGAACCTTGTGCATTCACCATCCTTGAATTGATGTCTGCATAGACCTTGTACCTGAATCCGTTCCAGATATTCAATGTTGGGTTGATGGTATTGTCATGCACATACTCAAGCTTGACCAATGCATATTTGAGGAGGGTATCTGTGGCAGTAAGGGTTGGACTGTAATTGGCATCTGAAGTGATGACCACATTATCACTCCTGTATCCCAACATGGCCCTTAGGCTTTTGACTTCATCAAAAGGATAACTGACATTGAATTGGTAGAGGTTGGAAGCAAGTTTGTTCCTCAATTGAGACTTGATATCGGATGGATCAAAAATGGGAAAGTTTTCCTGGTTGCTCCTGTAATAAGTCAGACCCCAATCAAATCTTTTCCGGAGGTTTTGAAAGGAGGCGAGGTAATCATTGTCCCGCAAATTGGTGGCCAGCCTGAAACCTCCGATGAATTTCTTGTCTTCCATCAGATCGGATATTCCCATTCTCAGGATGCCATTCAGGTTGTCTGTATTGGACAGGTATATCGGACCGGCTCCACCACCATAGGGTTGATAGCGGTTGACCATCACTGAATTGTTGAAACCTGAAACCAAATAATCTGAGGCAAATTTGAGTCTGTAGTCAAACATCTTTGCCTTCTTCAGCACATCCTCTTTTTGGGGCACCATGGTTTCTTCTGCAACCAGGGCTGTTGTGTCTTTCACATCCTGATCAAACTCAGTTTGGAAAAGCACATTCTTTTTTTCTGTTTTGGCCTCTTCTTTTTCTTCTTTCTGGTACAGCAGGAGGCCTGTTTTGCGTTTCCTTTCATCCTCCATCAATTTCTTGATGTAGTCAGTGGGTCTTGCATTTACATTTCTTTTGACCAGAACGGCGTCGTTGATTTTTAATTTATACAAAAATTTGAGGTCGCCTTCCTGCCTTACTTCTGTGACCTGGTTGTTGTCTCCAGCTCCTCTGGTTTCCTGCAAACTGCTTTGGTAATTGGTGATGGGGAAAACATAGGTGCTGTCACTGGTGATAGAAATATAACCGATGGAATCCGGCGCTGTTTTTTCCCAGGCCTTCAGGGTTGAATCCAATTCTTTTCTCTCAGGGTTGCGCAAAATTTCATCGCCAATCCTGTACAAGGTATCGAGGCCGGCACGTTGGGTGGTAAAGAAACCTGCATACCTGTTGCCGATGCCATTGGCATCACTCACAAAGGTGAAATGGTTCACATTGTACTGCAGCGGAAACCTTGCCTGTCCATAAGGTTGATTGGTCAATTGTGTGATTTGCCTGAACTCGCTCTTGGTCCAGTTGTCCACCATGAAAACATTGAAATTGTTCCTTGAGGGGATAACAGTATCTGCTTTTGAAGCATTGGGTGATGGCCTGTTGGAGGAGAACAGGATGCCTGTCTTGCTGGGAAAGGCAACAAATGATGCGTCCAGGTCATCGTAAACATCATTGGTGATTTGTTGTACGCTGTTTTCTTTGACCTTGTAAACAAAAATATCTGATTGACCATTTTTGACGGCACTCAGGATAAGGGTATTGTTATCAAGCATGAACTTGGCATCCTGGATCAATTGAAAACCTTCCAGTTCCTGTTTGAAAGTTTTTATCCTTGCTACTACATCATAGATGAACATCTTGATTTTACCTTCTTCCGTATATACCACCAGGATCCTTGATCCTTTGGGATCCCATGCCAGCAAAGGATAATTGGGATTCAACTCATCCTGGTTATTGAGCACACCGGCTTTCAACAATATTTTTCTTTCATCAGAAAGATCATCTAACACTACACGGTAAATGCCTTTTTTATACTCCACCATTGCATAGCTGTTGTTGCGGGCAATGGGGTTGGCTTGAAATCGGTAGTAATCACGTCCATTCTTTTTTTCTTCAATGGTCACAACATTTCCTTTGGGCAGGTTGCGTCTGCCTTTCAAATCATTCTGGTATTTTTCAGTTTCGAGGTCCATGAAATCCGTAAGCAGGTCACGGAATTTTTTCTTGGTAACTTTTAAACTTGAAGCGTTGAGGCTTTTGTAGATCCGAGACAAGTAAAGGAAGTAGGTGATGTTGTCTTTTTTGTATTGTTCGCCAATGAACCTCCAAAAAGCATGTCCTGCCAGATAAGGTTCACTGAATGCAAATTGATAAAAGGTCCTGTATTTGCCAGACAACAGTGCTGATTTGAGTTTATCGTCCAGTGCAGGGCTCCAGTTTTCAGCAACAAAAGAAACATATCCATCGGTGAGCCATTTGGGCAGGTCCAGCAATGCCTGGTTGCTGGCAAATTCGCCGAGGTCATCACCAAACAAGAGATTTTCCACCAATACTTGTGCAATGCCTTGCCTCAGCCTTATCCTCAATTCATTGAGGTTGCCATCAAAATACAAAAGGATTTTGTTGTTGACGAGTTTGGTTACACCGCCGGTGTTTTGCCAATCAATGCCCAATCCAATGTTGGATTGTTTGTAATCAGTAAAGCTGTTGTAAATCACAATGTTTGCCCTTCTCTGCAAGCCATATTCAACGAATTCCTCAATCGCTCCAAGTTCCTCTTCTGCCACCTGTGCAACAAATTTTCCCAAGGCCAATCCGCCCTCATTGGTGTAGGTATTGAAATTCTTTGTTTGGTAATACCGCCAGTTGAATTTTTTGTATTGTACCCTGTTTTTTCCAAACTCAACTGTGCTCACCTGGGCAGATGATTGCAGTGCAAAAAGGACAAGCGCAAAAACAGGGAGCAAAAATTTTCGCATGGTGTTATGATTCAAATGATTGGATATCTTCGCAGTCTGCGTTTAATACCACGTATTCAGGCTAAAATTAACGCATTTACCCAAGAAAAAGCGGCTATGATAAACGTTAAAATTTTCCAGTTCAATCCCCTGCAAGAGAATACCTATCTGATGTACAATGAAGGTGGGGATTGCATTGTCGTGGATCCAGGATGTTATACTGACAAAGAGCGGGATCAGCTCAGGGGCTTCATCGAAGCGAAGCAGCTGAAACCCATCATGTTGATCAATACCCATTGTCATCTTGACCATGTATTTGGAAACAGGTTTGTGTACGAAACGTATGGGCTGGAACTCCATATCCATGCGGGCGAGCAGCAGGTTCTTGAGATGGCGCCAACCAGCGGATTGATGTGGAATCTGCCATTTGATAATTATTCCGGCCCCATTCATTTTCTGGATGAGAACAGTCATTTGACATTGGGTGATGAGACCATCCAAGTGCTTTTCACTCCAGGGCATTCACCCGCGAGCATCAGTTTCTATGCTGGTAGAAGCGGTTTTGTGATGGCTGGGGATGTGCTTTTCAGGGAAAGCGTTGGAAGAACAGACCTCCCCGGAGGCAGTTCTGCCATTTTGGTCAAAAGCATTCTTGAAAAATTGTATTGCTTGCCCGACGAAACCATCGTTTACTCCGGACATGGCATACCTACCACCATCGGGCATGAGAAAGTCCACAATCCTTATGTGTCTGCTTAAATGTGGGCAGGCCTCTTGTACAGCTTTTTGATCAAGGGCACTTTTGTCAGTTCTGCTTTTTCCTTGACCAATACAATCAGCGTAAAAATGAGCATGAGCATGGTCGCGCTACCATGTACCAACCATATTTTCTCAGAGTAGGCCCTGATCAAGGCATGTGCCAGGTAGAGGAGTACTGATAGTCCGATATACCCCAGTACCTTTTTCCATTCATATGGGATGGGATAATGTTTTTGCCCCAAGAAATAACTCATCAACATCATCGTGCCATAACAGGCCACGGTGGCCCAGGCACATGCTAAAAATCCCATGGAAGGGATGAGCAGGTAATTAACAAGCAGGGTAATCAATGCACCAACAATGGTAATCACTGCACCGGTGCTGTTCTTGTTGGTCAGTTTGTACCAAATGGAAAGGTTGTAGTAAATGCCCAGGAAAATTTTTGAAAGCATCAGAATAGGCACAACAACCAATCCCTGCAAGTACTCAGGATGTTTGTTTACACTCATGAAATGTTTCCAGATGTCCAGGTAGAGCACAACGCCGAGATAACAGAAGCAACAGGCAACCACAAAGAGGTTCATGATCCTGGCATAGGTAGTTTTTGCATTTTCACTGGATGCGTTTTTGAAAAAGAAAGGTTCTGCACCCATCCTGAAGGTTTGAATGAAAATCACAATCAGGATGGCCAACTTATAATTGGCGCTGTATATGCCATTGGCTGCCCTTGCTTCCTGTACTGTACCTGAAAAGCGGAAGAGCACCATGAACCGGTCAATGGTTTCATTGATCATGCCACCAAAACCCACCACAACAAGGGGTAAGGAGTATATCATCAGTTCTGTCAATAGTTTTTTGTCGAATGTCAGCCTGAAATCCTTCCATTCCCTGAACAAAAGCGCGAGGGTGATGATGCTTGCCAGCAATTGTGCAATAAACACATAACCTATGCCAATGGCTGGATCATACAATCCTCCGAGAAATGAACCCGTTCCTGTTTCCTGTGCGGGTTTGCAAAGCAACAGGAAAAAAGCCGCCAGCCCAACGTTGATGAGGATATTGGCCAGTTTGATCAAGGCAAATTTTCTTGGCCTGCCGGCATGCCTTAGTTTGGAAAAAGGAAGTACGGATAGGGTGTCCAATGCTACAATGGCAATCACCCATACAACAAAATCAGGATGTTCATTTTGCTGCATCATGTTGGCCAGCAGTTGGGCTTGCGGGATCAACAAAAATGAGAACAACAGGGTGGTCAGCAATAGGCTGCTCAAGGCGGTATTGAAAACTTTTTTTTCATCCTCCACCTGGTTGAAACGGAAATAAGATGTCTCCATTCCGTATGTGAAAATGATGTTGAGGAAAGCCGCAGAGGCGAACAGGATGGCAATGTCGCCAAACTCGCCAGCACGATAACTGTACAACAGAATCGGGGTGAGGAGGTAACTGATGAACCTTCCGAGTATATTGCTCAGGCCAAACCAAAGGGTTTGGTTCGCCAATTGTTTGATTCCTCCCAAAATATAACAGTTTGAACAAATATAAGGGTTCTGCCATCTCAGTGCTAATATCTGTTTTCATTTCATAGATTTACACTGTTAAACATGAAAGCATGAGGGCAGTGATACAAAGGGTTTCAAATGCATCGGTGAAGGTTGACGGAGCAATTACCGGGCAAATCCAGCAAGGCCTGCTTGTGCTTGTTGGCATAGAAGACAGTGATGGTCAGGATGATCTTGAATGGCTTTCAGGTAAGATTGTCAACCTGCGCATCTTCAATGATGAAGAAAGCGTAATGAACAAGTCTGTGAAAGACATTGAGGGTGAAGTCTTGGTTGTCAGCCAGTTTACCCTTCATGCTGCCACAAAAAAAGGCAATCGGCCCTCTTATATCAGGGCCTCCAAGCCCGACATCGCTGTCCCCATGTATGAAAAATTCAAGCAACAACTCGCAACAGAGATGGGCAAGGAAATTCAATCCGGTATCTTCGGTGCAGACATGAAAGTGGAGCTCTTGAACGACGGCCCTGTCACCATTATCATTGACACAAAAAACAAGGAATAAATGACCATCAGCGAAGCCCAGCAACAGGTAGATGAGTGGATCAAAACCATTGGTGTCCGCTATTTCAGTGAGTTGACCAACATGGCCATCCTGACAGAGGAAGTCGGTGAATTGGCAAGGGTCATGGCCCGAAAGTATGGAGATCAATCTTTCAAGCAATCAGAAACGGCTGATCATCTTGCAGATGAAATGGCAGATGTTTTATGGGTATTGATTTGCCTTGCCAACCAGACGGGCATTGACCTGACAGAAGCTTTCGCAAAGAACATGGACAAAAAAACAAAGCGCGATGCGGACCGGCACAAAAACAATGAAAAATTGCATTAGGCCTCAACAATTCGCTGCCTTTTGCAGTTGCACCGCTTCCCTTTGTTTTATTATCTTTGCGGGCTATGGTAGTCAATGATCAAAATAAGTTCCAGGCAATTATATCCCATGCAAAGGAATACGGCTTCGTATTTCAGTCCAGTGAAATTTATGACGGACTCAGTGCCGTGTATGATTATGGCCCATGGGGCAGTGAATTGAAGAAAAATATCCGTGAAGCCTGGTGGAATGCCATGACCCGCATGCACGACAATATTGTAGGTATTGATGCAGCCATTTTCATGCATCCCACAACCTGGAAAGCGTCCGGTCATGTCGATAATTTCAGCGATCCGATGATCGACAACAAAGATTCAAAAAAACGCTACCGCGTGGATCACCTGATTGAAGCTGTGGCAGATGCCTTGAACAAGGAAGGAAAGACTGCTGAAGCTGAAAAGCTGATTGCGGATATGGAGGCCTTGCTGGCCGCCAATGATTATGCAGGGTTGAAGCAATTGATTGAAGACAACAAAATGAAGTGTGCCGTAAGTGGAACCTGCAACTGGACTGATGTTCGTCAATTCAACCTGATGTTTTCCACCCAGCTGGGTTCGGTTGCTGAAGATGCAAGTGAGATCTACTTAAGACCTGAAACCGCACAAGGTATTTTTGTCAACTTCCTGAATGTGCAAAAGACTGCCCGCATGAAAATACCTTTTGGTATTGCGCAGGTGGGAAAAGCGTTCAGGAATGAAATTGTAGCACGACAGTTTATTTTCAGGATGCGTGAATTTGAGCAGATGGAAATGCAGTTTTTCATCAGGCCTGGCACGCAGCAGGAATGGTATGCTTATTGGAAAGCTGAACGCATGAAATGGCATGAATCGATGGGAATCCCTGCAGAGAGCTACCGTTTCCACGACCATGTCAAACTGGCCCACTATGCTGATGCAGCAGTGGATATCGAATTTGCCTTCCCGTTTGGATGGAAAGAAGTTGAGGGCATTCACAGCCGTACAGATTTTGACCTGAAAAGCCACCAGCAATACAGCGGAAAGAAATTACAGTATTTTGATACGGAGATCAACCAGAACTATGTTCCTTATGTCATTGAAACTTCCATTGGTCTGGACAGGATGTTCCTCCTGACCATGTGCCATGCCTACCAGGAAGAGAAATGGACCAAGGAGGATGGCAGTGAAGACAGCAGGGTTGTTTTGAAAATTCCTGCCAAAATAGCTCCCATCAAGCTTGCTATTCTACCGCTGCTGAAAAAAGAGGGATTGCCTGATATTGCCAAAGAGATCATGGCCACTTGCAGAACGGAGTTCTATTGTTTTTATGAAGAGAAGGACACGATCGGCAAGCGTTACCGCAGGATGGACGCATTGGGTACACCTTTTTGCATCACCATCGATCACCAGACCAAGGAAGATCAAACGGTTACCATCCGTTACCGCGATACGATGACACAGGAAAGGATTCCCATTGAAGGATTGGTAGCCTTCATCAAAAGCAAGCTATAGTCATCATTTTGCTCCTTTCAGTTTGAGGTAGGTCATGCCAATCAGTTCCCTGAAAATGCCACCCCAACTGTCCATTGCCCAGCTTGCTGGAATCATGGTGGCAGCACTGAACCTGGTGGCGGAGGGCAGCATGGAGAAAGCACAAGGGTAGGGCCTTACCGCTATGCCCGCTTGTTCAAAGGTGAGTGTTGCCCTGGGGATATGAAAGGCGGAAGTGATCAGTACTGCCTTGGTTTTTATTCCGCCATTGCGGTCAATGATTTGCTTGGAGAATTGAGCATTTTCAATGGTGTTTTTTGATTGGTTCTCAATCCAAATGTCTTCTGCAGGAATGCCAAGATCAATCAGGTTTTTGGCAACAAAGTCGGCTTCCATAAAATCATCCTCACTGAACATTCCATTTTGTCCGCCTGAAGCAATGATCTTCTTGATAAACCCTTTTTTGTACAACAATGCGGTTTGAATGAACCTGTCTGATGACTGGTTGAAATGCCCTGCTTTGTTGACCTTGTCATAACTGGTCATGCCACCCAATACAATGCCCACATCATATTTTTCATTTGCTGCCATGGGCATTGGTGGTGCATGAAATGGATATTGCAGGTTGTTGATCAACCAAGGGTTGGTGAAAAAAAGAAGGGCCGCCAACGCAATACCAGCCAGTTTTTTTCTTTTGATTTCCGTCTTGGCCAATGCGGTCAGGATGACCAGGATGAAGATCCAGACAAATGGGCTTAAAAAAAAGAACAGGATTTTTCCGATGATGAACATGGTAAAAAAAAGGCCGGCTACAGGGCCGGCCAGGGGTTTTAGTTTTTGATGATCTTCTTGGTGGTTTGGTATTTTCGGTCGTTGCTCGTGATGGTCAAGATGTAAGCACCGGCTGAAAGATTGCCAAGGTTGATGTTTCCGTTCTGGTATCCGGTTTCCTTTTTAGAAACCACGGCACCTGAAAGGCTGGTTACCTGAACGCTTATTTTTTTGATGCTGTACAGGTCTCCCACCTGGTAGTTGACCAGGTCTTTTGTAATGGTAGGATAGATGTTCTTGATGAATCCAGTATTGTTTCTTATCGGATTGGTAATGGCAGTGGTAATGGTGATGGGGCTGCCAAGGGAAGTGGCAAACATACCGTTTCCATGGGTTCCCACAACCATGGTATTATCGGTCCAGCGGTGGGCTATTGAGTTGATGATGGCCTCATTCATCATGGCAGCAGGTGTTCCCGCAGCACCTGTTTCTCTTGCCCATATCGTACTGGCCCCATTGATGGTTGTTGTGCTGTAGAGTCCTATCGAGGTTCCAACATAATATTCAACGCCATTTGTTTTTGCAATGATTTCACAAGCCCTAACAGAAGGAATGGTAAGGTTACCCTCTGCAACCTGCCAGGTGGGGAGTGCTGCAGTGGCATTGCCTGTCCAGAATATTGAATTCACTCCGTAATTGGAAACAACGGCCATAACCGTATCCTGGTTCCTTGGATTCACGGCGATATCTTTTACTACTGATCCAGAGGTCATTCCACTGGGGGTGATGTCGAAAGGTTGGTTGCCTGAGGCACCCCATTGTGGGTCCTTGAGCCTGTATATTTTTCCCGAGGATGTTCCGATAAACAGGTGATTGTTGGCAGTATATTGCCCTCTTGTGGTAGCCAATGCAAAAATACTTCCTGTCACATTTGTTGTGACGCCATCCATCAGGGTCCAGTTTGAGGCTGATACGGTGGCAGCATCCCCAGTTCTGTAGATGCTGTTTTTTGAAACATAGTATAAGAAATCAGTATTGTCCGGATCAAGGTGAAAATAGGTGATGAACTCACCATCAGCACTGCCAGTAGGCTTGATAAGGGTGTAAAGACCACTACTGAAATCAAATAATTTCATCCTGTACATCTGACCAGACTGTGCAGCACAGAAAAGAAATTGGTTGCCAGCAGTATTTTTTTTGGTCATACCCACTTGACAGCCATCGCCTCCCAAAACAATATAATGATCGTTGCTATCAGTTACAACAGGGCCGAGTATGCCTGTTCTGTCGCGGAAAGTAGTTGAGTTGTCTTGTGCGCCTCCAAAATAGTTTCTGCTACCGGTTGTAGGATCTATGCCAACATGATAGTACTGAAGCGTCTGGTATTGAGAGTTTCCCAATGACCATTCAACAGTGGGCGATGTGATGTCCTTGATTTGTCCTATGCCACCATCAGAGGCAATCAACACTTTGTTGGGATTGGTAGGGTCAAAAGCGAAACTGTGCATATCCGCATGGCTGGCAACTTCCGGGTCTATATAGGTAGTTGATGAAATACCACCAATGAAACTTGAATTATCCTTTGTGGCAAATCCATCCAAGGATCGGAAAAGGTTGACGCCACCCGCCAGCACAAGGTCTGAATTGTTTGGATGAACACCCAGGAGCATGTTGTAGCCTCCCTGCATCTCCATGTATTTGCTGGTAGTGGCTGTGCTGGTCTTGCGCTGAGCCACAAGGGTATCTGATTTGGTCCAGGTAAAAGGTGTCGTGGCCATGTTGCACTTGAATAAATCTGCTTCTGGTTTTCCGGCAGCTGCATCATCAGCATTTTCAACCATCACATAAAGAATATTCTGATTTGAAGGAGCAAGAGCAATGACCATTCTTCCCCATCCTCCTGCAAAATCTCCGGCAGTGAGGCTGTTGTCATATCCCTTCCATCCTGGTATAGAGTCTGCAGCGTCTTTTACGCCACCTGCAATTCTTGTAAAAGATCCAGCATTGCCTGTAGGAGAGGTGAAAACACCTGCGAGTGCCCTGTCAGCATTTCGTCCACTCATGGCCAAAAATACCCTGGATCCGGTTTTGTTGATGGCAAGGTCTGCAATGCCACCTGTGGAAGTTGCAGTGGTTGTGCTGCCAAATATCTCGGTCCATGTATTGCCTCCATCAGCTGATCGGTATACCCTTCTGTGTGCCGCTGCATACACGTCGCCAGTTACAGGATGCACAGCGAGTTTGTGCACAAAACTCCATTGTGAAGAAAAACCTGTAATATCTGGAGGATTTGTTGATGTTAATTTAGACCAGGTTGCACCATTGTCTGTTGATTTGAAAAGCCCTTCTCCGTAGATAAATCCAGAGGGGTATGCTGCTGAAGAGCCCAGCGGTTCTCCAGTACCTGCGTACCAGGTATTCTCAAATCCTGCCCTTGTATCCTGGGCCAGGGTTGAAAGACTCCTTACCTGGTTGGCAGGGTGGACAAAAGTCCAGGTGGCGCCTGCATCAGTACTCCTGAATATTCCACCGGTGATTCCACCCGCAATGATAACCCTGTTGGTTGTACCATTATAACGTTTATCAAATACCAGCGTCCTGGTTCTGCCTCCGTTCTGCGAAGGCCCTGCCGCTGAATACAGGTTATTCACCAGTGGGCTGTTGAAGATGCCATTTTCACGGATGGGCATATTTCTCATGATGGCCAGTTCCTGAGACCTGATGCCTTCAGGAATCAGTCCGGTTTTCGGATCCCTGGAAAGCATCCATTCATATGCTGCCCTTTTTTTGGAATTCTCGGTCTCCAGCTCCTCATCTTTATCGTTGAGGATAGTAAGTCTTTTGGGTAAACCAACTTGCTTTTCTTCCTTGTTGAATAGGTACAATACACCCATGAGAACGATCGCAATGGCAGGAATGATGAGGGCTTTGTTTTTGTTCATATACGTGTTTGGTAACGTGTTTGGCAATTTAACCAATTTTTTAGCTTCGGGTTCTCTTTTTGTGTCATAAAAATTTGACCTGAAAAGCCTGGAAAGTTTAATCGTATCTTCGCTTTTCTTGTGAAGGCATGAATCTGCAGTTTCTTTTGGATGGTTATGTTCAATCCCCCCCTGTACAACAGATGGCGGAGGCCATTCTTTTGCCAAAATCCCAAAAGATACTTTGCACCAAAATGGCAGGCTCCTATGCTGCAGTGCTTTTTTCAGCCCTTTACCAACGCAGTGAGCTGAATGGACTCAACCACATGATCATTTTAGAGGACGCAGAAGAAGCTGCCTATTTTCACAATGATTTGGAACAACTGATCCATCCCATTGACCTGTTCTATTTTCCATCCTCCTTCAAAACCAACAAGAATTTCAGGATCCAGAGCAGCAGCCATGTGATGCTGAGAACGGAGGCATTGACAAGATTGGCCGGGGGCGGAAACAGGAAAATCATCGTTACTTATCCAGAGGCATTGATGGAGAAAGTGTCAACAGCCGAGTCACTGTCTTCCAACATCATTTCCATCAAGGTGAATGATCGGCTGGATACCGACCTTGTCATGGAAAAGTTGGTTGGATACGGGTTTGAGAGGGCCGATTTCGTGTATGAACCCGGTCAGTTTGCGATGCGGGGAGGAATTTTTGATATTTATTCGTTTGGAAATGAAAAACCCTACAGGGTTGAACTGTTTGGCCAGGATGTTGACTCTATAAGGATTTTTGATCCTGAAACCCAGCTCAGTGAGCGCAAACTGCTGCAGGTCAACATCATCCCTAATGCTGATGCAGCATATGAGGGAGGTGAAAAAATTGATCTGTTCAACCTCATTCCTGAAAATACGATCATTTATACATCCCATTGGCAATTGTTCATGGACCGTTACCGCGACCATGAGGACAATTTGAACCTATACCTTGGCCAGGCACATCAGCCAACCGATGCCAGGGATACAGATGAAAAGCATACCGAACCGGATCCTGATGGCTTTACACCATTTGACAGCATGGAGCTTGCCCTGGAAAAAAGAACTGTCGTGGAAATGGCTGCCACAGCAACCATTCCCTCTCCTGATGTTGTTTTCACATTTGACATAGGACCACAACCTTCCTTCAACCGGCAGTTTGAGTTGCTGATCAAAGACCTCAAAGCCCATGAGGCTGCCAAAAAGCAGTTGTACATTTTTGCAGAAAATCCCAAGCAACTCGAGCGACTGTATTCCATTTTTGCCGACCTGAAGGCGGAGATTCAATTTGTTCCGGTTCCTACAGCCATCCACCAGGGATTCATTGACAAGGACAAGGGCATTGTCGTATACACCGACCACCAGATATTTCAGCGCTACCACAAGTACAAGATCAAGCAGGCCTACAACAAGAGCAAAGCGATCACCCTGAGGGCACTCAAGGAATTGCAGCCAGGAGATTTTGTGGTGCACATTGATCATGGGGTGGGGGTTTTCAGTGGATTGCAGAAAGTGCAAAATGGTGGACAAACCCAAGAGGCTGTCAGGATCATCTACAGAGACAATGATATCCTGTATGTGAACATCAACTCGCTGCACAAGATTTCCAAGTATACAGGCAAAGAGGGAACACCCCCGAAGGTCAATAAACTGGGCAGTGATGCCTGGGTTAAGCTAAAAGAAAAAACGAAGGGTAAGGTCAAAGAAATTGCTTTTGACCTGATCAAATTATATGCGGAAAGGAAGTCTCAGCAAGGGTTTGCGCATACGCCTGATAATTACATGCAAACAGAGCTGGAGGCTTCATTTATGTATGAGGATACACCAGACCAGGGCAAAGCCATCGACGATGTTAAGAAAGATATGGAAAGCCCCCATCCGATGGACAGGCTGGTTTGTGGCGATGTGGGTTTTGGAAAGACGGAAGTGGCTGTCAGGGCAGCCTTCAAGACCTGTATTGATGGCAGGCAGGCAGCCATACTTGTTCCCACAACCATCCTTGCTTACCAGCATTACAAAACATTCAGTGATCGGTTGAAGGATTTTCCTGTCACTGTTGATTTCATCAACCGATTCAAGTCAGCAAAAGAGAAAAAAGAAACCCTCAAAAAGGTTGAAGAAGGAAAGGTTGACATCATTGTCGGAACGCATGCACTGCTTGGCAAAGAAATCAAGTTCAAGGACCTGGGCATTTTGGTCATTGATGAGGAACAAAAATTTGGTGTAGCGCACAAGGAAAAGATAAAGACACTCAAGACAAATGTTGATTGCCTCACCCTTACTGCAACACCCATCCCCAGGACCTTGCAGTTCAGCCTCATGGGGGCAAGAGACCTCAGCATCATCAATACCCCTCCGCCCAACAGGCAACCCATTCAGACAGAAGTACTGGTGTTCAACCAAGACCATATTAGGGATGCTATTTATTTTGAAATTGAAAGGGGAGGACAGGTTTTCTTCATCCACAACCGTGTCAGCGGATTACCTGAAATGGCACAATTGATCAGAAGCCTCTGTCCGGATCTAAGTGTAGGTTTTGCCCATGGTCAGTTGGAAGGGCATGAATTGGAAGAAAGGATATTTGATTTCATCCACCGGAAATATGATGTGCTGGTGTGTACCAATATCGTGGAGAGTGGTGTTGATATTCCGAATGTCAATACCATCATCATCAACAATGCACATCAGTTTGGACTGAGTGATTTACACCAGTTGCGGGGAAGGGTAGGCCGCAGCAACAAAAAAGCGTTCTGTTATTTGCTGGCACCGCCCATCAGTGTATTGCCTGCAGATTCAAGAAAGCGGTTACAAACACTGGAGCAACATGCTGAGCTGGGTTCTGGGTTTCAGATTGCCATGCGCGACCTTGATATTCGCGGTGCAGGAAACATGTTGGGTGGAGAGCAGAGCGGCTTCATGATTGAAATAGGCTTTGAGATGTACCAGAAAATTCTGGACGAGGCTATTCGGGAATTGAAAAGAACTTCATTCAAGGATGTGTTCAAGGATGAGATCAGCAAGCAAGATGATTTTGTGCACGATTGTACCATAGACACGGATCTTGAAATCCTGATTCCTGACGGATATGTTGACCAGATTGCCGAAAGGTTGCTCCTGTATACACGGTTGGACAATTGCAGGAATGAAGAAGAATTGCAGCGCTTCCACGATGAAATGAAAGACCGGTTTGGCCCGATACCGGCTTGCGTGGAAGATCTTTTTATAACAGTGCGGTGCAGGAGAATGGCTGTAGAGCTTGGTTTTGAACGAATGACCCTAAAGCAGAAAACGTTGCGTTGTTATTTTGTAAACAATCCAGACTCACCCTATTTTCATTCGGCTACATTCAATGCAATCTTGTTGCATTTGCAAACCAAGACCAACAAAAGCCACCTGAAGCAGGTGGGCAAAAACTTCATGCTGGTCACTGAGCATGTTCCTGAAATGGAACAGTTGCAAACAATTCTGGAAGAAATGCTTGCAACTGTCAATGAAGTAAAGGCAAGTCCGCAGGATTAGAGCTCCCTGATCCAGATGTTTCTGAAACTTACAGGATCACCGTGGTCCTGGATCATGATGGGCTCTTTGGCAGCATGTGGCTTGTATTCTGGAATACCAATGTATTCGGTTCCTCCCCAAATTGTTGCATTGTTTTGTACCAAAACGCCATTGTGGATCACCGTGATTCTTGCCTGAGACTGAAGCTTTCCATCGGCATTGAATTTTGGTGCAATGAAGATCACATCATAGGTCTGCCATTCGCCGGGAGGCCTGCTGGCATTGGCCAATGGGATCAGTTGTTTGTATATGCTTCCTACCTGTCCGTTGGAGTAGGTCTTGTTGTTATAGTTGTCAAGCACCTGAAGCTCATACCTGCCCATCAGGAAGATGCCACTGTTTCCCCTTCCCTGTCCTTCTCCTTTTACCACCGATGGGGTGCGCCATTCAATGTGCAGCTGGCAGTCACCGAACCCTCTTTTAGTGGTGATGCCACCACTTCCTCTTTTGACAGTCATGGCATTGTCTTCGAGGGTCCACTGGACCGGTCCCTTGTTTCCGTTCCATGCAGAAAAATCCTTGCCATTGAAAAGTACAATGGCGTCCGATGGTGCGTCTTGTGCTGTTTTTCCTGGCTGTACAATGGAGGGTACCGGATCCCATAATTCTGTTAATTTTGGATCCCCGGTATGTGCTTGAGAAAAGGCAGCGATGGATGCGGTAGCTGCCAAAAAGGTTGAAAAGAACTTTTTCATGTTAGAATTGTTGATAACAGTGTGAAAGGTTAATGCAATGCGCAATCAAGTTACAAAAATTATGTGCTGTATTTTTGATTGAGGATAATTTTTATATTTGAGTAAATCACCAAAATGGAGTCTAAGGTTACCGAAGGCATCAATATCATTGTAGAGCAGTTTTACCAGCCGGATTATTCCAATCCTGTGCAGCAGGAATTTATGTTTGCCTATAGGATCACTATTGAGAACAACAATGCTTTTCCCGTTCAACTCCTTCGGCGCCATTGGTTTATACACGACAGCAACACTGAACAGAAGGAAGTGGAGGGGGAAGGTGTCATCGGTGTTCAGCCCATCATCAAACCTCATGAGCAATATCAGTATATTTCAGGATGCAACCTCAAGTCTGAATTGGGCAAGATGTTTGGAACCTATTTGATGGAAAATGTCAATACCAAGCAGCGGTTTCAGGTAAAGATCCCTGTATTCCACTTGGAGGCACCCAGCAAAAGAAATTAGTGGGGGCTATTGGTACATAGCGTAAATTTGTATATTCAATTATAAGTTAAGGCAAAAGATTTTTATGGGATACAAGGTTACTTTCAACAACAAGAACAAGGTTTTTTTCAATGCATTGAAGACTGAGGTGGATGCCTATTTCGAGCGCAATGGCATGAAGAAAACGGGCAACTGGAAGCTTTATGGCAAAACAATGATACTCATACCAACCGCCATTGTCATTTATATGGCATTGATGATGGTCAACATGCATTGGGCAGTTTCATCCCTGCTCTGGGTTGTGTTTGGGCTCAACATGGCTGCCATTGGTTTCAATGTGATGCATGATGCTTGCCATGGCAGTTTTTCAACAAAGGGATGGGTAAATGATATTTTTGGTCTTACCCATAATTTTCTTGGAGGCAATGCTTTCATGTGGAAATTGAAACACAATATCATTCACCATACCTATACCAATGTTGACGGTGTTGACGATGACATCAACAACATGCCATTCATGCGCCAATGCTCTACCCAGCCATGGAAACCCATGCACAAATACCAAAGCGTGTACATGTTTGCCTTGTATGGCTTCACTTCTTTGTTCATGTTCCTGATGGATTATACCAAGTATTTTTCGAAGAAGATCCATACCACTCCATTGAAAAAAATGGAACCCATGGACCATGTTGTTTTCTGGACCGGAAAGATGTTTTTCATTGCTTTCTATATTGTTGTTCCAATTTTGATGATTGGCTGGCAGGCCTGGTTGATTGGTTTTGTGATCAGTCAGTTTACGCTGGGTGTAACCATTGCCGTGGTATTTCAGCTGGCCCATGTTGTAGAGCATGCTGAATTTGAAGCTGCTGGTGTGGATCCGGTTAAAATTGAAAATGAGTGGGCTATTCACCAGGTGAAAACAACAGCCAATTTTGCTTTCTCCAACAGGATTGTGACCTGGTTTGTTGGCGGATTGAACTACCAGATTGAACACCACCTTTTTCCAAGGATCAGCCATATTCACTATCCTGCCATCAGCAAAATTGTGAAACAAACCTGTGAGCAATTTGACCTTTATTACAATTATTTTCCAACCACCAGGGCAGCGATTGCATCACATGTCCGGTTTATGCATACGATGGGACAACGCCCACAAGCCTACTTTGGTTTGTAACCAGCACCAGAAAGAATTTTATTGGCATCCAGCGCAAGCAGTGCATTGAGGCTTGTTTCTGGGTGCTTTTTCATGTAGGCCCTGATGAGTTGTCTTCCTGTATAGAGGGAAATGAAACCAGGCGAACCCCATCCGAATTCAGCGGTGGAGGGTCCATCTGTAACAAAGGAGCGTATCTTCAACAGATCAGTTTCAAACAGGAGGTTGTTTTCATTGAAGTAATTCCAGATAAATCCTTCGCTTTTCTTTACTGCCTCTAATTGTGTTTTTGTATAGCCGAGTTTGATTTCCTCCTTTGCATCAGGCAACAGCAGGTCCAGCAAATACATGCGTTTGCCATGGTCTACCAAAAGGGTCAACATTGATTCACCCAGCTGAAGGGGGGCATGGATATCATCGATGATGTTCTTCATGCAGTTCACGGCGATATTGTCTGTGTCAAACTTTCTTGAAATGTACTCAGGATAGAGCTGCATGCCTGCCTCGCTTTTGTAGACCATTGAATTTCCGCCAAGGTGCAGTTGAAGCCCTGCGCAGAGGCCAAATGTTGTGATGATATCGCCTGATCCTCCGGTTTGACTATAAGCAAAAGCATCTATGGGACCTATGAAAGTGATGAACTGCTCAGGCAACCGGTAAGAAGGAAAATAAAATTTTACGTATTTCAGCCCCTCTTCAATATCTAATTTTGCCGCTTGGATGCCTTTGTCAATTTTCTGTGCAGAATCATAAATGGGTCTGTAGTCCCGTATGAACGCCTTGATTGCCATGTCCCATTGGGAGGTATCTTTTCCTTCGAGCCCAAGTATTTTTCCTGTGTAATCATTCAAAAAATCATGGTAATCAACCCTGAGTTTTTCAAATCCTCTGTCAAGATCATTGGTGTCCAATGCAAAAAAATCTTTTTCAAAACGCTGCATGTTGAAGTTGACCTTGATATGGCTGACATCCGGTTTGGCAGGGCTATCATCACAGCCAGAGAACACAAATCCAGCAATAAATACGAAGGCTACCAACAATGGGTTTCGTCTGCTCAACTTCATTTGTTTTCAGTTTTGGATGATAAAATTAATCAATCTCTGATTGTCCATTCCACGCCTTTTTCTTTTTAACAAAAATTCCCTTTAATTCCTCAATTTTGCTCCATGAAAATCTACGTTGCCCAGCAGAATTACCATATTGGAAATTTTACCCTCAACAGGGACAAAATTATCCAGGCTGTTGAGGATGGCAGAAAAGCGGGGGCTGATTTGGTTGTTTTCTCTGAACTATCGGTATGTGGTTATCCCCCGCGCGACTTCCTGGAGTTTGAGGATTTTATGCAGCAAACAGAAAAAAACATCCAGGAGATTGCCCAGCATAGTCATGGCATTGGTATCATTGTTGGGGCCCCAACGCACAATCCCCAACCAGAGGGGAAGAATCTTTTGAACGCAGCCTTGCTTTTGTACAACGGCAAGATCCAGGGAATTGTCAGCAAAAGTTTGCTCCCCAACTACGATGTGTTTGATGAATACCGCTATTTTGAGCCAGCATACAGCTGGAATTGTATTGAATTCATGGGCAAGAAACTGGCCATCACCATTTGTGAAGACATCTGGAATTTGGGGGATAATCCCCTCTACAGGGTCTGCCCCATGGATGAATTGATGAAGCAAAAACCCGATCTCATGATCAATGTTTCCGCTTCTCCTTTCGACTATGACCATGACGAGGACAGAAAAGAAGTGATCCGCTTGAATGTGAAAAAATACAAGCTGCCCATGATTTATTGTAACGCGGTGGGCGCACAGACTGAAATTGTTTTTGATGGCGGCAGCCTGGTGTGTGCAGACAACGCTGTGATTGCTGCCGAGTTGAAATATTTTGAGGAGGATTACCTGCTGGTGAATACGGAAAACCTTGTTGGGCAGCAGGATACAGCCGATGCAACCAGCCATCACCCAATGACAGCTGACTTGCGGGTAGCCAAAACTGATGATCCTGATACCATCATTGACTACCTCACAAAAGAGAACAATATTGCACAGGTAAAAGCCGCACTTGTATTGGGTATCCGGGATTATTTTTCCAAGATGGGTTTCACAAAAGCAATCCTTGGATCCAGCGGTGGTATCGATTCTGCAGTGGTGCTTACCCTTGCTGTTGAGGCATTGGGGAAGGACAATGTTACTGCAGTGCTCATGCCCTCCGGATTTTCCAGCAGCCACTCGGTAGATGATGCGGTTGAGCTCAGCAAAAAGTTGGGCAATCCCTACCATATTGTTCCGATTCAGCCCGTCTATGAAGCCATCCTTGGGTCGTTGGATCCTTTGTTCTCAGGTACAGCTTTCGGACTCGCAGAGGAAAACATGCAAAGCAGGAGCAGGGGAAACATCCTCATGGCCATTGCCAATAAATTTGGACATGTGCTGCTCAACACCTCCAACAAAAGTGAACTGGCCACTGGCTACGGCACCTTGTACGGAGACATGGCAGGTGGGTTGAGTGTGATAGGGGATCTCTACAAAACACAGGTATATGCCCTTGCTCAATACCTCAACAGCAAGGAGGAAATCATTCCCGGTAATATTCTCACCAAAGCACCTTCAGCGGAGCTGAGGCCCAACCAAAAAGACAGTGACAGCCTTCCTGAATATGATGTATTGGACAGGATCCTTTATCTCTATATTGAAAGGCGTAAAGGTCTTGCCGACATCATTTCCGCTGGCTTTGATGAAGCGCTGGTAAAGCGTGCCTTGAAACTGGTCAATGCCAGTGAATACAAACGGAACCAGTTTTGCCCGATCATCAGGGTCAGTACCAAGGCCTTTGGTGTGGGAAGAAGGTTCCCGATTGTTGCAAAATACCTCAGTTAACACGATATGTTTACCTTGCAGCAAGAATGAAGGGAACCATCTATAAATCTACAGGAAGCTGGTACTCCGTAAAAGGAGAGGACCATGCTTTTTACAAGGCAAGGCTGAAGGGGAAATTCAAGATGGATGGCATCACTTCAACCAATCCCATAGCAGTGGGCGATGAGGTTGCCTTTGACATGGAAGATGAACTGGAAAACAGGGTCATGATCACTGATCTTTTTCCGAGGCGAAATTATGTCAACCGGATCTCTCCTGCCAACAGGAGAATGCACCATATCATTGCCTCCAACCTTGACCAGTCCTTGCTGGTGGCCACACTCAAAGATCCCAGAACTTCTGTGGGATTCATTGACCGCTTTCTGGTTACCTGCGAAGCCTTTCATATTCCTGCCATTGTCTTGTTCAACAAGGCAGATATATATGGAGAGCAGGAGATGGAACTATTTGAAAACAGAAAAGCGATGTACGAAGGGGTAGGCTACAAGGTGCTTTTGACCTCCGTCAGAACCAAGGAAGGGATTGATTTGTTGAGGGATGTTTTGCACGATAAGATGACCCTGATCAGTGGACACTCTGGTGTTGGAAAATCAAGCCTGATCAATGAAATCCTGGAAAATGAAAATATCCGCACCAGTGAAGTCAGTGACTGGAGTGGAAAGGGAATGCATACCACCACATTTGCTGAAATGTATGATCTTCCCAAAGGAGGAAGATTGATCGATACACCGGGCATGCGGGAGTTTGCCATTGCGGATATTTCAAAGCAAGAACTCTCCCATTATTTTCCTGAAATGCGTGCCGTCATGAATGATTGCCAGTTCAATGATTGCATGCACATCAATGAGCCAGGCTGTGCAGTAAAGAAAGCAGTTATCAAGGGCAGCATCCATGAAGAAAGGTATGTGAGTTATCTTACCATTCTTGACAGCATCCAGGAAAAACAGTGGTAATCACTATTTGAACCAACTGCTGTACATTGAATAGTTGTTGGCTATCCTTTCTATCTCTCCGCTGATTTTTTCGGGTGAAATGTCTTTCACTTTTTTGGCAGGTACGCCAGCAAAAATAGAGCCTTCCGGTACGATGGTGCCTTCCAGCACAACAGCACCTGCTGCAATGATGGAGTTGCTGCCAACCACAGCCCTGTCCATCACGATTGCGCCCATCCCAATCAGCACATTGTCGTGTATGGTGCAGCCATGAACAATAGCAGCATGTCCTATGCTCACATTGTTGCCAATGCTGGTTGGATTTTTTTCATAGGTACAATGGATGACAGCATTGTCCTGGATGTTGACCCGGTTGCCGATGCTGATGCCATTTACATCGCCACGGACCACGGCATTGAACCAGATGCTACAATGGTCGCCCATGCGCACGTCGCCAACAATGGTGGCATTCGGTGCAATGAATACATCTTCACCAAATGAGGGAGAAATACCTTTTACAGGGAGAATGACCGGCATATTTTTTCTTAAAGTTATCGCATATTGTGGAACTTTGCCTTCATGAACCAACGGGAACTTTTCTTGCAACATGTTGCACAAACCTCAGATGCGCCACTTGCATTGGAGATTGTGCGGGCAGCGGGTTCCAAGATGTGGGACAGGGAAGGAAAGGAATACATTGATGTGATCAGTGGCATCAGCGTTTGCAATGTAGGCCATTGCCATCCAAGGGTTGTACAGGCCATCAAGGACCAGGTTGATCAGTACATGCACATCATGGTATACGGAGAATTGATTGAATCACCGCAAGTGCAGTACGCCTCAAGGATCACCAGTTTCCTTCCTGCATCATTGGATTCCGTTTATTTTACCAGTTCAGGTTCAGAAGCCACTGAGGGAGCCATGAAACTGGCCAAGCGATTGACAGGGCGTACCAACATGGTAGCTTTCAATGATTCTTATCATGGCTCAACACAGGGCGCACTGAGTGTGATGGGCAGTGAATATTGGCGGAATGCTTATCGGCCCCTGATTCCCGGAGTCAAACATGTTCACCACAATGAGTTTACATCCCTGGATGCAATAGATGAACATACAGCCTGTGTAATCGCTGAACCCATACAGGCTGAAAGAGGGGTGATGTCGCCTTCCATTGCATGGATGAAAGCGCTCAGGCAACGTTGCACCGAAACAGGCGCTTTGCTGGTGCTGGATGAGATACAGACAGGATTTGGGCGGACAGGAACGATGTTTGCCTTCGAGCAATTTGATGTTGTGCCCGATATCCTTTTGTTGGGGAAGGCCCTTGGAGGAGGCATGCCATTGGGAGCATTTGTGGCATCAAAGCAAATGATGGACAGTTTCACCCTCAATCCAGTGCTTGGGCATATCACCACATTTGGGGGTCATCCTGCTTGTTGTGCAGCTGGATTGGCAGCCCTGGA
>JBIPNK010000105.1:0-6445 GCA_044373365.1 Chitinophagaceae bacterium
GTTTTCAATTGAAAAAACCGGAACCTGTCAATATAGGAATAGTCTGCAGAGGCAATTGTCTTCGCCTGCTGAAAATAGGATTTGAGCTTTTGGCCAACGGGCGCCACAAGCCATGGAAAGGTCAGCCTGTTGGTTAAGGTAACTTCTCCGGAAAGAATTTTTTTGAAGTTGTTGAACTCGATACCTGTTCTGAGGTTGTTCTCCAGTTGAATAGCTCTTTTGCCAATATTCCTGTTCCTCAAGGTGAAGTTGGTGGCCAAGCCCACACGGCCACTGCCTACCTGAATCAGTTGTGAGGTATTGATGATACTGCTTCCTTCGAGGTCGATGCTGAAAAATTGTTTTTTGGCAGGCTGAAGTTTCATTACATAGTTGATCTCCCTCTTTTTCTCATTTGTTTCACTGATCACATTGATGTTTTGCCATGCCCCAAGCTTGTTGAAATTGTTCAACGTCTTGCTGTAATTATCTCTTTTGTAAACTGCTCCTGGTTGCAATAAAATATTGCTTCGGATGAAGTTGTCGTCAAAGGTATTGTGAAGCGCGTGGATGGTGATGCCACTGGAATCCTTATTGGTATTGTGTTGTATAGAGTCTGCATCTTCCGCTTTTTGATCGGGATAGACCAATAATTCTCCAATTTTGTAAGCAATAAAATGACTGGAGTCCCTGTTGGCCCTCAACCGCAGGTAAAGATCAACGCCTGGTTGTTTTGATTTGATAGATGCTTTGGCCATCCTGGAAGCATATTCGAAAGGATCAAGGGTAGCATCCAGCAGTTCGGTATAATTGGTGTCAATTTCAGCAATGATGTCTTCTTTGGATATTTTTTGGTACCCCTGGTTCTGAAAAACATCCGTCAGCCTGCTGATTTCTTGGTCAATGGCACCATAGTCAAAAGCCGATCCTTTTTTGAGCAACGCTGTTTTCGAGGATGCGCTTGCGATGGCCTGTAATGTTGAATCAGCAAAAGCATAAATGACTGTGTCAAAGGTATAACGGGGGCCTGCGATGACTGTAAAGTTGGATATTGTTCTTTGCTGTTTTTTCTTCTTGATGACAACGGTAGTATCAAACTTGATCTCTGTTCTCCTGAAACCAATACTGCTCATGAGGTTTTTCATGTTGAATACCGATTGCTTCAATGGGGCTTCAGTGAAAATGGTTGGATTTTCCATCACCGAAACCGGGATGAAAAACGGAAACGAAGGCCATGGAATTTTTGATGCCACCCTGATCTGGGCGCTGTCATCAATTTGGGAGAGGAGCCTGTTCTTTATGTCAGCCTTTTCATCCCTTGAAAGATTGGCTTCAATTTTTATGTTATTTTCGAAATGGAAAGGCCTGTTTTCCGGATATTGCCTCACAACAGTACAGGAAGTTACTGTCAGTACTAGAACTGTCAGCACTGTAATGAAATATTGGTGTAATCGAATCAACAGGCCTGCGTTTAAAATGAAATAAGATGATCGCTAAAGCGGAAGTCAAATATATTCAAAGTTTAGCCCATAAAAAATTCAGGGAGGAAGAAGAGCTCTTTGTTGTGGAAGGCGTGAAGATGGTGCAAGAGCTGATGGAGGAAAAGCCGGGTGCCATCAAAAAGATTTTTGCCATTGATGCCTGGATAAAGCAACACGCATCATCCCTGCCTCCTGCGATCGATGTGCAAGTGCTGGAAGACTTTGAATTGAACAAGATCTCATCATTGCAAACACCCAACGAAGTCCTCGCACTGGTTCAGATTCCCCAGCCTACAATTTCAGGTTTTGTGCCAAAAGGCATAACCGTGGTGCTCGATCAGGTCCAGGATCCGGGAAATTTGGGTACCATCATCCGATCCTGTGATTGGTTTGGCGTTGAAAATATCATCTGTTCCAACGATACGGTAGATGCATACAATCCCAAAGCCGTACAATCCGCGAAGGGCAGCCTCTTGCGGCCCACCATTTACTATACAGCACTGGAGGAATTTCTCTCTGCAGTACCCAATATGCCGGTTTATGCAGCTGTGTTGGATGGTGAATCCATCGGACAAGCAGTCTTTGAAATGCCTTGCATGCTATTGATTGGAAATGAATCAAAGGGCCTTTCTTCGGCGATCAGGGCATTTGCAACAAAGGCCATCACCATCCCCAGAAAAGGAAAAGCTGAATCTTTGAATGCCGGTGTGGCAACAGCAATCATTCTATCAGCGATGACAAATTAATTATTTGAACTGCAAGGCCCTTGAAGGATTGATTTTTCTGCTGATCATGGAAGGGAGAATGAGGATCAACATGGAAATGGCAAAGGTGCCTACCATAATCATGATCACCTGACCATAATCAATGGCCACAGGTGCAACCCTTACGTAATAAGCCTCTTCATTGAGCTTGATCAGTTCGCCATACTGTTGCAGATAACAGAGAGAAAGACCAATGATTGTTCCCAGCAAGATGCCTATTCCAGCAATCCAGGATCCATAGATGATAAAGATCCTTTGAATGATCCCGTCACGCGCGCCAAGCGCTTTTAACAGGGCAATCATGGGGGTTCTTTCCAACAGCAAGATGATCAGGCAGGTGATAAGGTTGATCACTGCAATGATGGTCATGACGGTGATTAAGATGTACTTGTTGGTGTTCTGAAGGTTGAGCCAATCAAATATTTCAGGTGAAATTTCTTTCAAGGTGAGTGCATTCCAGCCTGTTGGTATGAAATTGAAAACCCCAGCAGCCGTTGAATCCATGGTTGAAGGGTCTTTCAAATCCATTTCGTAACCACCAATTTGGGATTTGTTCCAGTCATTGAGTTGTTGAATCAATTGAATATCGCCAATGGCATATACCTTGTCATAAACATCAATACCTGTTCTGTATATCCCCGATACCTTCAGTTTTCTGGTCCTTGGCATTGCGCCATTTTCCTGAATAAAATAGATCAGCAAACTGCGTCCGGTGTCTATCCCCAGTTGATTGGCGGTATATTCAGACAAAACCAGCTGGCCAGACTTTGTGCTATCGTCTAGTGCTGGCCAGTTTCCCCTCACCAGGAACCGGTCAATTTTTTTGAAGGGATATGATGCTGTAACACCCTTCAACAGCACGCCTTCAATGGTGCCATTGGCATTCAGGATGGCGGACCGGGTGGCAAATGGGCTGACTGAGAGGATATTTGGATGGGCTTCCATCATTTTTTCGATGGTGTCATTTCTGTTGATGGGTACTTCTTCAGCAATCGTAGACCTGATGGGTTCATAGTGTTGCACCCGCATGTGGCCCCAGAAGCCAAATACTTTCTCCGCCACAATTTTCTGAAATCCATTGATAAAAGAAAGGGCAACAATCATTGCGGCAACACTGATGGTGGTTGCCGTGATTGAAATACGCATGATAAAGGTCGAAAATGACTTTTTTCTGCCGGTGAAGAGTTTTCTAGCTATGCGAAGTGAAAGATTCAATGGATATGCTTCTCGGGTAAAAATACAAATCAATTATTGATTAAATTCGTCAAACAATCAATCCCCATGTACAAGACACTGTTTTTCTTCGGCTTCGTATCTATTGCGGCAGTGTCTTTATTCGCCCAAAGGCAGCCTGATCAGGTGTTCAATCCTGCCATTAAAACCATCAAACTGACAAAATTTGGGGATCCTGTGTCTTACCCCATCATCAACCTGAATTCATCAGATTTGCTTGAACTGAATTTTGACGATATGGCCGGAGGGGTTAAAAATTATTTCTATACCTATGTTCTTTGCAATGCCGATTGGACGCCGGCGCAGTTGAGTTATTTTGACTATGTTAAGGGGTATACTCAGGTGAGGATTTCAACTTACCGCAATGCTTCGATCGCTTTGACAAAGTATACCCATTACCAAGCCAATTTCCCTGACCGGAATTGCATGCCCACCAAGTCTGGAAATTATTTGCTCAAGGTTTTTGTCAACGGCGATACCAGCAAACTGGCCTTCACCAAAAGATTCCTGGTGGTAGACCAAAAGATCAGCATGGCGGCACAGGTACTGCAACCTTTCAACCAACAGTATTTCATGACCCATCACCGGTTGCAGGTTCAATTGGATACCAAGGGTTTTGACATCCGCTATCCGCAACAGCAAGTGCGGGTAAATGTCTTGCAGAATTACCGCTGGGACAATAACCTGACCCTGGTTTCGCCCACCTTTATCAAGCAAGACATGTTGCAATACAGCAACGAAAACGAAATGATCATGCCCGCCGGCAAAGAGTTCCGATGGCTCAACCTCAGGAGTTTCAGGCTGCTGGGTGATCGGGTAAGAAGACAGGAAAATACAGATAGCAGCTTTACATTGTTTGTGAAAGAAGACCAGCAAAGAATGCCCCGTCAATATTTTTATTACAGAGACCTGAATGGGCTTTTCATCAACGAAACCATCGAAAACATCAATCCGCTGTGGAATGCGGATTATGCCAGGATTCATTTTAGTTTCAAGCCCCCTGGAGGCCTCCCCATCAGGAATGGTCAGCTCGTCATTATGGGAGAGCTTTCCAATTACGGGAAAGATCCTGATGCAACCATGACATTCAACAATGAAACCGGAAATTATGAAGCCAGCTTATTCCTCAAACAGGGCTACTATGATTACCAGTATGCCATCAAAGAAAAGATGGATGGCAGGGATAAGTTCAGTACATCCCTGACTGAGAATGATACCTGGGAAACAGAAAATATGTACATGGTCCTGGTCTATTTTCGGCCATTGGGGGGGCGCTACGACGAACTGATAGGCATCAGGCAATTCAATAGCCAATTCAATCGCGCACTTCGATAAAAGTTGTATATTTGCAACGGCAGGTCTTACACGACCAGCTCCTGCTGACTCCCCCAGGACCGGAAGGTAGCAAGGGTAGGTGGTTGAGCGGTGCGATGTAATCAACCTGCCATTTTTTTTGCCCTCATTTCGGCAGTTCTTTTTATCCTTTTATTATCTTGCCGATTCAAATACAACTACATGAAATTTTTTGTTGATACCGCCAACCTCTCCCATATCAAGGAAGCAGCTGATCTTGGAATCCTTGATGGTGTAACCACCAACCCTTCACTGATGGCCAAAGAGGGCATCAAGGGGAATGAAAACATCCTCAAGCACTATGCAGACATCTGCGCACTGGTGGATGGTGATGTGAGTGCTGAAGTATTGTCTACTGATTTTGAATCAATGGTTGCTGAAGGAAAAGCATTGGCCGCCATTCATCCCAATATTGTGGTGAAGGTGCCCATGATCAAGGATGGCATCAAGGCCATCAAATGGTTTACCGACAATGGTATCCGTACGAATTGCACCTTGGTATTCTCTGCAGGTCAGGCTATCCTTGCTGCAAAAGCTGGTGCAGCCTATGTTTCGCCATTCATTGGCCGTATTGATGACAGCAGCTGGGATGGTATTCAACTGATTGAACAATTGGCACATATTTTCATGGTACAAGGTTTTGAAACGGAAATCCTGGCGGCTTCCATCAGGAATCCATTGCATATTGTTCGTGCCGCTGAAGCTGGTGCACACATCTGTACATGTCCTTTGAGTTCCATCCTTGGATTGCTCAAGCATCCTTTGACGGATATCGGGCTGGCACAGTTCCTGGAAGATGCTAAAAAAATGTAGGCTGATTTATTGCACTGGATCATTAATCCTTACAAATTCCACCAATAGTTGAATTTCAATACCAGGGCCCTGTTCTTTACATTGAATGGGGCAGGGAAGTAGTTATCTGTATACACAATATACAGGTCTGATGCAGGCTTGTACCGCCACTGGAACCTGGTGTTGAGGTTGATGTTTTTCTGCTGGTTGTTGTACTGGATAAATGTTGTAAAAAACAGGGTATTGGTAAATGTAATGTCTATCCTGGGGCCGACCAGCCAAAATGTGGTTTTGTTCCAAGGGCTTTGCATGGAGATTTGGTTATAGCTTGCGCTCAGTGCTGCACTGACAAATGGCTGAAAGCGATACCCCATTTCAGCACTGACAAACCTCCTTGTACCATTTTGATAATATCCACCAAACCGGGTGGAAAACGCATAGGTAAACAGCTGTTGGGGCTTCGATACAAATTCAGTACCTGTGGCCCTCCAATGGTGTTTTGTTCCCCTGGCAAGGGTATCCTTGTTGAAATTCGTCGGATCAAATGGTTGAAGCAACTGCACATAGTCATAGGCAACCCATTGCGTGAATGTAGCCTGGTTCCTCAGCGTTAGGGTATAGGCCAGGAAACTGGTGTTGTCGGTAAGCCTCAACCTGTCTGTATAATAGTTGTAGCTGCTAACTTTAAGGGAGTGGCTGGTGATTTTCTTGTTTCTGCTGAAGAATGTTTTCGTTATCCCAGGTGTAAGTTTGATGAAATCCTTGCGGGGGACATATCCCACCTCTGCGTTATAATTTTTCCCCACATATTCCTGCTGCCAGCTGAACAACCATTTTTTGCTG
>JBIPNK010000039.1:0-25942 GCA_044373365.1 Chitinophagaceae bacterium
TTTGAATAGTTTAGCTTCCTCTTGATTTTTGTTTTTCGGTTCTTCCCCAATCAGGCAGGTCAATGTTCAGGTTGTCATGTGTGACAGCCATTTCCTTTTTCAACAATGCCCTCATCGATGCAATCCTGTTGGAATAGCGTTCATCTTTTGACAGGTCCTTTATTTCCCATTTGTCGTTCTTCAGGTCAAACAATTGGGTTGTCAATACACCATCAACATTGTACAGGATCAGTTTGAAACCGTCTTCCGTTTTGATGCTCCGGCTCCAATGGCCGTATACATTGTAGATATTTTTTCTGATGCTTTTGGAAGGATCTTTGAGTACAGAAAAAAATGATTTGGCTTCAACTGAGGCAGGTGCCTTGATGCCAAGGTATTCATAAACGGTTGGTGCAATATCACTCAGGTAAGTAAAACCATTTGTCTTGACATTAGAGGGGATACCAGGGCCTGAAATGATCATCGGCACACGAATGCTGTGTTCATAAAGGTTCTGTTTTCCCAGCAAGCCATGTTGCCCAACGGCCAGGCCATTGTCTCCTGCAAAAACAATTAAGGTATTTTCTCTCAGGCCAGCCCTGTCAAGGGCTTCCATGATTCGGCCCACCTGTGCATCCATCTCACTCACCATGCCATAATACAGTGCAATGTCTTTTTTTGTTGCTGCTGGATCCCTGGGCGTTGGAAGGAGTTGTTCATCCCTCACCAACATGTCGCCATTGTCGAAAGGATGCCTGCTCATGAAATTGGTTGGCAAGGGAATGTTTGCAGGGTCATAGATTTTTTCAAACGCTGCAGGCGGGGTTCTTGGATCGTGGGGAGAAGTAAAGGCCACATAGCAGAAAAAAGGTTTTTCCTTTGCCGTTTTGCTGGAAAGAAATTGGATGGCATTGTTGGCATAGAGGGTTGTGCTGAAGGTATCGCTGTTCCTTTTTCTTGATGCCGGGTAACTGCCTGTGCTGTCAAATGTGTACACAGTGGGATGCGCCTGACCACCATCCCTGTTAAAATGCATCCCACCCAAAAAAATGTCACCGCCCGTGCTGAACATGCGGTGGTGGGAGGCTTTGTCGCTATGCCATTTTCCTGTATGGTAGGTGGTAAAACCCTTGCTGCGCAATACTTCTGGAAGGGTAATAAAACTCTCTGGAATAATACCTCCATCTCCAGGCAACCGGTTCACGTATCTTCCCGTCATCAGCATCACCCTGCTGGGAACACAGACTGCACCCTGGTGCCCGCCCATCACATGGGTTTGTGTGAACAGCAATCCGGATGCAGCCAATTTGTCGAGGTTGGGTGTTTTGACAACTGCATTGCCCATGGCACCGAGTGCATGGTAGCTGTGGTCATCAGCATAAATGATGATGATGTTTTTGGCAGTGTTGCCTGATTGGGAAAAACATTGGCAAGAGAAAAACGAGAGCAAGACGAAAGCAAATATTTTCATGCAGATGATTATTTTGATTTGATGGTATTGTTCCAAATGACCAATGCCTGTGGGAAGCTCACCATCCCTCTGCCGAGAAATTTTGTCATTTCTGCCACATTGTGAAAATAGGATCCCAGAACGATGTCCTTGTCTCCATCATGGTCAAGGTCGGCAAGATCCATTGTCAACCATTTTCCGACGGCAGCTTCCTTGATCATCAGTTTGCTGAATTTCATGCCACCCAGGTTTTCAAAATAAACGAATCCTTCCATGGTGTCAAATGGGTCGTCATAAAAAGAGATGGCGGCAATATCAAGGTCTCCATCACCATCGAAATCATGGGCCATGGCCTTGCTGGCCCCAAACACGGTATTGAAGAAGGCTTCCTTGAAATTGTTTTTTCTGTCATTCATAAAAATCCTGACGCCATGGTAACTTTTTCTAATGGCAGAAAGGTCCCAGTTGTCGCCATTGGTCATGAGGATATCCCAGTATCCATCCTTGTTGAAATCAGCCAGTTCAAAATGGCTCAATCCATATACCGGAGGAAACTGCAATACAATCTTGTCTTCAAAATTGCCATCACCCTTGTTGATGAAGATCATGATGCTTTCATAGGCCTGTGCGCCCATGACAACAAGGTCTGGCAAATTGTCCTGGTTCATGTCCTGGATAACAACCTTTCGTATGCCTGCCTGGTATTTCAGGATTTTTTTCTTTTTGGGATCTGCACCATCAAACCAGCTGAGCTTTCCCGTGTGGTTGCCAAATTCTGCTACCACCAGGTCATCTTTTCCATCTCCATTGATATCGCCTTTGGCAAATTGAACGGGCCTTGCGAGGGAAGATATCAGTTCTGTTGTGGGTTTGTTCAGGGCAACAGAGTCAAGGGGAAAAATGAACCCTTTTTTCTCCTCAGAAGGGGCAATCGAGCCGATGGTCAGCAGTGATGCAGGATGTTTTAGGGTGAAATTGATGTCAACCGGTGGATTTACCACCTCCCAATAATTGTCTACCTGAAACAGGCTGTCCAGCACGTATATTTCATTGTGTGCATTGCCAACATAGAGTTTGGATTCCAGGGAGTCGTATTTCAGTAGGGTGGTTTTGGTCAACTTAGGGACAGTTGAAGGGGCCTGATCACCAAGGAAAAGGGGGTTGGCCTGAAACCGCAGTGAATCCTTGCTTTCGGGCAGGGTATTTTCAATCATCAGCGGCTGTTCCGGCGCATTCCTAACATAATAATCAACGATCAGCTGCCAATCTTCTTTGGACAATTGGGCTGAATCAGGGTAGATGTTCAATTGTTGCACCAGCACTGCTTCCTCTGGCTTCATTTGGTCAAACGGATCTTTGCCTCCTTTCCGGATGCCGAGCCTCCAGCCCATGTTGGGCAATACCGACTCTTTCCAGGTTTTTTTGTCCAGGAGGAAGGGGGAGGGGAAAAGATGGCAGCTGCCACAGTATTTTTTTGCCAGCTTTTCGCCCCGGGAGGGCTCATTTTTAGGGATGGATAAACCAGAAACCAGGGCAACAAACAGCCCTGCCAGTAAAACAATGGTGAATATGTAGAAGTATGTATGCTTGATTGATCTCACTATTTCAAATGTAAGGATAATTGGAAGACCCTATTGAATAGGTTGATAGACATGCATAAACATACATTAGTATGGGCAGGAGTCACACTAAATTTGTTTAAAGCAGGCTTCGTATTGGCTAAACAAGAAATATTTTTTCTTTCTGCGCAATCGTTTGCGCAGCTTAAATTTCCCCCAGATGTATTAATATGCACCTTCAAATTGCTGTCTTCTTAACAATTCATTAATAATTAATTGTTAGATGCAGCATAAACAATGTTTATAAAGTCTTGTAACAATGAATCTGGAACTATTGAAAATCAACTATTTTTTTTATAAACCTCAAAATCAGAACAACATGAGAGCAAAAACACAATTTGTTGTCGTTCTACTTGGGCTTCTGTTCAGTGGCTTTATGCTGCAGGCACAGGACAAGCGGACGATTACAGGTGTTATCAAAGACAATGCAGGCGTTGAACTCGCCGGTGCAAGTGTCACAGAAAAAGGTACCAAGAATAGCGTGGTAACCAATCAGGCAGGTTCATTCTCGATCAAGGTTGGCCCTAAAGCTACTTTGGTTGTGTCTTTCGTTGGATTCGCATCCAAGGAAATGGCAGTAGGTACTGAGAAAGCCGTAAACATCGTTCTTGAGTCAGGCAGCAATGCCCTCGAAGAAGTGGTTGTTACCTCCCTCGGTATCGGCAGAAAGCAAAAAGCGCTTGGTTATGCTGTAAGCACCATTAGCTCACAGCAGCTTACTGACGCCGGAACACCCAACTTTGCAACCGCATTGTATGGTAAAGCTCCCGGTGTTCGCATCGGTGCTACCCCAGGTGGTGCTACCAGTGCTGTAAACATCAACATCCGTGGTATCAACTCTATCACCGGTAAGAACCAGCCATTGATTGTATTGGATGGTATTCCGATCAGGAATGGTGAGGCAAGCAATGACAACTATTGGGGCGACCAACGTATACGCGGTAACGGTTTGCTGGACATCCAGCCAGAAGACATCGACAACATCTCCATCCTGAAAGGGGCATCTGCAGCAGCACTTTATGGTTCTGAGGCGGTAAATGGCGTTGTTTTGATCACTTCAAAAACAGGAGCAAAATCTAAAAAAGGTCTTGGTGTTGACTTCAATGCTAGCTATAGTGTTGACAACATTGCCTACACTCCCAAATACCAGAACGTTCGTGGTTATGGTATGATTCCAGTGCATGTTGCCAATGTTGGCCAGGATGCACAAGGTTTCATCATGGTTGACTTGGACGGTGATGGTGTTAAAGAGACCAGGTCTCTTCCAAACGCCTCTATCAACTACGGCCCTAAATTCGATGGCAAGAACATCGCTTCTTGGGATGGTAAGGTTCGTCCTTATTCTGCACAGGAAGATGCATTGGATGCATTGTTCCAGCAGGGTAGCAACTCTAACGTGAACGTTTCTGTTACAAAATCATCAGAAAATGCCAACGTAAGGTTTTCACTCACCCGTCAGGAGAACCAAGGTCTCAGCGTAGGTTCTAAGAATGTAAAGAATTTTGCCAACTTGAACAGCAGCTTCAAGCTTTCCAAGAATTTCTCTACAGACCTGATGGTGAACTATATCAACCAAACCACTACCAACCGTCCTTATTCTATTGATAGGATGACCAATAACTTTACCGGTATGATCGGTAGGTTTGACAATGGTTCATGGTACCGCGACAAAGTGTTGACCAGCAAAGGTTACCGTTTTGTTACCGGAGTTGCCGGCCAGAGCATCACTCCTTCTGAGAACATCAATGGTGGATATGGTGGATTCAAAGGTGATATCGCTGATTACATGTACAGGGTTGTTGCCCATAACCTCGTTGAAAAGGAAAACCGCGTAATTGCGAGCATGACCAACAACTATCAGATCGTTAAAGACCTGAAACTCCGTACAAGGTTGTCTACAGACTTCACTGCTTCAACTGCTGAATCCAAGACAAGGACTGAAAGGCCACTTGCTTTCGGAAATTCTGGATCTTTTGGCATGAACTCAGGATTTAGTTCTATCCTTTACACTGACGTGCTCTTGACCTATACCAAGGACATCAACGAAGACCTTCAGTTCAACGTAATGGGTGGTTATACTGCATCAAAAGAAAATGCACACAATACCAGCCGTTCAACAAATGGCGGTTTGAGCACTGAAAATCTTTTTGATATCGCTGCTTCTGTTAACGTAGCAAACAGTGGATCTTCAAGGTTCTCATTGGTGAAAGATGCCTATATCGGAACTGCCAATGTAAACTACAAGGATTATCTTTTTGTTGAAGCAACCGTTCGCAGGGACAAGACTTCAACAATGAACCCAGACAACAATTCATTTGTATATCCTTCTATCAACTCAAGCTTCATTTTCTCTGATGCCTTCAAGATGCCTTCTTTCATCAACTATGGTAAATTCCGTGGTTCATGGGGTATCGTGGGTAACTATCCAGATGCATACCGTGCAAACGTAGCATATGGCCAGGGTACCTTGGGTAGCCAAGGTGGAACACAACCTGTGTTGTTCACCACTATCCCACCGAACTTTGGTAATGATGGTATCCGTCCTGAGCAAAAGAAAGAATTTGAATTCGGTCTGGAGTCAAAAATGTTCAACAACCGTGTAACATTTGAAGCTTCTTACTACAATGCACAAATCGTTGACCAGATCCTGGGTCAAACGTTGCCAGCAACTTCTGGAGCTACTTCCATCCTGACCAATATCGGTACACTCCGCAACACTGGTGTTGAGGCAATGGTTAGCTTCACTGCAGTGAAGACAAAGAACTTTACCTGGGAAACCGGTATCAATGCTTCACAAAACTGGAACAAGGTTGAAGCCCTGGCTCCTGGTTTGAGTGAATTGTTGCATGCCGATTACGATGGTAATGCCGCACAGTTGAAGTCAGTTGTTGGTCAGCCCATGGGTGATTTCTATGCACACCCTGTTGCCACAAACAGCAAAGGTGAAAAAATCGTAGATCCCAATGGTCTCTACAAAGTAGATGCAAACAAAATGGTGAAGTATGGTAATGCAATGCCTAAAGTTGTTGGTGGTTTCTTCAATACTATTACCTACAAAGGATTTACTGTTGATGCGATGATTGATTTCCGTTTCGGCGGTCACGTGATGCCAACTGGTCTTTACTGGATGCAAGGACGTGGATTGTTGGAGGAAAGCCTTCAGTGGATGGATAAGGAAAATGGTGGTATCAGCTACTACTATGATGCGGTTACCAAGAAAGGAGTTGCTACCAATGCTGCAACTGGTCCACAAGGACAGCCTGTATACCAAGATGGTGTAATCCTTCCTGGTGTTGATGCAGCTGGTAACAAGAACGACAATGTTGCTTCAGCTTCCAACTACTTCTGGACTGTGTACAACTGGGGTGGTCCTCAGTACAGCCCGAACACACGTTATGAGTTGTACATCAACAAGAACTCATACATCAAGTTCAGGGAGTTGACCCTTTCATACAAGATGCCTACATCTGTTGCAAAGAGCATTGGCGCCAAGAACATCTCCCTCTCTGTATTTGGTCGTAACCTGTTCTATCTGTACAGGACAATCAAGAACATGGATGCTGAGCAAACAACTGCTGGTTCAAGGTGGTTCCAAACGCTCAACAACATTGGTACCAATCCTTCTTCAAGGACGTATGGTGTAATGATCAGAGCAGGTTTCTAATTTTTCATTCACGAATGAATAAAACAACAATATGAAAAGAATACTATTAATACTGGCCATTTTTGCTGTTGCAGGATTTTCTTCCTGTAAGAAGGCGGATTTTGCAGCCAGCTACACAGATCCTTCCAAGATCTCACAATCAACTGTAGAAAAGCAGTTTGCCGGTTTCATGGCAACCAACCGTGAGTTTGTACTTCCCGCATACTGGAACTACTTCGTTGTACTCAGAACTACCCTTCAGTACTACAACCAGTCAGTGGGTTGGGTGAATTTCACCAGCCAGTATGTACCAGGTGCTGCTGCCATCACCGACAGGTGGAACAACTATTACAATTTCCTTGCGCAGTACAGGGAATTGGAAAAGATCAACGGCAAACTATCTGCTGATGATCAGAAGAACTACCGTGTATTCATGATTGCAGCGATGATTTATCTCTACGATCATACACAAAAGGTGGTTGACCTTCATGGTGATATTCCTTTCAGCGAAGCGGGTAAGTTGAGCGCAAATGGTGGCGATTATTTGGCCTCTTTGCCTGCTTACGATGGTGCTGAAAAAATCTACACCAAGATGCTTGACGATTTGAAAGCAGCTGCTGACGAATTGAACACCATCAATGTGAACCCCGGTATCCTTGTTGGTTTCAAGAACCAAGACCTGGTAAACAAAGGGGATGTTGTGAAGTGGAAGAAGTATTGCAATTCACTTCGCCTGAGGCTTCTTACCAGGGTATCTGACAACAGTACCTTCAGCGCAAGAGCTACCTCAGAAATTGCTGCCATTTTGGGTAATCCAGCCAGTTATTCTGTTATTACTGACAATGCGGATAACGTTCAGATCAATGTACTTGATTTGAATACTTCTATCAACTCAAACGGTTTCAGGACTGGTTTGGAAGACTGGAATGGTAACGTTGCCCCTAAGGCAATGATTGACCACATGAAAACCAATGTTGACCCAAGGTTGCGTTATGTATTCGAGCCAGGTATTAGTGCTGCTGGTGTATATACTGGGCTTGACCAATTGGCCAATGCTGATGTTCAGACGCCAGCCATTGCTGGTGGTAAACTGGCCATGTACAACAGGACAACCCTCAGCCGCAACCAGTTTTTCCCTGGCGTTGTGATGAATGCTGCTGAAGTTTCTTTCATGGCTGCAGAATCTTATGTAAAAGCTGGTAACACAGCTGCTGCAAAGACTGCCTATGAAAAGGGAATCAGAGAGTCCATCAGCTACTATGTTGCCATCCGTGCCCTCAGCAAGGATGCAACTTCACCAGCTGTTACCGCAGTTGCTCCTGCTGAAATCACTGCTTACCTCGCAGCCAATGGTATTAGCTTTGATAGGGCTACTACACCCGCTGCAAGGATTGCCTTGATTGCTGCCCAAAAATGGTTGCACATGAACGTTGTTCAGCCAGTAGAACTTTGGTCTGAAGTGAGAAGGCTGGATCCAGCCTTGTCTTTCCAAACGGATGGTGCAAATGCCCAGACCAAGCCTCCAGTAAGGTGGTCTTATCCTGTAAGTGAAACCATTTACAACAAGGCCAACTATGCTGCAGTAAGCGCAAAAGACAATTTGAACCAGAAGCTTTTCTGGGACGTTAAATAAGCTTTTTTCTTACGCATAGAAAAAGCCGCTTCCACATGGAAGCGGCTTTTTTTGTACCTTAAATCCATGAATAGAATTGCATTTGTTCGCTTTGTCATCTCAATCGCACTTTTCTTTGTTTCGGTGATTTCCATTGCCCAGGAAAGGGTTTATCAAAAAGGACTTCTTGCAGTGCATGAGCAACCGAAGACAGAAAGGAAATACGCCCCAACCGGAACATTCTATGATTTTGGCAAGACCTTTTTTGGTCGGCTGAAGATTGCCACAACCAGCATGAAAAATGGAGACATGATCAAGGTGTTCATGGGAGAGAAGCTGGATGCAACCGGTAAAATAGACAGAAACCCTCCCGGTGTCAACATCCGATTTTTTCAATTCACCTACACCAAAAACCAGGGCGATACTGATACCCTTTATTTCCCCAATGTTCCCAACAAGAAAAATACTTCAGGCAATGCCATCCTGTTGCCAGAATGGATGGGTCTCGTTACACCCTTTCGCTACGTAGAAATTGAGCATGCAGGCACGTTTGCCGTGATCCCTACAAGGGATATATTCCATTACCGGTTCAATGAAAATGCTGCTTCGTTCATGAGTTCAGACACTGTCTTGAACCAGATCTGGGAGCTCTGCAAACATTCGATCAAAGCCACTACTGTGGCTGGTCTTTATATTGATGGTGATCGTGAGCGCATTCCCTATGAGGCAGATGCACTGATCAATCAGCTTTCTCACTATGCAGTTGACACAGTGTATGAAGTTGCCCGCAATACCATTGATCACCTGATGATGCATCCCACATGGCCCACCGAATGGCATTTGCAAATGCACCAGGTCATCTGGAATGACTACATGTACACGGGCAATACAGCATTGATCAGGAAATATTACAATCTCCTCAAGACCAAGACCCTGATGTCGCTGGCAAAAAAAGGGAACCTGATCTCCACGGTGGGCAGCAACCAAAACAAGTCCTTGCTGGATTCATTGCATTATGTCACTTTCGACCAGAAGCCGGTACTGAGAGACATCACCGATTGGCCACAGCGTGGCAATAACCTGGCAGGTCCTGATTACAAGGGAGAGGCGGATGAATTTGTTTTTTGTGAATACAACAGCATTGTCAATGCCTATCATTACAAGTCCTTGTTCTTGATGGAACAATTTGCCAAACTGCTTCAGAAGAAAGCTGATCAGGTTTTTTTCAAGCAGAGAGCAGCACAGGTCAAGCAATCTTTCACAGAGATGTTTGTCGACAAAAAAACGGGCCTTGTCAGGGATGGTGATACAACTATACATGCTTCTTTCCATGCCAATTTTTTTGCACTAGACTTCGGATTGCTGGATGAAAATCAAAAGGCCAATGTGATTCCTTTTGTCATCAAAAAAGAAATGGCCTGCAGTGTCTATGGATCGCAATTTCTGATGGATGCATTGTATGAAAATGGATTGGAAAAAGAGGCATTGGCATTGCTCAATTCAAGAAAAGAAAGGGGTTGGTACCACATGATTGAAGTAGGGGCAGGGATGACGATGGAGGCCTGGGATGGCAAGTTCAAGCCCAATCTCGACTGGAACCATGCATGGGGCGCTGCACCTGCGAATATCATCGCCTTCAGGCTGATGGGCCTTCGCCCTTCAAAGCCTGGTTTCAAAGAGATTCTCATCGATCCCCAGCCGGGTGATGTGGAATCTGCCACTTATGTGTTGCCCACTCCTCTGGGGCCTGTGAAAGAAACCATTTCAACGGTCAACGGCAAGCGTTCAGTGGAGGTCATTCTTCCAGCAGGAATGGCCTACAAGCTTGCCCCCAAAGATTTTCCTGTAATTGTGAAGAGGGCTAAACTGTAAAATTGAATCTTATGAAAAAATCCTTTGGTCTTTTGTTGTTTGTTTGCATGCTTCAGTCTATTGGATGGGGACAAGAATTGAATCATCTTTTCAAAGCCGGTGAGGAGGGATATGGCTGTTTCAGGATTCCTGCTATTGTTTCAACTACACAGGGAACCTTGCTCGCATTTGCGGAGGGGAGAAAAAACAATTGCGGGGATGCCGGTGATATTGATCTAGTTGTCAAGCGTTCTTCAGACGGAGGCAAGACTTGGTCAAAGCTTTCCGTGGTTTGGAATGATGCTGAAAATACCTGTGGCAATCCGGCTCCAGTAGTAGACCAAAGGACAGGCAAGATTATTTTGTTGTCTACCTGGAACCTGGGCGCCGATCATGAAGCGCAGATCATCGCCCAAAAAAGCAAGGACAGCCGACGCATTTTTGTGATGTCTTCCATGGATGATGGAAATACCTGGACTGCTGCAAAAGAAATTACAGCTGCTGTAAAGCAACCGAACTGGACCTGGTATGCCACCGGACCTGTCAATGGCATACAACTCCGTTCAAGAAAATATGAGGGACGGTTGGTGATTCCCTGCGACCATATAGAGGCCGGTACAAAAAAATATTTTTCGCATACCATCCATTCTGATGATGGGGGCGAAACCTGGAAACTGGGCGGCACAACGCCCTTAGACCAGGTCAATGAATGCACCATCGCTGAACTCCCCAAGGGGAAGCTGCTGCTGAACATGCGCAACTACAATGCTACGAGGGTTAGGCAGACTTCAACCAGCAAGGATGGTGGTGAAACCTGGTCAGCCCTTCAGCCAGATACTTCACTCATTGAACCTGTTTGCCAGGCCAGCCTGCTCTGGTGCGCTCCAAAGGGCAAGAAGCCATTTCTCGCCTTCTCCAATCCAGCCAGTCAAAAATCCAGGTCCAGGATGACAGTGAGGCTTTCCTATGACAAGGGAAAAACCTGGGCTATCAATCAACTTGTGCATGAAGGTCCGGCGGCCTACTCCAATTTGGTCTTGTTGCCGAATGGCAACCTCGCCTGTTTCTTTGAAGCAGGGGTGAAAAATCCTTATGAGGGAATCCTGTTCAAGGAGCTGTCCATAGCGTTGCGCTAGTTACATATTAAAAATTATCATATATGTAAAAAAACTTGGGATCGATACATGATTTTTAAGTTTTGGTTGATAAAATATCAATAATTATTCATTTTTATTGTTGATATTGCAGTCCCCAAACTATAAACCCTTAATTATGATCGATGTTGGATTGACGGTCTTTATGATCGTTTGCACCAGTCTTGTGATGTTGATGACACCTGGACTGGCGTTTTTTTATGGAGGATTGGCTTGCAAGAAAAACATCCTCAATGTCATGATACAGAGTTTTGTATCCATGGGCTGGACATCGGTGCTATGGTATGCTTTTGGGTATTCCCTTTGCTTCAGTGGCGGTGAGGGGCAGATCATTGGAGATTTGGAAAAAGCCTTTTACCATGGAGTAACACCTGACTCCTTGTTCTCTGACGAAAAACGTTTCCCGGAAATTGTGTTCATCGCCTATCAAATGATGTTTGCCATCATTACACCAGCACTCATCACCGGTGCCTTCGCCAATCGCATTACTTTCAAGGCTTTTTTCATATTCCTTACCTTCTGGCAAATACTTGTTTATTATCCCTTTGCCCACATGATCTGGGGCAACGGCCTGTTGGCCAAATGGGGCGTGCTTGATTTTGCTGGTGGAATTGTGGTACACGCTACTGCTGGCTTTGCAGCATTGGCCTCTGTTATTTATGTGGGTGAGAGAAGGGTCAAACATGACAGGCCCAATAACCTGCCGCTGGTGGCCATAGGAACAGCCTTGCTTTGGTTTGGATGGTATGGCTTCAATGCTGGCAGTGAATTGAATGTAAACAGGATTACAGCGCTTTCTTTTATCAATACGGACTTGGCTGCATCTGTAGGTGCCGTCACCTGGATGTGCATCGAATGGTTCGGGTCTCACAAGCGTCCCACTTTTGTAGGCTTGCTCACAGGGTCTGTGGCAGGTCTGGCTACGGTTACACCTGCAGCCGGTTATATTACCTATGAATCTGCTTTCCTCATCGGAATACTGGGCTCTCTTGTCTGCTATTGGGCGGTGCAGCTCAAAAACAGGATGGGCTGGGACGATGCACTTGATGTCTGGGGTGTGCATGGTGTAGGAGGCGTTGTAGGGACCATTCTTTTGGGTGTACTGGGCTCCAAGGCCATCAATCCCAACGGTGCAGATGGCTTGATTTTTGGCGGTACAGAATTCTTTTTCAAAGAACTCATTGCGGTAGTGGCCACATCTGTTTATGCATACCTTTTCACATATTACATGTTGGTGTTGATCAACAAGATCACCCGGGTAAAAGTTACGGCAGAAGAGGAAGAGCAGGGCCTCGACTCCATTTATCATGGAGAGGTGGCAAGGGATTGATGAAAGGCTAGCCTGATTTTCTGTTTCCCTATCGCTGACAGAAAAATAAAAAAACTAACTTGTGGCATGCGTCAACATATCCACAAGGGTCTGGTTTTTTGTTGTTTTCTTTTTGCTTCTTTGATGAGCCATGCACAAGCGAATCAAGAGCGTCCCAACATCATTTTTATTTTGGCGGATGATCTGGGGATGGGTGATGTTTCCTGTTTCAACAAATCAGGCCAAATCCAGACCCCCAATATCGATAAGATTGGAAAGAATGGCATCATGTTTACTGATGCACATTCCAGTTCCGCTGTTTGTACGCCAACGCGCTATGGTATTTTGACAGGCAGGTACAATTGGCGGTCAAGATTGAAACAAGGCGTATTGGTGCAATACGAAAAACCATTGCTGGAAATGGGCAGAACCAACATGGCCAGCATGCTCAAATCAAAGGGCTACCAGACGGCAGCGATGGGGAAGTGGCACTTGGGCTGGAACTGGCCTACCATCGACGGTAAGGCTCCGGTTGACAACAAAGACCAGCAGAACCTTGATTTTGCAAAGAAGGTTTCCGGTGGACCAACATCCATTGGGTTTGATTATTTCTTTGGGATGGACGCACCCAATTATCCTCCATACGCGTACATGGAAAACGATAGGATCTTGGGTAAGCCAACGGTTTTTTATCCAACACAACCCTATGCAGATTGTAGGCCTGGAACAGGTGTTGAGGGATGGAACCTGGAGCACATCTTGCCTGAGCTTCAGCAAAGATCCGTCAACTACATTGGCAAGGCTTCAAGCACTGGGAAGCCATTCTTTCTTTATCTTCCCATCACTGCCCCCCATACCCCAATCTCACCAGATAAGCCATTCGTTGGAAGTTCAGGCCTGAATGTCTATGCAGATTTTGTGAAACAGGTGGATGATTTTGTTGGTGCCATTCAACAGGCATTGAAAGCGAACAACCTGACAGAAAATACAATCCTTGTTTTTACCTCTGACAATGGCTGCTCTCCGCAGGCTGATTTTAAATTCTTGAAAGAAAGGGGACATGATTCAAACAACGGCTACCGTGGACACAAGGCCGATATCTTTGAAGCGGGACACCGTGTGCCATTGGTGGTGCAGTGGCCGGCAACCATCAAGCGCCCAAGCATTGTTTCACAGACGGTATCATTGAATGATTTCATGGCCACCTTTGCTTCCATCGTTGGATATGATTTGAAGGACAATGAGGCGGAAGACAGTTATAATCTTCTTCCTGTCTTGTTGAAGCCTTCTGCGACCATGCCCATTCGAGAAGCGACTGTGCACCATTCCATCAATGGTAGCTTTGCCATTCGGAAGGGAGATTGGAAACTCATCCTTGCTGCAGGTTCTGGTGGCTGGAGTTTCCCAACACCGGGTAAAGCGGAGGAGGGATTACCCCCCATTCAATTGTACAACCTCAAAAAAGATCCTGCTGAAAAAGACAACTGTTATCATCAGTTTCCGCAGCTGGTTGAAGAATTAACTGCGCTGCTGAAAAAATACATCCAGGAGGGCAGGTCTACACCTGGAAAGCCTCAAAAAAATGATGGTGAATATCCCTGGAAACAACTTAATTTTTTAAAATGAGTTTCATGAAATTGTTGCGTTCAATTCTTTTTGCGTTGCTGTTTGTCCCTATGTTTCTTGATGCACAAGAGCAACGTCCGAACATCATTTTCTTCATGGTGGATGACATGGGATGGCAGGATTGCTCTCTTCCATTTTGGGATAAAAAGACACCGCTGAACATGATCTTTCGCACCCCCAACATGGAGCGGCTGGCAGCGCAGGGCATGAAGTTTACCAATGCCTATTCCAATCCTGTATGCACGCCAACCCGTGTGAGCCTGATGACGGGCATGAATGTTGCCAGGCACAATGTCACCAACTGGACCAATGTAAAAAAGAATACACCAACAGATTATCCGGACAGTGTGTTGAATCCACCGAATTGGAACCACAATGGCATGAGCCCTGTGGAGGGCATCAACAATACTGTATTGGCCACGCCATTGCCTTCATTGTTGAAACAAGCCGGATACCATACCATTCATTGTGGCAAGGCCCATTTCGCGCCTTATGGTACGCCGGCTTCCAATCCATTGACCGTTGGTTTTGATGTCAACATTGCAGGTACTGCTGCAGGACATCCCGGAAGTTTTCTGGCAAAGGATCAGTACAAGGGCAACCCCAACGACACGCTCTGGGGCGTTCGTGGCCTTGAGAAGCATGCTGCAAAAGGAACATTTTTAACCGATGCATTGACGGAAGAGGCCATCGCTGCCATGCAGGCAAATGAAAAAACAGGAAAGCCTTTTTTCCTTTACATGGCGCACTATGCCGTGCATTTACCTTTCAACAAGGATGATCGCTTTTACCAACACTATATAGACAAAGGCCTTACGGATACAGAAGCCAAATATGCTGCACTGGTGGAAGGGATGGACAAAAGCCTGGGAGAGTTGATGGACTATCTAAAGCAGAGTGGGCAAGACAAAAACACCATGGTGATTTTCATGACAGACAATGGAAGCCTCAGTTTGGTACCGCCCCGCAGCGGGAAAGTACATACACAGAATCTTCCGTTAAAGCAGGGGAAGGGCTCGCTTTATGAAGGAGGCATCAGGGTTCCCATGATTGTTGCGGGTCCTGGGATAAAGGCCAATTCAACCAACCATCAATATGTAAGCATCGATGATTGGTTTCCCTCCATCCTTGATTTGGCAGGATCCAAAGCATACCGAACAGTGCAAACGATTGATGGGAAATCCATCGTCCCTTTTCTGAGAAACCCTACCCTGAAAGACGACAAAAAAGTTTTACTATGGCATTATCCCAACAATTGGACCAATGTCAATTACCACGGCATCTCCTGGGGAACGGCCTTGCGCAAAGGCAATTGGAAGCTCATTTATTTTCACAAGACTGGAGCATTGGAATTGTATGACCTGTCCAAAGACATTGGTGAAGAACATGATTTGGCCAACGCGGAACCCGCAAAGCTTCGTGAGATGGCATCCCTGATGACCAGCACGTTGAAAAAGCGCAACGCCTCCATGCCAACATTCAAGCAGACTGGAAAGCAAATTCCCTGGCCCAATGCTGCTTCCAATTAGTCCATCACCAAGTCTTTACCTCATGCCGGCTTTCGCCTGCTGTAGCAATTGCTGAAGTGCTTTTACTTTTTCAGGAAATTTGAGGTAGAGATTATTTTTTTCCTGCAGATCATTTTTCAGGTCATACAATTGAAGGGGAACTGCAACACCGTTCACTTTTTCTGGTATGCTTGGAACCAAACCTCCACCGGAGTTGCCTGTCATGATCAGTTTCCACTCATTTTGTCTGATGGCAAAAAATCCTTCGCCGGAATGATGAACCGTATAGGGCCTACTGTAGGCAGGTGTATTTTTATCCAGTAAAAGGGGCAATATGCTATAGCTATCTTCTGCTTCTTTTTCCGGAATCTTGGCGTTTAGGATGCTTGCACAGGTTGCCAAAAAATCTGTCTGGCAAATGGTGGTTGAGGAAGTGGAATTGGCCTTTATTTTGCCAGTCCATTTTACGATGAACGGCACGTGGTGTCCGCCTTCCCAGAGATCGGTTTTCATTCCCCTGAAGGGGTAGTTGGGGTAGTGGTCATATTTCATTACAGCATTCATTACACCACTCATTTTTTCTCCATCCTGACCAGGCGATCCATTGTCGCTGGTAAAAATGATGATCGTGTTTTTGTCAATGCCTGCGTCTTGAACTGCCTTCATGATTTGGGCCACCGCCCAATCCGTTTCCTGTACAAAATCTCCGTATGGCCCAGCTTTGCTGGTACCTTTGAATTGTGCAGAAGGTGCGATGGGCACATGTGGAGACGTCAGGGCAAAATAAAGAAAGAAGGGGTTTTTATTGCCTGCTTTTTCCTTGATGAAATCAACGGCCTTTGCCGTGATGCCTGGCACAACTGCTTCAAGGTTCCAATTGTCTGCCATGAATCCGGGATGGCCATACATTGAATCAGGTTTGTAGCGCGTAGGAATGCCAATGGTTCTGTTGTTCTCAAAAAAACAATAGGGGGGATAGTTTGGCACATCGTCTCCAAAATAATAATCAAAGCCCTTGGTGGTTGGTCCATTGTCAATGGGTTTTGAAAAATCAACCAGCTTTTCTATCCTCAACCGGTCAGCTGGTTTGTCATTGCCTTTGTACAATGAATCCCTGAAAAAGCTGTTGTTCTTCAAGGGCCAGTCCCAGCCCAAATGCCATTTGCCAATACAGGCAGTTGCATAGGCATTTTCCTGAAACAATTTGCCCACCGTGAATCTTTCAGGTTCAATCAGCGGTGGATCATAGTGTTTCAATACGCCTCTTTTTAAAGAGGATCGCCACCCATACCGACCAGTCAGAATCCCATACCTTGTTGGGGTACAGAGCGACGCGGGGGTATGCGCATCCGTAAATGTTTTTCCTTCCTTTGCAAGCCTGTCTATGTTGGGCGTACTGATTTTTGAACCAGGGTTCAGGCAGCTGAGGTCTCCATAGCCAAGGTCATCCGCAAGGATAAAAATGATATTTGGTCGTTGTTGAGATTGTGCGAGTGGCAGTATTCCCAATAGGGCAATGAGTGGAAGAATGATTTTTTTCATGATGGATAGGCTAATGTTGTTTGCAAATGCAATGCGTATGGCATGGAGGTGTATATCAATTGATCAATGTCTCTATCCTGATGCCTGTCGGTTTGTTTTTTAATTTCACACCGCTTCCTTGATGATAACTACCCTCAATGGTCTTTTTGCCAGGGATGTGGAGTTTGAATTGCACATTCCATTCTTTGGGCCATGCCGGGAAAAGCAGCACTTTATTGCCATCGGTTTGAACCAGCATGTTCTGCAGCGCCCTTGAAGAAACGCTTCCATGGTCCTGGTCAGGAACCCAATCGTAGTTGGGCCCCCAGAAGGCAGGAAACCTGCTGCTGTTCTGTTTTGCAGTGAAATTGGAGGTCACCATTTTCTTTGCTTCTGTAGTCAATCCCAGCAAGGCCGCCTGAATGGCGTCCTGGTGCCATCCATTCCAGCTTTTGTATCCCCTCATTGAAAAAGTATTCAATGCCAGTTCAAGATCTGGTTTGCCAACGCCAAATATCCTGTAAGGAAATACGGCATAGAGTTCAGGGTTTTCAATGTTCAATCGTTTGCCAAGATTTTCACCGCTGAGCAGGATTTTTTGTCCGAGCGAATCGCCCATTGGCATCACCGGAATTTCTTTTTTGAATCTTTTGCTCATGTTTATGAAACCGCTTTCAAAGAGGCCAGGCTTGCTCATGATCTTATCAAGGCACCAATGCAGTCCGCCAATTTCTGGTGCAGGATTGGTTACACCTTCCTGATAGGTTTCAAGTGATTGGGCAGGTGTGATCAACAGTTTACCTTTTTCATCACGCGGATAATGCTTGTCATAGAAGGCAATGATTTCCCTGATGAAGGGAACTGCCTTGCTTTTGAAATAGGCGGAATCTTGTGTGAATTCCAGGTAATCAAACATCATTGCAGAGAGTTCCAGCCCGCCCTGCCAATAGTACCTGATGTACAAATTATCCGACACTCCGTCTGGCTTTCCTTTTCTGTTCCATCCGTAATTGTCAATCAGGTAAGAGCCCCAGGGAGTCATGGTTTCAGGGAAATAGGCCCCCTCGTGGTTGAAGTATTTTTTTGTCCTGAATTTCGCCAGCGCCAATGCATTGGTGTACATGTCAAAAAAAGGTTTGATCATTTCATGGTCCCCTGCATGCAACATGGTCCAGTAAATCAGCCTTGTATTCTGGAACCAGAAATTGCCACCCCATTCACGGTAGTCGGCATCGAAACCTTTTTTGCCACTGCCCATGTTTTCGTTCAGGTCAACCGTAAAAATGGAACCATTGAATTTGATGGGCAGTCCACCCCTTCCGGCACAGGCATTCATGTAGCGTTGCAGGGTGTATGCCTGCGTGATGTCAAATGTTTTTTCTTTTGCAGAATCCGAACTGATGATGATATAATGCCTGTTCCAAAAGGATTCCCACCAGGCAAGATGGTTTTTCATGTCCAGCCCTGGAGCTGCTTTTATGGATTTTTCAAGCTTTTTTTCAATCGACTGTTTCCATGTTTCGATGGATGGGTCTTTGGATTTTTGCACTACGGCATACATCGAAAATTGCCTGGTGGGTTGGATGGTAGAGAGTTGGATGTCAGATGTTTTTTTGAATGCCGTGCCCCCAACGATGGCACCAAATCTTTGTCCTAACAAGGGGTCGTTTCCGATGGCATTGAAGGCACTGATGTTTTGGTTGTCAAGGGTCATCTGCCAGATGGATGTTTTGTTTTCATGACACCATCCAATGGCATTGTTGAACTGCACTACTGTATCTTTCTCGGATAGAAATGGTTCATCCCTGAAGGTTACACCATATCCTGAGTGCCGCTCATTTCCTATCAGCTGCCTTTGTTCTTTGCGCCATAGCTGGTTGATGACATCAATGCTCAAGGGGAAATTGGCATTGCCCTCAACATGGATGACAGGATTGTTGGCATCAACCCAGCATTGGATTTCAACGGTTTTCTCTTCTTTTTTCCCAGTGATCCGGATCATGCCTTTTTCAAGATCCAGGGTTTGGGTGAAATCTTTTTCAGCCAATATGTTTGGGCTGAAACGAAGCGCAATTTTTCCAATTTTCAGCAGCCTCCCAATCTCAGAATGGGCATCTGTTTTAGAGATAAAAAATTGCAAGACACCTTCCTGGTCTACCCAGAGATTGGCCCCAATATCACCATTGCCCATGGGCATTGATCCGGATGAATTGATGCTTTGGGAGGTCCATTGTACATTGTAAGGATTAACACTGGTTTGTGTCCATCCAATAAACATATTGAGCAACAGGATTGCTGCAAGCAGGCATCTGTTCACCATAGATCTTGGCATTTATTTTCGGTATGCATCTTTGTAGGTTCCCATCTTGTCAAATGGGATGGGTTCAAAACCTGGAATCATCTGGTAGGCCTTGGCATCTGGTTTGAGGTTGAAGTTTTTGTTTTTCATGTCCACAAATCCTGGATCCTCTTTTGTTACCCAGTTGTTCTTGCCATCCATTTGCGCATATTTTCCTCCCAATAATTTGATGGGATTTTCAGGTCCGCCAACAATCAGGTTTCCTTCCAGCATGTTGCCCCTTGAGCGCATGCCTTCCCACTCTTTTCCTTCCACGATCATATCGAGGTAGGGGAGCAATGCGGGATACCTTGTTGAATAGGGTGGCGACCTGAAGTTGACTTCTTGCTCCAATCTTTTCCTCAACAGCCCATTGTTGCCATACATCTGTGCAGCCTGCGGAGCAGCCCAGGTATAGTAACTGGCGGATACAACGGCCGTATGCGCAATCGGGTTGATCACAATATTGTTCTTCATCACCAGGTGCCAGCCTGCATTGCTGAAAAGCACGCCATGGTCGGTTTTCATGTTGTTGAAAACATTTCCATACACATAGACATCTGTTGATGAATCATCACAATAAATGCCCATGGTCATCCTGTTGGGGTTACCGCAATTGTCCAGAAAATTGTAGCGGATGACATTGCCCCTGTCGCTGGGATTTCTTCCAATGTACCAAGGAGAAGTGTCGTTTGAGTTCAGGGTTACATCATGGATATAGTTGTATTCAAACAGGTGGTCGTTTCCATGCACAAAGATGCCATGCCAGTCTGAATTGAAAATCTCGTTGTGTGAAATCCTGTTGCCACATCCATCCACCCGGATGCCTGCCCATGTGAATTTATTCCTTCTGGTATAGTTGTAAACCCTGCAGTTTTCTGCATAACTGTGGCCCTTTGTCAGTGTTTTCTTGTCTCCTCCACTGATGTAAATACCCCCACTGCCGGTATTGTAGACATCACAGCTCAGCACACCATTGTTGCTTCCCGCTTTTCTGTTCCATACATTGTTGCTGTAAATATGGTTTTGAAAACTTCCAATCTGTCTTGACTGTGGTTCGCCCACATAGTCATCAATGGATGTATTCTCATCCAGCAATTTGGCTCCCTGTCCCATGAAAATGCCTGAAGTGCCCACATTTCTTACTGTGCAGCCAGCAACAAGGGTATGGTTGCTGCGCTCAACATAAATGCCGATACCCCTGCCTGCTTCAATGGTCAGGCCTTTCAATGTTACGTGCTCAGTCCCTTCCAGGGCAATGATGGGGTCTTCCAGCATCGAAACCTGAACCAAGGCACCTTTCATGTCTGAAGGAGGCCAGAAGTAAAGGATGCCTGATGTTTCATCGATATACCATTCTCCCGGACTGTCCAGTTCTTCGAGGATGTTGATGGCCACATATTCCTGAAAATCTTTTCCGGCGCCAACGCCATAGAGATGCGGTTTCTTGAGTTTGACCTGTCCTGCAATGGTGTCTATGAAATCAATCGGGTTGTAGTCGTCTCCAAAACCATAATTGAGGGTTCCCTGTATCCAGATATTATTTTGCCCAACCCATTTTTTATGCCTGCTGTCTGTGTAGGCAAACAGGGCGCCCCGGTTGGATTTGTCGCCAATGCGGGGAACGGATCCAGGATCGGATACCTTGCCTATTTTTATGGCACCCTTGTTGGGATACCTTGAAAGGGTCATGGGCTCACCATTGTAGAACAGTTCCAGTGTCGCTGGCACAACAGGCAGGCCATGGCCATACTGGCGGTGGTTGCCCAGGTTCTTGATGCCCTCGGCCTTCAGATCTGCCTGCCAAACATTTCCAATGGCATTTTTTTCGAGCCTGTTTAGAATAGCCTTATCAGTCACCTTGCTGAACTTTCCCGGTTGTATTGTTTTTCCTCCGGTGATGTTCACTTTTTCCCCTGCTGCTGCAGCCCAAGTGATAGGGGCATCTTTTTTGCCCGCATCCTCTTCAGCAAGCTGGAAGGTTTGCTGAAGATCATAAATGCCTTCATGGATGATCACGTTGAGCCCGCTCTTGGGCAGTCCCTTGGTTTTTTTGTAGCTCCTGGCCAGGGTTCTGGCAGCCGTCAGGCTGGCAACAGGTTTTTCTTTGGTTCCGGGGTTTTTGTCGCTTCCTTTCGGGCTCACATGGATCGATTGTGCCTGGGTTTCAAGGATGCCAATGGCGAGCATCAGCAGGGTAAACCGGAGGTATTTTCTGCGCATGAAATTCGTTTTTTGATTTAGGTATAATAGAGTAAATTACATAAAACAAATGCTCATTCTAAGCCAATGCTAAAATAATATACAAAGTGGCTCTTGTTATTGCCTTGGCAATGCAGGCCTGAGGGGTAATTTTACAAGATATTAAATGTATTGCTATGAGAGGAATTCTCATCTTTTTTCTAGCGCTGCTGCTTTTCGGTTGTGACAATACCGAACTCCCAAAAGAAGTTGCTGAAGCCTATGCATCTCTCCCTGAAGAGATTGATTATAACATTCATGTCAAAAAAATACTCTCAGACAAATGCTTCTCTTGCCATGGTCCGGACATGAAAAAACAGAAGGCGGATCTGCGCTTGGACATTGCCTCTTTTGCCTACAGCAAAGTGACCGAGTCTGGATTGAAGGCTATCGTTCCTGGAAGCCTTTCCAAAAGTGAATTGGTAAAGCGAATTCTCAGCGAAGATGCTGAATATGTCATGCCATCACCTGAGTCTCACCTGGACCTCTCTGCTTACGAAAAAGCCGTCCTGGTAAAATGGGTAAAGCAGGGCGCTGAGTATAAAAAACATTGGGCCTTTGCTGATTTGAAATCAGTTAATGTTCCTTCAGTGCAGAACAAGGCTTGGGTCAAGAATGACATTGATCATTTCACGCTTCATGCAATTGAGAATGCTGGGTTGCAACCTGCCCAACAAGCGGACAAGGAAACCCTGATCCGCAGGCTCAGTTTTGACATCAGGGGCATTGCTCCGGATGTCAAAGAAGTGGACGCCTTTCTGAAGGATACAGATCCTAAGGCCTATGAAAAATTGGTAGACAGGTACCTTGCTTCCCACCACTATGGAGAGCGAATGGCGGCCTATTGGTTGGATGTGGCAAGGTTTGCTGACAGCCATGGTTATCTTGATGATAAGCACCGGGAAATGAGCCCCTGGAGAGATTGGGTCATCAGTGCCTACAACCGGAATCTTCCCTTCAATGATTTCATCACCTGGCAATACGCCGGGGATCTTCTGCCCAATCCAACCAAAGAACAGATCCTTGCCACCGGCTTCAACCGGAACCACAAGCAAAACTCAGAGGCAGGTATCATTGATGAAGAGTACCGCGTAGAGTATGTGGTAGACCGCACCAACACTTTGGGTACGGCTGTTCTTGCCATGACAGTGGGATGCGCAAAATGCCATGACCATAAATATGATCCGATCAGCCAGAAGGATTATTATTCCATGTATGCTTTTTTCAACAGCACGTTTGAAAAAGGTGGTCCCAATTATGGCGATGAAAATGTAGTGCCAGGGCCAACACTTTTGCTGACAACTGCAAATGATGATGCGCAAATCAGCCGCCTGCAACAGAAGCTGAAGGCCATGGAAAAAATGGAAACTGAGAGGCTGCGCAGTATTGAAGCCAATCAGTTGAAGCAGGAGGAAAAAGACATCGCTGTTGCTCTTGGAGAGAAGCTGCATGCAAAACTGAATTTTGATCGCACCAAAAAGATCGATGCCAAAACTGAAGTGTTTGTCAACGAAGCAGATCCTACCAATTCTGCAAGCTTCAACAAGGCAGAATTCGGAACGGGGGTGGTTGGCAAGTCGCTCAAATACAATGACGAAACTTACCTGGCCTTTCCTCCTTACAAAGTGGGTTATTTTGAAAGGTATGAACCTTTCTCTTTCAGCCTATGGGTCAAGGTTCCTGAGCAATATCCATTGGCCACTGTTTTTTACCATGCAGAGCACCATCGCTACGGTTATCAGGGGTACGACCTGCTGTTGAAAGACAACCAGTTGAATTTTCGGTTGAGCCATTCTTTCCCGCACGACGCCATCAGTGTCATCAGCACCGAAAAATTGAAGGTGAATGAATGGCACCATGTGGCCATCAATTATGATGGAACCAGCAAGGCTGCAGGAGTCTCCATTTACCTTGATGGAAAGAAGACTGCAACCAAAATTGAATATGATCACCTGGTGAAGCATATCCGCCAGTATTACAGCATTCACACGGGAAAACATTCAGGATTCAATTTTGGAAAGCGGGTGCTTGACAGGTCCATGCCAAGGGGTGAGGTGGATGAGTTTCAGATTTTCAACAATGTGTTGACCACCACTGAAGTCGGCTATTTGCAAGCCCTCAAGCCCTTCAAGTTGCCTCCGAAAAGAAGCATAGATACCGTGTTGAGCTCCTTGCAACAAACCAGAAAATCGCTCTGTGATCTGTATGACTCTGTGAAGGAAGTCATGGTGATGGGAGATCTTCCCCAGGCCCGTCCCACCTATGTATTGAACAGGGGATTGTATGACAGCCATGGCGACAAGGTTGAACCTTCAACGCCAGCGGCCATCATGCCTTTCCCCAAAGGCCTGCCCAAAAACAGGCTGGGCCTGACACAATGGATGTTTGATGAAGAGAATCCATTGACATCAAGGGTTGCTGTGAACAGGATGTGGCAGTTGGTTTTTGGCAAGGGATTGGTTTCTACATCTGATGATTTTGGCAACCAGGGCGCCATGCCCACCCATCCTGAATTGTTGGACCATCTTGCCTTGCATTACATGGAAAACAAGTGGGATACAAAGGCATTCATGAAATACATGTTCATGAGCGCAACTTATCAGCAATCTTCATTGGCCGATCCAGCGGTGGTGAAAAGCGATCCAAACAATGCTCTGCTAACAAGGAATCCCCGCTACCGTTATCCTGCTGAAATGCTGCGCGACAATGCGCTTGCCGTGGCAGGATTGCTTTCCAGCAAGGTTGGTGGCAAAAGTGTTTATCCCTATCAGCCTGAAGGTTTGTGGGATGCCTTGAGTGATAAGGTTTGGCGCTATCAATATATTTTATCTGAAGGAGAAGACCTTTACAGAAAAAGCATTTACACAGTGAGAAAGAGAACCAGTGTTGTGCCCTTCATGCAGATCTTTGATGCTTCTGATAGGTCGGTATGTTTGGTGAAGCGTCCTGTTTCCAGTTCGCCTATGCAATCCCTTGCCATGCTGAACGATCCCCAGATTGTTGAAGCCTCAAGGCATGTGGGAGCCAGGATGATCAGAGAAGGCGGTGCCAGTATTGAAAGCCAGTTGCTGTATGGGTTTCGCCTGATTACAGGACGCAGGCCCAACAAGAAAGAAGAGCAACTGATGAAGAAAATGTACCTGGCTGAATTGAACAATTTTCAAACCCATCCGGAGAAAGCAACAGCACTGGTGGCTGTTGGAAAAAGCAAGCTGGATCTACCCGATCTCCATCAATTGGCTGCCATGGGCAGCACTGCATTGGCATTGATGAATACCGATGAGTTCCTCACAAGAAAATGATTGACCATGAATGAGTTGATGAAAATGCATTACGAAAACAAGCGGAGGGAGTTTCTCCGCGGTTCAGTCCTTGGACTGGGAGGCATTGCAATGGGTTCATTGCTGGGTTGCGGCAGCAAAAATGCAGACCGAAAAGCGGTGCAACAGGTTGCTGAAGAAATCAACAAGCCGCTGGTCAATCCGCATTTTCTTCCTAAGGCAAAAAGGGTGATTTATCTTTTCCAAAGTGGAGGTCCTTCACAAATGGAATTGTTCGATTACAAGCCCATGCTGTACAGCATGCATGGACAGGAAATTCCTGCCTCTGTCATTGGTAAGAACAGGATATCCGGAATGGTCAGCAACCAATATTCTTTTCCATTGGCCATGCCTGCAGCCAGTTTCAAACAACATGGTGCTGCTGGTGGATACTTTAGTGAACACGTTCCACACATTGCAGAAATCGCAGATGATATCTGCGTGGTAAGGTCCATGTTTACCGAACAGATCAACCATGAGCCCGCAGTGATTTTCACGCAAACGGGCAATCAATTGAGTGGAAGGCCTTGCATTGGATCATGGCTCAGCTATGGTCTTGGGAGCATGAACGACAACCTTCCTTCTTTCATCGTCATGGTTTCCAAAGGCGGAGGAGATCAACCCATCAGCAGTGCTGCCTGGAGCAGTGGATTTCTTCCTTCGCATCACCAGGGTGTGCAGTTCATGACGGGAAATGAACCAGTTCCTTTTCTTAATAATCCAGAAGGCATTGATCGCATGGACAGGAGAAGGGCACTTGATTTTATCAAG
>JBIPNK010000040.1:0-25919 GCA_044373365.1 Chitinophagaceae bacterium
TTGACTGCTTCTGTTTACAGTACAAGCAGGGAAAGGGCAGAAAAAATTCTTGCTGCAACTGATGCCGGCACAGGTTACTGGAATTGCTGCGACAGGGTCAGTGCAGCCCTGCCATGGAGTGGAAGAAAACACTCAGGATTTGGCGCAACCCTCTCCCATGCAGGCATCAGGGCCTTCACACAACCAAAGGCATTCCATTTGAGGGGTTAACTCAAATATTGAAATACTCCTTTGCATTTTCATAGCAGATCTTTTTCAAAAGCTCTCCCATCCATTGTTCATCATTGGGAATGATACCGTTGATCATGTCATTGGCCATCATATTGCAAAGGATTCTACGGAAGTATTCATGCCGTGAAAAAGACAACAGACTTCTGCTATCCGTGATCATGCCAACAAAGGTTGAGAGCAGGCATACATCAGAGAGGATATCCAGGTGCTGTTCCATGCCGTTCTTCTGGTCAAGAAACCACCAGGCCGGACCATATTGCACTTTTCCTTTTGTAGAGCCATCGTTAAAATTGCCACACATGGTAGCGAACAATGCATTGTCTGCAGGATTGAGGTTGTAGATGATTGTTTTCGAAAGTTTGTCTTCTGCATCAAGTGAATTCAGGAGAGCAGAAAGCCGCTCTGCCTGTGCATAATCACCGATGGAGTCGAAACCTGCATCAGCACCCAATTTCAACTTGAGCCTTGTATTGTTGTTCCTGATGGCACCCAGGTGAAACTGTTGCACCCATCCACGGGCATGGTACATCTTGCAAAGCGATGTCAGGAGGTAAAAAACAAATGCATCCGGGTCTGAAAAAACTGTTGCCCCACCCGTTGCAAAAAATCGCTTTAATTCAATGTCTAAGTCAACCGTAAATGCATTGTTTATTGGAAGCTGCGAAAGGCCGTGGTCAGCAACCTTACAACCTGCCGCTGCAAAAAAATCAATCCTTGTTTCCATGGCAGACAACAGGGAATCCATGTCAGTAATGAAAACTCCTGATGCGGCTGAAAGCCTGCTGATATAGGACAGGAAGTTTTCTCTATCATGAATGGCAAATGCCTTGTCTGGCCTGAACGAAGGGGCTACACCAACACTACAATCTTTATCAGCCCTGATGGCATGGTGGTATTGAAGATCATCACAAGGGTCATCTGTTGAACAGAGGTAAACCACGTTGTATTGCTCCAGGAATTTTCTTGCTGTATGTTCCTCTCCGGAAAGCAATTCATTGCATTGTCTGTAAATCCGGGAAGCCGAAGCAGGATTCAGGTATTCTGTTACGCCAAAAGAATTCTTCAATTCAAGGTAGGTCCAATGAAACAATGGATTCCTCACCGTCTGGGGTACCGTTTCAGCCCAGGCCTGAAACTTCTCTTCATCTGTTGCATCACCCGTGATGAAACGCTCATTGACACCAGCACCGCGCATGGCACGCCATTTGTAATGGTCCTCACTCAACCAAATCCTGGTCATGTTCTCATATTTCCTGTTGGTTGCAATTTCAAACGGGGAAAGATGGGAATGATAATCAATGATAGGCTGTTTTGCAGCAACATCGTGGTAGAGTTTTTCAGCAAGGGAGGATTGCAGCAAGAAATTTTCCTGTATAAAGCCATTGGTGGATGATGACATACGGTAGGTTTAGTAATTAAATTTCGCAATGGATTTTTACATTCAGCGCATGGATGGGGAATTTATTTACGCAATGCTTTTCGCATTGTTGCATTCAGCTTAGATTGAATCCCTGATGGTGAGTTCATTTGGCAGCACGATGATGTCATTCGCCGCTGCATACGATTTCTTCTCAATCATCTTGATCAGCAGTCCTGCAGCCTCTTTTCCCATGTCAAATGCTGGCTGGGAAAGGGTTGAAAGCGATGGGTTCAACAAGGCAGCCGTGCGGAGATTGGTCATTCCAATCACCTTTACATCCTTGGGTATCGACAGCTTCAGGTCTTTGCAAACCTCATAACTGGTAATGGCATATTTTTCGATGGAGGCAAAAATGCCATCAGGTCGTTTTTTTTGAGAAAATATTTTCCGGAGGATGGTATAATTCAACGCCATATCGTCTGTACAATGGATGATCATCTCATCGGTAAAAACAATCCCATGTTTTTCCAGGGCATCCTGATAGCCCCTTCTTCTTTCCATTGATGTGAACATTGGCTCAGTGGTGGTAATCAATGCAGGCCTTTTGCTGCCGGCTTTGATCAACCTGGCCGTAGCATCAAAGGAACTTTCATAATTGTTGGCAATAACCTTCGGAAACTGCAGCAAATCGGGCACCCTGTCAAAAAAAACAATGGGCAGCCTGGTTGTTTCATAAAATTCCTGAAAATGAGCATAGCCTTCCCGGCCAGTACAAACAGAAATGATAAGTCCGGAGATAAGCCCAGACTCAAGGTGCTCCAGTACCGCTTTTTCCCTTTCAAGGTTTTCATGGGTGAGGTAAATGAATGTGTCGTAATGCTTAGACATGGTAACACTTTCAATTCCATCTACTGCCAAGGCAAAGAAATTATTGACAATATCAGGGATGATCACAGCAATCTGTTTCCCCTTCTTTTTACGGAGATTGCTGGCAAAAGGGTTGGGTTTGTACTTGTATTTTTTTGCCAGTTCAAGCACCCTTTTTTTGGTAGACGCACTGATTTCATGGCTGTCGCCAAGTGCTTTAGAAACGGTAGATACTGATAACCCCAGCTCTTTTGCAAGCTGGATCATGCTTATTCCATTCATCTTAACCCAGTTTCCATCCTTCCCTGAAGTTTGGCGCCAAGAGGGCGTTGGCCTCTTTATCGTTTTTGAATTTTTCTTTGGCGGGATTCCATTCCAGCGGACGGCGCAAGGCATAAGCGATATTGGCCACGTTACAAACAGAACTTGTCCTATGACCGATCTCCACATCACAAACAGGCTTTTTACCTGTTTTGATGCAGTCAAGCCAATCGAGGTAATGGTCGTTGGACTCGTACAGCCTGGTTTCATTGGGCTGAATGGTAGCAGAAACGATATTGGCAGGGTCACTGTCAAGAATGGACCTGCTTACATCCAAACGGCCTTTCTCTCCGATGAAGCGTACGGTATTGCTCCTGCCAAAATCTTGATGTTTCATTATAATTCCGTTTTCATACACCATTTGCAGGCCTCTCTTGGCAGCTCCTTCAGAAGGGATAAATTTGACAGGGCCGCTTTCGTCCATTCCCAACGCCCATTGGGCGATGTCGAACATGTGGGCACCCCAGTCAGAAACCATCCCTCCTCCGTATTCCTTGTAATTTCTCCAATTAGGGAAGATATCCTCTTCTACAGGTGGGGCGAGCACAGGGCTGAATTCGCGGAATTGGGCAGGCCCAATCCACTGGTCCCAGTTCAAGCCTGCTCTCAACGGCTTTGCAGGAAGATCACACTTCATGGGCGGGTCGCCTACAGACACCAATACCTCACTTATTTTTCCCAAATATCCGTTTCTTACCAGTTCAGCTGCATGCCTGAAATTCTTCCAAGAGCGCTGCATGCTACCAGTCTGGAAAACAATCTTGTTTTTTCTTGCAGCATCAACCATGGCCCTTCCCTCTTCAATGCTATGCGCAAGCGGCTTTTCACAGTAGACATGTTTGCCTGTATTAGAAGCTTGAATGGCTTGAACAGCATGCCAGTGGTCGGGGGTTGAAATGACCACTGCGTCAATGTCTTTTCTGGCTATAATCTCCTTGTAGTCTTCATAAGCAGTAAATCCCTTGTAATCACGGCCTTTGCCATCTTTTCTTGCATTGGTGTAATATTTTTCCAGAAGGGATTGGAAATAATTGAGTTTGAGCGCGTCAACGTCAGCACCCGCAACAATGTTGGCTTTTTCCTTAAAACTATTCTGCAGGCTTCGGGATTGTTTTCCGGTTCCAATAAAACCAAGATTGATCATGTCACTGGGGGCCGTAAACCCGGGTCCTCCAATTACAAATCTTGGCACTATAGAAAACGCCAATGCAGCACCAGTGGTTTGTTTGAGAAATTTCCTGCGTTGATTCGAGCTCATAAATGGTAGATTTTTTCCATCTGGGTCAATGACCCGGAATTGTTAAAAGGCACAATGTTGATGAATACTGTTTCAAGTTAGGTAAAATAACAGGACTGAAGGAGCAAAAACTTCTTTTTTCCTATAACGTTTTCGTAAAAGCAATGGTAGGACAAGTATGATTTTTATGTAAATTACCGTCTATTAAACGATCAACGAAACAGCCCCACATGAAGTATCTTATTTTAGTTCCCCTGTTAGCCGTGTTTTCAACATTCAACCTGAAAGCACAAAGCAAAAAAAACAACAAAAACGTTTCCTTGCTGGTATATACCAAAAATGGGAAAGGTTTTATCCACGACAACATCCCCTCAGCGGTAGAGGCGCTAAAAGGAATTGCCAAGGAGGAGAATTGGAAAATTACGGTAAGCGACGATCCAACCAATTTTACCGAAGAAAACCTGAAGCAATTTACCCTCCTTGTTTTCCCCAGCACCAACAATGATGTTTTTGATACAGATGCGCAACGCCTTGCCTTCAGGCGCTATATAGAAGCAGGTGGCGGTTTCGTGGGATTGCATTCTGTAACAGGCACTGAGCGAAATTGGAAATGGTTCAAAATGATGTTAGGATGCACTTTTGCCTGGCATGCAAAATTCCAGAAATTCACCGTGCGGAAAACAGACCCCAACCATCCATCAATGAATGGTGTTCCACTGATCTGGGAAAGAGAAGATGAGTTGTATTTTGGCAAGGAGCTCTACCCAGTTACCAACGTGCTGATGTCTCATCAGTTTACAACGCTTGACCAATCTCAGAAAGAAATGATCGCCAAAAATGCAGGAACATATGCCGAGTATTACCCTGCCGTATGGTACAATGATTTCCAGGGTGGCCATGTTTGGGTAAGTACCCTCGGGCACAGCAAAGAAACCTATGCTGACCCTGTTTACAAAAACCACCTTTTGCAGGGTCTTAAATACATCATCTCTTTGCACAAAGGGATTGATTATACAAAAGCCTATGCAAACAACAGAGACGAAGAAATTAAAAAATAAAAACATGCCTGACAACAAAGGATTTAACAGAAGAGATTTCATGAAATCTACCGTCAAAACTGGCGTCGCAACCGGTATTGCCTCTCTTGGATTTCCTACCATCGTACCAGCCCATGTGATGGGCAAAGATGCTCCAAGCAACAAAATCAATATCGGTGCCATTGGCGTGGGAAGGATTTCCAGAGACCATGACATGGCAGAAACACTCAAATATGACCATGCAAGAATCATGGCTGTATGCGATGTTGATTCCAAGCGACTCGCTGAAGGAAAACAATATGTAAACGACTACTATACCAAGAAAACGGGAAAGGCCTATGATGGTGTCACCATGTATGGTGATCACCAGGAAATGCTGCTCAATAAGGATATTGATGCCGTCTTGATCAGTACGCCTGACCATTCCCATGCCTTTTTGGGGATTCATGCAGTAGAGGCAGGAAAAGATGTGTACTTGCAAAAACCTGCATCCCTGACCATTGCAGAAGGAAGAGCTTTGAGCAATGCCGTTCACAGGAACGGAAAAATCCTTCAAATTGGCAGTCAGCAAAGGTCATCCCCACAATTCCGGTATGCTGCCGAACTCGTAAGGAACGGACGCATTGGTGCGCTCAAAGAAGTATTTATCGGATTGCCCAGCGATCCTGGCGGAGAGGTAGAGCCAGAAATGCCCATCCCCAAAACATTGAATTATGATGCATGGTTGGGTTCAACCCCATATAGTTATTATACAGAAAAACGCGTGCACCCACAAAATGATTACAGCAGACCAGGTTGGCTTCGCTGTGAGCAGTTTGGAGCAGGCATGATCACGGGTTGGGGAACGCACCATGTAGACATTGCCCATTGGGGAATGGATACAGAATACACCGGCCCCGTTGAAGTTTGGGGCAAGGCAGAATTCCCTAAATCAGGCCTTTGGAATGTACATGGATCCTTCACCACCTATGGCAAATACGCCAATGGTGTTAAAATGACCATTAGTACGGAATTGCCCAATGGCGTGAAATTTGTTGGATCAGAGGGCTGGATCTTTGTTACCCGTGGCAATTACAAGGCCAGTGCTAACGAACCTGCAGTGCCGAATCAAAAAGCACTTTCTGCCAGCAATCCTAAAATCATCGAATCGGTGATTGGCGCCAATGAAATCAATCTCTACCGCAGTGATGAGCACCATGGAAACTGGCTGGATTGCATTACCACCAGAAAACAACCCATCACCCCTGTGGAAGTTGGTCATCGCGGATGCTCTACCTGCCTGATCCACCATATTGCCATGCGCCTGCCGAGGCCGCTGCACTGGGATCCATTGAACGAGCGCTTCATCAATGATGACGAGGCCAATGCCTTGCTCAACAGACAACATCGATTCCCCTATTTGGTAAAAGGACTATCATAATTCACACATGAAACTCAATTATTTTTCATTTTTACTCCTGGCTTGCCCATTGATGATGAAGGCACAGAACATCAAACTGATCACGCTTGATCCCGGACATTTTCATGCAGCATTGATTCAAAAGTCGATGTATCCTCAGGTTGACCCGTCGGTGCATGTTTATGCCGAAGACAGCAGGGACCTCAAGTTGCACCTTGACAGAATTGACGGATACAACAAAAGGACAGCCGAGCCTACTGCCTGGAAAGAAAATGTATACACAGGCAAGGATTTTTTTGCCAAGATGATTGCAGAAAAAAAAGGCAATGTGGTGGTACTGGCAGGCAACAACCGGTTGAAAACAAACTATATCCTGGAATCTGTGCGCAATGGATTCCATGTTTTTGCAGACAAACCCATGGCGGTTGATACCAAAGGATTTGAGCAGCTGAAACTGGCATTCACCGAGGCCAAGAAAAATGGCGTTCAGCTCTATGATATCATGACTGAACGTTTTGAAATCACCACCCAATTGCAGCGGGCCTTCTCCATGGAGCCCGAACTTTTTGGAACCCTTGAAAAAGGAACTCCCGAAGATCCTTCTGTTACAAAAATCAGCGTACACCATTTTTACAAATATGTATCGGGCAGTGTGCTGACAAGGCCATCCTGGTTCTTTGACGACAAACAACAGGGAGCAGGTATTGTTGACGTTACCACTCACCTGGTAGACCTGATCCAGTGGGAATGTTTCCCAGGCAAAATCATTGACTACAAGAAGAACGTGCGCATGCTCAATGCAAAGAGTTGGACGACTCCTGTATCCGCTGCTGATTTTACCGTTGTCACCAAAGAAGCCGTTCCGGACTACCTCAAGGCCATCAGTGATGCAAAAGGTGATATCCAGGTGAATTGCAATGGTGAGTTCACCTACAACATCAACGGCGTTCATGCCAAGGTTTCTGTGGTCTGGAACTACAAAGCCCCAGAAGGCACAGGCGACACCCATTATTCTTTGATGCGCGGAACAAAGGCTTCACTGATCATCAAGCAAGGCAAAGAAGAGAACTTCAAGCCTACCCTTTATATTGAGCAAAGACAGAAGGATGCAGCGTTTGAAGACAAATTGAAAGCAAGCATCCAAAAAATCAGCCAAACATTCCCTGGCATTGCATTGGTAAAAATCAGCAATGGCTGGACCATCAGTGTTCCTGAAAAATACAATGATGGACATGAATCCCATTTTGCCCAGGTTACCAAAAAATACCTGGATTATCTTCAGAACAACAACATGCCAGCCTGGGAAGTGCCCAACATGATTGCTAAATATTATACTACAACAAAAGCAAAAGAACTCGCCAACACCAAAAAATGATCATCAAACCAACTGGATTTTTAATGGGTATTTTGTGTACGTTGGGATCTATTGCCCAAACCACACAAGACATCAGCAGTGGTGCGGCGAGAAATATATTTGACCTCTTGCGCACCATTCCCGGTGTTGAAATTTCCATGAATTCGGGTAGCCTCAAAACCCAACAGCAGGTTTACATCAGGGACGCAAGAAACATGAAAGGCAAGGTGCCCGCCATTTTCGTTGTAGACAAAGCCATCTATGATGGAGATATTTCACTGATCAATCCCATGGATGTGGCATCCATGACGGCGTTGAAAGATGAAGCGGCAAAAGCGATTTATGGTGCTCGTGGCTTTGGCGGCGTCATTGTCATCACCACTAAAAATGGTACAGGAACTATCCCGGCTGCAGTGAGTACCTATGAAAAGTCTGCCTATCAATATTTCATCAACAGGGGGATTGAATTGAAAGTCGTTGGAAAAGATGGAAAGACCATTGCCAATGGGGTCATCACCAAAGAAACAGACAGCAGCGTTTTGATGAGGAAAAAAGAAATACTCAAAAAAAATATCGAAAAAGTAGAGATCATAACACAATGAACATGAAAGAACTGAGACAAACATGGAGATGGTTTGGCCCTAACGACCCCGTCTCCCTTCAAGACATCAAACAAACAGGAGCAGTTGGCATTGTTACCGCTTTGCACCATGTACCCCATGGTGAAGTATGGAGCTACGAAGAAATCATGGAAAGAAAGACCCTGATTGAATCCTATGGACTTACCTGGGATGTGGTCGAGAGCGTAACCATTCACGAAGAGATCAAAACTAGAACAGGCAACTACCAATCCTGGATTGAAAAATACAAGGAAAGCCTTAGCAATCTGGCCAAGGCAGGATTGAGGGTTATCACCTATAATTTCATGCCGGTCAACGACTGGACAAGAACCAACCTTGATTATGAAATGCCTGACGGATCAAAAGCCCTCTATTTCAATTGGGTAGACCTTGCAGTGTTTGACATTTACATCCTCCAGCGGAAAAATGCAGCAGCATCCTACCCTGACAACGTTGTAGCTGAAGCTGAAACCCGCCATGCCAAGTATACCCAGGAAGAACTCGACAAAATTGCTGGCGTAGTCATGTTTGGTATCCCCGGTGAAAAGAAGATCACGGTTGAAGACATGAGGGAAAAGCTTTCCCGTTATGACCACATCAATGCAGACGTGCTCAGGAGCAACCTGGTGTATTTCCTTCAACAGATTACCCCACTTTGTGACGAATTGGGCCTTGAATTGGCCATCCATCCCGACGACCCTCCAACAGACATCCTTGGGTTGCCAAGGATTGTCAAGAACATCGAAGATGTTGAATTCATCATCAATGCTGTTCCCAACAAAAGCAACGGCGTTTGTTTCTGCACCGGATCTTTTGGTGCAAACCCCAACAATGACCTGCCAGCCATGGCCAAGTCATTGGGATCCCGCATCCATTTTGTTCATCTGAGAAATACGAGGCGTGATGCTGAAGGCAATTTCTTTGAAGATGACCACCTGGGAGGCAATACAGACATGTATGCTGTGATGAAGGAGTTGTTGAAAATTCAGCAGGATGCACCCCACCAGATTTCTTTCCGACCCGACCATGGCCATCAGATGATTGATGACCTGAAAAAAGTCACCAACCCCGGCTATTCCTGCATCGGAAGATTGAGGGGACTGGCCGAACTGCGTGGATTGCAGTTGGGAATTTTGAGAAGCGGACTCTAATATTTTGCATGCAGCGCCATTAGAATTGAAGCGCTGACAATGCATAAGCAAGACATTATTTATCCGTTGTTGATGATGCCTGGCATCATCAACAACTTGACCAAAACACAAAAAATGAGTTATTCAACATTGTTTTCGTTACAAGACAAAGTGATTGTTGTTACCGGAGGTACCGGTATCCTGGGAAAGGCTTTCATCGAAGGCATCGTTTCCTTTGGAGGCACCGCAGTAATTGTTGGAAGAAATGAGGAAGAGGGAAACAAACGGGCGGCAGAAATCAATGCCAATGGCGGAAAGGCCCATTTCATCAAAGGAAATGTACTGGATGAAAAAGACATGGAGAAAGTCCGGGACATTACACTCGAAAAATTTGGCAGTATTGACGGACTTGTCAATGGCGCTGGCGGAAACATGCCCCAGGGTGTCATCCAACCAGACCAGGATGTATTTGACATGAACATTGATGGCCTGAGACAGGTGCTCGACCTGAATCTCATGGGCACCATCATCCCTACAAAAATTATTGGTGCCGCGATGGCGAAGCAAAACGGGGGAAGCATCGTTAACATCTCCTCTGTCAGTGCAAAACAGGTCATTACAAAAGTGCTTGGCTACAGCATTGGAAAGGCTGGTGTAGATTGCTTTACCAAATGGATGGCGGTTGAAACAGCCAAAAGGCATGGCGATAAAATCCGTATCAATTCGATTATGCCAGGATTCTTTTTGACAGAACAGAACAGGACCTTGCTGACCAACCCAGATGGATCGTATACAGAACGTGGCAACCTGGTCATCAAGAAAACGCCAGACAACAGGATGGGAAAACCAGATGAGTTGATTGGGGCATTGGTCTATCTGTTGAGCGATGCATCTAAATTTGTGAATGGAACAGATATTGGCGTTGATGGTGGGTTTGTGGCGTTTGGAGGAGTATAAGGGTGTAGAGGTTTAGTGGTGTAGAGGTTTAGGGGTTTAGGGGGATAAGAATTTTTAAATTAATAATTGCACATATGAAGATTAAAATGACAATGCTGTCTTGCCTTTTGTTTACAATGGCAATGGCACAACAAAAAAGTGAATGGACATCCCTGTTCAATGGCAAGGACCTCAGCGGTTTCAAGCAGTTGAATGGCAAGGCCAAATACACGGTAAAAAATGGAGAAATCGTTGGTACAACTGTACACGGAGAGCCCAACTCATTCCTGGCTACAGAAAAACTGTATGGCGATTTTGTTTTGGAACTTGACCTGAAAATGTTTGCTGACATGAATTCAGGCATTCAGTTCCGGAGCATTACTTCCAACGAAGGAGCCAACAACAAAGTTCCAGACAGGGTACGGGGCTATCAGGCAGAAGTAGATCCGTCTGACAGGGCCTGGAGTGGCGGAATTTATGATGAAGCAAGGCGTGGATGGCTCTACCCACTGGATTATAATCAAGCTGCCCAAAAAGCATTTAAAAAAACGGATTGGAACCACTACAAGATTGAGTGTATAGGCAATACCATCAGGACCTGGATCAATGGTGTGGCTTGCTCCTATCTCATTGATGACCTCACACCCCAAGGCTTCATTGCCCTTCAGGTTCATGCCATTAAAAACAAGTCAGATGAAGGAAAAGAAATCCATTGGAAAAACATCAAGATTAAAACAACCAACCTAAAGCCATCCCCATCAGACAATATATTTGTTGTTAACCTACTCAACAACACCCTGTCTGATGAAGAAAAAAAGCAAGGATATTCCCTGTTGTGGGATGGAAAATCCTCAGCAGGATGGCAGTCAGCCAATATGTCTGCCTTCCCATCAAAAGGATGGGACATCGCCAATGGTGAACTGTCTATTCGCAATTCTGGTAACGAAGAGCGTCAAGATGGTGGCGACATCATTACTGAAAAGGAGTTTGGCGCTTTCGATTTTCAATTCGAATTCAAACTGACTGACAGTGCCAATTCTGGCATCAAATATTTTATCGTTCCAAGCAAAGACAAGAAAGCAGGTGTTGGTCCTGAATTCCAGATTCTCGATGATGCAAAACATCCAGATGCCAAAATGGGTGCAGGAGGAAACAGGACAATGGCATCTTTGTATGACTTGATTCCTGCTGCTACAGGACTTGACCCCAATGCCAACAGAAGAGACAGGACCGCCATTGGCGAATGGAACCGCGGAAGAATCATTGCTCACCCCAATGGCACTATTGAACATTGGCTCAATGGTTTCAAGATGGTAGAATACAAAAGGGGAACTCCCATCTATAATGCACTTGTAGCGAGAAGCAAATATGCAAAAATCGAAAATTTTGGAATGGCCCCCAAAGGCAGGATCCTCCTCCAAGATCATAATGATAAAGTTAGTTTCAGAAGCATGAAGATCAAGGAACTATAGTTTTGGGTTTAGGGGTGGAGAGGTTTAGAGGTGTATGGGTTTAGTGGTATAGAGGGAGATGATAATCCTCTCCATTTTATAATCGATACGCCAGATAATAGAGCTGACACATCTCTCTAACTTAAACCATCAAAAAATCCTAACCCGAGAAATATTTCACAACCCTAAACAATTAAACCACTAAACCCTTAAACCCCCAATATGACCCACCGCAGAACATTCATCAGACAAACAGCACAGGCTACAGCAGCCACTGCTCTGGCTTCCATGGGATGGACAGCCAAATCATATGGAAATATTTTAGGCGCCAATGACCGTGTAAGGGTTGGTGTCGTTGGATTTTCCGACAGGCACAAGCAGTCTCATATCCCCGCATTCATGCAGCATTACAAGGAACTCAATTTCGACATTGTTGCCGTTTCCGACATCTGGAAAGTACGCAGAAATGAAGGGGTGGATTTCCTGAAAAACAAGTTTCAGCACGACATCATTGGATGCAAAAACAATGATGAACTGTATGCACTCAAAGACATTGATGCTGTGATGATCTCTACTGCAGACTTCCAACATGCTTTGCATACCATTGAAGCACTGAAAGCCAATAAAGATATCTATGTAGAGAAACCCTTCGCGGAAACCATGGAAGACAACCGCGCAGCGCTAAAGGCGGCAAAGGCTTCCGACAGGATCATCCAGGTTGGATCCCAAAGAAGATCTGGTGCCAATTATCATGCGGCAGAGAAGTTCATCAAATCCGGACAGTTTGGAGACATCACCATGGTTGAATTGACCTGGAATGTAAACCAACCTGGCAGGTGGCGCAGGCCAGACCTTGTGGCCAAATGCCATGAAGAGGATCTTGATTGGAAACGCTATCTGATGAACAGGCCATTTGAAAAATTCGATCCCCGCAAATACCTTGAATACCGTTTGTTCTGGCCATATTCATCAGGCATGCCTGGTCAATGGATGAGCCATCAAATCGATACGGTACATTGGTTCACTGGCCTTTCCCACCCAAGAAGTGTGGTGGCCAACGGAGGCGTTTACCAGTGGAAAGATGGCAGAAGGAACTGGGATACCACCACTGCGGTGTTTGATTATGGCCCGATGGATGACCTATCCAAAGGATTCCAGGTTGTCTTCATGTCAAGGATGCACAATGGTGATGACAATGCCAGTGAAGTATATTACAGCGTTGGTGGCGAGCTTAACCTCATCAACAACAAGGTATCACCCAAAGGTGGACTCACAGAAAGATTTGCCAAGCCAATGGGCATGAAGCCTGTGCTACTTCCTGAGATGAACCTCACAGAGAAGGTTGTGAAAGTTGAATCGGGTGCCAACACCGGAGGAGATCCCCTTACATCAGCACACGTGCGCAACTGGATGGAATGCATCAGGAGCAGAAAGCAGACCAATGCCCCAGTTGAAGCGGGATACACCCACTCTATCGCTACCATCATGTCCAATGCGGCAGCAAGAACGGGAGAAAAAGTAACCTTCGATGAAAAGACCCAAGAAGTAATGGCTGGTGGAAAAGTCTTCAAGTACTAAACATCCACAGTCTGGAAGTATTATAACGGCGGCCGCTCTTGTGGCCGCCAATTTTTTCTATGGCACCAATGTAATTGCCGTAAAACAGATTGCGCCCCATCATATACAGGCATTGGGAATTTCGTTTTCCAGAATATTCTTTACGGCAGTCCTCTTGACCATGTTGCCACTTTTCAACGGCAAGAAGGAAAGGATCGAGAAAAAAGATTATCTGCTCTTGATGGTTGCAGGTTTACTGGGCGTTACCCTCAACCAAACCTTCTCGATCATGGGAATTGCATCCACCAATCCCATTCACTCGTCTTTGTTGATCATGTCAACGCCCATCATCGTAACGGTGTTGGCCGCCATTTTTCTCAAAGAAAGTTTTGGCGGAAACAAAATCATTGGATTGTTGCTTGGATTAACAGGGGCCTTCATCTTGATCAAAAGCAGAGCAACCTCAGGTGAGGTCCATCCGCCTACCATGCTGGGTGATGGACTGATCCTTGCCGGATCGGTATGTTATTCTACCTATTTAATCCTGATCAGAAAGGTTTCAAAAAAGTACTCCCCCATCACCATCCTGAGGTTTGTATTTCTGTTCGGCGCCCTGTTCAGCCTGCCTTTCAGCCTTCAAAGCTTTGCAACAGCAGACTGGGCCGCTTTTTCAGGTTGGGATTGGTTCTCCATCTTGTATATTGTTGTTTTGGGCACCCTGGCCGCGAACCTGCTGATGAACTGGGGCGTACAACAATGGGGACCTTCCAAAACAGGTACCTTTGTTTATTTTCAACCTGTTTTCGGAACCCTTGGGGCAGTATTGTTGATGGGTGAACAATTCAGTGCAGGAAAAGCTATAGCAGGCCTGTTGATTGTCGCAGGCGTTTGGATTACTTCACTGAAATTGAAAAAGAAAGAATCCGTTAAGGAATGATTTTCATCTGCTGCATCCATTTTGTCAGCAGGGCTGTCCATTTCACATCACTGGTTTTGTTGTTCATGCCAAAACCATGACCCCCCTTTTCATACACATACAATTCTCCAGGCACCCCAAATTTTTTGAGCAGATCCAAATACATTTCTGAATTCTCGATGGGAACAGCCTTGTCATCTTTGGCATGCACCAAAAATGCAGGAGGTGTTTGGGCATTTACCTGAAGTTCATTGGAATAATAATTGATCAGGCTGGCAGTAGTATCGGGGCTCAACAAATTGTTTCTAGACCCCAAATGGGCATACTTACCGAATGAAATAACCGGATAAATCAATACCTGAAAATCAGGCCTCAATGATATTTTGCCTTTAAAATTAAGCTTGGGGTCGTTGTAATGGACGCCAAGAGAGGAGGCCAGGTGCCCTCCGGCAGAAAATCCCATGATGCCAATTTTACCAGGATCTATGCCCCATTTCTTTGCGTTTTTCCTGACCATGAAGATGGCCTGTTGTGCATCCTGCAAAGGAGCAATTTCTTTGTGCTCCTGGTGCTTTGCAGAAGGTATCCGGTATTTGAGCACCACTGCATGAACGCCAATGCCATTAAAAAACTTCGCCACATCCGTTCCCTCATGCTGGGCGGCAAGAATACCATATCCCCCACCAGGACAAATGATCACGCAAGGCTTTTTCGTTCCATCGTCACCAGCACTGAAAAAAGCATAGCCAGGCACTGAAACTTTTGAAATCCTCAATATACCGCCGGTAACAGCTTCAGCTTCTTCATTGGCTGCCTCAATGAAATTGGGAACCTTCTTCTTGTAAAGGGGTTCATATTGGGCAGTTGCGGAAATTGAAATCATCAGTGCTAAAGTGACGGTGGCAAGAAAAGATTGTTGCATGGCTTATGGTTTACCCCCTAATGGATTTGATCAATTCAAAAACCTGTTTTGCACTGCTCTCAATACCAGCATAATCGCGTGCTTCCATGAGTTTCTTGCTCACCAGCTTGCTGCCCATTCCCACTGCACTCACACCAGCCTTGAACCAACCTTCAATACTTTCACGGGTAGTATCTACGCCACCTGTAGGCATGAAAACCAGTTTGGGGAAAATCTCCTTGATGCTGCTCATGAATTCAGGTCCAAGGATGTTCCCCGGAAACAACTTGATGAATTTTACGCCTGCATTTTCTGCTGCGATGATGTCGGTTGGCGTCATGCAACCAGGGCCAAAGAAAATATCATGCTTCACGCAATGTGCGGCAACCTCAGCAACATACCCAGGACTGACCAGGAAGTCTGCACCAGCAGCCAGGTAATCGGTAGCATGTTGCATGTTCTTGATGGTACCTACACCCAATAACATTCCGGGCATTTCTGCATTGCGTATCTCAACCAGTTTTGTGAAGTTTTGAAGGGCAGCATCACCACGGTTGGTATATTCTACCGCTACAACACCTGAACGGTGAAGGGCACGCAAGACCTCAACACTGATGGTTTCATCAGGATTGAAATACAGAGGAAGCATTCCTTGTGCCACAATGGCGTCCATAACTACTTTAGCACTTGTCATAATAAGATTTTTACGTTGATCAATGTTTTGATGAGATCATTTAGATCTTAACTTTTATCACGAGTTTCTTGATTTCACCTTCTCCAATCATGGGCGCATGCACATCTTCCGGAAAGAAGATGGCAAACTGTCCATCTGTCAACTGGAAAAACATGTCGGGCTTGTCGGTATAAAACAAGACATCCTTTTCTGCATTATAGGGCTCACGCTCAGACTTGCAGTCTTGGCGAGATTTCCACCCAAGGGTTTCAACACCCTTGATGCAAAGCTGGATATCAATGTTGGCATTGTGGCACTCAAATTTTGCAGTAGATTCCTCAGCCGTCATTCCTGCTTTATTTGAAATGATGGCCTTCAGCCCTTCCGCTATATCATACTTGCCAACTTCAAGCGACGCCAGGTCGGTACTGTTGATATACTCAAACGCTTTTGCAAAAAGCGGATGTACGCTAGCATATTTGCTTGCATTCTGCACTGAATCAATGATCATGATCTTTTAATTTTAAGCTTGATTGGATTAACGCTGAACCCTTCCGCTACCATCACCCTTCATCAGGTCTTTCACTTCTCCCAATGTTGCATGGTTGAGGTCTCCTGGGATGGTATGTTTGATGGCACTTGCAGCAACACCAAACTCTGCCGCTTCAGGCATTGGCATTCCGGTAACCAGTCCATAAATCAATCCGCTGGCAAAGCTGTCGCCACTGCCCACACGGTCAACAATGCGCACATTGTACTTCTTGGTATGGTAGAACTCAGTACCATCATAGACCAATGCACTCCATCCGTTATCGCTGGCACTATGGCTTTCACGCAATGAAGAAGCGATGTATTTGAATCCGAATTTCTCTTTCATTTGCTTGAAAACGTCCTTGAATCCATCAAGATCCAATTCACCTTTGGTAACATCAGTATCTTTTGCTTTGAAACCAAGTGTGGTGTCAGCATCTTCTTCGTTGCCGATGCAAACATCAACATACTGGCAAAGCCTTGTCATCACTTCCCTGGCCTTTTCCTTGCTCCACAATTTCTTGCGGTAGTTCAGGTCAATGCTGGTGGTAATACCTTTTGCCTTGGCTGCTTTCAAAGCTGCTTCGGTCAATGCTGCGGCTTTGTCAGACAAGGCGGGTGTAATACCAGTTGTATGGAACCAGTCTGCTCCATCAAGAATTTTATCAAAATCAAACTCTGAAGCATCAACATCCGCAATGGATGCACCTGCCCTGTCATACACAACCTGTGACGCCCTCATAGAAGCACCTGTCTCCAGGAAGTAAATACCGAGCCTATCACCACCCCTGGCGATGAACTGCGTGTCTACACCATAGCGGCGAAGATGGTTGATGGCAGACTGACCAATTGGGTTGTTGGGAACTTTGGTTACAAATGTTCCGTTTAGTCCATAGTTGCACAAAGCAGCGGCAACATTGGCTTCACCACCACCATAGGTGATGTCAAATGTATCTGCCTGAACAAAACGCTTAAAATCCGGTGTTGATAAACGGAGCATGATTTCTCCAAGGGTTACAACTTTCTTTGACATTGTGATGTATTTATTGGTTCTTGTTGATTGATTATTTCAGTGTAGTGATGGGGGCCGGATCCATGTCGGTATAGTCAAGGTTCTCTCCTGCCATGCCCCAAATGAAGGAGTAGTTGGATGTGCCACTTCCAAAATGCATGCTCCAAGGCGCAGAAATCACCGCCTCATCGTTGGCCATGACGATATGCCTTGTTTCCTGGGGTTCTCCCATGAAATGGAAAAGGCGTTGGGATGCATCAAGGTCAAAATACAGGTAAACTTCCATCCTGCGGGTATGGGTATGAGGAGGAACCGAATTCCAGACACTTCCCTTTTCTAAGACGGTCAATCCCATGACCAGCTGACAGCTTTGGATACCATCCCTGTGGATATACTTATAAACAGTTCTTTTGTTGGATGTAGCGGCATCGCCCAATGCCACTGGAGAAGCCTGTTCTTTGGTGAATTTCTGTGTAGGGTAAGCGTGATGCGCAGGTGCAGAAAGCAAATAATATTTGGCAGGGTCTTTTTTATCCGCCGAGCTGAAGGTTACCTTTTTAGCACCCTTTCCCACATACAAACATTCAAGTTTTTTCAGACCATGTTTTTTCCCATCAACCACCACTTCTCCCTTGCCGCCAATATTGATGATCCCCAATTCTCTTCTCTCCAGAAAATACTCAGCACGCAACTCAGAAGGATTAGAAAGGGCAATTGATTTTTTGAGGGGCAATACGCCACCAATGATCATTCTGTCATAATGAGAATAGGTAAGCTTCAGCTTATCTTCCTGAAAAAGCTCGCTGACCAGGAAATTGTCCCGCAACCCGTTTGTGTCCAAAGCTTTTGTCTCGTTTTTCCCAATAGCAAACCTGATGTCCATGTGATGAAGTTAAGGATTCAAATATACAAAAACACAAGGGGTGCTTGGGTTTTCAAGGCATCTTTTTACGAAATCGTTCCCGTAACCAGAAACCTTGCCCGGGCTCAACAAAGCAAGCATGACATTGCAATTTTCAATATCTTGTATTATTACATTTTTTAAAGCCGATTGCATGATAAAACAGTTGCTCATTGTTACCCTTTCCATGATAACCTTCGTTGCCGTGGCCCAGAAAAAGGCCTTGGTTGGGGGAACCCTGGTGGATGGATTTGGAGGAAAACCCATTCTCAACAGTGTGGTGATCATCAATGGTGAAACCATTGAAAAAGTAGGCAGGATTGGAGAAATTGAGATTCCAAAAGGAACACAAATCATTTCTACCGAAGGCATGACCGTTATGCCAGGCCTGTGGGACATGCATGTCCACATGATGATCAACGGACATTCAGACTATCCCTACTGGGACAAAAAGTATCCTCCCCTGTTCAAAAAGGTCATCATGCCTGCGTCTGCCCATCAGCTGCTGATGGCAGGTGTTACCAGCGCCCGCGACCTTGGCGGACCACTGGAAGAAAGCCTTTGGGTCAGAGATGCTATCAACAAGGGCGAAATACCAGGCCCAACCATGTATGTAAGCGGACCTTTTTTACAACACCGCCCCTATCCTGGAACAGAGCAGTTTCGCTGGGGGATTTATGGCGAGAAAGATGCCAGGGAAAAGGTTCAAAAATTGGCAAAAGCAGGTGTGGACTGCATCAAACTGATTGACCAGGATGAAATGACAAAAGAGGAGGTATTTGCGGTTGTTGATGAGGCACACAAGAACAAGCTTAAAGTGGTTGGCCACTCCCACAGGCCCGATGAAATCAGGATTGGATTGGAAGCTGGGGTAGATAATTTTGAGCATACCGGTTTATCCTCTGCTCCTGCCTATCCCGATGATATTGTAAAGGCATTGGCAGAAAGAACTGCTCAAATGAGCAAGGGCCCGCTTTTCTGGACACCCACCGTTGAAGGATTGTACAACTATGAAGATGTACGCGATAATCCTGAAAAGCTGGATGATCCTTCCTGGCACCTGGGCTTGCCGGACTCCGTGATCAAAGACATCAAACAATCCCTGACGCATCCAGGCAGGATGAGCTATTCCCAACTCACTCCCATCAGAAAACCCACGCTTGAAACAAAGTTCAGGCAATTGCAAAAAGCAGGTGTCGTCTTGCTTGTAGGAACAGACAGTGGAATTCCGATGAAGTTCCATTCCCAAAGCACCTGGAATGAGCTGGATGTATGGGTAAGGGTTTTTGGTGTAGACCCTGTGCAGGCAATCAAATCTGCCACGTATTGGCCTTCTGTTTTCATGGGAGTTGAGAATAAGGTGGGCACCATCAGTGAAGGAAAACAAGCAGATATCATTGCCGTAAAAGGCGATGCATTGAAATACATCAATCTCCTTCAAAAGGTTGATTTGATCATGAAAAAAGGTAAATTTTATAAAGGAGCATAAGGTTATGAAAAAACAAATCGTAACAGGCTGTATTGCTGTAATACTTATTGGCACTGCATTTGCACAACAAACACAGAAACCTCCATTGCATGGAAAACATTGGATGGCCATTACCGGAAAGCCCCTGGCGGCAACTGCAGGAGCCACTATTTTCAACAAGGGCGGAAATGCTGTTGATGCTGCCTGTGCCATGCTTGCTGCAACCTGTACCATGTGGGATGTATTGAGCTGGGGAGGCGAAACCCAGGCCATCATTTACAATCCCAAAACCAAAAAAGTAATTGCCCTGAATGCCATGGGTGTGGCCCCAACGGGCGCAACACCTGCATTTTTCAAGGGGAAGGGATATAATTTCCCTCCGGAATTCGGACCATTGGCTGCAACCACTCCAGGCACGCCTGGAGGCATTTGTCATATGCTGGCCAACTATGGTACCATGAGTTTAAAGCAGGTGCTGGCACCCGCCATGCAACTTGCATCAGGCTATCCCATTGATGCCCAAACCGCCAACAGCATCGAAAGAGGAAAGGAAAGAATCAAAGAATGGCCTTATAGCAAAAAAGTATTTCTTCCCCATGCCGGCGAAAAGAGAGAAGCCCCTGAAGCAGGTGAAATCTTCAAGCAGGAGGAACTTTTCATCACCCTGTCCAAGATGGTGGAAGCAGAGCAGCTTGCCCTGAAAAAAGGACTGTCGAGGAAAGCCGCCATCATGGCTGCTTATGACAGGTTTTACAAGGGTGATATTGCCACTGAATTTGTAAGGGGCTGCCAAGAACAAGGTGGATTGATTACCAAACAAGACCTGGCCAACTGGAAGCCGATTGAAGAAGAAACAACCCATACCAATTACAAAGGGATTGACGTGTACAAACTGCAGTCCTGGACACAGGGACCGTCCATGTTGCAAGCCCTGAACATCCTTGAAAATGTTGACCTAAAATCAATGGGATACAACAGCACACGCTATATCCATACTGTTTACCAGTCAATGAGCATGGCCTTTGCAGACCGCGACTTTTATTACGGCGATCCTTATTTTGGACCCAAACAACCCATAAAAGGTTTGCTCAGCAAGGAATACGCAAAAATGAGGGCGGCGCAGATCAACCCAGACAAAAATGATCCCAACATTGGACCCGGAGACCCTTATCCATTTGAAGGAAGAACGAATCCTTACCTTGGTCTTCTTTCTAAAAGAGGTTTCGCAGGATTTGACAGCAGCAAAAGAAATTTCGTTCCTGCACATGATTCAGGAGCCATTGCCATGGCTGAGCTGGATTATCAGGACCGTTTATGGAGGGGCACTACTTCTGTAGAGGCGGCAGATGCTGAAGGCTGGGTGGTTTCCATTACCCCCAGCGGGGGCTGGATACCTGCCTGCATTGCTGGGAAAACCGGGGTTGGCATGAGCCAGCGGATGCAAAGTTTTGTGCTTGACTCCACGCTTAATCCATTTAATGTGGTTGCCCCTGGCAAACGACCACGCGTTACGCTTACCCCCAGTCTTGCGATGAAGGATGGCAAACCATTTCTTGCGTTTGCCGTTCAAGGTGGTGATACACAAGACCAGAACCTTCTGCAGTTTTTCTTGAATGTGGTTGAATTTGGCATGTCCGTTCAACAGGCCTCAGAAGCAGCCAATATTAATTCAAACCAATTATGGCTTTCCCTGGGTGGAACCAAAACGGAGGACAGAAAGCCAAGACCAGGCAGTATTTTATTGCAAGACAAAACACCCGAGTCGGTCAAGACAGCCTTGAAAAAGATGGGGTATACTTTGAGTTTTACTGAAAGGACATCAGGGCCAATCAATGCCATTGGATTTGACTGGAAGCATGGAAGTCTTTGGGGTGGATCAAGCAACCACGGAGAAGATTATGGCATTGCTTGGTAAAGCATGATCAATACCAGGGCATTACCCTTCTGATTGAATTAGGATCAAAGAAGTGATAAATCACAGAAAGTTCAAAACTCTTGTTCCTGCGGTTACCCGTTTGAATGCCAGAGGTGTTGATATCATAGCTCAATCCAATCTGGACATCATTTAACAGGTATCCCAGATAAGGGTAAACAGCATCCTGGTTTCTATAAAACAACCCTGCGTAAAATACATTGTTGTCATCCATTTGATAAGGACTGTACCCATACGCAAATCCAAAAGTGGTACTGTTTACACCTGCCTGATTCATGAATTGCCCGCTGAAAAACAATTCTCCCTGCGCTCCAACCAAAAATGATGCGCCTGCATGAACGGTCGCTCTTGCAGGCAACCTATATTCATCATTGCCCAAAAAACTCATCTTGGGTTGATTGACATGGTAATAAGACGTACCAATGAAAAACCTGTTTCTGTCTTTCAGGTAATTGTACATCAATCCAACATTGAAATCAACATAAGCACTTCTCCTGGTAACAAAATTTTCGTTGTTGGAGAGCGAAAGATCAAATCCCCTGCTGGCAAATTGATTGTTGAATGAGATCCGGTTGTAATCAAGCATCCTCGTACCTAAACTTCCCTGAAAACCAACCGCCAGGTGTTGAAACCCTTCCTCGTCCAACGCCTGGTGATAGGCAGTTGACAAGCTGGCATAATTGCTGTTGTAAGCACCCGTGGCTGTTCTATCACCCATCAATACAAGTCCAACACCAAGCATACTCTTGTCCATTTGCTGCGCCAACATTCTTGTGTCGAAACTAACGGTTGCAGTTGTAAACGGATCACCAGCACCCATCCACTGGTTTCTAAAATTGGTGGCAAGACGGTGCTTCCCATCATAATACCCTGTGAATGCAGGATTCAGGGAAAGCGGAGCATTGAAATACTGGGAATAATGTGCATCCTGTGCTTCTGCAGCAAGCGCAAGCAGAAAAATGAAAACAAGCGATATGGTATGTCTGTTCATCTTCATTTTATCTGATTAATACCACCGATCCTGACTTACTGATGGGTTTCCCTGTCTGACCAATTCCATATACCACCCATGTATAGGTATCTGCAGGCTGATCCTTGCCTTTTATGGTACCATCCCAACCCAGGTCTGGATCAAGTGAGCTTGACTCAAATACCAAGATGCCCCAACGGTTAAAAATTTTAAAGGAGTAGAAAACAGATACTCCCACCGCTATGGGATAAATCCTATCATTTTTACCATCCCGATTAGGGGTGAAACCACCTGCCACATAGATATCTGATTCATCAAAAATTCTTACCAATTGAGAATCAACAAAATTACATCCTGCACGATTGGTAATATTCACCGTATACAGCTGCTCTGTAGTTGGATTCAGAATCGGCAATCGGATGAACGCGCTATTCAGGCCAGTAGAGGGTTTCCAGAGGTATACATCCCCAATTGCCCGGGCTACAAGGCTAATTGGTTTGGCAGCCATTGCATTGATGGGGATATAATTAATCCCTTTGGGAGGAGCCTCAACTTTCACCAACATTACACTTGAATCTGACAATTGAGGACAATCTTTTGGTATCACTGTGAGGGAAACACGGTAATTGCCTGATCCAGGAAAAACATGCACTACATTAATATTGGTATCGATAGTTCCGTTCTGAAATCTCCAGGAATAGCCTACAGAACCACTGTTAGAAGTTTCGGATTTATTGGTAAAACTGGAAGCAACATTGATACAATACAAATCATTGGTGAAAAGCACTGTTGGCTTTTTAACTGTAACCAGGTTTACAAAATTCGCACTCATTTTCTTACAACCCTTATCCGTAGAAAATTCAACCTTGTACAAGCCCGGACCATTGGCAATGTATGAAGACTGCACCGCGCCAGCAAGCTGGCTGTTGTTGAAATACCATTGGTATCCAAATGCACCAGTTGCATCCAATTTTACCGTGTACCCTTCACAAATTGAATTTGTTGGAGGCGCAATGAGAGTCCCTACCGGCAAAGGCAATAATCCAACAGCTGTCTCTAGTGAAGAGGATGGACATCCATTGGTAGATACAACCACTTTGTAATTGGCTGCAGTATTCACAATGACGCTGGCGTTGATGCCAGGAGGAAACATGGCTATACCATCTCTAAACCACTGGTATGTGGCTCCAAAAACATTGGCCGTTCGCAAATTGATGTTGGAGCCCGTACAAATATTGACTGTACCATCAGGAAGAATTTCTGCTGCACTGGCATCAGGGATGATCACCGGCACAATAGGATACTTGTTGGCCACTACCGTAACAATGTTTGATGAAACAGCGCAAGCAAAGGAATTGGTCACCGTGACGCTATAAGAGCCGGTAGTTTTTGCAACATAGATTGAATCTGGATTGGTCAAAAAGGATAGGTCCAGACGCCACTGATACGTGTTCCCAGGAGCACGGGAACTGACAATCAGCTTTGTAGAATCACCCTCACAAAAAATAATCTTACCCGTCAACGCGCTGAGAGAAATAACAGGCGATGGCTTGAATGAAATCTTTACCGAATCGGAAAGCGGAGAAATACATCCATTACCATCAATCGTCCTTACAAAATAATTAGAAGAGGTAATATTATTTCCCATCGAAGTGGAACCTTTTACAAAAAAATTCTTCTGGCTGGCATTGGACAACTGTATTGGTGCAATTGAACCACCCGTATACCAATTGAATTTAGCAAGATTAACTGCTGTTGAAGATTCCAGATAACTGCTGTCCAGCTGACATATCACATTAGAAAATCCAGTTACAATGGTTAGTATGGGTTTTGCAGGAAGTGGGTTAACCGTTACATTGACGGAAGTTTTGTTTGAACATCCGTTAACATTTATGCATTCCAATAAAAAGTTACCGTCGATTTTTGCAACAATGCTTCTTCCATTTCCTACAAGTGTTCCATTCCTGTACCAGTTAAATGCAGCAGCGGGATCGGGCTGCACCACAACTGTATTCAAGAATGCAGAGTCTCCTGCACAAAATATATTGGTCCCTGCAGCATATGTGATTACCGGTATCAATGGGGAGGCCTTGATTGTAACAGGCCTTGAAGCATATGTTTCACAACCATTGATGTCTCTGGCAGTAAGAATGACTGTAAAAATTTGTGCAGCCCTGAACTGGTAAGCAGTGGAATATTGGGTTGATTTGTTACCATCTCCAAAATTCCATTCATAGGTGGTATTGGTTGGATCAGTAGAAACAGATGAATTGGTGAATACAATATTATTGCTAATGAGGCAGGTATCAGAACTTGTTTCAACAGAAAATGAAGCACTGGCCTTGGCCTGGCTTACTGTCACCAAGCTAGAATTGCTTCTTGTTTTGTTGCCACCATAAGTGATGTCGAGAAAGTAGGATTGGGTTGAGAGAGGGGTAACATTGATGGACCCCGTATTGGTTTCCCCATTAGACCATTCAAGGATCAGCGGACTTTTGTTTACTTCAGCGATGGCATGCCCCTTGAAAAGAGATGAAAATACATTGGTTATATCGCTCCACCTTGAACCGGCATTGTTTAAGCCGATGGCCGCATGATTGGCCCCTATTGAAGATTGGAACACATCATCCGGCTCAACAAAAGGCGGGCTGTTGTACCAATATTTAAATGTAGTATCCAATGACCTGCCATCCAGCCATTTCCAACCGCTGCCCGAAGTGCCCGCTGCTTCCAGAACTGGATCCTGAAAAAGACCAAACCAAAAAAAAGTATTGGTCTGGCCCCTACGGGGGATCATGTTGTATACCGCATCGTTTTCTTGAAGGCTATCTATCACCCAAAGATCCATTCCATTTCCTTGAGCAGCCAGCCTTGCATCGGTCCAACTCCTGGAAACGGTATCCATAAAATAATCCTTACCGTCAAAGGAACCTATGAACTGGAAGCTGCCTTTGTACAAAAATGCATTGTATCGAATGGATTGCCCTTTGCAAATCGCGCTATCACCAGGCGTTATTTTAACAGTTTGCCCCTGCCCAAGGGCAATCATATTGATGGATAGCAAAAGAAGGAAGAGAAAACTTCTAGGCATCATTCCAAGTACATTCTGTTAAA
>JBIPNK010000162.1:0-6357 GCA_044373365.1 Chitinophagaceae bacterium
TGAAGGATCCTGACCATACTCGCCCCCTGTCCACGTATCTGGACTCCCGCGATGAGATCCTGACCAAACTGGGAAAGCTTTTCATTGACAAGTCTATTTGGGATCGCGAGCAGCTGTTTTCGGCGTTGCGTCCCTTCAGTCGGGATGTGGTGGTCTACACCCTGCAACAGGCCATCGCAACCTCCTTTCGCTTCAGCGATTCATTTGGACGGGCAAGTGTATTGGAGTCTAAGGGTGATTTGTATGCATTGGCTCCCCTGGATATGCCGAACAGCACAGTGGTAGAGAGAACCACCCGCCCAGCTGCCTCGCGGGACATTCAGCTGCCCGAGCCTCAAGTTGAAGCCCCTGCCCCGCCCCCAGAGGTGGCCCCGGATGCACTGGACCTGCGTCGGACAGAGTTTCCCTGGCCCAAAGATGGTGCGACTCGCTTCACAGATGCGACTCGGGATGGGTATGTCTTTGACCATCAGTTTTCTGCTGCTGAAAAGAAGGCGTATCTTGCCACGAATCCCACACTTCCCTTTGTTGAGCGTATTCGGATTGCAGGGTCCACTGAGTTTGCATCGGGTGACCCCACGGACCTGGTGGGCGAAGAGCTGACCCGCTACACAGAATGGGTCTCTCAGTTGATCAAGCGATTTATTGGTGACCGCACTAAGATGTTTGCCTCGGTGTCCGAGGGAGGTGAACTGACGTTGTCTCCGGCGACCTTTGCCGATGGGGTTCCCACACGTATCAATGCAGAGAAGTCCTTTGCACCCACCGTATGCGGACATGGCAAGAACTCAGTCGCAAACATGAAGCTGATCGCCAAATACATTGATGCGAAGGGTGTGGGCCTTCCAGCTGGACTCCAAGGAGGACAGCTCTGCACCTACGCTGAGCTCCTGGCTCGCGAAGAGCATAACATCGTCTGGTATACACCGGAGGAGCTGAAGACCCTCTTGTCCGATACACCTCCACTCAAAGCTAAATCTACGATTCTGAAGGCGTTTAAGAGCATGTAGAACTAAAACGAAAACAATCCACTCAACACACAAGAAGGCACACAATGGACCCTCTCTACGAACGTCGTGAACTCACTCGGAACGTCCATGTGGATGCCCGCTTCCTCCAGCGTAACATTCTTGCAAGTTTGGTTGCCCAGCTTCGTCACAAGTATGAAGGAATCTGCCTTCCGGAGGGCTACGTGCAGCCCCGCAGCATCACGGTGGTGGAGCACTCCTTTGGACGCACCAACATCCTGAAGGGTGGTCTGGACTACTCCGTCCGCTTCCAGGCCGATCTGTGCCTACCCCACGCCGGCCAGGTGTTCAAGGCACCCGTGGTCCTGAAGAGCAAGATTGGTCTGCACGCCGAGGTGAGTCCGATCAAGATTCTGCTGCCCCGCGATCTTCACATTGGCAACACGGACTTTGACGGTGCCGATGTTGGCCAGGATATTGAGTTTGATGTGGTCGGCACTCGGTTCCAGCAGGGTGATGAGTCCATTGTGGTTCTGGGCAAGCTCCGGTCGGTCATCCGTCCCGCCGATCAGACGACGGCGGAAGAACCCGAGTCCATTGACGTCATCGCGGCACCCGTGGGCGACGGAGATAAGGAGAAGCGTGTGGTGACGACCTCTGCTGTGAATGCTAAGCCTACCGGAGAGCCGCGTAGGAAGAAGCTGGTGAGAACTGTTGCTCCAACACAAGATGAACCGAAGCCGCAAGGAACAGTTGAAGGAGCGACTGGATCGGCTTGATGCAAATGAACACGCACAGATCTTCAATATTATCCGCAAATATACCGAGAGTTTTACCAAGACCCAGTCCGGCGTGCTGGTCTCATCCGACGCACTTCCAGATGCCTGCTTAGAGGAGATGGACAAGATGATCACTTTTTACTTGGATCAGCACAAGCAGATGGAAGCCGATGAAGCAGAACGTAAGACCTATGAGAGACGGCAGTAACTGTTAAAATGGATGCTTTTGATCCAAGCATATACATAAGGAACCATGGATACCCTTCTTCCCTCAACGGCACTTGCCAGTCTCAAGGAGTTCGCTACGCTTGTCAAGAAGGACCCGCATGCCGAACTGGAATGCAAGCTTCTCTCCAATCAAATTCACACCAAGGATGTCGCGGACCGCATCTCCAATTCAATTCAACTCTACTCTCGCGGTGCACCGGTTCATGAGCACCGGGCCACCTTCTCCTACTCCGATGGGCTTCGTGTTGTGGTCGTTGGAGCTGAGAACATCCTCAAGGTCTGCACAACTGGAAGCTTCAGGGGCGTCCCCATCAATGTGGAGCAGAAGCGTCGCTACTTTGATGTGGTGACGGCTCTTCAGGGCAAGTCTCACGTGGTGGATGTTCCGGATGCCGGTGTTCGCCTCACCCTCTGCCACGAGCAGCACCTTCGCAAGGACTTCTCCGGAGCCCCGATGGATTCGGCCAGTCACGTGCGGGTCATTCACCGGAAGTCCTGGACTAGCCTGGACGGGATTGTTCGCTACGACTTCTCGCAGACTAAGTCCAAGACCAAGGCCACGAAGACTCTTGCAGATATTCTGAAGCAGAACCCGACCTATGAGCTGGAGCTGGAGGTAGTGGACCGGACCAAGTCGGCGGACGATATTGCCGCCTCGGTGGTTCGCCACATTCAGCCGGTTCTTGCAGCGTTCCAGGGATCGCAGTTCGTGCTGTCGGCATCCGATCTGCAGCGGTATCAGATGGAGTTTGAGATGACCCGGACACCCTTCTTGAACCCGGTGACCCTGGAGCGTCGTCACCTGCTGGCGGACCGCCCGAACAACATCCTGAGCGGCTATACGGTCACGAACAAGGCCGACGGCGAGCGGTGCTTCTTGGTGGTGATGCGGGACCGCCGCGTGCTTCGGTTCACGCCGAGTTCGGTGGTGACCTGGACAGGTCTGACAGCAACCAAGGACATTCACATTGGAAGCATCCTGGACGGCGAATACTTGAAGGACCGCAATCAGTTCTGTATCTTTGATGTATACTGGTATCGTGGACGGGACGTGCGTCGTCTGCCCCTGTATGTCTCGGAGACGGACATGAACAAGTCTCGTCTGGGCTGTGCACGGTCATTCGTGGGGGATATTCCGGTGGACTTTACGACCCAGCTGGGTGGCAATCCTCTGCGAGTGACGACCAAGCTGTTCCTTGCAGGTGATGGAACGGCGATGCAGGAGGCCATCCGCAAGATCTTGAGCACAGAGTTTGAGTATCCTACGGACGGACTGGTGTTCACGCCTCGGGCCTCACCGGTTGGACCGGTGACGGAGCGTCGGGGCAAGACGTGGCTGACGGTCTACAAGTGGAAGCCGGCCTCGCATAACAGCATTGACTTCCTCGTCAAGCTGAAGAATGGAGAGAGCTTTGACACGACGCTTGGCAAGCGGGTGGTCAAGGGCACTCTGTATATCTCGCGGACGCCGGGTGACATCGTGTATCCCTGCGAGACTATGACAGGAGAGTATGCGGTGCCGGACATTTCCCCGGAAGAGCGAGTGCAGTCTGAGACCCGTGACCGCGTGCCGTCTCCGTTCCAGCCGTCTGTGCCGCGGGCTCCTGACGCTCACGTGATCAGTGTCCCTCTGGATACTCGCGGTACTCCGGTGGACGCAGAGGGCGAGCGTGTGGAGGACAATACCATCATTGAGTGCTCCTACGACACCGACAAGGGCCGCTGGATTATCATGCGGACACGCTATGACAAGACGCACCAGTATCGGGTGCTGGGTCGCCCGCAGTTCGGCAATGATATTGCAGTGGCCGATGCGATCTGGACGAATATCCATGTGCCGATCACAGAGGAGATGATCCGGACCCTGGTGGATACGCCGCCGGATGCAACCTTTGAGGACGATCTGTATTACCGTGATAATCTGGATGCACGTGACCGCATCCTGCGGGATGTCTACGGGTTCCACAATCGGATCAAGGATGATCTCTATCGGTCGTCCATCAAGGCAGGGGACTCCTTGCTGGAGCTGGCTGTGGGTCGTGCAGGGGATCTGCTGAAGTGGAAGCGGACTAAGCCGTCACTGGTGGTGGGCGTGGATTCCTCCATGTCCTGTATTACCTCGCCGCGTCAGGGAGCGTGTGTCCGCTACCTGAAGGAGAAGGCTGCTAATCCGACTGAGTATATTCCTCCGGTCCTGTTCATCTGCGGAGACATGACCAAGCCGCTGTTTGAGGGTGACAACAAGTATGCCAACATTGTCACGGGTGCTGTGCCGGCTACGACGGCCTATCTGGAGACCTTTGCAGGACACACGGAGTTTGATGTGATCTCGTGCCAGATGGCAATCCACTATGCGTGCTCATCGGACGAGGCCTTCGAGACCTTTGCCAGCAACCTGGAGACTCATGGCAAGGGGCTGTTCTTCGGCACCTGCTTGGACGGTGCGGCAGTCTATGCTCTCCTGATGGGCAAGAAGAGCCACATGTTCCGCTCGGGCACTCAGGTGTTTGGTGAGTTCGTCAAGGACTATGACGATGGACAGGGGTGGACGGAGACCTTTGGACAGGCTATCTCGGTTCACCTGGAGAGCTTTGAGCAGCCGCAGACAGAGTACTTGGTGCCCTTTGAGAAGATGACCGAGGCTCTGAAGGGACATGGATACGAGCTGGTAGGCAGCACGATGTTCGCGGACCACTATGCCGATCAGAACCTGGTCTTGCTGTCCCAGGAGCACCAGGCGTTCAGCTTCCTTCACCGCAGCTTTGTGTTTGAGCGTGTGGCCGACCGGAAGGTCAAGGAGACTGAGAAGCAGGAGGCCGTGATCCCGGTTGTGGAGCCGGAGCTGGTCAAGGACGAGAGGTCGGAGCAGGCGACACCGGCTGAGGCTGCAGCCCCTGCCCCCAAGAAGAAAAAGACGCTGAAGGTCGTGGCCAAGACGGGAGAGGAGCCCGTGTTGTTCTTCGGTGCTGATGAGGGCAAGGGCGAGTGGCGGGTGCTGTCCAACATGTATGAGGCACCCTTCCAAGTGGATTCGGTGACCTTCCCTACGGTTGAGCACTACTTCCAGTGGTCCAAGGCCACGCAGTTCGGTGACGGAGCGATTGCCGATAAGATCCTGAAGACGCCGTCGGCCAAGTCCGTGAAGGCCTTGGGCAAGAAGGTGAAGGATTTCGTGAAGGAAGAGTGGGAGAAGACCAAGGACGGAGTTATGCGGAAGGCAGTGAAGTCCAAGTTTATCCAGCACCCGGACCTGAAGGCCAAGCTGCTGGAGACGGGAACTCGCCGGATTGGCGAGGCATCGGCAAGGGATAAATATTGGGGCATCGGGACCTCAGCAGATACCGCTAAGGCTAATGACCCGACTAAGTGGCCGGGTAAGAATGTGATGGGAACAATCCTGACAGAGCTCAGGACGGAGCTTGGCGATAAAACTCCTCATACGTCATCGTAGGTGCCGCGGGGGCAGCATTGGGTGCCTGAGGCAGGTAGCGATCATGCAGACGCTGACCGATCACCGCTGTGGCCTGCTCAGCCGTTATCTCACCTTTTTCAATCTTCCGCTTGAGGTTCAGCATATCAAAAAAGGTTCCATCCAGGCGGTCTTCTGCGTGCATCTGGAACAGCGAAGGGTAGTTGTAGTAGAGCTTCTCGTTCTCCGCCTGAAGCTTCTCCTCATACTGCTGCTTGTTGGCCTTGAGACGAGCCCACTTCTGCTTGGAGGCATCCATGTTGCGAACGAGAGCCTGAACCTGCGTCGCCGTCAGATCCTGGTCATTGATGCCACGAAGACCTGCATCTACCTCAGACGGTGTCAACTCACGAGTGGTCATTTGCGTTTACTAAGATCAATGGCTTTAACTGGGTCATGAGTGACGCACACTCGTCATGGGTCGTCATTCCTGTGAGAATGATCTGCCCTGTGCGGAAGACCTTGGCAATCCACTTCGTCTTTGGAAAGTAGACCTTCACAGCTGGATACACGGCCGGCTCATACACCGTGGTCACACCCTTGTCCCGCAAAGATGCATAGAGAGCATCGCGTGAGAGGTTTGTGGTTCCAACCAGTTTCGTCTTGTAGTTCATCAACACCACTCTGCGAACCTCGGTCCATTCACCGGTGCATGCAGCAGGACAGTGGGTCACGATATGCTCCTTCAGCAGTGCCGTAACATTCCGATCATACTTTTCATCCAGAACGCCCGTGATGTGAAACACGCCGTTCTGGAAGATTTTCACGGTAATCTCCTTGCGAAGGAGGCTCCCGTCACCTGCAGACATGACAACCAGGGTAATGGAGTTATGCCCGAAGCCAGTCGTCCGCTTGGGAGCGGCTGCCTTGGTTCGTCGCTTGATTAAGTCACGCTTGGAGGATCCTCGCTTGA
>JBIPNK010000041.1:0-25803 GCA_044373365.1 Chitinophagaceae bacterium
TCGAACCGAATACAGACGGATACGGTGTGCTGGACAGCATTTTGAAAAGCGATGGAAGTGGTGGAAAATACCTCAACATGAAAGCCGGTGGTTCACTTCATCCTGCATCTGCTGAAACCGTTGCCAACAAGATGCACTACATGTTCCAGGATGGACAACCGGTCTTTAAATTTGCTGTTACAGGAATGGCTGATGTAAGCTATGAGCTGATACAACGCAACAACCTTACCGCAGATGATATTGCGTTTCTTGTTCCCCACCAGGCCAACAAACGCATCATCGATGCCACTGCAAGGCGAATGGGAATATCAGACGAAAAAGTATTGATGAACATCCAGCGATACGGCAATACCACTGCTGCCACCATTCCACTTTGCATCTGGGATTACCAGGACAGGATGAAAAAGGGTGACAATATTGTACTCGCTGCCTTCGGTGGCGGATTCACCTGGGGCGCCACCTGGGTGAAGTGGTTCATATAATACGTTGAAGTAGTTTAAGTCGCCTTCGGCTGTTGAAGAGGTTTAAGATTTTGATTATTTCCTTCAACCCCTTCAACCCCTTCAACCCCTTCAACCCCTTCAACTTCTTCAACAATATGCCCCATATCTACAAAGGCTTTTCCTCCCTCGCCATTCATGCCGGTCACGACAAAGATCCGATGTATGCCCACCTTACGCCCATCTATGCATCTTCAACCTATGTGTATGACGAGGCGGAGCAGGGGATGAGGAGATTCTCTGGTAAAGAGCCCGGTTATATTTATGCCCGCTGGGGAAACCCGACCATGAATGAGGCGGAGCAGAAGATTGCGGCCATGGAGACTTTTGGCATTGAAGTGGATGGCAAGCCTTTGGAAGCAAAAGCCATTTTACACGCTTCGGGTATGGCCGCCATCAGCTCCTTGTTCATGGCCACCCTCAAAAGGGGAGATAAGATTTTGACCCATTATTCACTCTACAGCGGCACACAGGATTTCATGAAATCCCTGCTTGAACCATTGGAGGTTGAGGCTATCATTGTTGATTTGCGCGATCTTGCTTTGGCAGAACAATGCCTGAAGGAAGACCCGGCCATCAAGCTGGTTTATCTTGAAACACCCGCCAATCCTACACTGCAGTGTGTAGACCTTGCCGCGCTTAGCAAGATGGCCAAGCAATATGGCAAGCTCACTGCCTGCGACAATACATTTGCCACGCCATATTTGCAACAGCCTTTCCAATTCGGGATTGATTTTGTAATACACTCCACCACCAAATTTTTGAATGGCCACGGAACCGCCATTGGTGGGGTATTGGTGGGCACTGATCTCGCGTTCATGAACACCAGGGCTACCAAAACCCATCGTTTGTTGGGTGGCAACAGCAATGCATTTGATGCGTTTTTATTGACCAACGGCATGCGCACCCTGGAAGTGCGGATGCAGCGCCATTGTGAGAATGGCATGAAGGTGGCGGAGTATTTGAATGCCCATCCTGCCGTATCAAAAGTGAATTACAACGGACTCCCTGAGCATCCTGATTTTGAGGTGTCCAACAGACAGATGAAGCATCCCGGTGCGATGATGAGCTTTGAATTGAAAGGTGGATTTGATGCAGGTGTAAAATTTATGAACAAGCTGCAAATGTGCACCAGGACAGTGTCGCTGGGCACCTGCGATACACTGCTTTCACATCCCGCCTCCATGTCTCACAGCTCCGTGCCCAGAGAAAACAGGCTCGAGTACGGCATTACAGACGGACTGATCCGCCTGAGTGTGGGCATTGAGAATATTGAAGATATACTTGCTGATTTTGAGCAGGCGTTGGGTGATGAGGCAAGTTGAAGAGGTTGAAGGGGTTTAAGAGGTTGAAGTTGTTTAATAATGATATCTACATTGGGCAATGATGATTGAACCATGGTCAATCATGTAAACCAATCGATGCTCCAGGTTGATTCTACGGGATAACCACCCGGATAATGCATTCTTCAGCTGCTCTGGTTTTCCAATACCACCATTTGGATCTCTGCTGATTTCTCTAATAAGTTCATTTATTTTTCCAAGAATTCTCCTGTCGTTTTTCTGCCAATAAAGATAATCCTCCCAGCCATGAGGGGTAAACAATACATTCATTCCAACTCAAGTTTCTGTTCAACTGTATTGCCTTTTTCAAATTGTGCTATAGAATCTTTGAGCCTTTGTGCATTTTTAGGGCTGCTCAATAAGTAAAGGGTTTCCTCAAGGCTGGTATAGTCTTCTTTTGACATGACCACCAATTCCTCCCCATGTTTGCGGGTGATGAAAAGAGGTTTATGTGTTTTGATCACCGCATCGAGGAAGGATTTCATGTGCTGCCTGAATTCGCTGTATGATGCTATTTCCATGTTGAATTTGTTATCTTCCGTGAAATTAGAATAAATATTGTATTGTACAAAATATTGTACTTGTAGCTGCATTTTTCATTTCGACTAAGAATCTGCATTTTTTAAGGTGCAATGTCAGTAGTATAATTTCTCATTGCTAAATTAATAACACAGCAATCCGATTCCTGGGTGAAATCACTGTTAACTAAAGTTTTTTCATCAATAAAATTACAGGGTCACATACAGGCTGTTACATAAGCCAATCAAAGCGTAATTTGCGTTAATATGTATCAATCATGAAGATTAGAAAAGCCACAAGAGAAGATTGCCCGGGAATGTTGCAATTGATCAGGGAACTTGCTGAATACGAGAAGGCGCCCCAAGAGGTAACGGTGGATCCCAAACATTTTGAGGAAAGCGGATTTGGCGAGAAGCCGGTCTGGTGGGCTTTTGTGGTGGAAGTTGATGATGATTCTTCAACCCCTTCAACCACTTCAACCCCTTCAACGCAGCTAGTCGCCTTCGCCCTCTACTACATCCGCTATTCCACCTGGAAAGGCCAGACCATGTATTTGGAAGACATCCTCGTTACAGAATCCATGCGTGGCAGGGGAATTGGAAAGATGCTGATCGAAAAACTGATAGAGGAAGCCAAAGAAAAAGGCTTCAAACGCATTACCTGGCAGGTGTTGGGTTGGAATGAGCCCGCCATCAATTTTTACAAGAAGTTTGGTGCAAAGTTTGACCCTGAGTGGGTGAATGTTACTCTAGAAATCTAAGTAATTTGGCGAGCTCACTACTAACTATTGTTAATGTAGTGGCTGTGAAATAAGTTGAATGTAAAAATAAATTTATCTTCAAAATGATGATAATCAAAATTTTAGAAGACGGATAGAAATTTCTTTTAAAAAATATTTCTACAAAACTTGCAATTTTAAAAACCTACTATTAGTTTTACACTCAATCCTACAAATAAGTACTTACTACAATTAAGTATTTATACGTACCCAAATCCTTTCCTCTCGAATTTCCTCCAATCCTAATGTCAATTCCAGGCAGCAATGCCAGGATTCTGATTTGTCCGATGATGACCATCTTTTCATCACATTAAAGGAAATTTATTATGAAAGCTTTTGCAAAATTATTTTTGATTTTTTCCGTTGCGATTTTTTCTCAATTTAACATTAATGCACAGGGTACCATCACTTGGGCGTTGACCGCAAACGCTACCGCCTCCACTGTTACAGGCTTAACAACCTACCCTGTCGCTGTAGGTTCTGGTCTCACAACCCCCATAACTTACAATAGTAACGGGGTTACTGCAGATGGATGGAACAACGGTTCGTCAACTAGAGTGACTAACGAATATTATGAGTTCTCAGTCCAAACATCTTCGACTCAAACTTTTTCAGTCCGAGGTATTTCGTTTATTCATGCCACCGATGGAGGCAGCTGGAATTATGCAGTTTACCGTGCTACAACAGCTGATTTTTCAGATGAAGTTCTTTACTCAACTTCAGCTTCATTGACCGTTAGTAATGCCGGAGAAACTGTTGAGAGAACAAGTGGTTTTAGGGTCGGAGTGAGTAAAACATTAAGATTCCGTGTTTATGCCTGGAATACATCTGGATCTAGAAAGTCGTACAGTGTTAGAAATTTTGTTTTAACTATCGAAGGAGCCGCCGCCCTCCCCGTCAACCTTAGTTCTTTCACCGCCAAGCCAACCACAGACAACAAGGTTGCTCTTGCATGGGTTACTTCCTCTGAAAGTGTGAACAAAGGTTTCAGCATCGAGCGTCAGGAAGAAGGCAGTGGTAAGTACCAGTCTCTTGGATTCATCGCTTCCAAAGCAGAAGGTGGAAACAGCCAGTCTACACTTGCCTATAGCTTCAAGGATGTAACTGCAAAGAACGGTACCAATATCTACCGTCTTGTTCAGGAAGACCTTGATGGAACCAAAACCCACAGCGAAGTGCGTGTAGTGAAATTGAACGGTCAGTCTGTATCCATGGTGTTCCCTAACCCAAGCAATGGTGCGGTGAACATCAGCAGAACTGCCGATGGAAAGAAAATGAATGTCCAGGTGATTGACCAGTCTGGTCGTATCATCAGCCAGGTAAACAATATTACTGATGCAAACTACAGGATGAACCTGCCTCAGTCAGGAATCTACAGCATCAAAATGATGTACCCTGAAACTGGCGAACAATCCATCCAACGGGTTGTCGTCCAAAAATAAGAGGCCGGGGTTTTTTACCCCCAGCCACCAACCAATAGGGTCATAATACCATTCTAATGGATGAAAAGCTCCCACCTTACGGTGGGGGCTTTTTTGTTTTATGGCGATGAGCAGGCATTTTTTCTATAAAACGCATGAAAAAAATAATTTATATATAAGATGCGTATTTTCAATTAGATAATATCAAATTAAGGGCGGTTTTTCGGGACATTATCTCAAAGAATGGATGTAAGTGCAGGGTTTTGTTAAAAAAATTAAAAGAAAACTTGCAATTTCAAAAGCCTGCAATTAGTTTTACACTCAATTCTACTATCAAGTACTTAACCTGTTTAAGTATTCATACGAACCCCAATCCTCCCCATCCTCTCGAATTTCCTCCAATCCTAATGTCAATTCCAGGCAGTAATGCAAGGATTCTGATTTGTCCGATGATGACCATCTTTTTCATCACATTAAATATTAGGTTTATGAAATTTCGTTTTATTTTTTATGCAGTTTTGTTGTTTTTGTCAAATGGAGTTTTTTCCCAAACCCTCAATAGGCCAGATAATGCTATTCCTATTGCAGAATTTGCTACAACTCCATCAGGTGGATCATACACAATACCAGCTACAAACGGTAGCACTAGTATAACTCAAGTTTTATTAAGAATTTGGGGTGGGGGTGGCAATGGGGCTACTTCCAATGGTAATAGCAACAAAGCTATTGGCGGTGGCGGCGGAGCTTTTGTTACATTTGTAATACCTAAGGCTGAACTTGACAAATCTCGTGTATTGTCAATTGTAGTTGGTGGAAGAGGACAATTATCAAGCGTTACTCACAACGCTACATTGTTTATTGCCAATCCTGGTAGAAATAATGGAAATGGTGGACCTCTAAGTTCTACTAACCCAAGTAGTCTCTACACTTTTTATAATAGTACTGCTGGCGGGCGTGGAGATGGTGGTGAAAGTGGCCAGTCTGGCAACGGAGCTGGTGGTGGATCGGGAAAATTAACTGCTGACGGAGAGAATGCATCAAATCAAACTCCAGGTCAGGGCGAGCGGTCTAATTTTGGTACCGGCGGTGCAGGGAATCCAGCAATCAATAATGTAAATAATGGTGTTTTCCCCGGGGGTGGTGGATCTGGAAGCGCAAATGGTGCTGGAGGAGCTGTTTACATATACGATTTCTCAACTGGTGCACTTCCCGTAACCCTCTCTTCCTTCACCGCCAAGCAAACCACTGATAATAATGTTTCTCTTGCCTGGGTAACTTCTTCTGAGAGTGTGAACAAAGGATTCAGCATCGAGCGTCAGGAAGAAGGCAATGGTAAATTCCAGTCTCTTGGTTTCATCCCTTCAAAAGCTGAAGGTGGAAACAGCCAGACTACACTTGCCTACAGCTTCAAGGATATGACTCCTAAAAAAGGAACCAACATGTATCGCCTTGTTCAGGAAGACCTTGATGGAACAAAGACTTACAGTGAAGTGCGCATCGTTAAATTGAACAATCAAAGCGTATCCATGGTGTTCCCCAACCCAAGCAATGGATCGGTGAACATCAGCAGAACTGCCGATGGAAAGAAAATGAACATCCAGGTGATCGACCAGTCTGGTAAAATCATCAGACAGGTCAACAACATCACCGATGCAAACTACAAACTGAATATTCCACAATCCGGAATCTACAGCATCAAAATGACCTACCCTGAAACGGGCGAACAATCTATCCAACGGGTTGTCGTCCAAAAATAAGAGGCCGGGGTTTTTTACCCCCAGCCACCAACCAATAGAGTCATAATACCATTCTAATGGATGAAAAGCTCCCACCTTACGGTGGGGGCTTTTTTTGTTGAAGAGGTTGAGGTGGTTGAAGAAGTTGAAGTGGCTGCGCCTAATTCTTCAAGATTTACTATATGTTAGCCCTTATCTATTGACTTGCTTAATCGCTCTACAAAGCGCAGGTCAACATTGTGTTTTTCAGCAATTTGTTCAATCGTGAGTGTTCTACTCTCAAGGTCATCCAGGATGGAGATTGTATCATCAATTAACTGAACTCTTCCTTCTTCTTTGCCTTTCCTTATTCCATCTTGCATCCCCTCTTCTATTCCTTCTCTTCTTGCTTCAGACATGTTTGTAACATATACTCGCATATTGTCCAGGTAAAGTTCATAACCCCGGATCTGTTCTGGGGTGAAGTTCTTGGTTTCCAATACTTCGATGGCCTCACTGATTTCATTGAAACGAGCGAGCTCTTTTTCCGTGAGGAATTTGCTGAACATATTTGGATCTGAGAGGTACATAAGCCAACGGTCTTTGGGTTTTTCCAGATCAAAAATATTTAATTTTTTCCATTTGGGTAATTCAATCATGATGAGATTTAATTCGTCAAAATAATCTTCATGCAATTCTCTTTCAGTCAATGTGTAATGGTGAAACCATTTGTTTTCATTGGCTGACAGTGCATGGTCTAAAAAATTGAGCGAAAAGACCGGTTTGGCCAGGATATATGGTTCAACCTTTGAAAGCTGCCTGGAATATACTTTAGTCATGTTGGTGATGACCCTTTTCACAAAGCCAGCCTGTTTGCTTACCTGCATTTCTACAATAAAATGCCTGCCATGTGTATCGGTACATCGAACGTCAACAATGGTGTTCTTGCCATCTTCCTGATCTGGGGTTAGTTCTGGGCTTAGGTATTCAAGAGAAGCGATAGGGTGGCTGAGGGAAGGAGGTTGTTCAGCAAGCTCATGAGCAGGTGAGGCCTTTCTGCAAATACTTTCTTAAATCCCAGGTCAGATTTGGAGTCAATGATGTTCATTTTTTTCATCAAAGATGCTATCAGGAGCAAACGCTTCCTAGGTGAAATACCCGTTTTACGGTAGGATTTTCATTGTGAAAGAGGTGTAAAATCTCGCCAATGCCCGATGTTTTTCTCCTTTCTAAGCATTACGAGCCATTTACCTTAGCAGAAATTTGTGTGTATGATCCTGAGGCCGTTAGCTGATCTTACGTTTAAAAAAGTTTTTGGGGAATGTGATGGTTTGTTGATCAACCTGATCAATGCTTTGCTGGAACTTCCCGATTCGGTTGTTTCCATTGAGTACCTACAAAATGAACTTTTGTCCGAGCAGGGCACAGGGAAAAACACTGTTGTAGATGTGCGTTGCACAGATCATGCAGGGCGTCAAAACTAGCATCATGGATGATGTTCTTGTAAAAACCAATGACCACCGTGTGCAGACCTACTCAGTCATCAACCACCATGATGCAAAAGAACGCGCAACTGGCTTCCAGATAGTTGTACTCGAACTCGCCAAATGCAGGAAATTGCGTAATTTAGACATGCAGAAACCCTTGGATAGGTGGATACAATATTTTATCAACCCTGAATATTATCTGACCATGGAAAAACAGGAATTGGAACAAATGCCCTATCAAAGAAAAGCCGTTGAAATATTGGACACTACCAATTTTACCCCAGGTCAAATGCGGGCCTATGACCAATACATTGACTCCGTTCGATTGCACAATACTATTATGGAAGATGCTTGGGAAAGAGGTATACGTGAGGGAAATGCAAAAGGTTTAGAAGAAGGTTTGGCCGAAGGATGGGTAGCGGGAAAAGCAGAAGGAAGAGCAGAAGGTGAACAAACGGCATATCATAACATACTGGCAATGATAGAAGACCTGAATTCAGGTATGACTGCTGAAGTTGTTGCAGAAAAATATAATGCATCACTCCAATTGGTTGAAAAGCTTGTTTTTCGCTAGTTTTCCGCATCAATGCGCGTAAGTTAAATTCTAGCCCTTTTTGAGTTGGCCTTTTGAGGGATAAGATTCAATTTCAACCTCTTCACCCCCCAGGCTACGGCAGGTTAACCAACCCAGGGTTGGCAAGCTCAACTCTCACTTCCAACATTGAAAACCTTTTCATAACTTTGCCGCAAATTTGAACCTCAATGGCAGGCCAGTTAAAAGAAGTAAGAAACCGAATCAAGTCGGTACAGTCTACCCAGCAGATCACAAAGGCAATGAAGATGGTGAGTGCCGCCAAGTTGCGCCGCGCCCAGGATGCCATCATTCAAATGCGCCCATATGCCTCTAAACTCCAGGAAATGCTCAGCAATATCGTGAGCAACTCTGAAGGCGGAAACAGCATTGCCCTGGCCGAACAAAGGCAGGTTAAGAAAGTATTGATGATTGTTGTGACCAGCGATCGTGGTCTCTGTGGCGCCTATAATGCGAACATCCAGAAAATGGCGATTGCTACCATCGCTGAAAAATATGCGGCCGTTCAAGCTGCCGGAAACCTCACCATCTGGGCCATTGGCAAGAAAGGGGCGGAGTTTTTCCAGAAGCGCGGTTACAATGTTGATGTCCGTTTCAAGGATACCTTCCTCAAACTCTCTTTTGAAACCGTTCAGGCCTGCGCCCAGGCTGCAGTGCAGGCGTTTAAGCAGAAAGAGTTTGATGCCATAGAGATTGTATACAGTGAATTCAAGAATGCGGCTACGCAACGGTATGCTTCCGAAGTATTTTTGCCCATTCCAAAGAATGAGCCTGCAAAAGGAGGAAGTTCAAAGAAGTCTGATTTCATTTTTGAGCCAGACAAAGATTTGCTGATTGCAGAACTCATGCCCAAGATCCTGAACACACAGTTGTTCAAGGCGGTGTTGGATGGCAATGCCTCAGAGCATGGCGCCAGGATGACGGCCATGGACAAGGCTTCCGAGAATGCGAATGAATTGTTGAAATCACTTAAAATCTCTTATAACCGTGCCCGCCAGGCGGCCATCACCACGGAACTTACAGAAATTGTGAGTGGTGCAGCGGCTTTGCAGGGATAAAATCAGGTTTTTGCAGTACATTTATCGCCCATAAACCCGGCCCCAAGCCATCACAGTATCATTTGATTCATGGAAATAGCCAACCTTATTACTCATATTGAAGCACTGATTTTTGCCAGTGAGAAGCCGCTTACTGCCATCGAAATCACTGAATTGGTGAACAGTGCCTTCGGTTTCATGGATGATAAGGTGGTGATTGATCAGGTGGAAACCTCTATTGAAGGGGTCAAAGAAAAGTACAATTCAGAATTTTTCCCCTTTGAGTTGAGAGAAAGTGGTGGTGGCTGGCAATTCCTTACCAAAAGGGATTATCACCAGACCATTGCACAACTTAATGGAGATAAATTCCTTAAACGCCTTTCTACAGCAGCCTTGGAAACATTGGCCATCATCGCCTACAAGCAGCCCATCACCAAGTCAGAAATTGAAGCCATCCGTGGCGTAAACTGTGATTATTCTATCCAGAAACTGCTTGAAAAGGAGTTGATCATCATCTCAGGTCGCAACGAAACCATGGTCGGCAAGCCGCTTATTTACAGCACTTCCCGCCATTTTATGGACTATTTTGGCATCAATTCTTCAGAAGAGCTTCCTAAAATCAGTGAAGTACTGGCAGAACAAATCGTGACGCCAACCTTGGTCAATGCAGAACATTTTGAGACTGATGCAACAGCTGAAACACCTGCAGAAGCCATTGGGTCTGATGATGAGTCATCTTCTGCAATGCCTGAAGAAGACACATCTTTCAATCTTCCTCCAGCAGAGGCGGATGAAAATAGTTGAAGCGGTTGAAGTCGCCTTCGGCTGTTGAAGAGGTTTAAGATGTTGATTTTTTCCTTCAACCTCCCTCAACCTCTCTAAACTTCCCTCCACCTCTCTAAACATCCCTCCACCTCACTTCACGTCCCTCAACCCCTTCAACCCCTTCAACCACCTCAACCCCTTCAACCCCTTCAACGCGTATGCTCAACACCGATACACTCCTCGCCGCCGCAACCGAATTTGGCACCCCTCTTTACCTCTATGACGAGGCGCAAATCAAATTTCAATATGCATCCCTGAAACAAGCGTTTCATCGATCGGATGTTAAGATATTCTATGCCTGCAAGGCCCTGACCAATGTTAATATTCTTAAAATCCTTGAGCAACAGGGATCAGGCATTGATTGTGTGAGCCTCAATGAAGTGCAGCTGGCCCTCAAAGCAGGGTTTACTGCCGACCGCATCATTTTTACACCCAACAGCGTGGCCTTTGATGAATACCTGGAGGCAACAGCCCTGAACGTAAACATCAACATTGACAACCTTTCCCTCCTGGAGGAATTTGGTAACCATTTTGGTGATGGTTATCCGGTCATCATCCGCCTGAATCCACACATCATGGCGGGCGGAAACCTCAAGATTTCTACGGGGCATGTCGATTCCAAATTTGGGATTTCCATTGAGCAGGTGCAGCAGATAAGGGATGTGGTGGAGCGCACCAAGGTGTCTGTAAAAGGCCTGCACATCCATACCGGCAGCGAGATCAAGGACCTGGAGGTATTTGTGAAGGGGTTGGAGCTGGTGCTTGAAACAACACAGTATTTCCCAGACCTGTCCATCATTGATTTGGGTGGAGGGTTCAAGGTACCTTACAAGCCTGATGAGGTGGGAACAGATATGGAGGCCTTGGGTGAACGATTGGCCAATAGTTTTGAAGCATTTGAAAAAACTACCGGAAAGAAATTTCAGGTTTGGTTTGAACCTGGAAAATTCCTGGTCAGCCAGTCTGGCTATTTTTTGGTTCGCGCCAACATCATCAAGCAAGGGCCTTCAAGGACTTTTGTTGGGGTAAACAGTGGTTTCAATCACCTCATTCGCCCCATGTTCTACGATGCCTACCACAAGATCACAAATATATCCCATCCCGAAGGGGAGCTGAAGACCTATAACATCGTCGGAAACATCTGTGAAACCGACACGTTTGCCTGGGACAGAGAACTCAACGAGGTTCGCCCCAATGATATCATTCTTTTCAACAATGCAGGGGCTTATGGTTTTGAGATGAGTTCACGCTTCAATTCCCGCTGTCGTCCTGCCGAAGTGTTGGTATCTAACGGTTCAATGAAATTGATCCGCAGAAGAGAGAACCTCGAAGACATTTTGCACGGCGTTATATTGGATTAGTTTCCAATATGTTCATGGGCATAACAAATAATGGGGTTCAGTTGATTCATTGTTTCCTGAACCGTCCATCAAAAGAACACCTGACACCACGGTGATTTCCACAGGCTTCCAATTCCCTGACCTGAACAGACTTGCCATTAAAGCTGAACTCCAATAGGCAATGGTCATCAGCTTTGTTATAGTGGTATACCCGGGGTTTGACTTGGGTCATGTCGCCCCTTAAACTTCCATCGCAGCCATTGCCCGGTTTTTCAATATTGATGAAAAACAGCAGTTTCCCGGCCTTCCCACCATCGCGGATCGAAACAAAATTTTTCTTATCCTGTTTGTAATCTCCGCTCAACGGGTCCTTTCTTGACAAGGTATCGATGGGGTTGTAGACGGTTTTTTCTTCAACTGGCTCATTGCTTTCTGTAAGGATAAGTGTAAACAGGCCCTCTGTATTGTACACGTAGGCACTCTTGTTGTAATAGGCTTTCCCATCCTTTGATTGCGTATTCCTGGTCTTGATAACAGTAAGCCTTTTATCGATGCCTCCCTCTGTTGATATCCCAGGCGTGTTGTTTTTTTCAACCAAGGGCATGGCGGCCTTGAATACATTGTTGGCATCAAAACAAAGCAGGTAAATATTCTTTTTGTCCTTCTTTTCTGCCGAAAGGAAGAGGTAGGTTTCCCCGGATTCCTCAGCTTTGTACCTTCCCTTTCTGTAAAACCGAACATCCTTTGTTCTTGGGAATTCAGTCTTGAAAATACTATCTGGCAGGAATTTTGAAACAACAGTGTTTTTTATGTAAAAACTGTCAGAATCTATTTTTTTCAGGTCTTTTTGTTGAAAGATGATGGGTAGTTCTCGCAGAGGGAAGGATTCAATGAAGTCAGAGGTCTCAAGAGCCTCATCTGCATTGATATCTTTGGATTTTTTCCCGCAGGAGACCATCAAAACAAGGAGAAGCGCACAGATTGTTAATCTTTGCATATGCATGAATTGGAACCAATTTAAGTACATCCTAAATCTTTTGCAAATATTTCGGCAAACAATTGATAATCAATTATTCGTATGAAAAATCTTTGTGTTAATATGGGATCCAGGAGAATTGTGTATAAAATACATATTACTTTTTTCGTTCCAAAAAAACGGGGTATCTTGCAGGCTCATTAATCTGCCCAGCATGTCAAATTTCAAGCATTACAAATTACCCTATACAATTGATTCCCGATACGAGAAAAAAGCTGCCTACTTCTCCATGGAGTTTGCCATTCACCAGCCTTTGAAAATATACAGCGGAGGACTGGGATTTCTTTCAGGATCTCACCTGAGAAGTGCCTATGAACTGCGTCAAAACCTGATTGGAATTGGCATCCTCTGGAAATATGGCTATTACGATCAGGCCAGGAACCAGGACCAGACCCTGCAGGTGCAGTGGAATGAAAAAATCTACAATTTTCTTGAGGATACCGGCATCAAGTTTCAGATCATGATCCATGATGCACCGGTTTGGGTGAAAGTTCTTTACCTGAATCCTGAAACATTCAAGTCGGCACCGCTTTTCTTGTTGAGCACGGATTGTCCGGAAAATGATTATGTCTCTCAAACCATTACCCATAGGCTTTATGACGCCAATGTGGCCACCAAGGTAGCCCAGTTTATTTTGCTGGGTGTTGGTGGTGCTAAACTGATGGATGAGTTGGGATTTAACCCCGATGTGTATCACCTCAATGAGGCACATGCTATCTCTGCAGCATTTTACCTCCTCAATAAAAATGGTGGTAACCTGGCTGAGTTGAAAAAGCAGTTGGTATTCACCACCCATACGCCTGAAGAGGCTGGTAATGAAAAGCATGATATATACCTCTGCAATAAAATGTCTTATTTCTGCGGCATGCCCCTTGAAAAGGTTAGGGAAATCACAGGATTGGAGGACGATGAGTTCAACCACTCGTTGGTGGCTTTGCGCTTTGCCCGTCTTTCCAATGCCGTTTCAGAATTGCATGGTCATGTAAGCCGAAAAATGTGGAACAAGCATGAGGGAGTTTGCCCCATCATTCACATCACCAATGCTCAAAACTGGCGATATTGGGCAGACAAGCAATTGTATTTTTCCATGGACGAGCAAAATGATGAGCGCTTTATTGACAGAAAAAGATTCCTGAAGAAAAGGGCCTTTGATTTGGTTGCTGATCAGACTGGAAAATTAATGGATCCGGATGTTTTCACCATCGTTTGGGCACGCCGTTTTGCCGGATATAAACGTGCAGACCTGCTCACCCGTGACAGGGATAGATTTGAGGATCTGCTGAGCAACTCAAAATACCCGGTACAATTCATTTGGGCTGGAAAGCCTTATCCGGTAGACTATCCGGCCATCACAGAGTTCAATCACCTGGTTCATGTGAGCAAGTCCTATCATAACATGGCCGTTTGTACGGGCTATGAACTGGGGCTCAGCAAACGCCTCAAGCAGGCTTCAGACGCTTGGCTCAACAATCCCCGTGTGCCACGTGAAGCATCAGGCACAAGCGGTATGACGGCTGCCATGAATGGAGCTGTCAACGTATCCACCAACGACGGATGGGTAGTGGAATTCATCAACCATGGAAACAATGGTTTTGTGGTGCCTCCTCAGGACTATGAAAACATGCATGTCCAAGAACAGGACCAATACGACCTGGATGAATTATACCGGATCCTGAAAGATGAGGTTTTGCCTTTGTATTACGAAGCGCCGCATACCTGGCGCCAGATTGTGCAAAATGGGATGAAGGACGTTCGGTTCAAGTTTGATTCCAACAGGATGGCAGCTGAGTATTATGACCTGCTCTATAACGGCTAGTACTTTATTATATTTGCAACATGATTCTCCCCATAGTAGCATACGGGCATCCTGTACTGCGCCAACGCTGCACTGAGATAACACCTGATTATCCTGAACTCAAAAAGTTGCTGGATGACATGTGGGAAACCATGTACAATGCCCATGGCATGGGCATTGCAGCGCCACAGGTCAACAGGCCAATTCGCTTATTTGTATTCGATACCGAGCAGGTATACAACAACAGTGACGAAGAAGAACGGAAACAATTTGAAGGAGAAACAGGCAGAAAAGCCATCTTCATCAATGCCCATATTACAGCCTTGGATGGCAAGCCATGGTCTTGCGATGAAGGCTGTTTGAGCTTGCCAGGGTTCAGGGAAGAAGTAAGCCGTGAGAGTACAGTCACCATCCAGTACTGTGACGAAAATTTCGTTCAAAAAACAGAAACATTCAAGGGCCTTAACGCACGCGTTATCCTGCATGAATACGATCATATCGATGGCAAACTTTTCATTGATAGGATCTCTTTGATCAGGAAAAAATTGCTCAAGAAAAAATTGGATGATATCAGCGCCGGCAGGGTAAAATCAGGCTATAAAATGATTCTGCCGAAAAAATAGTGTGGTAATTGGTCGCTAGTCTTCACTTCTTTCAAGGTACTCCTGCAGCAAGAGACAGGCCGCAACTTCATCGATTATTCCTTTTTTTTGGCGGTCTTTTTTCTTCATGCCCATTTCTACCATGGCCCTTGATGCCATCTTGGAGGAATGGCTCTCATCAACGGTTTCAATAGGAATCTCTGGGAAGCTATTCTTTAGTCGCCTGATGCAGTGTTTCGCGCCTTCGGTAGAGTGGGTGGGCGTTCCATCCAATTGATAGGGCTCGCCAATCAGGATTCTTTCTACAGGTTCTTTGGCAACATAGGCTTTTAGAAACTCAAAAAGTTTTTGCGTGTCAACGGTTGTTAAGCCGGTAGCAATGATCTTCAACGGATCGGTGACCGCTATTCCTGTTCTTTTGTTGCCATAATCCAATGCGATGATTCTTGCCATGGGCTAGTTTAAAATAATGAGGTCTGCAATGGTGAAGAGTGCAAATACAATGCTGGCAATGCCATTGGCTGTCATGAAAGCAATATTCACCCTGCTCAGGTCATCCGCCTTGACAATGCTTTGTTGATAAATAAGCAGCCCTGAAAACAGTGCAGCACCTGTCGCAAAAATCCAATGCAATCCAAACAAATATCCACTGCTGAAAATGAGCAGGATGGTAGATGCATGCAATAAGCGTGAAACAAATAAAGCATTTTTTCTACCCAGTTTGGCTGGAATGGATGACAGTCCTTCAGTACTGTCAAATGCTTCGTCTTGCAGGGAATAGATGATGTCAAATCCAGATACCCAACCAATTACAGCCAGTGAAAGAAAAACAATTGAGGGGTCTATGGTCTGTGTTACAGCAATGAAGGCTCCAGTAGGAGCGAGGGAAAGTCCAATGCCCAAAACGATATGGCAAAGGGCGGTAAACCTTTTTGTATAACTGTATCCCAAGATCACCAGCAACGCAACAGGGGAGAGCAGAAAACAAATGGAGTTGATCATATAGGCCGCGCCCACAAAGAGCAGTGAATTGAGGATGGTAAAGCGAAGGGCACTGGCCGGGCTGATCAGGCCTCTGGGGATTTCGCGGATGGCTGTACGGGGATTCTTGGCGTCAAACTCCCTGTCGAGGTACCTGTTAAAGGCCATGGCAGCGCTTCTTGCAAATACCATGCAAAGGATGACGAACACAAAAATGCCAAGATGGGATGAAAAATATGTGGAAACAACACCCCATCCTTGTTTACCGGTTTCTTCTTTTTGGCTCAGGAAAAACACACCCATGAAAAACCCAACCAATGCAAAGGGCATTGCAAAAATGGTATGGGAGAACTTGATGAGAGACAGGTATTTGTTGATTTTTTTCATGGCCATTGTTTAAACTTCCCTCAAGGTGTTGTGTCAACTTTATCTTTAATTGTGGCCTGGCTTTTGAACAGCTCCCACAAAACAATGCCAGCAGCTACGCTGATGTTGAACGAATGCTTGCTGCCAAATTGTGGTATCTCTATGCATCCATCAGCAGCGGCAATCAGTTCTTCGCTAACACCCTCTGCCTCATTTCCAAAAACAACTGCAATTTTTTCTCCAAATTCATATCCGAAACTTTCCAAGGAGATGCTGTTGTGCACCTGTTCTACCGCATAAACGGCATAACCTTGTCCCTTCAATTCGGCAACTGCAGACAATCCATCCTCATGGCCGGTCCATTCAACGGTTTCGGTTGCCCCAAGTGCGGTCTTGTTGATGTCGCGGTGTGGGGGCCTGGGAGTATAGCCGCAGAGGCATACTCTTTCAATCCGGAAAGCATCGCAGGTTCTGAAAACGCTGCCCACATTGTGCATGCTCCTCACGTTTTCAAGGACCACCACGATGGGCGATTTCTGGGAAGCATGAAACTCCTCTGTGCTCAAGCGTTGCAATTCATCCATCCCCTTTTTTAGCATAACACAAAGATAAGGCTCTCCTTTTTTTCATTTCAGAATAAAAGATACCTTTGTTGCCTTATGCAGGAAGCGTTTCAGCACATATTGGACTCACTTAGAAAATGGCAGCCCAACCATGAAATTGTGTTGGAGTCACTCCGCCAGGCCGGCAGCAACAGGCAATATTTCCGTTTCAAACACGATGGGGAAAGCTATATCCTAACCTATAATCCTGCCAATGCTCCGGAAAACAATGCTTTTGTGGAGTTTACACAGCATTTTGCAGGAAAGGGATTGAATGTGCCTGACATCATCTACACGGATGATGCGATGCAGTTTTATGTGCAGTCAGACCTCGGGGATGTTTCCCTTTTTGACCATATCACCAAAGAAGGATTTTCTGAAAACGTGCTGAATCTTTTCAAGAAAACATGCAGTTCTTTGGCCAAGTTGCAGATTGAAGGTGGAGACGATCTTGATTACAGCAATTGCATTGCAACAAGGTCATTCGATAAACAAGCCATCTACTCTGACCTGCTTTATTTCCTTTATTATTTTGTTCGCGCACTGGATCTGCCCTACGATAAAAACCTTTTGCTGAATGATTTTGACATGCTGAGCAGTTACCTCATGCAAGAGGAACACCAGTATTTCATGCACAGGGACTGCCAGAGCCGCAATGTGATGGTTCGGGATGGCGAGGCCTATTTTATCGACTATCAGGGCGGAATGCAAGGCGCACTACAATACGACATTGCTTCATTGCTTTGGCAGGCAAGGGCGCAGATGCCTTATGACTGGAGGGATGAATTGGTGGGCTATTATTTCGACCAGGCCAATGCCTGCCTGAATGGAAAATTGAACAAGAAAGAATTTCTCAACAATTATGATGGATTCGTTTTGATAAGAATGCTTCAAACCCTCGGTGCATATGGATTTCGGGGATTGTTTGAGCGAAAGCCCCATTTCATTGCCAGCATTCCTTTTGCCTTGAAGAACCTGAAATGGTTCCTTGAAAACAAAAGCTTCCCCATCAGGCTTCCAGCCTTACAGAAAGTATTGGAGGCCATTGTTGCAGATGATATCATGGCAAGGTTTGAGCCGGTTACAGCCAGCGAAACTTCCAAGTTGACCGTGCATATCAACAGTTTCTCCTATAAAAAAGGCATTCCTGCAGATCAGTTTGGCAATGGGGGAGGATACGTGTTTGATTGCCGCGGTATCTTGAATCCCGGCAGGATTGATGAGTACAAGACCCAGACCGGAAGGGACAAGCCTGTACAGGAATTCCTGTTGCACAAGACCAACATGCCCACTTTCCTGCAACATGTTTTTGGCATGATTGATATATCTATAGAGGACTACCTTAAGCGTGATTTTGAGGGATTGACCATCAGTTTCGGATGCACGGGCGGACAGCACCGAAGCGTGTTTGCTGCAGACCGCCTTGCTGCACACCTCAAGGAAAAATACAAGGTCAAGACTGTTGTAAGTCATGTTGAGCAAGAGGCCAAACAATGGAAGAATGATCCTTATTAGTGCAATACCCGCACCATCAACGAAATGAATATGCAGCCCATTAAAGCAATGCTCTTTGCCGCAGGTCTGGGAACAAGGTTAAAGCCCTTTACAGAACATCATCCCAAGGCATTGGCTGTCGTTAACGGCAAAACCCTGCTTGAGCGAAACATTGCTTATCTCAACAGCTTTGGCATTAAGGATATTGTTGTCAATGTTCACCATTTTGCTGATCAGGTCATTGATTTTTTAAAGCGTTACGAAAATACCGACACCCATGTTGCCGTTTCTCATGAAGTGGAGGGTCCTTATGAAACTGGCGGTGGGCTTGCGTTTGCTGCTAACCATTTCAGGGATGTTTCATCACCCTTTGTGGTCATGAATGTAGACATGTTGACCAACCTTGATCTTGTTGGGATGATTGATTTTCACAACAAGATAAATCCATTGGCAACGCTGGCAGTAACCAAGAGGGAAAGTTCAAGGCAGTTTCTTTTTGATGACGAGATGCGACTTGTGGGATGGAGAAATAACCTTACCGGTGAGACAAAATGGTCTGCTGGCGAAGTGGATGATGTTCAGCCACGCTCTTTTTCTGGAATTCATGTGATTGATCCTGCCATTTTTGGGCTCATGCCCTCGTCTGGAACCTTCTCCATTACAGATGTTTATTTGCAATTGGCGGCCCATTCCCTGATTGTTGGGTATGACCACAGTGGTGATATTATCTTAGATGTAGGCAAACCAGAATCATTGGTCAAGGCAGCTGTTTTATTTCAATAAAAATGTACATTGGATTAAATTAAATATCATGATAAAGAAAATACTGATTGCTTTTGCCGTAATTCTCTTGATCATCCAGTTCATTCGTCCTGAAAAGAACATTGCAGCTGCTCCATCTGATACCAATATTGCAACCCATTATGCCACTCCTGAAAATGTTAAAGCAATTCTTGAACGCTCTTGCAATGATTGTCATTCCAATACCACAAAATACCCCTGGTATGCTTCCATTCAACCCATAGGATGGTGGTTGGCAGATCATGTGAAAGAGGGCAAATCTGAATTGAATTTCGATGCGTTCATGACCTATAAACCGAAGAAGGCCCGCCACAAAATGGAAGAGGTGAATGAAATGGTGAAGGAAGGTGAAATGCCTTTATCCAGTTATACCATTGTTCACCGCGATGCCAAACTTTCAGAGGAAGAAAAACTGATCCTGGCTGATTGGGCCGTGGCTACCATGAAGGCCATTGAGGTAGAGCACAAGCTGGAGCCAGAGGAAGAGAAAAAATAATGCGGGCCCCTGCAATCGTTAATCAAGTTTTGTCTTCCTTGTATTGATCAAGGAATTCTGAAATAGACTGTTCGGTATTCAGCCCCAACTTTTTCCTGAGCCGATACCTGCTGATCTCAACCCCTCTCACAGTGATGTTCATCAACTGTGCGATTTCTTTGGATGCAAGATTGAGTTGCAGGTAAGCGCAAACCTTGAGGTCTGTATTGGTCAGTTTGGGAAAATGTGACTTTAGGTTTTTTAGAAAATTATTGTTGATCTCATCAAAGTGTACAGCGAATTTTTCCCAACTAGCACTGTTCTTTTCGATATCATTCAGCAGGTGAATGGTTTTTTTGATGTCGTGGTTTTCATTGGTATTTTTATAGAGTTTCTGTAGCTCATCTTTTACTTTCGAAAGTGCGTCACTTCTTTCCACCAGCTGCATAGAGGTATCCGCAAGCTCTTTGGTTTTCAACATGATTTCAGCCTCAAGTTTTTCATTTTTCAGTCGAATGATTTCCTTTTCATTTTGTTCGATTGCCAGCTGGTGTTCAATACTCATCTGGCGTTGTTTCTTTTCATAAATTGACTTCTGCCTCAGTAGTTTTTTCTTTTGCCAGGCACTGTATTTTCGTATTCCGAACGCAATGATGATGAGGTAAAATAGGTAAGCCCAAATGCTTTTATACCAGGGTGATTGTATTTTAAAGCTGTAGTTGATTTCCTCGGATTCATTGCCCAGGTTGTCATGCGCCTTTACTTGGAATACATAGCTCCCCGCTGGGAGATTGGTATAATCTTTTTCAGTTTTGTTGCTCCAACTGCTCCAAGTCTTTTCATATCCCTCAAGCCTGTAGCTGTACTCAATGTTTTTTTGGATGCCAAAACCTGGGGAGCTGTATTCAAAATGGAAGGCATTGATATTGCTTTGTAAACTGAGGGAGGTGTTGCTGTTAGCACTTGCTTGAGACGAAGGACCATGGTTGAAATATCCGCCAAAAATGGTGCTGTCAGTTTTTCCGATGGCCCTTACATTGCCAAGCATCATGTTCAATGTAGGTTTGTTAGATTTGTATTTTTCGTAGTTGAGGTGGATGACACCTTTTTCTGATCCAATGAAAATGTTGGACTTGTCGAATGCATAGATATTCTCAAATCCGGAAAGAATTTGACCAGTGATTTCTGAAAAATAGATGGGTTTGGGGTTTCCACCTGCAAAATCTACCATCCCTATTTTTTTTCCGCTGCAGAACCAGATATTGCCCTGTCCATCTTCGTTCATGTAACGAACCTCTGTGTTCCCAAGTACCGGTTGTAGAAAGATAGAGGGAATGAAGCGGTTGTTTTGTGCATCAAATTCATATGCCCCTGCACTGGTTCCAAAAATCACCCTGTTTTTTATTTTGAATACATGGTTGTCCAGTTTGGAGGGTAGTCCATCTTTTTCTGTAAATAGCCTTGTATTGTATTGCTTCCCATCTGCACTGATGCTAATCTTGTAGATTCCCCTGTAAGGATGTGAGGCCCAGATATTCCCTTCACTATCTGCAGTAAGGAAGCGCAAAGATTCATACAGGCCGTCCAAATTGCCCTTATCGCTGAACTGGCCATTGTTGAATGTCAACATTTTCAGTCCGGAATAAGTTCCTGTCAGGATGTTTTGTGCAGGTGGTACCGGGCTGGTGGGAAGAAAGGTCCATCCCGCATCCCTGCTGATTAATTTTGCCTGGTTGCCTACAATGTCGAAGCATCCGTTGTTGTGTCCCATCAGTAGATGCTGGTTTACCTCTTCCAAGCGCCACACCTGGCCGGAACTGTTGCCTACCAAACTGAAGTTTGACCTGAGGAAGCTCAGGTCTTTGTTCTGGGGTAATAGTTCGGCGGAGTAACAGCCATCTGAGGAGCCAATAAAAAGTTTGTTGTTGAAGATTTTGGTGGAGAATCCGGCAGCCTCATTTTCTTTATTGGGTGTGATGTATTTGATGGCTGAGTTGTATGCAATGAAACTGATTCCATTGTTCAGTCCTGCCCAGAGGTTTTTATCCTTGTCAAGGAATACACTGATCACATTGTTGTTCTGAAGTCCCTCCTTTCTTGATATCTTTTGAACAAATTTCCCGTCATTTTTCATGATAAGACAACCCTCCGCGGTAGTGGCAGCAACAAAGTCTCCTTTGTTTATTTCTGCAACCTTGAAGAAATTGATGTCTGTTGCCGGCAGCTTAAATCCACTGTTGTAGGAAAGCGTGTCCCTCCTGATTGTCAGGGATTTTCTGTCATAGGTCAGGATCAGGCTGCTTTCTTTGCTGGTTTGAATCATTCCTGAGATGATGGAGCCGGCGAGCAGCTGATTGTTGATGGCAGGGCGCCAGGTATTGTTACTATAAACATATAGTCCGTTCTTTTGGTCCTGGGCGTATAAGATGTTTCCCATTTTTTTCATAAACTGCCATCCACTGATAGGGGGGTGTAGTGATATGGCCTTGTTTCTAAGCTCGATGATCATCCTGTCCGATGCTCTAAAGAAAACAGATTCGCCTATGATTTCTATATCCCAGATATCTGCAAATGACCGTTCCTTTGCAGGCAGCAGGGGTGTAAGGGAAATATATTTCAAAAACCCCCGCTCGTTAGGCACGAAATAGCCCATTTCCCCCTGACCGCCGGCATATATGACTCCTTTTTCATCAATGGCAATGGAACGCATGATGGTTTTGTTTGGGAGGGGGTGAAGTTTCCAGAAAGTTCCATCGTAGGTGAGAAGCCCCTCATTGTTGGCAAAATACATCCTTCCTTTGCTGTCCTGATCAATGTCCCAGGTTTGGGTGCCTGCCTTGAATTCGTTCTTGTTGAAATTGATGATTTGAGGGATTCCGATGGTATTTTGCCCATGGATACAATGGGTTTGCAATACCAGAAATGCCATGATGGGTAGAAATCTCATTTTATTGATTGATGGAGTTCAGCTTGGTCTTTGTTTAACGGTTTAAGCCTCAATTTAAACAATTATCTTAAACAAACTAAATGAGCATAAAGTTTTGATGTATTCTTGATGTAATTTTTATTTATTGAAAATCAATGGTATACAAATTGTTGATGTAGTTGTGTAGTACTACAAAAATATCCAATGGCTCAACTAATTATACCTTTATCACCCCTTTGACGAAGGGTTCATCATTTAATTAAATAAAACTTGCGTATGGAAAAGGCTTTAAAGAAGTTCACACTTCTTTCACTTCTCATCATGCTGGGATTGACCTCATGGTCCCAAGACAAAACGGTTACCGGTAAGGTCGTAGACCCATCAGGACTACCTGTATCCAAGGCGACCATTCTGGTAAAAGGCACCCAAGCTGGTACTTCTACCAACGAAATGGGAATTTTCTCCTTAACAGTTCCATCATCAGCCAAAACAATTGTTGTTTCTTCAGTTGGCTTTGAAGCCAAGGAAGTTTTGATTGCAACCGGCATGATGAACATCACCCTTGAACCATCCTCCTCCAAACTTGATGAGGTGGTTGTTGTAGGATATGGTGTACAGAAGGTTACCAAAGTTTCTGGTGCCGTATCTACCGTAAAAGGGTCAGATATTGATAAGTTGAAACCTGTTCGTGCTGAAGATGCCTTGCAAGGCCGGGCTTCTGGTGTTACCGTGGTTTCCAACGGTTCACCCGGCGCAAAGCCAACCGTTTTGGTTAGGGGTATCCCATCTTACACTGGAACAGATCCCGTAGTAGTGGTTGACGGAGCGATACAGACCCTGGACGATTTCAATGCCATCAATCCAGCTGATATTGAGTCTGTAAACGTACTCAAAGATGCCGCTACAACTGCCATTTATGGAGTGAAGGGAGGAAATGGTGTAATCGTTGTGACCACTAAGACTGGCCGCAAAAACCAAAAAACTGAAATTACTTACAGCGGAAACTATGCGATGCAGGAAGTAATGAACCAGATTGGTGTTTTGAATGCTTCTGAATATGCGGCCATTGTGAATGAGGGAAGTGTTACTTCCGGCGGTTCACTGGTATTCCCTAACCTTTCTGGTTTGGGTGCAGGCACCAACTGGCAAGATCAGATCTTTAAACAAGCGCCCCTTCAATCGCATACGGTTGCGGCAAGGGGTGGTAGCGATAAAATGGCCTATTTCCTTTCTGGTGGATACCTTTCCCAGGCAGGAATTGTGGGTGGCGGTGAGAAGTCCTATTTCAACAGGATCAATGCCACTTCCAACCTCAGCTTTGATCTCAGTTCCAAATTGAAGTTCATCACCAACACCACCTATACCAATATCAAAGGTGCAGGAGTACCTGAAAACAGCATCAACTCTGTCATTTCCAATGCACTGAACTTTGATCCTACTGTGCCGGTGTTGAACAATGTACCCAATACCTACGGGAAGTACAGCACAAGCAAGTACATCCTTTCTGAGATCATCAATCCACTGACCCAGTTGGAGGATACTTATAACAAGAACAATACCAGCAAGCTCTATGGTAAGTTGGAACTGCAGTATGATCTGTTGAAAAACCTGAAACTCTCTTCCCGCTTTGGCTATACCAATACCGATGTTACCGGAAAGAATTTCACTCCGCTTTCCTTTTATGGAACCAGCCATATCAACTCAACCATGAATGCTGACGGTACACCCAGGCCGGGTTCTAACAACAGTGTGTATGAGTACAAGACCAATTATTTCAACTATACCTTTGAGAATTTCGCCAATTACAATTTCAAAGTGGGCAAAAGCCACAACTTTGAAACCGTAGCTGGTTTTTCAATGGCACGTGTAACTGGTAATTCATTGAATGGTTCCAGGCAGGATGTTCCTTTCAACTCATGGAGTTTTGCAGATATTTCCTCTGCAACTGGTATCGCAACACTTTCTGGTATTGACCTTGGTTCTTACCAGTATGAAAGAAGAAATCTTTCCTATTTCGGTAGGGTAGATTACGATTTCAATGACAAATACCTTGTATCCGGAACCTTGAGAAGGGATGGATCTTATGCCTTTGGCGACAACAACAAATTCGCCAACTTCTTCTCCGGTTCTTTGGGTTGGGTAGTTACGCAGGAAGATTTCTTCAAGGTTGGCTTCATTGATTACCTCAAAATAAGGGGAAGCTATGGTGTTACAGGAAATGAGAATGTGAACCCACAATACCAAAGGATTTCAACCTTGTTGTATGCTTACGGCCTCGGCCAGAACGCTGGATATTCTTTTGGCAATGAACCAACATCTGTTGGTGCTACCATTGCATCTTTCAAGAATGATGACCTCAAATGGGAAGAGCAGGCACAATTGAATGCTGGTTTTGATATCAGGTTTTTCAACAACAAGTTTTCTTTCAGTGGAGACTATTTCAGGAAGGACATCAGTGGCCTGCTGTTTACCCCAACTTTGTCTCTTTATTTGGGTACAGCTTCATTGCCAACCGCCAATATCGGTACAACCCAAACAAGTGGTGTTGACATGAACCTTGGATACACCGACCAATTGTCCAAGAATTTCAGGATCTCCACCAATCTCACTTTCACCAAGGCCACCAACCTGGTTACTGAAACCAACAATGGTTTGATCACAGGTGGCGGTTATGGCATTCCATTCCAGTCTGTTACCCGTTTTGAAAAAGACAAGTCTCCTGGATATTTTTATGGATTCAAGACCGATGGCTTGTTCCAGACCCAGGCAGATGTTGCCAAACATGCTTCACAGCCTGGTGCGCAGGCCGGTGATATTCGTTTTGTAGACATCAATGGCGATGGTAAAATTGATGGTGATGACAGAACAGATATCGGAAATCCATTCCCTGATTTCACCATGGGATGGAACCTCACTTTGGAATACAAAGGTTTTGATTTCAACTCTTTTGTATATGCTTCTGTTGGCAACGAAGTGTACCGTGCCTATGAAAGGAACCTGGCGATGACCAATAAGTTCAGGAGTGTTCTTGGACGTTGGACGGGAAGCGGGTCGACCAATGAAGCCACAAATCCAAGGTATTCATTCATTGATGCCAACAACAATACAAGGGTTTCCGATCGCTATGTAGAGGATGGTTCTTTCATCAAAATAAAGAACCTCCAGTTG
>JBIPNK010000008.1:0-78158 GCA_044373365.1 Chitinophagaceae bacterium
TTAAACCCCACTAACGACTCTCAGCATTGGGGTTCCTGGGCATGATGCCGGTTTTGAAATACTTGGAAGCTTCCAGGATGTATTTATGGAATTGGTATTCATCATTAAAGGCAATCATTTCATAGCTGGGGCGCCAGAGGGTCATGAAGCGTTCCAGGTCGCGGTCTGTGAGACCTGTAATCTGGCGGACCAGCGCTTTTGTAAACCGGCTGTCAATGAATTTCTGTTGTTCTTCCAGGATCAGCCGGTTCTGGAAGCCCCGCATCACCTTGTTTCTCCTGAACTTGAAGGCGCTGATCAGGCTGTTGGGGTCCAGGTTGCCCGCTGAAGTCGTTTGCAATCCGCCACCCTCAAATTCAAAAATTTTCCTGTACTTCTCCCGGTTTTCCAGGGAGTCCTGTCGATAAGACTTTCCGATCACCACAACCTCCTTGAGGGTCTGGTACCTGTCCTGTACCCTGACCTGCAGGGCAATATCAAATCCAGCCGGATACCGGATGGTGCTGACCGGGAAAAGCATCGTAGATTTTCCCCGGAAGGTAAAAAAGACGGAGTCGTTTTTGTCAACCGTGATGCCGTACCTGCCGATCGAGTCTGTGAATGTTATTTCCCCTTTCTTGGAACTGACCTTTACTGCCCCAACTGGAACCATCCTGGTGGAATCATATACCCTTCCTGTCAACCAAACCTGGGAAAAGCCGGTTGAGCCAATAAAAAGCAGCAGTACCTGCAAGATAAATTTCAATATAATAGAAGGATGCTTCAGATCTTGTAAATATAAAACCGCTGCCTTTAAGTTTGGGCAGCAATGGCCCAAAGAAATGTTAATACAAACGCAATAAAACTATAACTATTTGACTTTCAGCCACTCAGCAATCACTTTTGGATAATGGGCATGTTCAAGGACATGGATTTTTTCTGCCAAACTATCCGGGTTGTCGGTTGGAAGCACCTCCACAGTGGCCTGAAAAAGGGTCTTGCCATTGTCATAATGCTCATCCACCAGGTGAATGGTGATGCCGCTTTTCTTCTCCCCTGCACTGATCACTGCCTGGTGAACCCTTTCCCCATACATCCCTTTTCCACCAAAGGCGGGCAAAAGGGCGGGATGGATGTTTACGATCTTGTTGTTGTAGGCCTTCACAAGATTTTCTGGGATTTTCCAAAGGAAACCAGCCAAAACAATATGTGTAATTCCTTCATTTTTAAGCACTTGTATATATTCGTTCGAATTGTCAAACTGCGTTTTGCCAATCAACAGGTTTTTGATGCCAAACCTGGCGGCTATGTCTAAAACACCTGCACCGGCTTTGTTGCACACCACCAGAGAAACTGATACAACAGGATGGTTTTCAAGGTATTGTATGATTTTTTCGGCATTGCTTCCTTTTCCTGAGGCAAAAATCGCCAACCTGATGGGTTCTTTAGCGATGAGCCCGACCCTGCGAAGAATCTTCTTTTCATAGTTCCAGAAAAACCGGAATTGGCCGAAGAAAAAAGAAACGATGAGGATGATGATCTGGTATCCGAAGATTAGAATAGATAGCCTGAGGGCCAGTTTCCATGCCCAAAAAGTGGTTTCGTCGAATCCCACCCATGAGGTGGCTACCCTTGAAATGTACGCTGTAGTTGTACCCGTGACGGCAAAAGTGCAAAGGATCAGAAAGAGCTGGCCCGATGAAACGTTCCACTTTTGCTGCAATTTGTTAAACATTGTGCAAAGAGAAGAAAAAAAGGGATTCAGTGCAGTTTTCACAATCTTAATTATTTCAATGCCTTCAAAGCTTACGTTTTTATGACAATTGTACTTCTTCTGCTTTTACAATCGCCTGAAATGCAGGCCTATACTGCATCAAAAAAAATATCAAGATGTTGATATATTGTTGAAATCCTGTGCTAAATTTGCACGCGATCATTGGAACCCAGTTCCATTTCAACCACAATTCACTGAGGGTATGAATCAGAAAAGAACAGCATTTCAAAAAATCATTTCAGTATTCGTTTTATTGGTCTTTTTGTCCGGTAACCTGGCGCTGAATGCCCAGGACGGCAAGGCCCTGTTCAACCAAAAATGTGCTTCCTGTCACGCCATTGACAAGCAGCTCGTTGGTCCTGCACTGAAAGGTGTTGAAGACCGCTGGGACGACAAGGCCATGTTGTACGATTGGGTACGGAACAGTGCTGCGGTAATCAAAAAAGGATACCCAAGGGCTGTTGCTGTATACAATGAGTTCAATAAGATTCAGATGACAGCTTTCCCCGAATTGAAGGATGCTGACATCGATGCTATTCTTGGATATATCAATACAGGTGGTGCCAAGGCTGCTGCTGCAACTGCTGCTCCAACTGATGGTGCATCAGCTCCCGCTGCTGAAGATGCTGATTCCAACCTTTTGTATGGTATTTTGACCCTGATTCTTGCCGTGATTGCCCTGATCCTTCTTCAGGTAAACAGCAATCTTCGCAAAATGTCTGATGAGGCAGAAGGTGCACAAACTGCTGAGCCCATCCCATTCTACCGCAACAAGGCCTACATCGCTATTTTTGCCATCCTGCTTTTCCTTGGTGGGGGTTACATGACTTTCCAAGGCGCACAAGGATTGGGCAGATCAAAAAACTACCAACCAGAACAACCTATCTTTTATTCTCATACTGTTCACGCAGGCATCAACCAGATCAACTGTCTGTATTGCCATGGCGGAGCGCAGGACAGCAAGCATGCCAATATCCCATCGGTGAATATTTGTATGAACTGCCACATGGGTATCAATGAATATGTAAAGGGTCCACAATTGTTGAGGGAAGACGGAAGCAAGGTTGATGGAACCGCTGAAATCCAGAAGTTGTATCAGTATGCAGGCTGGGATCCAACCAAGAAAGCCTATACCGGCGAAGGAAAGCCCATCGAGTGGGTGCGCATCCACAACCTTCCTGATCATGTTTACTTCAACCACTCACAACACGTTACCGCAGGAAAGCAAAACTGCCAGACCTGTCATGGTGAGATCCAGAAAATGGATGAGGTTTACCAGTTCACAGACCTGAGCATGGGCTGGTGCGTTAACTGCCACAGGGAAACCAAGGTGCAGTTCACCGACAACAAATTCTACAGCATTTATGAGAAGTTCCACGAGGATATGAAGAACAAGAAGATCGACAGCGTGACTGTTGAGAAGATTGGCGGAACAGAATGTCAAAAATGTCACTATTAATATTAGCACTCAGCAACATCTCATACTAAGCACAACCTAAGAACTGTTATGAAGCAAAAAAAATACTGGCAGAGTTTCGGTGAATTGAAGAGCGGTGAAAATTTCCAGGAGAGGGTCCAGGATGAATTCACGGAAGATCTTCCTGCTGTTGAGCAGGACAATGGTCTGCTTGAGTCAAAGGCTCCCCGCAGGGATTTCTTGAAATACCTCGGATTCAGCACGGCCGCTGCAGCTGCAGCCGCCAGCTGTGAAATGCCCATCAAAAAGAGTATTCCCTACCTCAATAAGCCTGATTCCATCATTCCGGGCGTTCCCAATTACTACGCAACAACATATATAATGGATGGTGATGCCATTCCAGTTGTTGCCAAGGTGCGCGATGGCAGGCCCATCAAAATCGAAGGAAACGATCTTTCTACCATTACCAACGGTGGTACTTCTGCCCGTGTACAGGCTTCAGTACTGGGTGTTTACGATACCGCACGCCTTCGCTACCCCCTCGCCAACGGCAAGGAGGTGAGCACTTTCGATGCATTCGACAAATTGGTTGCAGATGCCATGGCAGGAACCGGTGGAAAATCAACCGTTCTCCTGACCGAAACCATCAGCTCTGTTACCACCAAAAATATCATTGCAGCATTTCTGGCCAAGCAACCCGGATCACGTCATATCCAGTATGATGCGATTTCTTCCAATGGTTTGCTGAATGCCAATGCTGCTTCTTTTGGAAAGAGGGCCATCCCATCTTACCAGTTCAACGCAGCCAAGACCATCGTCAGCCTTGGTGCTGATTTTCTTGGAACATGGTTGAGCCCGGTTGAATATGCCCGCCAGTACGCTGCAGGCAGAAAAATCAACCAGAAGAATCCTGAGATGAGCAAGCACATTCAGTTTGAAAGCATGCTCAGCCTCACTGGTGCCAATGCAGATGACCGCTACGTTCACCTTCCTTCAGAGGCAGGTGCCGTGGCTTTGAATATTTATGCAGCCCTTGGTGGTGCAGTTGCTTCTCCGGCATTGTCTGACGATCGCCTTAAAAAAGGCATCAAGCAGGCCGTTGCGTCATTGAAAGCTTCAGGTGCTGCTTCGCTTGTTGTGAGTGGAAGCAATGATACCAATGTTCAGTTGGTTGTCAATGCCATCAACCAGCTCCTCGGTGCATACGGTACTACCATTGATTGGGGTACTACATTGAATACCCGTCAGGGAGACGATGCTGCAATGGTCCAGCTCGTTCAGGAAATGAACGAAGGAAAGATTGGCGCCTTGTTGATCCATGGCGTGAATCCTGCTTACGACTATTTTGATGCCAAGAAGTTTGAATCAGGATTGGCAAAAGTGGCCGTTTCTGTTTCTTTCAATGATAGGGAAGATGAAACAACTTCACTTTGCAAGTTTGCTATTCCCGACCATCATTTCCTTGAAAGCTGGGGTGATGCTGAAATGAAATCAGGCTACCTGAGCTTCATCCAGCCTACCATCGCTCCATTGTTCAAGACAAGGGCTTTCCAGACTTCTTTGTTGAAGTGGTCTGGAGATGCAACCTCATACGGAGATCATTTCAAACAATACTGGCTCGGAAAATTCGGCTCACAGGCTGCTTGGGACAAAGCCCTGCAGGATGGTGTGGTTGAAACCCCCGCTGCTGTTGCTTCCGGAAGTTATAATGGTGCAGCCCTCGCTGCTGCAGCCTCCGCTATTGCTGCTGCAAAACCTGCTGCAGGAATGGAAATCGTGGTTTATCCAAAAGTGGCCATCGGTGCAGGTAAAGAAGCCAACAACCCCTGGTTGCAGGAAATGCCTGATCCTATCACAAAGGCCACTTGGGACAACTACGCGATCATTTCTTATGGAACTGCGAAAGAACTTGGCATCCTTGTGGATGATAACTATGAAGTGGAAGTGGCCAAGCCTGTCATCACTGTAAAAGTTGGTGGCAAGGAAATGAAGCTGCCTGTACTGGTGATTCCTGGCATGCACAAGAATGTTGTTGCTTTGGCGCTTGGTTATGGCCGCTCTGAGAAATCAGGACGTGCTGCTGCCAATGTTGGTCAAAACGCCTTCCCGCTTGTAGGCTTCGATGGAAAGTCTTTTGTTTACAGCGCCGCAGGTGTTGCTGTAGCAAAAACCAATGAAACCTTCAAACTCGCTTACACCCAAACGCATAACCAATACGAAGGACGTGATGAAGTAGTGCGTGAGTTTTCTTTGGGTGATTTCAAGAAGAACCCAACTGTATTGGCAGACGACAGGCACAAGCTTGTTGAGGATTATGCGAAAAACACCAATGACTACGCTGCAGAGGGAACCCTTTACCCAAGCCATCCTTATCCCGGTCCAAAGTGGGGAATGAGCATCGACCTCAATTCCTGTATCGGTTGTGGAGCGTGTACGGTTGCCTGTACTTCAGAAAACAACGTTGCTGTTGTTGGTAAATCTGAAGTGATGCGCGCACATGAAATGCATTGGCTCCGCATTGATAGGTATTTTGCCACCTACCGTGATGATTCAGGCAGCGATAACCTCGATGACCTGAACGTGGTGTTCATGCCTATGCTTTGCCAACACTGTGACAACGCTCCATGTGAGAACGTTTGCCCGGTGAATGCCACCAACCACAGCAGCGAAGGCCTCAACCAAATGACATACAACCGTTGTATCGGTACACGTTATTGTGCCAACAACTGTCCTTATAAAGTAAGGCGTTTCAACTGGGCTGATTACATGGGAGCAGACAGCTTCGCAGACAACCAGAAAGAAGTATTGGATGATTCTGTGATGATGATGAACGACGACCTCACCAGGATGGTATTGAACCCAGACGTAACCGTAAGGTCTCGTGGTGTGATCGAAAAATGTTCTTTCTGTGTTCAGCGTTTGCAAGAAGGCAAGTTGAAAGCAAAGAAAGCCAACAGGCCGCTTGAAACCGGTGCTGATGGCAAGTGGGATATCAAAACCGCCTGTCAGCAAGCTTGTCCTACCAATGCCATTGTTTTCGGTAATGTAAACGACAAGAAAAGCCCGATCAGCGTGATCCGCAACGAGGAGCAAACAAACAGGGTATTCTATACACTGGAGCAAATCCACGTATTGCCCAATGTCAGCTACCTCGCGAAGATCAGGAACACCGACAGGCATGTAGGGGTCACTGAAGAAGCACACCATGAGGCAGCACCTGCTGCAGTAGGTGAGCACAAGGTGGAAGGCGCGCACAAGGAAGAAAAGAAAGCTGAAGCAGCACATTAATAAAGAAAGCAGGGAAATCTCATAAATGAGCAACGCATGAGTGTTACAAAGTACGAATCACAGTTAAGGGAACCATTGGTAAATGGCAACAAGACCTATGGTCAGGTCACTCACGACATCGTGCACACGATCGAAGCCAAGCCCACCCGTTTGTGGTATATTGGTTTCTATATCTCAGTGGCATTGTTGATGTTTGGAGCATACTCCGTTTACCGCGAGGTGGTATACGGTATCGGACAGTGGAACGTTAACCGTACCATTGGATGGGGTTGGGACATCACCAACTTCGTTTGGTGGGTTGGTATCGGTCACGCCGGTACGCTGATTTCGGCGATTCTTCTTCTTTTCCGCCAGGGCTGGAGAACAGGTGTTAACCGTGCAGCAGAAGCCATGACGATTTTTGCGGTAATGTGTGCCGGTCAATTCCCGATCTTCCACATGGGAAGGGTTTGGATGGCATTCTTCACCCTGCCTTATCCCAATACACGTGGTCCACTTTGGCCCAACTTTAACTCACCATTGTTGTGGGACGTATTCGCGATCTCAACTTATTTCACCGTTTCCCTTCTGTTCTGGTATTCAGGTTTGTTGCCTGACTTCGCCACCATCAGGGACCGCGCCAAAACAAAACTCCGCAAGCGTTTGTATGGCCTTGCTTCTTTTGGTTGGAGCGGTAGCACCAAGCACTGGCAGCGCCACGAGAGTCTTTCTCTTGTTCTTGCCGGTCTTTCTACACCACTTGTATTGTCAGTTCACACGATCGTATCTTTTGACTTCGCCACTTCAGTAGTACCTGGATGGCATACCACCATCTTCCCTCCTTATTTCGTAGCCGGTGCGATCTTCTCTGGTTTTGCGATGGTGCAAACCCTGATGTTGATCCTCAGAAAAGTAATGGGATTGCAGGACTATATCACCCTCGGCCATATTGAGGCGATGAACAAGGTTATTGTATTGACCGGTTCAATCGTAGGTTGTGCCTACCTCACAGAATTGTTCATGGCCTGGTATTCTCAGGTTCCGTTTGAGCAGGATATCTTCTTCAAATACAGGATTGCCGGTCCTTACGGATGGAGCTACTGGTTGATGATGACCTGTAACGTAATCTCTCCACAGTTGTTCTGGTCAAGAAAACTCAGGAGGAATGTATTGTTTACCTTCATCATGAGCATCATCGTTAACATCGGTATGTGGTTCGAACGTTTCGTTATCATCGTATCATCCCTGTACCGCGACTACCTTCCCTCTTCCTGGTCCATCTATTACAGACCAACCATTTGGGAGATCGGATTCTATGTTGGAACCTTCGGACTTTTCTTCACTTGTTTCTTCCTTTTCGCCAAATATTTCCCAGTCATCGCGATCGCTGAGATCAAATATGTACTGAAAACCAATGGTGAAAGCTTCAAGAATGAAATGGCGGAACTGGAAAGCAAAAATGTGGATGAGTTCATTCACGAAATGCACCATGATGACCATGAAGAAGGAACTGTAAAAGTGGCACATCACTGATCAATCAAAAAGTAAAAAGTATAAAATGGCTTTGAAAAAATTTGTTGTAGGCTGTTTTGAGGATGAAAAAGTTCTTTTCCCCGCTGTTGAAAAAGTGAGGAAGGCAGGCTATAAATTCCATGACATTTACACTCCTTTTCCTGTTCACGGATTGGACAAGGCAATGGGACTCAGGGATACCAGCATCCACACAGCGGGATTTCTTTTTGGTATGATTGGTACCACCACTGCGGTAACCTTCATGACTTGGGTTTTCACCAAGGACTGGCCGGTAAACATCGGTGGTAAACCAAATTTTGCCTTACCAGCCTGGATTCCTATCACCTTCGAGTTGACCGTACTTTGTGCAGCGGTAGGCATGGTGCTTACATTCTGTTACATCTGTCAGCTGGCTCCATTCCTGAAAAGGCATCATTTTCATCCCCGTGCAACAGACGATCTTTTTGTGATGGTGATTGAGTGCAGTGAAAAGGCAAACGAGGAAGAACTCAAATCTTTCCTTGGCAGTGTTGGTGCGCAGGAAGTCAATACACAGGTAGCAGAAGAAGGATGGTGGATTGGAAAGTATGATGAGGAACAAGAACTCTACAAGGAACCGAACATTGCTTAAATAATTAAGGAGAAGGGAAAGAGGAGATCATAAAACAACAAAAGAGATGAAAAGATCAACTATTGTTTTCTGTGGACTGGCAGCATTGCTGATTGCTGCAATAGGATGCAGTGATGTAAAAAGAACCCCAGGAAAGGTGTATATGCCAGACATGGCCAACAGCCGTGCATACGAAACCTATTCAGCAAACCCCGTTTTTGCTGATGGTCGTACCAGCCAGGGTCCTGTTGCAGGAACTGTCAAGCGCGGAGAAGAGTATCCTGTTCATATTGAAATGGATAAGGCCGGCGATACTGTAAACTATTTTGCATCGCGTTCACTGCCCAATCCTTTTGATTCATTGGATGCAGAACAGATGAAAGAAACCGAAAGGCTCTATCTGATCAATTGCGGTATTTGCCATGGTGCCAAACTCGATGGAAATGGCCCATTGTGGAAAGATGGCGACGGTCCTTATCCTGCAAAGCCAGCCTCATTGGTGGGAGATGCCAAATATGAATCAATGCCAGCGGGTCAAATGTTCTACTCCATTACTTTTGGAAAGAACCTCATGGGAAGCTACGCCTCACAACTGACAGCCAAACAGCGCTGGCAGGTGATTACCTATATCAAGTCAAAACAAGGAAAATAATAACCAACGCATTAAATAATCAGGGATGATCAAACAACAATTTGAGATTTCAGCAGGGTACAAGAAGTGGACGAACATTCTGCTCGGAGTGGGTGGACTGGCACTTGTGCTGGGAATCATTTTCCTCGGAATGAGCAAGGATGAAGTGGAGCAAACCAGGTTTTGGGCCTCACTGTTGCAGAACAGTGTATTCTTTCTCCTGGTAGTAAATGCCAGCATGTTCTTTATTTGCGCAACAACACTTGCGCACGGTGGATGGCAGATGGCATTTCGTCGTGTACCTGAAGCAATTTCCAGTTTGGTGCCAGTGTTTGGTATCCTTGCCATGCTTGTTTTTGTTGGAATCGTATTTGGACACAGGCACGATATCTACCATTGGTTGGACAAGGAGCATGTAGAACACGATCCGATCCTCAAAGGGAAAAGTGGCTTCCTCAACCCAACTTTTTTCATGGTTTGGTCAGTCGTTGCGATAGGGCTCTGGTCATTTGTCGGAGCAAAAATGAGAAAGCTTTCTTCAGAAGCAGATGAGAAAATGGATGGTGAGCAAGGCGCTAAATACGTAGTAAAAAATACAGCCTGGGGAGCAGCCTTCCTTGTGATCTTTGGTCTTACTGTAGGTTCAACCATTCCATGGTTGTGGCTGATGAGCATTGACCCACACTGGTACTCTACCATGTACAGCTGGTATACTTTCATCAGTTCTTTTGTTGCGGGCATGTCACTGGTGGTTTTGTTTGTGGTTTACCTCAAGAACCACGACTACCTGGAGTATGTTACCGAAGAGCATTTGCACGACCTTGGAAAGTTCATGTTTGCCTTCTCTGTATTCTGGACTTACCTCTGGTATTCACAGTTCATGTTGATTTGGTATGCCAACATTCCTGAAGAAACGGTTTATTTCAAGCCAAGGATGCAGGGTGTGTACAGGGGCATTTTCTTCCTCAACCTGATCGTCAATTTCGCTGTTCCTTTCCTGCTCCTGATGAGAAGGGGATCCAAACGGAACTATACAACATTGACCTTCCTCGCCATCCTGATCATCCTGGGTCATTGGGTTGATTTCTATCAGATGGTTATGCCGGGAACAATGAATGAACATTATAGCCTTGGATGGTTCGAATTTGGTATATTGGTTCTGTACGCAGGATTGATCATGCACTTTGTTGGAAAGGGATTGTCAAAGAAACCATTGGTTGCCTTGCACCATCCTTTCATCAAGGAAAGTACAATCCACCATACATAAGGCTTTCATCGAATGATACAAACAAATTCATTAACAAATTATAAGTAAAGATCATGTCGGGTTATTTCATATTAATCATTCTGGTAATCGCTTCCGTGCTTATTTTTCAGATATCGAAGGCAAGTGAATATGTATCTGTGTTGAAGGGGGAAGAAAAATCTTTCAAGCAAACCAACCGCATCAACGCCTTCCTGTTCATCCTGTTCATGGTCTTGGGATTGTTTGGTGCCTGGTGGTGCAATGAGCTCCTTTACGATAGGACCTTGCTCGCACAACCAGCAGCCTCTGACCATGGTGAGAAAATCGATTTCATGCTTTGGTTGACCATCATTGTAACAGGTGTTGTTTTCTTGTTGACCCAGGTTTTATTGTTCTGGTTTGCATTCAAGTACCAGTATTCTGAAAAACGCACATCATATTTCTTTCCGCACAACAACAAGTTGGAACTGTTGTGGACTGTAGTTCCTGCTATTTTCCTTACTATTCTGGTTGGTTTCGGATTGTTTTATTGGTTCAAAATAACTGGCGATGCACCGAAAGATGCCCAAATAGTTGAAATTACGGGAAAGCAGTTCAACTGGATGATGAGGTATCCTGGTAAAGACAATGTTTTGGGTAGGAAGAATTATCGCCTGACCGATGCATCCAGCGGTAATGCCCTTGGTGTGGATTGGGAGGATGGCGCCAGCCATGATGATGTAGAAGCATCAGAAATGCACCTTGTTGTTGGCAAACCGGTTCAGCTGGTGATCAACGCACAGGATGTTATCCATGATGTGGGACTTGTTCACTTCAGGCTCAAAATGGATGCCGTTCCGGGAATACCAACCACCCTCTGGTTTACGCCAAAGTATACCACTGAGCAAATGAAAAAGATTACTGGAAACAAGGATTTCGTTTATGAAATCTCTTGCGACCAAATCTGTGGAAGTGGTCACTATTCTATGCGTGGTGTTATTGTAGTCGAAACACAGGAAGAATATGATGCATGGATGGCATCAAAAAAGCCACAGTATATAACTGTTAAAGAAGGCGCTGCACCTGCAGCACCGGCTGCTGACAGTACTGCTGCAGCAGCAACTGCAACAATGTCTAAACCCTTGGCCCAACTGAAATAATGTATCACAGAAAAAAAGATTAAAAATGAGTAGCGAAACAATTTCACACGGACACGCAGCGGAAGCTTCAGTACATTCGCACGATTCTCATGAGGCGCATGGCCATGATCACCATCATGAAGAGTCATTTCTGAGCAAGTATGTTTTCAGTACAGACCACAAAATGATTGGAAAACAGTTCCTGATCACGGGAATCATTTGGGCCATCATCGGTGGTTTGTTTTCAGTGCTTTTTCGCCTTCAGTTAGGATACCCTGAAGCATCCTTCCCAATACTTGAGGACCTTTTTGGTAAGTGGGCAGCAGGGGGAAGAATTTCCAATGAATTTTACTATGCCTTGGTTACCATGCATGGAACCATCCTGGTATTCTTTGTATTGACCGCAGGCCTCAGCGGTACTTTTGCCAACATCCTTATTCCTCTTCAGATTGGGGCAAGGGATATGGCATCAGGATTCATGAACATGCTCAGCTACTGGTTTTTCTTTTTGGCCAGTGTTGTAATGTTCGCTTCTTTGTTCATTCAGACAGGCCCTGCCTCAGGCGGATGGACCATCTATCCTCCACTCAGTGCACTGGGTCAGGCAAGTGAGGGTTCTAAGCTTGGCATGGATTTCTGGTTGATCTCTATGGCATTGTTCATTGTATCCTCTCTTCTCGGAGGCCTGAACTATATCTCTACCATCCTTAACCTCCGTACCAAAGGCATGAGCATGACCAGGATGCCCCTCACCATGTGGGCCATCTTCTTTACTGCAGTGTTGGGTGTACTTTCTTTCCCTGTATTGTTGTCTGGTGCTGTGTTGCTTTTGTTTGACCGCAACTTGGGAACCAGCTTCTATCTTTCAGAGATTGTGGTAAAAGGAGAAATTCTTCCCAACGAAGGTGGTTCTGCCATCCTGTTCCAGCACTTGTTCTGGTTCCTTGGTCACCCTGAAGTATACATCATTTTGCTTCCTGCCCTTGGTATGGTTTCAGAGATCCTTTCTGTGAATTCAAGAAAGCCAATCTTTGGTTACCTCGCCATGGTGGGTTCATTGTTTGCGATTTGTATTCTTGCCTTCCTTGTATGGGCGCACCATATGTTTGTGACGGGATTGAATCCGTTCTTGGGTGCATTCTTCGTTTTGTTGACCCTGTTGATTGCTGTGCCTTCTGCGATCAAGGTATTCAACTGGTTGACCACACTTTGGAAAGGAAACATCAGGTTTACTCCCGGTATGCTTTTTTCTATCGGTTTTATCAGCTTGTTCATTTCAGGCGGATTGACCGGTATATTCCTTGGTAACTCAACACTGGATATTCATCTTCATGATACGTATTTTGTGGTAGCCCACTTCCATATCGTAATGGGTGTTGCATCCTTCTTTGGCATGTTTGCTGGGGTATACCATTGGTTCCCGAAGATGTATGGCCGTTTCCTTAACAATACCATGGCATATATCCATTTTTGGGTAACCTTGGTTGGTGCATATTTGATTTTCTGGCCAATGCACTACTCTGGTTTGGCTGGTATGCCCCGTCGTTATACCGATTGGAGCAACTGGCAATCTTTCAACCAGTTCCAGGACATGAACCGTTTCATCAGCACTGTCGCCATGATCGTGTTTGCTGTTCAAATCCTTTTTGTATTCAACTTCTTCTATTCCATTTTCAAGGGAAGAAAAGTAACATCAACCAACCCTTGGGGTGCCAATACCCTGGAGTGGACTACACCTATCAATCCTGGTCACGGAAACTGGCCTGGCGATATTCCTGAAGTTCACAGATGGGCATATGACTATAGCAAGGATGGAAGGGAGTTTATCCCTCAAACCGAGCCTATCGGCGCAGACGAATCGAAGCACTAAAAAAAGGCCGTTCTGAAATGGGCGGCAACATATAAAATGATGCAAATGGAAGAATCGAAGGGAAGGGAGGCATCAATGGTATCATCAAAGCTGAAAGATTATCAGCAGCTCATGAAATTCACCCTGAGTTTCACAGTTGTTTTCTCTTCAGTGGTTTGTTACCTGTTGGTTCCAGGAGTGGAGTTTGACATCATAGAAGTTCTTTTACTTTTTGTAGGCGGTATGCTTGTAACAGGAGCTGCCAATGCCATCAACCAGATCGCAGAGAAAGATACCGATGCGATGATGAAGCGAACAGCCTCAAGGCCGCTTCCTTCTGGAAGAATGACTGTGGATGAGGCAGCAACTTTTTCAGTTGTTGCTGCTGTTTTCGGCATCTTCATCATCGGCCTCACGTTCAACTGGACGGCTGCAGGAATTTCCGGTTTAAGTCTTTTTCTTTATGGGTTTATTTATACCCCTTTGAAAAAGGTTCATTCCATTGCAGTGTTGGTTGGCGCCATACCCGGAGCCCTTCCTTGTTTGATTGGATGGGCTGCAGGTGATGCAGACCTTGGCGTTGGTGGATGGATCCTGTTCTCATTGCAGTTTTTCTGGCAATTCCCCCATTTTTGGGCCATTGCCTGGGTAACGCATGAGGATTATACCAGAGCCGGATTCAGGATGTTGCCCTCCAGGGGCGGGCCTACCAAGTATGCAGCAGTTCAGGCAATACTGTATTCAGTGTTGTTGCTGCCGATTGGGGTCATGCCGATGGTGTTTGGCATGTCTGGGATGGTAAGCATGGTAATCGTTTCATTGGCCAACCTTGTGATGGTATGGCAATGCATACGGTTGTTCCGTGAGATGGACGTGAAAGCAGCCCGCAGGGTAATGTTTACTTCCTACATTTATCTTCCGGTTGTATTGTTGGCCTTACTGGCAGACAAACGACCCATCCAGGACCAGACCAGTGTGAAGATTGAAAAGGTGATTTTTTTGAACAAGATTCATTTTACTGATCGTAAATCATAATTATACCATGAGCCAGGTTATAAGCGAGCAGAAAAGAAAAATTCATCCCCATAAGTTTACCTTATGGGTAGCAATAGGCAGTATTTTGATGATGTTTGCAGGATTGACTTCTGCGTACATTGTGAAAAGAAGCCAGGCCAGTTGGCTGATGATTGAAATACCTACTTTGTTTTGGTATTCAACAGCCACCATTCTGGCCAGCAGCGTTACGGTGCAACTTGCATTGAAAGCGTTGAAAAAGAGAGAAATGATCAATTACAGGCGGTTGCTTGTGGTTACAGCGGTGTTGGGAGTTCTTTTTATTGTACTGCAGATAGCAGGATTCAGGCAGTTTGCTGCACAGGATATCCGCCTCGTTGGGGCAGGTTCCAATGCATCTTACTCATTCCTGCTGGCCATTTCCGGGATACACGGTGTTCACGTACTGGGCGGGGTGGTAGCATTGGTTGTGATTGCCATCAGGGCGCTGAACAGTTCTACAAGGAGCTACAGCAGCTTACCGCTTGAAATCGCAGCAACGTATTGGCATTTTGTAGATGCTTTATGGATCTACTTATTTATATTTTTCACCTGGATGAAATAAGTCCTGGTGAGTTGAACCTTTAAACAAGCAATAGCATGGCAACAGCCCAAGCACACACGGAAACCAAATGGTGGAGTGGTGGCAAAAGCCCCTTCAACGTTGAGTATGGAAAACTGATGATGTGGTATTTCCTCATGAGTGACGCATTCACCTTTGGAGCCTTCCTCATCTCTTACGGAACAATTCGTTTTAGCCAGAATTATTGGCCAGATCCTAACGAAGTATTCAATGCATTTCCTCTTGCAGGACATGCCAATCTTCCGCTGGCCTTCGTGAGTTTGATGACCTTCATCCTCATTGTGAGTTCAGTAACCATGGTTTTGGCCGTACATGCGGGGCATAACATGGATAAAAAAGGTGTTATCAAGTGGATGATCTGGACCGTTATTGGTGGTATTGCATTCCTGGCCTGTCAGGCATGGGAGTGGACACACCTTATCACTGGCGACCATGCCGTGATGATCAACGGCCAAATTGAAAATATTGGTACTACCGTAACCATGAACCCCTGGGGTCCTGCAGCCAATGTTGCTGCGCACGACGGACACCATGTGGGTACACCCGGACCGGTAGCCTTTGGTGGTTACTTCTTCGGTATCACCGGTTTTCATGGTTTCCACGTAGCTTCTGGAGTGGTCATCAACATCGTAATGCTGATCATGACCATCAACGGAACCTTTGAAAGGAAAGGCCATTACTGGATGATTGAAAAGGCCGGACTTTACTGGCACTTTGTAGACCTGGTATGGGTATTTGTATTCCTTTGCTTCTATCTCATCTAATCAACAGTTAAAGAAATTCATATGGAACACGCAGTACAGGAAATCACGTTTCACCACGAACCAGGTGGAAAAGAGGTTGTCAGCAAGATCATCAGAACAACGGTCATCTTGTCCGTCATCACCATCATTGAACTTGGAATGGGCCTTGGCATGTATGCATTGCCCATGGCCGCAGGATTGAAATTGTTTTTGAAAGGGGTGATTGTTATCCTATCCCTGGCAAAAGCCTTTTATATTGTTGGTGTTTTCATGCACCTTGGAGAAGAAGTAAAGAACCTGATCATGACCATCGTGGTGCCTTTGTTGCTTTTCGTTTGGTTCATCGCCGCCTTCCTTTATGAAGGCAATTCCTGGAAAAACCTCAGGAATACGTACAATCCTAAACAAGCTGTTACTGCTCCTGCTGCACCACACGAAGCCGGCGAGCACCATTGATATTGAACATAAAAAATCAAAAAGCATCGTTCCGGCTACAACCGAATGATGCTTTTTTTGTTTCTATTTATACATAGATGAAAAAGACAACCCTTTTTGCCCTTTTGATGGTAACGTTGCTGCCGATTGCCAGTTATTTGTATGTCAGCAGCCTGAGCAAGGACGCCATCAAAATGCCCCGCCGTTATTTTTACGATACCGTAATGGTCAAAATGGAAAAAGGCAAAAAGGTCAACGATACCGTGTGGCACAAGGTGAGGCCCTTTAAGCTCAAGAACCAATTTGGAAAAGAAGTGGGCCTTGAAGATTGGGGTGGTAAAATCATTATTGCCGATTTCTTTTTTACCTCCTGCCCCTCAATCTGCCCCAAACTCACCCGCAACATGAAAAAGTTGCAGACCGCATTCAAAAAAACCGATTCCCTGGTAAGGTTTGTTTCCTTTACTGTTGACCCGGTACGCGATACCGTTCAGGCCCTGAAAGCCTATGGCGATAAATTTGGCATCGACCACGATACCTGGTTCATGCTCACAGGAGACAGAAAAGAATTGTACGACATTGCCCTGAACGAGTTCAAGGCTTCCATCGCATCCAACGGAAACATCGACACAGGGTTCATCCATACAGACCGTTTCTTTCTGTTGGACAAGGACAGGGTGGTAAGGGGATGGTACAGCGGATTGGACAGTGTGAACCTCGATAAGCTGATCAAAGACGTTGTGCTCCTGAACATGGAGCGCGACAAGAAGAAAAAAAGAAATCTCTTCAGAAAATAAAGCATAAAAACCAGAACCATGTTACCTGCAAGCATTCAGAAAAACGACAAGAAAGCCAGTCTGCTCATCATTCTATTTTCAATCATCGTTTTTGTAGCGGTTGTTTTCCTCTCCAAAATTAAACTTGAATTGGAACTGCCGTTCAATGTACACCTGTTTGCACAGATCAATGCAGCCATCAATACTGCTGTTTCGTTTTTGTTGCTGGTAGGCCTTCTTGCGGTGAAGAGAGGACGATATGCCTTGCACAAAAAAGTAATGATGACCTCTATGGTGCTTTCACTCTTGTTCCTGGTCTCCTATATTTGTCATCACCTCTTATCGGATTCAACCGTATTTGGTGGAGAAGGAACCATCCGGTATGTCTATTATTTTATCCTGATCACCCATATCATCCTTGCTGCCATTATTCTTCCTTTTATCCTGTTTACTTCTTACAGGGCATTGGTGGCAGAATGGCCGGCACACAAGAAACTGGCCAGGATCACCTGGCCCATCTGGTTCTATGTGTCTGTGACAGGGGTGATTGTATACCTCCTGATCAGTCCATATTACGTGTAAGGAAATTCGTTACAATTCTTTTTCAGGATCCCAGTAACGCTGGGCAAATTCAACAACTTTATCGTTGATGACGGATACCCCGTCTTTTTCGAGCAGCTCTTGCATGAGGGTAGCTGTTTGAAAATGATGTTTGCCTGTGAGCATTCCATTGCGGTTGACCACCCTTTGTGCGGGTATGGGTGGATCTACGCCATGTGAGGCATTCATGGCCCAGCCCACCATTCTTGATGAAAGCCCTGAACCAAGGTATTTGGCAATGGCGCCATAGTTGGTTACCCTTCCTTTGGGAATCTGTCGGACAACATCGAAAACGTCTTCAAAAAAATTTCTTGGAGATGGTGGGAGGGAGGCTTTTTTAGTAGGAAGATTTTTTTTCATGCTCCAACCGGCTTCTTAGTTCAGTTCTTTTGGGTTCAGGAACGTTGACATGGTCGTAAGGGCAGTTGAGACAACCATTTCCGCAGCAGTTTCCATTGTCCAGGTGGTATTTGGCAGTGAGTACCATGTACCCTTGTTCATTGTAGTAAAAATGCTCACCCTCTATCAGTTTCTTTTTCATCCTTCAATCCTTCAATTAACGCAGTTTCAATTTCTCTTACCATTGTTGAAAGACGTTCATCCATTGTTGGGTCCAGCGAGCCAGGTATTGCAAATTTCAGGTAATGAATCCTTTTGCTGTTTGCAATGTCAAGCCCTTCGTAATGTGTTTTGATCAGCAGTTCCTGGTTTTGTTTAAGGTCTCTGCTGATATCATCGCTTTCTTCCAACAAAGTCAATCCATAAAGTTCAATCACCATTTTTGTAAACTGAAACAATACCGGAGAGTCCGTCTTTAGATTGATATAACCACCGGGCTTGAGGATTTGTTGATATTTTCTGAGAAATTCAGGATGGGTCAACCTGCGGTTGGATTTTGAGATGCGCAACTGGGGATCAGGAAAAGGAAGCCAGATCTCATCTACCTCTCCTGACGCGAAATAATTGTTGATCATGCCAATCTGTGATCGGATGAAGGCAACATTTGTCATTCCTGCCTGCAAAGATTTTTTTGCTCCCACCCAAATGCGGTTGCCTTTTACATCAACGCCAATCAGGTTTTTATTAGGATGCAAAGTTGCCAACCCAATTGAGTATTCACCTTTGCCACAGGCCAATTCGAGGACGATGGGGTGGGTATTGTTGAACCGTTCATGCCATTTGCCCGCAGTATTTTCAGGATACTGCAACACATGGTCGAAGGTGGCAATTTCAGCAAAGCGAATCAGTTTTTTTTGTCCCATAACAGGCTGCAAAGGTAAAACAGCTTTCTATCAATCGCATCTACTTCTTTTTCAAAATTGGTGAAACCACCCGTTTTTAGGGAGAATAATCTCTTCAATTCCTGTTGATTATCCCTTTACAGGCTTTTGGAGGCAATGTAGTTTTACACCGCAACAGCAAACAACTGTTGCCTGGCGCGATACCCCGGGCCTATTCATAAAACCAATAAAATCAATTGTATGAAAAAAGTGATTCTATCAGTAGCAATGATGTTTGCAGCATTTCTGACACAGGCAGCTGTTGGCAAACAAGTGGAAGAGGTAACATTCAAGTCAGGTAAAGAAAAGGTGAGCACTGTTTACAAGGGGGAAGAAACATCCCCTGGAAAAGAGGCTTTGTGCACGATAACGATGAAAGGAAGAATCGATCTCGGACCCATTGAAGCAGAAGTGAGCTGTACAACTTCAGCAACCACCTGTGAAGCGGCGACGGTAAGCGCCATCAGTTGCCTTTCAGCAGCAATGAGGACGGTGAGAACGGTCATATTATAAACCAAGCCTGGGGTATTGCGCCTTTTTTCACTTAAAATAAATTACCATGAAAGTATATATTTTGATTTGCTGTGTAGCCATGTTTGGTATTGCACAGGCCCAGACAACCACCATGTTTGTCTACGAAGGAAAATTCAACAGCAGTTTTGGAAGGGCAGACAATTTCAGGCAATTCAAAGGAACCTTGATTGTATCAGGCGACAGGTCCTTGTTTACCATGAAAGAATCGGGGGTACACCTTGCTTCTGTGCAGGGAAACAATATTGACCTCAGGCCCGACAGCATGTTTACTGTTTTCAAAGATGTTGAATCCAATTCCTTGCTGTTTGAATTCTCTGATTTGAACCAGCAAACGCATCTTTTTGCAGATACATTGTTTCCTATGGATTGGAAAACCATTGAAGAACAAAGATCGATCGGGGGCATCCCTTGCCGGAAGGCAGTGACGCAGTTTAAGGGGAGGGGATACACGGCATGGTATGCCCCCACGATCACCATTCCAGATGGGCCATGGAAACTGGGGGGCTTGCCAGGACTGATTTTGGAAGCCTATGATGACGAAGACAACTGGCACATGACCTTTGTTTCCAAACAGGAAGTACAGGCCTTTGACCAGGACCATTTTTGGGCAGCCATAAAAAAAGGAACAGAGGGGTTTCCTGCTTTTGCGGCGCAGGTAAAAAAAATATTCAGCAGGTTGGAAGCATCCCTGGGTGCGCAATCCTCAGCGAACTGCGTGGATTGCCAGACCAAATCTGTGCTGAAAATCCATTCCTGGGAAAAGATCGATTGAAATGAAGATCCGGTCATTGGTGCTGTTGGTATGTTTGTTACAGGCTTGTTTTTTGTTTGCTTCGGTTCACCGGTTGAGCCTGGATACCATTCCGCCCGGAAGAAATATAGGGGAGCTTCCTGGCATTGTGATCAAGCGCAACCAGCCCATGGCCAAGACCAGTGGGGATACCTTGCAGTTTGATGCGGCAAGGTATTTGAAACCCGAAGCGTTCAGGCTGGAAGACCTTGTAAAAAACATACCGGGGTTTCGTGTGGATGACAATGGCCGGATCTATTTCAATGGAAAGGAAATCAGCAGGATCATGATTGATGGCGATGATCTTGCAGGAGAACAATACAAACTCTTGTCTAAAAACCTGAAGGCCTTGATGGTAGACAGCCTTCAGCTCATTCAACGGCATGAGAAAAACAGGCTCTTGCGAACATTCGGCAACCAGGATGCCATCGCTCTCAACCTGGTCATCAAAAAATCATGGATGGGCAAGACCAGTGGAAACCTGATGCTTTCAAGAGGAATGTCTCAATGTGGCGAGGCGGATGCTGAACTGATCAGGCTGGCAAAAAAAGCAAAACAATTGTGCTTTATCAATACCAACAATACAGGCGCCAATGGCGTAACTGACCGGGGAAATGAAATGCAGGGAAACGATCGGGGTGATTATCGGGTATGGCCTTTTGACCCACTATATGCAGGCACTGGTCCCAATCTCCCCCCAGCGTATGTCAACATGAACAGTGACAAAAGCCTTGCTTTCATTTCCTCCTTGGTATTGTCTGCCCACACCAAACTCAGTTTGACAGCTACTGCTTTGCAAAACGAAAACAGGAGGATTGGCTCGAGCAGCACTTCTTATCAAATCCCCGGGGTTGAAAAATTCAACCTGAGCACAAGCACCAATCATCTGCAACAAGCAACCATGGGAAACCTGCGCATGAACCTGGAAACAGACAAGGGTGGGAACAGGCTTTCCTCTTTTCGTTTGTCTGTCAGCAATGCACAAATACATTCGATACATCATGCAGGGCGCAATGGGTTTACAAAAACGGCTAGCGATGCGATTGATCGGCTGCATCAAATCAACCTGCTTGCTGCGCACCATGCCTCCTGGAAGCTGAGCGCCAGTGCTGTTTTGCAGGTGGATACCAGGTTTGCGTTCAACCGAAACAGTGATCAGCTTCAGGCATCCTTTTTATCCGACAGCCTGCTTACTTTTTTAATTGATCAGCATTTTACCCATCATGGGAAAACGGTTGGCACTGATCTTGGTATCATCAAGCAGAAGCGTCAGTCAAATGTCAGGGTGGGCATCAATGCTTCTGTTGAGTCAATAACTTCAGCTGTCGGAACTCAGCCCATCTTATTGCAGTTGATAAAATATTATCCTTATCTGTCTGTCGTCCGGCGACATTCAAAAAAACTATCCACCACCTTCAATGCGGCATCAGGAGTGGCCATGGTCAATAGCAATGCCATCAACAGGAAGGCATTCATTTTTCACTTGGAAGAAAAATGGGTATGGAAGAAAAAGCCTACAACACAGTACCAGATGGGCATTGCCCTGGCCCAGAAACCTTCAACGGTCCGTTCCTGGCATGCTGGTCCGCTTTTTGTTGAAACCACCATGCGAAACGGGATGGCCAATCTTGCCATTCCTTTATCGGTGGATCTGGAAATGGGGGCCACCAAAATGGATTTGTACAAGGGATTTGTATTGTCTGTAACTGCGCGTGCAGGCATCTTGCACAACGATGTTGGAATGGCAACCGCTGTAGGCAATTTTGTTGATTCCCTGTCTTGGTTTGTCATCCCTTTGCAGCGCAATCTCTTGCTCAATGCACATCTTGAGCAGTTCTTTCATCCCCTGAAGCTCAAGTATATCCTGCAGGCCAATGGGTTGCTGGGCCAGCGGCCTCAACAGTTGAATGGGATTGTTTTTGGTTCCACCATGAACAGCCTTGGCGTTGAACAGCGGATGGTGAGCAACTGGAAAGGAAGGTTCAATGCTGAGCTGCATTATAGCCTGCAGCAGAACAGCTTTGGCAGTTCGGTTGGCCAGTCGTCAACCATGAAAAAGATGGCTTATGGCATCTCAACAACCCTGCGGTTCAGTGCTCATCTGTTTGCCCATGTTCAGTACCGGGTGCAGCGTTTTGAACAGGGTCAATCTTTTGACATGCTGGATGGCGTGGTCAAAACAGTGCTGAGCCCCCGCTGGCGCTGCTCCCTTGCCCTGAACAACCTGATGAACCATCGCTATTTTGAACTGCTCAATGCTTCTGCTTATGGCCATGATCGTTTCACCCATCAACTCAACGGAAGACAGGTATTGTTTGGGATCAATTGGGGATTTTGATCAGTTGACAGGAATGATCTGCTGTTCACTTTCATTGCCTGTACGGTCAACGGCAGTAACCATGATGTTTTTCAGGGTGGATGTTTTTCCTGAAAGGTCTGCAGACAGCAGCTGAAGAGAAGCGTTCAGTTGCGCTTTGCCCAAGATGGTATACTCCCATTTGTTGTCGTATTGTGCATAGAGGATCCAGCTGGCCGCATCCTTGTCTTTCGCTGACCATTGGATGCTGAGCTTGTCCTTGCTCTTGTTCAAGGCAACCTGTGGAGCAGCCGGCGCAATGGCGTCGAGCCATGGGCTTGCCGGAACCAGCGCAGGAATGCTATATGGACCTTCCTTCAATTCTTTGGTGAGGGTTGGGTTTTTGGTCAGGGATGAAACGCTCCAATGCACGGAGCCCATGCTCTTGGGGAGCATGCTGCGGGTGAGGCTGATTTCATCCAGCACTTCCTTGTTGTTGGTAACACCGTTTTTGTTGGTGCCAATGCTGATGCCGGGCCAGAGGTGGCGTTGCAGCGTGTTTTCACTCTGCCACCAGCCCAGCAAGTCTGGAAATGCCTGGCCTTGTTTGTTGATGGGCCAGTAAAGCTGGGGGGTAAAATAATCAATCCAGCCCTTGTTCAGCCAGAGTTTGGCGTCTGCATAGAGCTTTTCGTATTGGTCAAATCCGGTTACTGTAGATGGGTAGCCGGGGCGCCAGATGCCGAAGGGGCTCAGGCCAAACTTGACATGTTTTTTCTCTTGTTTTATTTCAGCATAGAGCCGTTCGATCAGTTTGTTGACGCCATCCCTTCTCCAGTCTCCCCTGGAAAGTTTGCCGCCGCTGTTGACATAGGCGGTCCAGCTCTTGTCGTCCGGGAAATCCTTGTCTCCATTGTAGGAAGGGTAAGGATAAAAATAATCGTCAAAATGAATGCCGTCTACATCGTAGCGCTTTACAATGTCCATCACCACCCTGGAAGTATGGTCCTGTGTGGCTTTCATCGCGGGGTCCATCCACCAGAACCCCTCTTTCAGCAGGTAAACCCGCTCCGGGTTGGTCCGAACCACAGATCTGCTGCTGATCTCCTTGCCTGTGGTATGGTGTGCGCGGTAAGGGTTCAGCCAGGCATGCAATTCCATGCCCCGTTTGTGGGCCTCCTCAATCCAGAAGGTCAGTGGGTCGTAAAAGGGCAAAGGTGCCCTGTCTTGTTGCCCGGTGAGGAAATAAGACCAGGGTTCAATATCACTTTTGTATAGCGCATCCGCCTGCGGACGCACCTGAAAAATCACCGCATTGAACTTGTTTTCCTGAAGATAGTTCAGGATGCTCAGGGCCTCTGCTTTTTGATCCTCGGTGGAGAGCCCAGGTTTGCTGGGCCAGTTGATGTTGGCCACTGTGGCAATCCATGCAGCACGGAACTCACGCAAGGGGGAAACTACAGGTGTATAGGGTGTTTTTTGTATGGGTGGAGTTGTCTGTTTGGTGGCCGCAACGCTGGGTTTTGGTTTTGCCACCTCCTCGTTAGGAGGAGTCACCGGCGCCTTGGGTTTTGTTGAACTTGTCTGGGTAATCTCTTCAACAGTTGTTGTCCTGTATGGGAAGAGTTTATCATTGATTTTGTTGAAGAATGCGCAGCTGTTGAGGAGGATGGTTGCAAGCAGAAGGGTAAGGATGGATGAAACGTGGCGCATGGAGTTGGTTTTGTTGCAAATTACGCCAGGTTTGGCAAAAAGCACTTTTGTTGGTAATTGATTTAACAGATCTGGTGGATTCATTCTATGCTTTCCGTATTTCAAAAAATACCACTATGATAAACAAATTTTCACCAGTTTTAACCCGAATTTAACAGTACGGTGGTATTATTCATTAATATTAAATAAATTCATAAGGCAAAGTTTCACTCTTAAAATTACTGTATGAGAAAATCCAAAGTTCTTGTATTTAGCCTAATGGCATCAGCTGTTTTGCTATTTTCTATTTCGGTTTCAGCCCAGAAAAAAGTTTCTGGAGTTGTGCTCGATGCAACTTCAAGTACACCGTTGAATGGTGCAACCATTTCTTTTAAAAACGGTAATGCAACAACCCTTACACGCGCTGATGGTAAGTTTGACATTACAGTACCCGCCGGGAAAGCGGTGCTGATGGTTTCTTTTGTTGGTTATCAATCGCAGGAAATATCGGTTGGCGCCAATGAATCCAACATCTCCATCAACCTGGCCCGAACTGGTGATATGGGTGAAGTGGTTGTGATTGGATACGGTACCAAGAAGAAAGTAGATTTGACTGGGGCTATTTCCACGGTTACTGCGAAAGATATTGAATCGCGCCCTGTAGCCAATGCACAGCAGGCTTTACAGGGATTGGTTCCCAACCTTAATATCTCCGTTTCAAATGCGGGTGGTGAGCCCGGGGGTGGAATGAACATGAGTATTCGTGGTTTGAGTTCCTTTTCTGGAAGTACTGCTCCGTTTGTTCTTGTTGATAATATCCCCATGGATATCAACAGCATCAATCCGGCTGATATCGAAACCATAACGGTGTTGAAGGATGCCGCATCTTCTGCTATCTATGGAGCACGCGCTGCTTACGGTGTTATTTTGATCACAACCAAATCGGGTAAAAGTGGCAAAGAAAAGATGAACGTTTCTTTGCAGACAAATGTGGCACTTTCAAGACCGGTTCAGTATCCAAGGTTGGTTGATCCCATGACCTTTGCTTTGGTGTCGAATGACGCTGCCAAAAACATCGGGAATGCACCTTGGTATAATGCTGATGCTTTGGATCGGTTGGCGAAAAATATTGCCAAACCTGGCAGTGCCCCCGAAATGTTTGGAACTACCGATGGACAGAATTGGAATATTGGCTCTATGGGACTCGGTGCCGCAGCTGTAACGGATTGGTATGATGTGCTTTTCAACGACTTTTCTTCACGCCAGAAATACAACCTCAGCGTTTCCGGGGCAAGCGAAAAAATCGATTATTATTTATCTGGTGGATGGTATAAAGAGGATGGATTGCTTCGTTACGGTAACGAAAGCTTCAACCGTTATAATTTTGATGGGAAGGTCAATGCTCAAGCAACCAAATGGGCGAAGGTGGGCGTTCTTTTCAAATACAATTCAGGCCTGCAGGAATTTCCATGGCAGCAGGATCTGGGAAGGGGCAGGATTTATGACATGATGTCGAAACTCAAACCTACCATGCCCGCAAAATATCCCGGAACAGATACCTGGACGTTGGAGAGCAGGATTCTGGAATGGGGAGCACAGCGGGACAATACATTGAATACGCAGATGATCCTTGCGCCAAGAGTTACGCTGGAGCCAATCAAGGGCTGGGTCACCAATGTGGAATTCAACTATACCAATAGCAACAACCGCAGGGAGTACATCTCCAAGCGATATCCTTGGGTGAGGCCTAACGGAGAATCGGTTATGAGTGCACAAGTGGGTACTTCATATCGTCCGAGGTTGAGTACAGACAATTATATGTCGCCAAACATATATTCAACCTATGCAAAAAGCTTCGGTAAGCATAACCTTTCGGTCATGGTGGGCTATCAACAGGAAAAGTTCAAGTATTTCTCCCTTAATGCAGATGCTTTGTATCTCTTGACTGACGATGTACCTTCTGTCAATACTGCAGTAGGTACCAAGACAGTTGATGATTCACAAGGCCATTGGGCTACCCAAAGCGGATTCGGAAGATTGTTATACGACTTTAGCGACAAATATCTGCTGGAAGCCAACTTCCGTGCCGATGCTTCTTCCAGGTTTGAGCCCGGTAAACAATGGGGGTATTTCCCTTCTGTCTCAGCGGGCTGGGTGGCATCCAAGGAGAAATTCTATCCATTGAAAGACGTGGTCAATTACATGAAATTCAGGGGTTCATTGGGCGAATTGGGCAACCAGAGCGTATCCAATTACCTGTATATCCCCACCATGGGAATCGGCCAAACGTCTTATCTCTTTAGCGGACAACGTTTATGGTCTGTAGGTGCACCAAATATCTCGAGTGTGAATCTAAGTTGGGAAAAAGTAAGAACACTTGATTTTGGTGCAGATCTTGCTTTTTTCAAGAGAAGATTGTCTGTAACCTATGACTGGTATCAATCCTTTACTACGGACCTTGTAGGTCCGGGCGCTGCTGTACCTGCATTGCTGGGTACTGCTGTACCCAGAGAGAACTCCGGTGAGATCAGGACAAGGGGTTTTGATCTGGAATTGAAGTGGAAGGATCGAATTGGCGAAGTCTATTTTGAGATCGGTGGTAACCTTGCCAACAACGTAAGTCAGGTCATGTCCTATAATAACCCCACACAAATCCTGAGCACTTTTAGACAGGGTCAGGTACTGGGCGAACTATGGGGCTATAAAACTGATGGGCTTTTCCAAACGGCTGAAGAGATCACCAAATGGCCCAATCAATCATTTTTATGGTCTGGAAGATGGAATACAGGTGACCTGAAATACCTGGATCTTGATAAAAATGGGGTAATTAATAATGGAAAAAATACAGTGGTCGATCCAGGAGACATGCGCATTGTAGGCAATGAGAGGCCCCAGTATCTTTATGGGTTTAACGGTAATGTTTCATGGAAGGGACTGGAGTTGTCCTTTTTCTTCCAGGGTGTAGGTAAGCAAGATCTCTTCATTACTGAGATCGTGAATGGAAACGTATTCAGGGGACCCGCCAATGGACCATTGCACATGATGGTTTATACCCAGCATCTTGATTACTGGAGAGATGCATCAAGCCCGTTGGGTGCAAATCCTAACGCTTATTATGCGAAACCTTACTCTGTGTTTGACGGTGACAACAGTAAGAATTACGGAAGACCGGTTGATAGGTATTTGCCAAGCGGAGCCTACTGCAGACTTAAGAATCTACGGTTGGGGTATACCATTCCTCAAAAAATAATCAACAAGGTGCAGATCAAGGGGGCTAATATCTATTTTTCTGGCGAAAACCTTTTCATTATCAACAAATTCAAATTGCTTGATCCTGAACAAACAGCAGGTAGCGCAGGTGACGGAAGAATCTATCCTTTATCAAAGGCCTTCTCTCTTGGATTGAATGTCAACTTCTAAAAAAACAGATATGAAAAAAATATATTTAATCTTATTCCTTTTCGTTGGGCTTGGAGCTGGCCTTTCTTCATGCAAGAAAGATTTTCTCAACCTGACGCCACTTGACCAAATATCAGATCCTGAATTCTGGAAAACCGATCAGGACCTCGAACTTTACATGAATGGCCTGTATAACGTTCTGCCCGGATGGAATCTCTCCGGATCAGGTGGCCATCCATTGCTTGATGCAGGAACGGATATGGCCATAACCGTCGGTTTGTTTTTAGGTGAAAAAAACCGTCTTGATGGTGCCATCACCATCCCTTCAAGTGGAGGGGGTTGGAGTTGGACCAACGTTCGTAATGTGAATTATTTCCTGGCAAACAGCGATCGTGTAAAAACAGGAGCCCTAAAAGACCATTATACAGGGGAAGCATACTTTTTCAGGGCTTTCAACTACTTTAATTTGTTGAAGCAATTTGGTGATCTTCCTATTGTAAAGACTCCTTTGACTGTGAAGGATGAGACTGCATTGTATGGTCCCCGCAGTTCCAGAACAGAAGTCGTGAATTTCATCTTGAGTGACCTAGACCTTGCAGTGACAAAACTGAAGAAAAAGTCTGAAGTACCGGCACAACGGATAAGCCGCGATGTGGCTTTGTTGTTAAAATCCAGGGTAGCACTTTATGAAGGCACCTGGGAAAAGTACCATCAAAATGATGCATTCAAAGGAACGACGGATGGTAAGGCATTTCTTACCGCAGCTGCCAATGCTGCAAAAGCAGTAATGGATGGGGCAATCTATAGGTTGACCACGGGTAATCCCAATCAAGTGTATTATGAGCTTTTTAATCAAGTGAACCTGCTTTCAGATCCTGAAGTCATGCTTTGGAGGGGTTACACTTTTGCATTCGGTAGCAATGCACTTCAGACCTGGCCCAATGGATCTGGTTATACCCAGGATATGGTTAACCTTTACCTGTGTACTGATGGATTGCCTATAGGCGTAAGTCCGCTGTATCGTGGTGATAAGGATATAAGAAATGTAGTCATGAACCGCGATCCAAGGTTTGTTCAAACGGTCATGAACCCAGGGGACCCTGTCACGATCAATTTAAGAAATGATACTTCCAAGTATCTGCTCCCTTTGTTGGGAGGCGCACAGACGGGGCCCACTGGATACGAATCACAGAAATGGCGCCGTCCACAGTTTGACCCAACAACAAACGGATTTAGTGGAGAAGTACCGTACATTATTTTTCGTTATGCGGAAGCCTTGCTCAATTATGCTGAAGCAAAAGCCGAATTGGGAGAATTGACCCAGGCTGATGTGGATTTGACGATCAATAGGCTGAGAGCGCGGGTTGGCATGCCCAATATGACCATTGCCAATATTCGTACTGATCCCAACTGGCCAGATTATGGTTATACACTGAGTAGTGCGCTGCGCGAGATCAGAAGAGAACGCACTGTTGAGTTGATGGCGGAAGGCTTTCGACGTGATGATATCATGCGTTGGGCTGCACATAAGTTGATTATTGGTAAAAGACCCAAGGGTGCTTTTTATTCAGATGAATTAAAAAAAGCATTTGCAAATTTGGCGGTAGATGCTGCGAATTTTCTTGATCCTTACAGGACTTCGCTTGTTGGACCTGGAAGTACCTGGGGATTCGATCCTGCTAAGCATTATCTATTGCCCATTCCGATCAACGAGATGACATTAAACCCTGCCATTAAGCAGAATCCCGGCTATTAGTCGAAACCATTTAATTCATTACTATCTACTTTTTCTACACATCACCGCCTGGTTCATTGAATCAGGCGGTTTGCTTTTTATCCGAACATCCATTGCAAAAAAATACTACCTTTTGTAAGCATTAATCATTGAAGCATATTTTTTTGATTAATCTTTATATCGTAAATTAATTTTTGAATTAAAACCTATAACCAATGCCGCAAGAATGGAGTGTAAACCGTAAGGTTTCGGATTGGTTTTCCTTTTTGCGGTCTAATAAAAACTGCAACAGCTTTTGAAAATCATTAATTTCACGATGCCTGAAAAGATAGGCAAGTCAATACATATAAAGGAAGATAAGCTACCTTATTTTTATCCTCATCTGCATCGCCATGTTGAAATTCAAATCACCTGGGTGCTTAGTGGTGAGGGTACCGTTGTAATTGGGAATAACATGAAACCCTTTCAATCGGGTGATTTGTTTGTGATTGGAGCCAATCAGCCACATTTGTTCAAAAGCAACCCTTGTTATTTTGAACCGGATAGCCGAAAAAAAATTCATGCCCTGAATATATTCTTCAACCCGGAAGGATTCATTTCACAACTGCTCAAGTTTCCTGAAATGAACAGGATTAAAAAATTTATTAAATCGAGCAACTATGGCATCCAGGCATCTGAAAAAGATACGCCTAAATTGTTTGAATATTTTCTTAAAGTCATCAATAATGAGGAAGGATTTATGATGGCCTATTTTATTGAGATGCTTCAGGCAATGGCCAATTTAACCCAATGGGAATATTTTTCGACAGAATCTTTTGAGCACATGTTTACCGATACGGACGGCCTGAAGATGAATGATATTTTCCGTTATACCATGGATCACTATAAGGAAGAAATTTCGCTGGACCAGATTTCAGCCGTTGCACACCTTGCGCCCCAATCTTTTTGCAGATATTTTAAAAAACACAGCGCTAAAACGTATACCCAATTTTTAAATGAACTGAGGATCAATGAAGCATGCAAGCGTTTGATGGAAAAAAGGTTTGTTGCTATTGGTGAAATTGCCCATCAATGCGGTTTTAACAGTGTCGTTTCTTTTAATCGTGTTTTTAAAAGTATTGTTTCTAAAACACCCCGGGATTTTATAAAAATGCACGAAAAAAAACTGCCCCATTCATATTTTGATAGGCCCAACGAAATGGTAAATTATAATTCATCACACTAAATACAATATCATGGCATCCTTCCCCAGCATTTTTAATGACGTTATTGGACCCGTGATGAGGGGTCCCTCAAGTTCACATTGCGCAGCATCTTTGAGAATAGGACGGTTGTGCAAAGACCTGATGGGAGGCGCTATATCACATGTATTGATTGAATTCGACCCTAATGGTTCTCTTGCAACAACACACAAAAGCCAGGGTTCAGACATGGGCTTGTTTGGTGGATTTTTGGGATGGGAGGCCTATGATGAACGGCTGCCCCAATCGGAAAAATTTCTTGAACTGGAGGGCATTCAGGTTGACATTGAAATTCATGATATAGGTGCTGATCATCCCAATACCTACAAGCTGACCATGAGCAATAAGGAGGAGTGTCATCGCATGACTGCGATTTCAACCGGAGGTGGAATGATAGAGGTCATTGAAATTGACAACTGCAAAGTATCCCTTGCAGGAGATTATTATGAAACACTTATCTATTGTGACTTTGCAGAAAATCTGATACCCTTTCTAAAAAACACAATTGTTTATGATGAAATCCTGTTTCACGAAACGAATGGAGAAGGCACTCATTTTATTGAAGTAAAAGCCCAGCATTTTTTCGATGAAAATATTTTGCAGGAAATACTCGCCATGAGTGAAGTGAGGGGTATAAAAAAACTATCTCCTGTTCTTCCGGTTTTATCCAGAAATAATTTGCAGGTGCCATTCATTACCAGCGATGAAATGCTTGTTTACAATCAGGATAAAAACCTGGCCCTTTGGGAATTGGCCATTGACTATGAGTGCATGAGGGGAAATATTTCAAGGGAGGAGGTATTTGAAAAAATGAGATCCATTGTTCGCATCATGCGCAATGCCATTGATACAGGATTGGCCGGAACAAGTTATGCCGATAGGATTTTGGGCAGTCAATCTGTTCAGTTAAAAGAACAACTGACAAACAAGCGGTTGATGGGTGGTGATGTGAACAACACAATCATCATGTATGTTTCAGCCATCATGGAAGTAAAGAGTTCCATGGGTGTTATTGTGGCAGCACCCACCGCTGGTTCCTGTGGCGCTTTGCCTGGAGCAATCATTGGAATGGCCACTTCTTTGGATTTGAATGAAGACGAAATTGTAAAGGCGATGCTTGCTGCTGGGCTGATAGGAGTTTTTGTTGCAGCCCATGCCACCTTTGCTGCAGAAGTGGGGGGATGTATGGCTGAATGTGGTTCAGGCTCAGGAATGGCTGCTGCTGCGTTGGTGGGTATGGCCAACGGAAGCTTGGCACAATCCCTGTCTGCTGCTTCATTGGCCTTGCAGAATGTACTCGGGTTGATTTGCGACCCGATAGGAAACAGGGTAGAAGCCCCTTGCCTTGGAAGGAATGTAATGGCGGCAACAAATGCCGTCTCCTGCGCCAACATGGCCTTGTCTGATTACAATCACCTGGTTCCGCTGGATGAAGTAATTGAAACCATGCAAAAGGTTGGCAACGAAATTCATCATACCCTGCGTTGTACCAACCTCGGAGGCCTTTCCATTACCAAAGCAGCAAAAGCGATAGAGCAGCAATTAGACAATCAACCCCAATCATTTTTCAAAATTTGCTAAAGCAATATGTTTGACAAGAAAGTATATATTGAAAGAAGGAAACAATTGCAACATGCTGTTGGCAGCGGCCTGATTGTATTGTTGGGCAACGAAGAGAGCAGCATGAACTATAAGGATAATCTTTATCCTTTCAGACAAGATAGCAGCTTCTTGTATTTTTTTGGAATTGATAGGCCAGCATTGATAGGGATCATTGATATCGACAATGACAGTGAAATTATTTTTGGTGATGATTTTACCACCGAAGAAATGATCTGGACAGGCTATCGCGAACCCTTGAATCTGCTTTCAGACAGCATTGGGATTTCAATTGTCAAACCCAAAAAAGATCTCTGGTCTTTTATACGCTTGGCAACAGAACACCAAAAGAAGATACATTTTTTGCCACCCTACAGACCCGAACAGCAGAATCTATTGGCTGACCTATTGGGCGTTTCATCCGGATCGTTGTCAGGAATGTTTTCAATCAGTTTGATCAAGGCAATTGTTGCACAGCGGTCTTATAAATCAGCTGTGGAAATTGAGGAAATCAACAGTGCGGTAAACACTACTGCTGCTATGCAACTTGCAGCGATTACCATGGCAAAGGAAGGGATGACTGAAGCACAAATTGCAGGGAAAATGCAGGAAATAGCCATTGGTGCAGGGGGCAATCTTTCTTTTCCTACCATTCTTACCCAGCAGGGTCAAATCCTTCATAATGGTTATAGCCATTCCCTGTTGACAGCGGGAAACCTCGTTCTGTCTGATTGCGGTGCTGAAACGGGAATGCACTATGCAGGGGACCTTACCAGAACTTTTCCAGTAAGCAACAAATTCACCTCCGCACAAAGGGATGTTTATGATATTGTACTTCGTGCACATGAGTCTGCTGTTGCGTTGCTGCAACCTGGGAAATCTTTCAGGGATATTCATTTGCATGCTTGTGAAAAATTGACGGAGGGCTTACAGCAACTGGGGATTATGAAAGGCGATGTAAAAGAAGCCGTTGCCTTGGGCGCACATGCACTTTTTTTCCCATGCGGCCTTGGCCATATGATGGGATTGGATACGCATGATATGGAGAACCTGGGTGAACAGTATGTTGGGTACAATGAAGAAATAAAAAAAAGCACACAGTTTGGTTTAAAATCATTGCGCTTGGCCAAGCCTCTCGAAGAGGGCTTTGTTGTTACCGTTGAACCTGGCCTGTATTTTAATCCCGCGCTGATCGATGAGTGGGAAGCCAACAATCAGTTTGGGTCCTTTATCAATTATGAAAAACTAAAAGCCTACAGGAATTTGACTGGAATCAGGGTTGAGGAAGATTTTGTCATTACGCACAATGGCAGCAGATTGTTGGGAAACCCATTGGCTAAAACGGCCAATGAAATTGAAGTGCTAAGATTGGGTTGATGTTCCTGGAAGTATTTATTCATGCTTGAATGGTGTCTGCTTTAATCACAAAACTGTATTACTCCAAGATAAATTAAGTCGAGGCCATTCATCCACCAATAATTTAGCCAATGAAATTTTTTACTGTTTTTTTTGCTGTAGCAGCAAGCTTTATTGTGTTATCAGCATACAATGAAAAGAGTACAGATCGAAATGCTCCGCGACAAAACGGTAAACCCAATATTATTTTTATTCTCACCGATGATCAACGTTGGGATGCTCTTGGATTTGCAGGCAATCCCATCATAAAAACACCGAACATTGACAAGCTTGCCCGTGCCGGTATTTATTTTAAGAATGCATTTGCTACCACACCCATTTGTGCGGCAAGCCGTGCATCCTTGCTTACAGGGTTGTACGAGCGTACCCATGATTATACGTTTGGAAAGCTACCACTGAGCAACGAATACATGCTGGAAAGTTATCCTTATCTCCTCCGAAAAGCGGGATACCAGACAGGGTTTGTAGGTAAATTTGGTGTAAAAGTCAACAAAGGAATTGAAAGCGCCATGTTCAGCGTAAGCAAACAAACCGCATGGCCATATATAAAAGAAATTGATGGCAAAAAAATACACCTGGCAGATATCAATGGTAACCATGCCATTAAATTTATACAATCAAATAAAGATCAGCCCTTTTGTCTTTCACTTTCATTTTGGTCGCCACATGCTGACGATGATTCAAAGGAACAATATTTCTGGCCTTCCTACTGTGACAGTTTGTATACGGATGCCCGTATTCCTGTGCCACCAACTGCAGACCCTGCATTTTTTAATGCGTTGCCAACGTTCCTTCAACAAACCATGAACCGTGACAGATGGTATTGGAGGTTTGATTCAACAGACAAATACCAGAGGATGGTAAAAGGATATTACAGGATGATCAGTGGCATTGACAGTGTTATAGGACGTATAAGGGCCACATTGGAGGAACAGGGGCTGGCAGAAAATACCGTCATCATTTTTATGGGGGATAATGGATATTTTTTAGGTGACAGGGGTTATGCCGACAAGTGGCTGATGTATGAACAATCTATTCGCGTTCCAATGATCATTTATGATCCGAGGCAACCGAAAGCTAATCGGGGAAAAACATATGATGAAATGGTACTCAATATAGATGTTACCCCTACCATACTCAAATTGGCTGGCTTGAATATTCCTGCACGCTACCAAGGGGAAAGCCTGACCTCCTTTTATCAGGGAAGACCAAAGAAATGGAGAAGCGCAATTTTTTGTGAACACCGGTTGGAAGGAAATCCACTTTTATTGAAGACCGAATGTTACAGGGATGATACATGGAAGTTTATCCGGTATGAGGATCACCCGACATATTATGAATTGTACAATTTAAAAAAAGACATCAATGAGACCCGTAATCTTGCTTTTGATAAAAAGTACAAGGATAGGGTAGCGTTTTATGCTCAACAGTGTGATTCAGCAGCGGCTAAGTTATTGTCGAAAAGGGTTAGCCCCCTTCATTAAATAACCCTGGTGTTCATTGATTTTCAAGTTGAACGGTGAATTGGTAGGTTCCCGATCCCAGCGAAAATACCGTCTCCTTTTTTTCAGTCCCCTTGAATTGAACAGCGCCATCACCCGTTACTGGTATCCCTCTTTCTTTTATATTTTTCAAGGAAGCTGGAAGGAAGACTTCGGCGGTTGCATTTACGGGTATGGTGATGTCCAGCGTCAACGTTTTTCCTGATTTTTTCCAGTATGTGCTTACTTTCCCTAGTACAGAATTGTATGAGGCTTTTGCCCACTGCAAATCATTTATTTGCGGATGGATGATGATTTTGTTGTAACCTACAGCATCATTTGCAGGACGAATTCCAGCCAGGTATTTGTAAAACCATTCGCTGATGGATCCAAACATAGGATGATTGTGTGAATAGATATTTTCTTCCAGTGGCCAGTGTTCCCACAATGTAGTGGCTCCATTCGCCAACATATATCCCCATCCTGGAAATGTTTTTTGTGTTGCCATTTTGTAGGCTTTGCTTCCATTCCCTGTGCTGCTCAATACGTCCAAGATGAATTTTGTACCAAAAATTCCTGCAGTAATATGATCATCATCCTTGCTAATGTTTTCCAGCAAGACCTTAAGTGCTGCATCAAATGAGTTATCAGGAACCAAGTTAAAATACAGGCCGTATGACTGGGCCGAAGCAGTGTGAATGTCAATATTTCCGGTGGCAGGATCGAAAAATTTAGTGATAGCCGCCTCTTTAATCGTGTCTTTCAGCGCATTGTATTTAATATAATCCTCTTTTTTATCCAGTAAATTTGCAAATTTAGCCAGCAGGAGTGTATTGTAATAATAATAAGCCGTGGCACTTAAACCCACCACTTTTTCATCAATGCTTTCATGATCTCCAATGGTTCTGTTGATGATTCCTTCCTTTGCACTGCGCCGCATGAAATCAACCCAATTTTTTACAACGGGATACTGTTCACGGACCATGTCAATATTTCCATAATATTGGTAAAGTTGATCAACCAGCATCGGATGTGCAGATCCCCATTCAATTGGCCCAGACTTTCCTCCCAACCCATCACTGGCAATGCCTACAAAAGGCGCCGTCTCTGTTAAGCCTCCATCTGGCTGGGCTTCATCCGCAAAATCAATGACCGTTTTTTCATAAAAACCAGACATGTCGTAGTTGTAGATAAATGCCTCACTGGTTGCCACGATGTCGCCACCATACCCAAAACGTTCCCTGTGCGGGCAATCTGACTGCACACTAAAAATATTGCTCTTAAAAGTATTCAGCGTAATTTTTTGTATTTGATTGATCAGCGAATCAGAGCAGCTGAAGTCTCCGGCATCCGGAACATTTGAAAACATTACCAAACCTTTGATGTCTTGTGGTTGCAGTGTGCCCGGAAACCCTGAAACCTCAACATAGCGAAATCCATGAAAGGTAAATTTTGGCTGGAATACATCTTTTATTTTTCCGCCAAGAATAAACTGATCCCTGGCATATGCCGTATCAGGAGCTCCGGGTCCTCCCACTCCTTTTCGTTTTATTTGACCTGCTGTGCTCGTCATTACATTCAGTGCCCCATTGGAATATAAAAGTTCTCCGTATCTAAAGGTGATGAGCGTGCCTGCAGCACCTTTTGCCTCTAATCTGATGATGCCGCTGAAATTTCTTCCAAAATCAACAATAAATTTTTCACCCGCTATTTTTTTTATGGAAATGGGCAAAATGGTATCTCCCACCACGATCGGAGGAAGTTGTTCTGAACATAATTTTCCGCTGGGTGCTACTGCATTTTTCACAGGACGCCAGTTGCTTGTATTCAATCCTGCTTTGTTCCAATCCGGAATTTCTTTTCGGGCATCATATTTTTCTCCCAGGTAAATATTGTTTTGCACAATCGGTCCTGAAGTTACTTTCCAGGCATTGTCAGAAACGATTTGATCTTTGCTGCCGTCTGAATACTCAATGTTTAACTGCATGATAAATTTTGGTTCACCAACAGTCAAAGATTCCCGAATATTTCTCCGTCCCCAGAATTTCATTGGCAAAGGATTATACCACCCATTCCCCAACACCATTCCAATGCAATTGTTTCCTTCCGTTAAATAAGCAGTTACGTTATATGTGCTGTATAAGATTCTTTTGGAATAATTCGTCCATCCTGGTTCTAATAGCCTGTTGCCAACTTTTTTACCGTTCAAAAAAGCCTCGTAATATCCTAACCCACTGACATACATTACGGCTTTTTTTATTTTACGGGGAGCCGTGAAATCCCTTCTGAAAAGAGGGGCTGGTTTTTCTTCATAAAGGTTTTTGTTTTCCTCAGATGAGGCCTTAATTTCTTCAATCCATTTTCCTTTCCAATCAGTATTATCAAGTAATCCCATTTCCCAAAATGCAGGAATGCTCCACGTGGATGCATTTTTTCGATTGTCCCATGTTCGTACCCGCCAGTAATACCTCTTTTCAGATGAAAGGGGCTTGCCGCTATAACTGATATTGTTCGATGCAATATTGTCTATGATTCCACTATCCCAAACATCTGCCTTACCGGCATTCAGCAGCGCAAGGCTGCTGGCAACCTGAATCTGATAGGCTGTTTGGTATTGTCCACGTTCCCCAGCATTGGATTTCAAAATCCATCCCAGTCTTGGGTGAAGCGCATCAATGCCCAAAGGGTTTTGTTGGTTTTCACAATGCAAAGACTGTATATTGATTCCGGGTTTATTCTGCTCTTTCCATTTGATGGGTCTTGCATCTGTTGATGATGCCGTGGCAATCATCAAGATAAAAAACAGAAAGGCAAATGCTTTACCATTGATTGTCGAAAGAGGCATTTTGTTTTTATGCATGGTTTGATCTCTGTTTAAGCGCAATGCTGAAAAAGAATCATGAAACTCCTTTTTTGTATACGGAGTAAAACATGGTGAAAGAGGTATACAGTACAATGGCGATAACAATCCACCGCAGTGTATCCAAAGGCAAAGATTTTACAATAAAGGCAGCGATCAATACGGCTACAATTCCTGCCAGCGCCATGCTCAGTGCTGCCTTCCTATGATAGGCGCCTGCTTTTATAAATTTAAATGAGGCTGGAGGCATCAAAAATGCACATGAGCCCATCATGATGGGAAAGGCTACCAAAGGGGATAAACCCAACATAAATACCATTGCCATGCATGGCGCATATAGACCCACACCAACCGTCATTATTGCACCAAGAATACAATTTACGACAGCTGCTACAAATAGTTTCCATCCATGAAGTCCAATTTCATTGCCCTGTCCTTGTATCCAACTCATTTTATTGGCAAACATAAAACCTGCCGTAATCAACAATGCAATGCCCATGATGAGCCTTATTTTGTTCTCGGGAAGTTTTGACACAAAACCAGCACCAACAATTGCCCCAAGTGTGGCGGTAGCAAACATTACCACCATCGTAATGGGATCAACTTCAATAATTTGAATAAAAACAATGGCCTGGATCAATACTGGAATGGTGTTGGCAACGTTCATCGTGCCAGGAATCAGCCTGTCTGGTGTTTGCTTGGTAAATTTAAGCAACGCAGTCTGCGGAGCAAAAGCGCCAATTCCCAGAACATCAAAGAAATTGACTACAAATCCAATGAGTCCAGTTTTTATCCAACTGCCATCGCCGAGCTGATTTTTGTGCAAACGAATATCTTTTGCAAAAAAATAGATAAACCAGATAGAAAAAACAATGAGGGTAATCCAGATGATTGTTATCATTTATTTTTATTTGTGTTCTGCTAACAGCCTATTTCATTTCAATTTCAGCCAGCAATACTGTTCTTGGATCAAATTTAATTGAACTGGGATTCTTATTGTACTTGATGGGTATGATTGCCTCTTTGCTGTTTACAGTAAACGTCATTATTTCTGTACTATTGGTTTTGGCATCAAAAATTTCTATTTCAATTGGAAAATCAAAAACAAATCCACTGTAATGTGTTTGTTTGATGTTCAATAGAATTTGTTGTGCATTGGCATCATATTCCCAATGCGCAGAAATTTTCAGGTTCTCGGGTTTGTATAACCATTGATTGAAAAACGTGGCCAGGTTTTGGCCTGAAGCCTTCTCCATTTCGCGCTTGAAGTCTTCAGAAGTGGCATTGGCATTGAAGTACTTTGCATAATATGCCTGAATGCCTTTTCTGAAATTATCATGGCCGATTTTCTCTCTCAACATGTGCAAAACCCAGGCCCCTTTCTGATAGGTAATCCCAGTGGTAACAGCATCTGTTTCTGCCGAGCGTTCAGCGACTATACTGTACGTAGAATCCTTTTTTGAAAAGTTGTATACTGATTTACGGGAATTTTTTATTGCTGCAACAAACTCTTCGTGGCCATAAGCGTGCTCTTGAAACAGCATGCTGAAAAAAGTGGCAAATCCTTCGCTTAACCATGCATCATCCCAGGTGCTTTCAGTTACTGCATTGCCAAACCATTGGTGGGCAATTTCATGGATCACTACATTTCTTAGTCTTTTCTCATATTTACCCGTAACCAAGTTTTCTCCATAAAATATGGCAGACGATGTTTCCATTCCTCCGCTGACACTTGGCGATTGAATGTTGGCCAATTTTTCATAAGCATAGGGCCCGACGTAATCAGTATAAAATTGAAGCACCTGTTTGGTCGGTTCTGCAAAATCAGTAAATCCTTTTTCTCTGTCCCTGGGATATACCCATGTTTGAATATCCTTGCCATCAAATTTTCCAACATGCTGAACGGCAAATTCAGCAACACCCAACACGAATAACCAGCTGGATACAGGCACGGATTGTTTCCAGTGGGTTAATTTGTTTTCCTTGTCGATTGTTGATTCTTCAAGTAGGAGACCGTTCGATACTACTTTGTATTTGGAAGGTGCCGTTACCTTAAACTCACTGGTTGCCTTATCGTATGGGTGATCAATGGCGGGCAACCAGTGGCGTGCATTGTTTGGCCAGTTTTCATTAAAAAAACTTCGGTCCCCATATTTGGTGGGTCCAATTTTCAATCCTCCTGCAGGAACGCCATGGTATTGAATGATAAATGTAATGGTTGAATCTTTAGCTACCCGACCAGATAACTGAATAATCAGTGCATCATTTTTGTGGCTAAAACTGGCCTTGGTATTGTTGTAGCTCACAGACTCAACGACCATGCCTTTCTGCAGATATTTTCCATTTGTATTGATCAAATCAAGCCTGATTTGTTTAACATCATTTGTTTTGAACAAAACAGCAATACTGGCCTTGCCCAATATTTCATCAGTATTGTCAGACAATTTCAATTCAAACAGATAGTGTAAAACATCAATTGAATAATTACGGGGATAATTATCTGCACGGCAAAAAATCGCAAGAACAGATAAGATCGTTGTTAGCGCAACATGTTTGTATTTCATTATTGTATGGTTATTTTTTTCATATAATGTCCCTTGGGATCCACTTGTGGAGCTCCATTGCTGGATACGACAATTCCTTCCTTGCCAATCATTGTTCTGGTGGTTTTGTCTGCCGGGCCAATATCAAGGGGCAATGGCATGAAGAAGTTATTCAGTGTAATCTGATACTTTTGGTACCCAACTTCTTTCACTGAAATATCGAGTACTTCATTGGTGTATACGTAGAAATTGAAAAAAGGCTTTAAGTCTTGCTTCGATGCCGTGCTGAACAATTCTTCTACATCTTTTGTGGTAACAAAATTATCGTAGGTATACCTGGGATCTGTTGCGAGTTTTTTCAAGGTTGGTAAAAATATTTCATCACCCAGTAGATACCTTAAGCTGTGCATGAAGAATGAGCCTTTTGCATAAATATCCCTGCCAGCATACGCTTCTTCTTCTGATAGCTCCTCACCACCCACCATCGGTTTTTTGTTTCTGGTATTTCTTTTGTGTCGACTGATGATTTCATCATAGGCCTCCTGACCGCCCAGTTCATAGTGGATCAATGCTTCAGAATAGGTTGTAATGCCTTCCTGAATCCACATGTGTGCCCAGTCTTTGTTGGTTACTTTGTTTGCAAACCACTCATGTCCATATTCATGGTATAGATTGGCTGAATAGTCATGTACCCCTATTTTTGAGTATACGAACTTGTTCTGAAATGTTATCATTGTTTGATGCTCCATGCCAGAATTGGGCACTGCAGCAATGCCAATCTTTTCTTTGGCCCATGGGTACTCGCCAAAGTATTTCTCGAGTATTTTGGTATCTCTTGCTTTTAGTTCAATTATTTTAGGTGCAAAACTGCTGTCTTCTTCCAATACATAGAATTGAATAGGAACAACAGTTCCATCGATGGTGGTATAGTCCTTGCTCACGACGGCATACTTTCCAATGTTAAACACTGTACAGTAATTGCTGATGGTATAATTGGTTTTCCAATGGTAGGTTTTCTTGTTTTTCTTTTTCTGCACTTCTTTTAAAAGGCCAGGACCCGCAACCACTAAGTTTTCTGGCACAGTGATGAACATGTCAACCCCTTCATTGGGTTCATCACTGGGATGGTCTTTGCAAGGAAAGTAAACCCGTCCCCCTTCTTTTTGACAATTGATGGCAACCCAATCGTTTCCACTCCTGTCTTTGGTGAAGGTAAAGCCACCTGTCCATGGGGGCCTTACTGCAATAGGAGGTTCTCCGCCATATTCCACTTTTACAAGTTGCTTACCCATTGGAAATGCTGCTTTAGCAGTTATGTAAATTTTATCATTCTTTTGTTCAAAATTCACCTGCTTGCCATTTACGCTTACTTTGTTCACCGTTAGCAAATGAACCAGGTCGAGTAAAATTGTATCAGTAGATTTTGACAAAAGCATTTCAACTTCCACATTTCCCTGAATGGATTTTTTCTCAATATTAACATCCAGCGCAATCGTATAATGCCTGATATCCATGATGGCTTGCAATGGGTTTAATTTTCCACCCGAAGACAGGTAACTGATATCCCTGTTTTGTGCTTTTGGCATCATTGATAAAAAAATAAAACTTCCAAGCAATATTAGCTTTAGTCCACGTTTATTCATAAATAAGTATTTCATGATTAAGGTATTTAATTTTTTAAAATCTTCTATGTTATTGGTATTGTTTCATTTTCAGCACCTTTGGTAAACTGCTGGCTTCACCACTTGAATTGTTCGTTGTAGCATCAGCAGCAAGCAATCCGGAATACCTCCGTTTTATTATTGCCCGCTCTTCTGCATTCAATTCTTCTATGCCTATGGGCTTATCCTGTGGGCGTAACCCTTTCTGGTTAAGGCGGTTAAACAGGCTCCAATTCCGGGTGTACTTATTGGGCTGTGGGTCTTCAGGTTCTACCGCCTTCAGATCATATCTTGTAAAATCTATCAGTTTTTCAGGGCTGTTGGCTTTCCAATCCCTTAACAGTGCCATCCTGAAATCTTTGTTCATGAACCACTTGATTTCCATTTCAGCTTCTGATCCGCAAATGCCAGATCCGCGCTGAACAAACTGATAGTTGATGCTGTCATTGTTTTTGTATTGTTCTCTCCATAGCATTCCAAATTCCCCTTGCGTGATGCATTTTGCTTGAGGCCACCTCCGCCGTATTTCCTTCAGCCATATTTCAAGACCATCGAGTCCATTGCGACCATTGTAGCCATATACCTTATACGCTTCAACAAGGCTCATTTCCCAAATGGAGGTTACCCATGCAAATTTATTGAGTGCAAAACCTGTATCGAAATGTGCGGCAGTGGTTGCCAGCATTTCACTGGTTCCAATTTCGGTGCCTTGTCGGAGGATGGTTTCAATTGGCCCCACACCCTGGCGGCTGCCGCACCTTATTCCGTTGATAAATCGGGGAACAGGATACCTGGCATTCAGAAAATCAACGGTCCAGCCATCAAGATTCACACAGTCAATCATGTCTTTTTTTCCCTGTGCTGGCTTACAAAAATGTTCACGCGATGGATAATAAGGATAGGAAATCGATCCCTCACCATCCCCATTGTCTACAGCATACTGGCTCCAGATATTGCCCTGGCATACATGAATTCCTTCTTTTTCTGCCAGGTACTGCTGGTTTTCAGCAGCAAGAAACCCAGCAATGACGCTTTTTGGGCGGTATCCACCACCTACCATTTCAGAAACCATCTGCAACCCTTCATGCAAGTCGCGGTTAACCTGCTCACGGGTATTGTACATGTTGGCAAAATAACCACCGGGTAAAAATGTAATCTCATCGCCATATTTTTTATGGTATGAGACAACCAGTTTTCTCAAGTCCACGTAATTCGGCCGCTGATCCTTTAAGGCAAGCCAGCTGAATGACCAGGTAATCCTTGCGCCCGGCCAACTGTTTTCTATGGTTTCCCGAAACTTACGCGCTCCTTCCGGAGAATGGATTCCCGACTCATCGGTTCCATGAAATTGATCACGGGAAGTTTCGATCTGGTTGACGCGCACCACCGTGCTGAATGTCAAAAACCGGTTTCCCAGTAATGTAAGTCTTTCCTGCGCTGAAATATTCAAGTGCAGCAATACAAACTGTATCAAAAGCAAAACAGAAATGGGTGCCTTGAATCTTTTCATTTTTATCATTTCCATATTTTATTGTTTGTCCATAGAACTTTATTAACCCTAACGCTTTGAGCCTGTCACCGGATCAATTGAAAGAGGTTTTGGCAATGCTTTTCTTGGCAGTTTTTCATCCCTCATGGCCGCATTGTATATGAATGCCGCGGTAATGGTGGCTGATTGTTTGAGGTCGTCCGGCATCAAATGGTCGTAGCTGTCCATGTTGCTGTGTTGGGTAATGATACGATCCTGGACAAACTGAAATCCAGGTAATCCGATTACATCAAAAGAGATATGGTCAGTGCTTCCTGTATTTTGAATGGTAACCGTTTTAGCCCTGAGGTCATGGAAGGGGGTAAACCAATCCTCAAAAATAGAACGGGCGGCCTCGTTTCCCTGCAGGTGAATGCCAAGAATCTTTCCTGTACCGTAATCCAAATTGAAATACGCTGAGAATTTATCGTGTGCGGGCAATAACTCCATGGTGGCCGGATCTCCAAAGGTTTTCTTTATATAGCCTTTTGATCCCAACAAACCCTGTTCTTCTCCGCTCCACAAAGCAATGCGTATGGTTCTTCTATTCTTTATTCCTATGGCTTTTAAAATGCGTACGGCCTCCATCATGACGCAAACACCTGCAGCATTGTCAGTAGCGCCAGTAGCTGCAGGCCAGGAGTCAAGGTGAGCACCAAGCATGACTATTTCATCTTTTAAATTTTTATCAGTGCCAGGAATTTCAGCAATTACATTGTATCCCTTTGTATCAGTTGATTGGAAATTTGTTTTTACTTCTACATCCATTTTAACAGGAGTACCGTTTTTCAACAAACGAATAATCATGTTATGGTCTTCAAGACCAACCGCAATGTCCAGAAAGTTTTCCGGATCTGATATTTTGTATGGACCTGCCTGTAACACAAATACAGTGCCACTGTGATTTTCTGCGGCGGAACTCAAAATGGCAATGGCTCCTTCCTTTACGGCCATTTTTTTTAGTGCAGCAAGTACACCCCTTGGAACACCATTTTGTGCATTGTTTCTTTCTCGTCTTCTGCGCATGGCAGCGGTATCTTCAGCTTCGGTTACTTCACCCAGTATGTGCAGGTCTTCATCTGTTCGACGTACAGCCGCCGGCTTATAACTCTGTTCATACACGATCAAGTTGTCCAGGATTAAAACCTTCCCCTTTATTTTGTTGCGGTATGCTTCCAGTTCTACTGAATCTTTTGCAGAGATCAAAAGCACCTCACCAGCTTTTGGTCCATTGGTTCCTGCGGACCATGTTTTGGGATAAGCAATAAGTGACCTGAACCAGGGCGCTGTCATGGCTACATACGATTTTTCTAATTCCCACCCTTTCCCAAATTCACCCCATGGGTCCAATTTGGCATTTACCAATCCCCATTGGGTAAATTGGTTTATGGCGTAATTGGCAGCACGCATAAATCCTGGCGAATTGGTTACCCTTGGCCCGCTGACTTCAGTGATTTGAAAGGCGATGTCCATCACTTTGGAATTCCTTAATCCTTCATTTCTGATTTTTTTCATTGCCTCCTGGTCGATATTTTCTACCTGTCCAAGTTCCTGGGGAGAAGGTACATATCCCTTTTCCATGATATCCATGAAGCCAAGCAATGCGCCCCAGTGATAAAATGCATCACTCCAGGTATTGGCTTCTCCGCCATTTCCGGTTTCGGCATGATAATTTTCGCATACATGACGATCACTTAACCAGGTCTTTAACAACAAGTTTTTCGATTTTTCAACCAAATCTTTTTTGGCACCAGGTAAATCATGGTTTCTCATACCCAGGTATACCAAGAAATTCAGTGGTGCCCAGATCCTGCCTCTCCAGTAATGGTTATCATTAAACGCTTTGTCATTGCGTGCAACAGAAGGCAAGATGTATTCTCCCCAAAATTCATTGGGGTTGTAAAAATGTTCCTTCATCATCCTTGAGGCTTTTTCCAGACTGGGAACTTTTGTCAGCAATGGATAAAATAATGTTGGCGTTAAACGGTAACTGAATTTTCCTGTTACCAGGTCTTTGTTCAGGTAAAGTCCAAACTTATCATCCCAAAGTGTTTCCAGTTTTTTGGAATACTTCTCTGCTCTTTCTGTTAATTCTTTTGCATCACTTGCATTGCCCAAAATGGCAGCTATCTCAGACAGGCTCTGGCAATCGGCAATGTAAAGGCTCATCAATCCCACATCGGCCATCAGCATGCGGTGGTTTATGCTATCAAAACCAGCATCGTCCCACATGGGAGAATTGTCCATTCCTGATTCCCATTTGGCAGCCTTCATTTTTCCCGATTCAGTGGCTGAGCGGGATTTACTCTTGCCATAATCATAAGGATCTGTGCCATGCACCAGGTATCCATCTATGTCCCTGTTGGCCGCGCGCCAACGGTTCCAGCTGAGCAACTCATTGTATACTTCCTTTAAAAACCATTTCTCCTGGTATTTCCTATAAATTTCCCTCACAACAATGGATCCAACCTGGGGCTCTGTGCGGTCTTCACTCTTGTGACCAAATTGGGAGTTGTTGGGTACAAATCCCCTGTCTGTAATCTCTTTTGTAATAGCAATCGCATTGGCATAGGCCAGCTCCTTGTTGTCGAGCGATAACATGTAGGCTGCGAAATAAGTATCCCACCCGAACAGTACCCAATCATTAGAAAACGTGCGGCTTACCGGATTGATGATCCTGTGGTTGTTCGGATCATAAATAGTGGTCCATGCAAGCACTGTTTGCATGGCATCATATGCCTCCGGAGTTTTATCTGCCTTGAACCTTTCTGACTCGAATGTTAGTTTCGCCTTTTTGATCATGTTCTCAACAAGCTCCACCGGCTTTGACATGCCTGAAGAAATGGCGATTTTTTTGTCTAAAGGAATGTGGAAGGCACTGGAAGATTTTGTTTTGGTATTTCCATTGACATAGACTTTGATCGTATTCGTTGGTGTATTTCCAATAATCAAATGCTGATCAATTTTTACTTCACCTTTTCTGTTCCACAACATCCGGGGCGTTATCAACAACGAGTCAGCAGCTGTTGCTTTCAATGGGCTTACCAGAATGTACAATTCATTGTTCACAGATGCGCTTTGCACCCTTACCCGGATATTGTGCCATTCTACTTCAAGTTCCGTGTAAGTACCATCATAGGCATGTGGCCCAGGGATGACCTGCTCCTTGCTATCATAATGATCCCGGCCAATCAGGGTTTCCTCCAGGATTTTACCTTGCTGGTCTTTCAAGGCAAGGTTGATGGAAAAGCATTCAGGCAACAATACATGAGACAATACACTGCGTGTATTCCAGGTATTCCAGCCATGCATAAGCCTGTTGCTCATTTCTATTGCTTCTTTTCCACTGGGTTTCTTTGCGGTCAATTGATTTTGTGCGACAGCGCAGTCACAGAAAATCAACAATAGTGCTATTGGAAAAAACCGAAGTGCATAATTCTTTTTGTTCATCAGTATTTTTTAAAATGTTGATTCAATTTTGTGGTTGAACAAGTTGGTATGGTGCATCATAAAATCCCAGATGACGAACCCGCCATTCCACTGGTTCATGAAAGACGGGATGAGGAAGGCGCATCTCCCATGTTCCCAGTTTTTTTAACATCGATTTGGTTTTGTCGGGATATAAAAGTGAAACATCATGTTGCTCAGCAATATCCTCCGAAAGATGATAAAGCATTGGTAAACGGTCTGGCAACCTGATCAATTTCCAGTCTCCGTCCCGAATGGCAACACCTGCAGTATAGCGCCATTCCATGGTCTGATGGGGCGTCTGTTTTGTTTTGCCTGTCAGGTAAGGTAAAATACTAAGGCCGGTGTAGTGATTTTTTTCTGACACAGTGCCGCCGGCAGCATCAATGAAAGTTGGGCAGATATCAAGTGCTGAAACGGGGTCTGTAAATTTTTTTCCGCCACCAATTATGGCTGGCCATTTTAAAAAGAAGGGTACCCTTATCCCGCCTTCCAATACAGTGGTTTTTTGTCCGCGAAGCGGCGCATTGATGGAGCCATTGGAAATTGAATTTGCGGGTCCGCCATTATCGCTGATGAAAACCACCAGGGTATTGCGCTCAAGGCCTTGTTCCTGAAGTGCCTTTATTATTTTACCAATATTTTGATCCATCCGGTAGACCATGGCACAATAGGTTTGCCTTAGTTTGTCTTTGATATGACTGAATAATTTCAGGTCCTCATCGGTTGCCTGCATGGGTGCATGGGGCGCATTAAAAGCAGCGTATAGAAAGAAGGGTTGATTGTTGTGCCGCTTGATAAAATCCACGCTTTCGTTTCCAATATCATCTGTCATATAGGTAAGCGGGTCGGGCTTCTTGTAATTGCATTGGATGGCAGATTCCATGCCAGTTCCATTTGTTTTTGCAGTAACATAATCATGTCCTCCGTCCAAAAATCCCCAGAACTCATCAAATCCTCTTTTGGCCGGATTAAACTGAGGCGCTGCACCAAGGTGCCATTTTCCTATCAATCCTGTGGCATAACCAATCGACTTGAGTTTATTGGCAAGGGTTGATTCGGTTAAAGGAAGCCCCAGATAGTTTGCATCAAATCCGGGTTGATTACCAGCAAGGTTGTCATTAAAACCAAAACCTGCCTGATGTTTTCCGGTCAGGAGGCCTGCGCGGGAAGGAGCACACACTGGAGAGGAGACATACCCATTTGTAAAAATTATTCCTTCCCTGGCAAGCTGATCAATATTTGGTGTTGGAATTTGTTTGCTGCCCTGGATCCCAAGGTCACCATAGCCCAGATCGTCTGCAACAATCAGAACAAGGTTTGGCAATGCTTTATTTTTGGTCCCAGACAAATGCTTGTTTTCTATTTTCTGCGTTTGACCATATGCAGTGGTAAACAAAAAGGTGATTAGGAAAACCGCTGAGCAAAGGCTAGGATTGTATTGTAGCGCTGTTGCAAATTTCATTGGTTTATGCTGTATTCCAACTGTTATTTCTACTGCATTGTATATTGTCATCTTTGTCGTTCTACTTTGTATCCATCGACAGATCTGGCAATCTCAGCCAATAATTTTTTTCCTTCATTGATAACATCTGCTGCAGATCGCTTGTCAAGTGTTTTGGTGTTGATGCTGCCCATGAAATTATTCAATTCTTCTCTGGCGGCAGCGGCTTTCCTTGATGGATGTTCTGCCAGTTCTTTGCGCAATATTCTTATTTTCTCATAGTCCTGAATGCCTTCCCTGAGTCTTTCAAACCGTACTGAACTTTGGGCGTTTGGGTAAACAAAATAAGTATCTCCACTTGGCCACCGGATGTACCTGGAATCCAGCAAAGGGTTTTCAGGCCAGCTGTTATAGGCCCATCTCAAGAATCCATCGAACCCCATGGCCGAGGCAAACCAGCCCTCATAGCAGGATTCAGCAGGAGGTGAAAACGTGAAATTATTGGGCTTTGGTATTCCGCAGGCCACATAATAGGTTGTTTTTAGGCCCGAACGTCTTCTGGCATCAATAACATCCCCGGCAAGTGTATCAACATGTCTCCAGTTGGAACTGAAATCATAAATGGCCGGGTTGATTTTGCCATAATAGAAGCCAGCCATAGCAATTTTCAATTCAGGTGCTACCTCCTTCAAAAAAACGAACATTTTTTCCATTTCTTCTTCTTCCCGTTCATCAAGCGCAATGGCCGTTTTATTCAACCAACCCTTGGCCTTCAGATGGGCTTTGAAATCACGCAAGAAGCTTGTCCACATGTCCTCATATGCCTTTGTTCCTGGTATCGATTCAATGGTGATGGTTTTGGAAGACTTTTCATCAAACCACGAAAATTTATTGCCAACGGGAACCATTGAATAGCAATTGATTTGTTCTTTTATCCCTGATTCCATAGCAAGGTTGACATAGAGATCAAATACCGAATAGTCATAGGACCAAGTGCCATCCGCTTTTTTGACCCACTTGATCATGGACCCATATGGATCAAATGTCTGACCCGCCCAAGGGTCCTCAATCAGTGTTGTGGTGATGCATTTCTGTCCCGCTTGGGCAAGCATGGTCAACAAAGGTTTCAAAAGATTGATGTGTTCTTGTGACCATAATTTTACCCCGTTAAACCTTGCAACTGCATAGGGATTCTGCCAAAGGTCAAGATGGAAGGACCATGCTGAAGGCGCCGGAAGAGACTTGTTAATCACTTCCAATGTTATTGTATGGTTTACCGTGCCGGACGTCGATTCAACTGAAATGTTTCCCTTGTAAACCCCTGTGGGCGCCTGTGGTGGTATTTCAACAGCAATCCATATAGGTTTTGTCTCTTGGGAATTGATGCCAAACTTATTGGCTTTTTTGAGCAGGTCAGGACTCATCTGTGATGGAGATTTATCCAAATCCCTGGTCCCGCATCCGCCAGCAAATTCATTGCTCAAAACATAATTGACGGTAGATATGGAGGTGATTCCCTTATCGAGTTGATGATCACTGTTGCGAAACGGACTTGCCCTGACAATGACCTCATCTTTTTTTTCAGCAGACCAAACAAGCAAGAGGCAATTGATCCTTTCTCCTTTCCAGCCCTGAAGATTGATGCTTTCTCCAAGTTTTCCTGTAGGCGGAATATTTTTTGAGTAGGCAATATCAGTGGATCCAAAGCCAGTGTGAACGCCAGGTTTGATGGTCTTCCAAACGGACATGTCATGGGTAATTGTGTCCGCAGTTTCAGGTCGAACAGCTGCCGGATCGAATTCAACCGATAGGTCAGGTGAAGTACCCTTTGACAACCATAGAAGGTGATTATCCTTCATGCGCTGCAACTGCGAATCCGGGGCTTGCTTGTTTTGTTCAAAAGATGAAAGTGAAATGGCAAAAAATGCAAAAACAGTGGTTGATAACCCCATGAATCTGACGCGTATATAGCTAGATTTATACCTCATTTTTTACATTTTTCATCAGGGTAAAACTGCTAAACCCAATGCTTGAATTTATCGCTTGTTGCTTGAAAATCCTATTGAACTGATAAAATCGGGTTAAAACAGGTGAAGAATTGTTTACTCTTACTCTAAAATTTATTGGCTAAACTTACAGTATGAAATATAAATCATTTACAGCTCTTGCAGCGATGATGTTTTTATTGTTTTTTTTATTGGGGGGCTCAGTCTCTTCGCAGGTTCGTCCGCACCATATTTTTGATAACAATATGGTGTTGCAACGCGACCAGCCAGTCAAGGTATGGGGATGGGCTGATCCATCGGAAAAAGTCAACATTGAATTTGGGGGACAGGTAAAGTCCACCTCCGCCAATCCGCAAGGGGAGTGGTTTGTATACCTAGATTCAATGCGTGCCAATTCAAATCCGCAGGATTTAAAAATTTCAGGCAAAAATAATACGGTTGTATTCACCAATGTTTTGGTTGGGGATATATGGATACTTGGAGGGCAAAGCAATATGGAGATGGATTTGGCAAGGCTGTTTCATGGAGATGCCGAAACGCTGTCAGCTAACTTTCCCAATATTCGCCTCATGACCATTCCCAGTTCAGCTGGTCAGTTGCCCAAGAAGGATTTTGAAAGAATCAATGAATACGATGATTGGCTCGACAGACATGACAAAAAAGGCTATTGGTTTACCTGCTCCCCGTCAACTGTTGCAACATTTTCAGGATTGGGATATATTTTCGGCCGGAGAATACATTTGGTCAGCCAAGTACCCATTGGTTTGATCGATCTGTCATTGGGGGGAACCACCATAGAAGCCTGGCTAAGCCCCAAGACGCTGAATAAAATGCCTGAGAATAACGCTTTGGTAAAGCAATGGAATGATAAGGAAGCGGCCTATGATCCGGTTGAAGACCTTAAGACAAAAATCACCAATTGGGAGAAAAGAAGCCTGGTCCTGAAAAGCCAGGGATTGGAACCTTCTCCAAAGCCGGTGGAACCTTCATTAAGGCCTTCGCTTGATAGGAATTTTCCCGGAGCTTCCTATATGGGCATGGTGGCTATCATTGGTGGGCTCACTGTAAAAGGAGTAGTGTTTCACCAGGGTTATAACAATGCCCTGGGCGATTCCCGACCTACATTATACGCTGCAAACTTCAAGGCATTGATCAATGACTGGCGGGCGTTGTTCAACAATAAAAATTTACCCTTCGGAATCATGGAGTTGAGTGCCGGTGGTGAACCACAGACCCTGGATAATTATGAATTGAGGATGTTGGATCCAGCGCCAGCCATTCGTGAGGGGCAGTTTAATGCCTTTCGGGATTTACCCCATACCGGGTATGCTGCTGCTTATGACCAACAAGTAAACTGGTACCATCCTCAAAAAAAAGTAGAGGTGGGTGAGCGCATGGCCCGCTGGGCATTGTCAACCCAATATGGGTTTAATCTTGGATGGGAGCCGGCGATCTGCACAGCCATCGAAAGGCTTAGTGACCGCATCATCATTACTTTTAACAAAGCCGTGAAATCCTCTGATGACAGGCCTTTGGATGGTTTTTCAATCGCAGGAACTGACCAGCATTTTTATCCTGCAAAAGCTGAATACCTGAAAATTGATAATGAAAAAGGGCAAAAGGTCAATGATAAAAAAAGGGTCGTTGTATGGAACGATCTTGTTGCCCATCCAGTGGAACTGCGTTATGCCTGGGCACGCAATCCCTTGGGCAATCTTGTCAATGACGCAGAAAGAATTATTCCTGTACCGCTTTTTAGAACAGACCACTGGGATTATCCCGAAGCACCCTACCTGCCTGGCGAATTTGAAGAATACCGCAAAAAACAGAAAATGTTGCAGCAACAGGCAGAAGAACTTGCACGCATCAGGATCATTCAAGAGGCAGAGAAACTGTTGAAAGAAAAGAAAAAATAAAAGCTGTGAAAACCGGCCTCAAACCTTATTCATTAAAAACCATCAACTAAAATGAAACGAACAACTATGACTGAATCTATATCCTGGCATATCATCAGCAAGGAGCTGAAATATCTTCTCGTGAATGTTTTTTTCATCTTGATTGTCACATTTGCTGCTGCGCAGGATTCCATCAACAATTCATTGAAAAAAGGGAATATTGGCGGTTACATGATTACGCGCATCGAGAAAGTGGATGAAGCATTCAATGCGGGATACTCGATGTATGCAGCGGCCTGGCCTTTGGTAAAAGCCTATCCTGGCAGGAGTTTTCAATCAGGATTGTTCGGAACCTGGATGCATCCGCAGCATGACGGACCGCTTCCGGTAGAAAAGCTCTATACTGATATTGAAGGAGGACTTGGCTGGTGGCGCGATACCGAGTTTGCAACAGCAACACCAAAATTTATCATGGGTGGTGTGCAATTGAATTTTTCAGGATGGGCCAATGGGCCGGGTGCAGGCAAGGGAAGGGACTGGAGCAAATCCAAAGGCAAATATGGTGTTGCACAACTGAGTCCCTGGTTATTGTGGCCTCCAGACGGACTGAACCTTCGTCAGGGTACATGTGGTGAATGGTTTGGCAGCGGCTATTTGCCCTTGCCCCTCACTGAACCGAAATTGGTCACAGCAGGCAAAGACGTTCCTACCGGAAATCAGTGCTGGACCCTCTTCCTCAATACCGGAAATTTCAAAGGACCTGTTGCCTTTTTTACACCTTATTTTTGGAGCGAGGCCTCAGTGGAGAATCCGCTCCTGAGCGGATTGTTTCCGGATACGCGCCCATCAAAAGCCAACAAGCCTTTTCAGATGGAAACGCAACACATTCATTCCTATGAAGCCACAGATACCAAAGGGCAGACATTTGCCCGTATGGCTCCAACGCAATACCCTGTTGGGCCTGATGGCAATTCGGAGTTGTTGCAACGTTTGATGGTGTACAACAAGGAGGCGCTATGGAAAGATGTGGAGGCATGGTTCAAAGGTGGAAAACCTGCCAGTGGCATCATTGACATCAGCGAAGCACGGATGCAAAAATTTGAAAAAGGAGTGAGATCAAATTGGAAGTTTTATGGCGATCACATACCCAAGGAAAAACGCGCCTTGATGAACATCACTTCTTACATGGATGCAAATGTTACAGATTCTGCCACTCTAAAAGTTCGCTGGGAAGGAGAATTGATCAGCAAAAGACAAGAGGGGAAAGGGGCTGTCATAACACTCCCCGAATATTATAAACTGCTTAAATCAGCTAACGATACAATTGGTACCTGGGTTGCCCTGGCAGCAAAGGAAGTGCCTACCGAAACTGGCCTGCACGGGGTGAATTTTGGCAGGGCCGGAGACGATAGAACTTCTCTGGTCTATACCACACCCAAAGAGGATACCAGTTGTTGGAAAACGCCCGGACCTGCTGCAGGGCCTTTCAAAGTGAAATTGGGAGATGGCAGTACATTGACATATTACTGGTATCGATTCGCTGACCAGCCAGCATTGCTCAATGCCAGCCTCAGCAGCAAGGAGCGTGAAGAAATGCAACGCCGTGCTGAATTGCTCCACCGGTTTTGGACAAAAGAACGCGAATACCTTCCACCACCCATGTCTGGAAAACTTGCCTATTTGGATCCTGCGTTGATTGTTAAACCTCCCAAAGGAATGGAGATAGGATATGTGCCGATTGTTACGCAACAAGGGTTGGAAAAATAGTCTTGGCTATTTGCCCAACTGATGTATGGTGTTTTGAATCTTTCCTGTTATGGGTTGTCCATTCTTGCCAGTGAGTTGATAGGCAATTTCCATTGCCCATGTTGGCTTAATGCCAGGAATGGTAAGAAACAATTCTTTTCTGTCAGCACTCATTTCAACCTTGGTAACAGGAAGTGATTTCGTGTTGAAGTGGTCTGATCCGTATTTTCTTGATCGGTTCAAATCCCATGTTTGTATCTTAAAGGACGTATCATTTTTTACTTCCCTTATGCTTAATGCATGTGAAAATGTTAAGCGTACACCTTCCTTTTTGACATGTAGACCAATGGGAATGGTCGATTTTTCACCCATATACCTTATCCGGTAAAAACCACCCAACTCTGGCTGGCTTGATCCCCATGCAGACAAGCCACAGGCGTACAATTGACCATCTGAAGGGTTGAATCTTCCGCGCATAACCCCTGTAGAAAACTTTGGAATTGGCAGTTCAAACAATCCTCCTTGAACCTTGTCTCCAATTTTTTCATGCGGCACGATAAACACTTTTCCATATCCGTATGAAAAACTCAGCAGGCTTCCATTCAGTGGTCCCCATTGTTTACTATCTACCCAAAGCAATTCCGAAGGTGATCGGTCAACATCCTTTTCAACCCATACCAATGGCTGTTCCATGCCAGTATCTGAACTATCCTTTGAGGGATTGTATCCAAACATGTTTCCGTAAAACTTATTGTTTGCTGTAACCCAGTTGATTCTGTTCATCGGATTCCAGTGTCCTTCCTGATCTGTTACAAGGAAGGATCCATCTGGGTTGATGCATACGCCATTGGCAGCACGGAAGCCGTTTGCTATTATGTTTGTTGTTTGACCGTCTTTACTCACTTTTATAAGGGTGCCATGTTGTGGCACAAGGGCTCTTCTGGCATGCCGGCCACTTTTTGCATAATAAAAATTCCCTTCCTTATCTGTTTGAAGACCCATGGCAAATTCATGGAAGTGATTGGTTACCTGGTGATCACTGTTGAAGCTTTCGTAAAAATCAATTTCATCATCACCATTGAGGTCATGCAGTTTAACAAGCTGGTCCCTGCAAGTCACAAATATTTTTTTATCTACCACCTTGATGCCCAAAGGTTGAAACAATCCTGCACCAATCCTTTTCCACAACAAATTGCCTGAACTTTTCAAAATTCCCTCCACAAGCCAGATATCTCCATCTGTTGAACAAATCACTGCTTTGTTTTTATCCTCCAAAAAGTCGATCCCACTCAATCTCATCTGGTTTTTCCATGGACTTTGATAGGGCAATTCCAACCTGTCTACCTTAAATGCACCCTTCTGCTCCCCTTTCGAAATGGCCGTTACCAATTTCTGGGGATATTGCGCTTCGCCACCACGGGTGTAAGGCAACAGGTTTTCAGGTTCCTTGCTTGATGATGAAAGTTGTTTAAAATCGTTTATCCCAGTGTTGGCAATCAAAATTTTTACCTTGATTGATTTTGAAGCCGGAACATCAAGAACAAAAAACCCTTTATCCTTGCCAAGGGTAACATCTTTTCCTACAACGGCAACAAGGGCATTGGTTTTGGCGATTCTCATTTTTAGCTTCGTTGCAGAAGGAGCGATGTTGAGTGTTCTTGTAAATATGGGCTTGTCTGCAGTTCCTTCAAGACCTAATTTTTCCAATACCATGGCATTCCCAACAGCATAGGAAATGATCACCTTGTCCTTATAATGATAGAGGCCTTTGTATTGTGTCCATGAACGGGGCAATGGACCGAATTTTCTTTTGTCTACTGCAGTAAACCGGTTGTCGGCAAAGGATCCATCTGCAGGATTTGCCCATCCTGGTTCAACGGGGTTTGAAAAATGGAGATTCCCCATGATCCTTGGTGAGATGTTGTGCTTCCCGTTTAAAAGTATTCCATCCCAATCTATGAAGCCCTTTCCGGTCCATCCTCCTGCAATCCTCATCAGGTCATGGTCAAAAATCATCCAGGCATTTCCCGCTGCAACGCCACCTGAGCCTTCATCTAATCTTACGGCGATGCCCTTGTAGGCAAAGTTGGCATCTGCATAGTTTTCATCTTTCAGTGGTGCTTGTCCTCTTGATGTTTCCCGGGGTTTGGCATTGGTATCAGCCAATTCATAAGTATTGATGAAATAATTCCCATAGTCCATCTCCGCCCAGGGTTTTCGTTTAACAGGTGTGGGCCCCTTGGTTTTACCTGCAGGAATGCTTGCTAAATAATTTGAGTCAACCTTGAAATAGGCTGTCTTGTTTTGTTGTAGGATAAACTCTTCCCTGACATAATTGATTACATCATATTTCTCTATTGGTGTCAAATTCGTTTGGGCAGGCATCCCACCATATCCCCTGGTCAGTGTCTGGTACATGGAGTAAGGGTCGTTTCCAACTTTGAATTGATCCTTCCAAAATTTGAATGCAGTAGGAATTGATCCCTCCTGGCTCGGCGTTCCGTGGCAGGTAATACAAGTCTCGTTGTATATTGCTTTTCCTTTTGCAAATGACACTTCCTTGCGACCCTCTATATCAGCCAACAATCCCTTGTGGTCAATCTCTTTTTCATAGTCGGGCAATTGTTTTTCCTCGAGTGTAAATTTAGCTGTTGGGGCTTTGTACATATTTTTATTCTTGCATGAAGCCAGCAGCATGAAGATGAAAATTGACAATGCAATGAGTTGTTTGGTTGATGATGCCATATCAATATGGTTTGAAGTTATTTATCATTTTGCGTATAGGAGGATAGGGGTCAACACAGATGATTATCTGTTCGTCCTGTTTGAAATTATCATTTATATTCCAAGTACATGCTACTGTTGAGCCATTAATTTTGAAATTCGGGCTGTAAACACTGGCAATTGAATTATTTGTACAAACTGGGATGATAATTTGATAGCTTTACCAATGCCTTTATCAGAGGAACCTTACCGCTATTTTGTGTTGAACAAGCCCTATAACATGGTCTCACAGTTTGTGAGTTCCCATAAAGTCAGGCTTTTGTGCCATCTCAATTTTGATTTCCCGGAGGGTACACATGCCATTGGAAGGCTCGACAAGGATTCCGAAGGGCTGCTGCTGTTGACCACCGACAGGAGAATCACCCGTTTGTTGTTCCAAAGCAAGGTGCCGCATTTCAGGAAATACCTGGTCCAAGTCAGGGGAGTGGCAGATGATGCAGTTGCTCAACAGTTGAGGAACGGTGTGCCCATTCCTGTGGCGGAGGAAACCTCCTACGTTACCAAGCCCTGTGAAGTGGAGCTGGTTGAGGAACCAGCGGGATTGTTTTCCAACGGAAAAGAATTGCATGAAAGGGTGCCTCGCTCATGGCTGACCATCAGCCTTACCGAAGGCAAGTACCACCAGGTCAGGAAAATGGTGCAGGCGGTGGGCCATCCCTGCAAAAGACTGATCCGTTTGGCCATTGAAGACATTGAACTGCAAGACCTGCAACCCGGGGAGATCAGGGAAATGGCCCAGGAGGAGTTTTACAGGCGGTTGAGGTTGGGGTAATGTGCTGGAAAAAGGTTTTAATTAACCCAATAAAATAGGCTTGATATAAACGGTTTTATCTTATTTTACGCTTCGTTAGATTTGACCCAAACTCCAATTATCCAATCAAGAAATGAATAAACCAATTATTCTTTTACAATTCCTATTGTCTTCATTCTCATTGTTATTCCTACTCGTTTTCTGGTGCAAGCTAAAAGTGTGTTTTACGTAACACACAGATTTTCAAAAAGTTAGATTTTTTACAAGCTTCCCAATTGTTGAGAATGAATGCAATAGAAACATTGAATTATATGATTGTGATGATAATTGCTACCATTGGATTTCTGGTATCAATTATACTGTATGTAAATAACAGGGATAGGGCGCTTTCTGCAAGGCTACTTGCTGGAATATTGTTGTGTATTTCGCTTTTTGCGATTAACTATACACTGGTAGGCACATCTTTTTTTGTGAAATATCCTCATGCATGGCGTATACCGGCATTTTTTTCTGGCCTTATGCCTCCCATGCTTTATCTGTATGTGCAATCCATTATTAATCAGCAGTTTAAGCTCCGTTCCAGGGATTATTTTTTGGTTATTCCCGCAATAATTTATACAATTAATTTTTTGCCTTTTTATTTGCTTTCCACTGAAGAAAAAAGGGAATTGATTGTAAAAATGCTCATCAACAAGCAATTGGCTGCGCAAGAAATAGACGGCCAATTTCCCTTAGGATGGGGTATCCTTATCAGATTAGGGATTGGTTTGCTTTTCTGTGGCCTTGCATTGGTTAAAATAAGAAAGAGCAAAGTAGCGTTGATAATTATGGGAGATAAAGGCACTCAAAACCATGAAATATATGCTTGGCTTTATTATTTAACCTATTGTGTCTTATTTTCTTTTGCTCTTTTGGTTCTGTGGTTTGTACTTGAATTATCCAAAGTTTTTGAGTTATATACTGCCATAAGCTTGACCGCAGCTGGTTGCATCTCATTGATTTGCGGGTATCTTCTCATTAAGCCCAACATATTGTACGGACTGAAAGGATGGAATATTCAACCCTCTTTGTCAGCAGAAGAAGCCATCGAAGATCGGCTGCACAAAATCGACATATCCAATCATCCTAAAACATCATTTTTTACAACTGAAATGAGGATGGAGATAAAATCACGCTTAGAAAACCATTTCAAAAACAACAAGCCTTTCTTGGCTGCAGGATATAAAATCAAGGATTTATCCCAAGAACTGAATACTCCTGTTTATCTTATATCATCTTTTATCAACCAGGAATATGGCAAAAACTTCAACGAGTTGGTCAATGAATATAGGGTAGATTATGTTGCAGACATCTTAAAGCAATCACCGGATAGTCAAAACTTCACACTTGAAGCCATTGCCCAATCTGCCGGCTTCAACTCGAGAAGTACCTTTATCGCAGCTGTTAAAAAGAAATCCGGAATGACTCCGTCAAGCTACTTTAGTATGAACATCACTTGATTTGAAGCTTATCTTGTTCAATAAAATCAAATTTTGGGTATTTTTCACTACTAATATTAGGTATAATCACGTAACATCTGTTGATTTGTATAACTTGATTTTATCCACTATTCAACGAAAGACAGATGATTCAAATCAAAAAACATGAGGTTGCCAATATTGTTGGCAGCAGAATTCGCAGTATTCGCCAATCAAAAGGATTGACAATTGAACAGCTTGCTTTTGAAACCGGTGTTGAATATACCCAACTCAGCAGAATAGAGCGTGGGCGAATCAATACTTCTGTTTTTCAACTTTATATGATTTCTAAAGCCTTGAGTATCAATTTTTCAGAAATTATCAGTGGTTTAGATGGGGTTCAATTTGATTTCCTTGGGTAATCATTCTATTGGCCCTTCTTGTATGTCAAATAAGACATCCTCATTGCATCTAACCTTTTCTAATTTTAAACTATGGAAGTTTTTGACAATCAGCAGGGTAAAAAAAAGAGTCAAGTAGGATATTCAACTGTTGTTGTCGTTTCGGGAGTTATTTTTTTCATTTTGTTGGTAGTGGTTTTGAAAATTCAGCAATTGTTGGCTTGATTTATTCATCACTTTATAAACTTTATAAAAAAGCACTAGGTGTTTAGTTAGTAGCAAATCGGCCTGTGATTTTTATCAGAAAGGCCTTGGAATAGGTTTTAAAAATAAATGCCCACGCAAGTGGGCATTTGGTTTTTCTAGGACATGTTTAAAACGGTTTTCTATTCGCGCTTATTCATTATCCTTGTTTAGATTGGATGATACAATATTGATTAAATTTTCCAATAAAGGAGATGTCACAAATGACATGCTCCCTCTTGCATTCACAGCATACATTTGTTTGAATCACTATTGAATGGATGATGAACAATAACAAGCCGATTGATCAATGGGAAACCTGGGAGATACTGTATTATCTGCGTTTCAACAGGGACCAACATTTGTTGGTGAATTTCACCAGAGAGATGTATGCAAATGAATTTAATCTGGAGTTCTCAGATGAAGAATGGGAACAGTTTCTGATGTATTGTGATGGGGTTGACAATCAGGTTATGTTTCCCAGGGCTGAAAAATATGTCAACCAGTGGAGAGGAGATTATTTATTGAAGGATTTTTTTGATAAAGAGGGTTAGCTTTCTAATTTTACATTATTATTCCATCTGTAAGTTGGGATGCATCAATTCCCAGGGCATTAACGATTTTTAAAAAATCTTCTATCTGTATCGAACGTTTACCATTTTCGTAAGCAACAATACTTTCAACCTCAATTCTTGTGTTAGCAGAAAAATCAAGTATCGAAAACCCTGCATTTTCTCTGTGAAATGCAATTCTTTGACCCAAGGCTTTTATAAAATTTGATTCCCTTTCCACTAACACATTAAATAAATTTAAAATATATAATTATGTTATTTTTACTCAATTGAATAGAAAGTTAGTGGAAACTTCATTATTCAATATTATCTCGAAAAAAATCTGTCATATGAACCCCCAAAACTTTTGACAACACATACAGGGTATAACAAGTTGTGTTTATTTTTCCCAGTTCAATCCTGCTCACTTGAGAATATGTCATGTCGGAAAGATTGGCCAACTCCTCGATAGAAATGTTTTTATCAATTCTTATTTGGCGAACATTGCTCCCAATATGACCCGAAAAAATGTTTTTTGTAACCATTGAAAGAATGCGGAAATTACTTGCACCTTCCTTAGCCAACAATAGCATAGATGCTCTATTTGTCTTGGTTTCATCATTGCCATTCATTGGTATGGTATAATATTCCTTAATCCACCATGGAAAATGTTGAATCTTTTCTTAATTCTTTTGTACCAACGGTTGGTATAGTAGGATTGTTGATTTCATTCATTCTTTATTTTATAAACAAGGATCGATCCGTGGCTCCACGCCTGCTTGCCATCTATCTTTTTAGCCTCTCCATTCTTGCCATTCACCATGGTCTTCTGCACACCAATTTTTACCTGAGTTATCCGACACTTTGGCGGTCTCCTGTTTATTTCTCTCTTATAACATCCCCGTTGGCATTCTTGTATGTACGAAGTGTTTTATATCAAGAACATACACTCAAATCCAAACAGTATCAATATTTTATTCCTGCGTTCATTTACGGGTTGACTTTTATTCCATTTTATCTGTTGCCAGCAGACCAGAAAGAACTCGTCATATCCCGAATTTTAATGAATAAAAAAGTAATCGTTGTAGATTTGGATGGAGTACTTCCTGCTGGATGGGGCATCTTGTTGCGCATCGGGTATGGTTTATCTTTTGCAATTGCACAGTTTTTTCTGATTAGAAAAACTAAAACAATAGCCAGAAAGCAGGGTTTGGAGACACCAAACAACCATGAAACCTATGCTTGGCTGAATTATTTTACCATTTGGTTGCTGTTCATTTATTGCATGCTGGTAGGCTGGCATACACTCAATTTGTCCATGTATATCAAAGCTCCTCAAATAATCGCCATATCTATTTCATTGTCAATTCTTTTCACTTGTTTTTATCTGTTTTTTAAACCAACCATTTTATATGGAATCAGCAAGTTACCTGCCCGAGAATCTTCGCCCTCCAAGGAAGAATTGTTTCATTCGGCAGCTGATCCGGAACATCATGTTGCCCTAAAAACACCTGTTGAGGAGCCTGACCATGACTATAAACCCCTCATTATCAATCATTTTACACAAAACAAGCCTTTCCTACAAGTAGGATACAAGATCAATGATCTGTCTGATGAGTTGGATATTCCAGTTTACCTTCTATCTGCCTCTATCAACAAAGCATTTGGACTGAATTTCAACGAGTTGGTGAATAATTATCGTGTGGATTATATTGCCGACAGCCTTACATTTTCTGATAAAGAGCATGGTTATACACTCGACGCACTTGCTGTATTTGGAGGCTTCAAGTCTAGAAACACACTGATCAATGCAGTAAAAAAGAAAACAGGCGAAACACCATCAGCCTATTTCAGCCAATTTTTGCCCCGTAACTGATGCTGAATTTGTTCGATATTCTCAAAATTGGCAAATTATTGACTAGCTCAACCGTTACTTGAGATGCATTTGGGGTTCATTTGCAACCTGAAAAGTCTGTGTAAGAACGCTTGATGGCGTTTTTACACCGATCAGTGCTATGAACAACCAAAAAACTCTACCATGGGGCTTTGTATTGCCTATTCAACGTCATTCACATTGTGCTTGAACTTCATTCCACTCAACTTTAGTTAAACTTTAGTGTCCGTCTTGCCCCATATCTGGGTTGTTTCCAACAACCTGACTTGGGAAAAATATATTCCAATTCCAATATCCTGAATTCATAAAAAATTCCTTGCATGAAAGACTGCCAATACTCCCTTGACAATCTATTTTCATTTTTGATTAAAAATGTAATCAGGAAGGCTGCCTTTTTGGTTCTGCCGGTGGCGGTATCTGCCATTTTTAGCTCCAGGGTATTTTCCCAGACGTGTTATGGACCTTACAACCCAACTCCTGCTACTTCCTGGGGGATTGCTGAGAAATTTCAGTCTAATGCTGTGGTTTGGAATGGTGGCACCCCTACTGCTGCCGATTTAGATGGAGATGGTATTTCAGAAATTCTAGTGCCAGCGTCAGATTATTCTGGCTATTATACATACAAAGGAAACGGTTCAAATAAAACCACCGCGACAAAAAACTATGTAATTGCCACCTCTAATGCTCGTTCTGTGCAACCTGCCATTGCGAATATTATCACCACGACTACTAGTCCGGAGGTGATCATGGTCAATTCCGCAGGATTTGTTTATATTTTCAATAGTACAGGAGGAAGCGAAACCAATTTCTTATTCAAATCTACCACCGCTTCCCAATATACTTCCAATGTAACTCCTTATGTAGTAGATATCGATCAAGATGGAACAGCCGAAATTGTATTGGGTTCGGATATCTTTGGAATTGTTGGCGGTGCTTTGGTCAAAAGAGTCGCGGGTACGCCTCTAAATTATATTGGTGCAACATCCGGTGCAACAGGAACAGCAATCGATGTGGTTGTGATAGATATTATTGCGTCCAACCCTGGAAAAGAATTGGTGTATGGTTCACGCGTGTACAGTGTCAACTTAACGGCTGGCACAATGGCCGTGTTGAAAGATTTAAGTACCATCGCTGGTTCAGGTGCAGCGGCCGGCGACAATGGTCCGACTGCTGTAGCCGATATGGACTTGGATGGCGATTTGGACATTGTATACAACGGTTCGGCCAATGTGTACATTTGGGATCCAAATCAATCGATTGTTTTATTGAAGAGAATCCCACCTTCATTTAGTTATGGTGTGCGGGGTTTACCTCTGGTGGCTAATTTTTACAATGAGAAGGTAAACAATAGTAAAGCAAACGATTATCCAGAGGCGGTAATTATAAATTCTACGGGTGGAGCAGGAATTGTAACAGCGTATAACTTGAACTTCACTACAGCTTCAGGAAGTGCAACACAATACATTTGGTCTTTTGGGACCAATGACTTGTCTGGTTGTACAGGGATAACAGCTTTCGACTTTGACGGCAATGGTATCCGTGAAATTGTGTACCGTGATCAGTCTCAATTGCGCATTATCAATGGAAATTTAGCAACACCAGTAGATTATGCAACCATTGCCGCTGCATCTTCAACTTGGGGCGAATACCCAATTGTGGGCGATTTTGACGATGATGGACAAGCGGATATCGCTGTAACCGCAGATTCTAGGTTACGCGTGTTCAACCGTGCGGCCAACACATTTGCATGGAAAGATGCGCCCAATTATTGGAACCAACGCAACTACCGCATTGTCAATATCAATCCAAATTTAACCGTTCCAGCAACTGAAACCAGTATAATTGGTTCAGCTTCTATTAATAATAATGCTGCGCAATTACAATATGCAGATGCAGCACCAGGAAGCAGTGCGCCTTATGGAACAACTGCTGTGGCAGATGCAAAGATTAGCATATCCAGCGTGGTCGGCTCATGTCCTGCCATAACAGTGGCCGCAACCGTAACCAATAGTGGATCAGCACCATTGGTAGCGGGAACCCCGATTGCTATCTATGATGCCAACCCAACGCTGGGCTCAGCTAATGTAATCGGCACTTATGTAACAACAGTGCAAATTGCTGTAGGAGCAAGTATTGGTGTAAGCATACCTGTTACTTTATTCAAGAATACGGCTACTGTATTTGCAGTAGTAAACGACAATGGCACTACAGCAAGGCCATTTGCCTTTGGTTCCGCTTTCCCGAACACTGTAATATTTGAATGTGATTATACGAACAATATGGCGACTTCCGCTGTGGTTTGTTTGGATTCAGATTCAGATGGAGTTCCAGATTTCGACGACATCGACGATGATAATGATGGGGTATTGGACACCTCGGAGCAATCTGGCTCCTGTGCAAATGTAACTTTAACTCCTTTTTCTGCCACCTCTAGTCCGGTATATGGTGGTGCTACAGCCACTCGAACCATTGATGGAACTGGATTTACGGGTACTGGACTTGCTGCTTTAGCCACAGCACCTGCTACACTAAGCGATGCTTGGTTATTGAAAGAACCCGAAACATCTGGTTTTATCGAATACCTAATGCCAGCCGGTTCCAACGTGGGCGGGGTAGCACTTTGGGCTCCAGATGCCTATAATTATGGAGGTGGTGATGGACCTCCAAAGGACTTTAGGGTAGAGGTAACCTATGACGGGGGGCGCATATTTACCTCGCAGGTGTTTACGACTGTGCAGCCCAATACTAGCGGAGCATTGCCTGAAGCTCAGGCTTTTTATTTTCCAAAAGCCTTATATAATGTCACTAAAATCCGTTTGAATTTCTTAAGTGGCTGGTATGACATTAACAATAACAGTGTTGGTCAAGTTTCAACAGATGGAATTACTGTTAATGCCGCCTACAATATGTTCTTGGGAGAATTCCGCGCCATTTGTGGGGTTGCAGACCTTGACACAGATAACGATGGTATTCCGAATAGGTTGGATTTAGATTCTGATGGGGATGGTTGTACAGATGCCATAGAAGCTGGAAGTTCGACAACGGCCACCAGCACTAGCGTTTTTCCAACAGGAACAGATAGTAATGGTAATGGCTTGTTGAATGTGTATGAAGGAGCCACTGCGGGGACAATTAATTATACCTCAACTTATAACCCTTATGCCACAAGCAAAATTTTAGCTGCATGCGCGGATACGGATGGAGACGGAATAAACGACTTAACCGATATCGATGATGATAACGATGGTGTATTGGATGCCATTGAATCGCCAGGGTGTTTCTTCCAATCGAACGAATGGAACAGTAGCGATAAATCCTTGTTTGCAAAAGTTACTTCGGACTTGAACCTGGTAGCACCAAACAATAATTTAGAGGCTTTAGTGGATGGTTTGGGATCAACATCAGCTGCTGTTCAATTTGTATCAACACCAGCACAATCGCAATTGAACAAAGAATTATTAAAAATAGAATTGTCGAAGCCAATGCAATTGGATGCGATTTATATTCAAAAAACATCTGCTACACAACTTTTCACTGGAACAGCAAGTGTAAGAGTACAAGGTTCGAATAACAACTTGACATGGATGGACTTAACAGCTGCTATAACTCCTCCTGCAAATGCTACGAATGTTACAGCTGTTGGGGTACTTACCTTACCTAACTCCAATAAATTTACATTAACCACAAATCCAGGGGCTTATAAGTATTACCGTATTTATGGAGTCACTGCATCAAATGTGTCATCAGGAATCGCCTCAGAAGTGTATTTTGATGTCAATATGGCAAAATACCAAGCATCTAATTATACGAAAGTTAGCTGCGGAAATGATACGGACGGCGATGGAAAATATAATCATTTAGATCTAGATTCTGACGCAGATGGTTGCTCAGATGCTTTTGAGGCAGGAACAACTTCGGATAAAACGGCCAGCTTTGCGCATCCTACTGCAGGGGTCGGGACGAATGGTTTACTAAATAGCCTTGAAACAGTCGCAGACAATGGAATTTTTAATGGCACCTATACGTATGATAATGCCGTTGATCCAACGGAAATAGCGTGTACCGAAACTGATGGTGATGGTGTAATTGATATAATAGATTTGGACGATGATAATGACGGAATTTTAGATGCAAATGAACAAGCAGCCTGTATTGGAACGGTTCCATTTACACTTAAAAATATAAATGGATCCACAACTGGGGCATTTGGTTACAACGCAACCTTCCCTTCATGGATGCAACTTTCGTTTAATCAATTTCAACCTGGCTATACACTTACTTTTGACAAACCAGTAGAAGACATTGCCCTGCAGTTTGCCTCAATTTATGATTTTGACCGCTACGGTAATTTTACCGTTAAATTAACTGACGGAACAGTAATAAATAAAGTTGATTTTGATCTTTCAACCACTTTTGCGCCTACGGCAGCTATTTGGACCCCTCAGCCGAATAATGTAAATAATTTCACGGGAAATTTCACCAAAAATTATGGAGCACCCTTTGATTCCGGAACTCCTTTCTTCCAAACGACAAACCTAACATCTGGCGATGGGCAATCTTGGGGAATTGTTCATTTTAAAAATATCCCTGGTGCTAAGACAAAAGGTATTGTAGAATTGAGCTTTACTATCTTGGAATCAACAGCAACTTCTGGCACAGCTGGCTTAGCGGTGTATAGTAAATGTGTTACTTTCTTAGATACAGATGGTGATGGTATCCCTAATCGCCTAGATCTTGACTCAGATGGTGACGGATGTTCAGATGCATTAGAAGCAGGCGCAACAGCTAACACCACAGCTAATTACCAATTTACAGGAACAACCGCTGATTTTGGAACCAATGGATTAATCAATACATTAGAAACAGTAGCCGATAATGGTGTAATTAATTATGTTTCTACCTACACCAATGCAATTTCAAATGGCATTGCGTATTGTGCTGATTCAGATGGTGATGGTGTAAACGATACTGTTGATCTTGATGATGATAACGACGGAATTTTAGATGCGGTAGAATCGCCAACTTGTTTTTACGCATCCAACGATTGGTATGTGGGCCCTCGTCCAAACATAACAGTTACCACTCCGCTTTCGATGACAATTGGTCAAAACGTTCCTCAAAAAGTCGTCGATGGTTTTAATGCAGTAACTAATTATGATGTGCGTTTTGAGACAACCACAGCAACAATAAATACACTCGGAACGGGTAAAGCGGTATACAGCTTTAACATGAAAATCCCAGTAGAATTGAGTAGTATTTATTTGGGATATGTCAATACCAATACTCATTTTGCAGCAGGAACAAATCTTGTATTGCGCGGTTCGACGGATGGACAAACATGGAAAAATCTTACGCTTCCTTTGGCCTATGATGGAACGATCGGCGCTCCTTCAGCCACAGAGGTAACCACCATTCCGCTGTTGCCCAATATAAATAATGCCAACCTGTTCACCGTAACACAAAATGCTGCAAAATATCAGTATTACGAGATTTATTGGACCTCTGGTGGTGGAATTTCAAATGCAGGATATGCGAATGAAGTATATTTTAAAACTGCCGCTGGATACATTTCAAGTTTACACCCGAAGCTAATTTGCAATACAGATACAGATGGTGATGGGAAACCAAATCATCTGGATTTAGATGCTGATGGAGATGGTTGTGCTGATGCAAAAGAGGCCGGTGTTTCAGGAACCTTGACAACAGCATCAACATTAAGCAATGCTCTTGCAGCTGCGCCATACAATGCTAATGGTTTTGCCAATGCTTTGCAAACTTCAGGCAATGGAATATACACGGGAACATATACCTACAACTATGCACGCAACAATGCAGTCAATAATTGTACTGATACAGACAAAGATGGTGTCTCAAACATTGCTGATTTAGATGATGATAATGATGGGATCCTGGATATCGTTGAGTGCCCTCCTCCGGGAATGGAGGCGCTTGTTCCGCGTTTTGACCTTAATGGAGGTGCGTCAATAACCCAAACTATCAGCGGTTTCCCAGATGAACTGTACATCGACATTTGGAACATTGACAACAATTTAAATCTGAAGATCAACAATGTAAACATTACAACGGTCTCAGAATTGAATTTTGCCATCGGTGCAACATATTCAGCAACCTATACAAATGTTGTTCAACCATCTGGTCTAAGCCAGAATTACCCGAACAATGTATGGCTTTATGGAAATAATCAATCGCGTCCAATGATGCGCGTGGTTATCAACAGCTTTGGAGAAGTTAAAATTTTGGGCTTGGATGGCACAAACGGAGCGGGAAACTACCAAGAGTTGGTGCTTTTAAATGCAGCTTACAATACTGTTCCTATTAACTTGAATGGTTCGAATACAATCGTGTTTAGCCAAAACAATGAATATCCGCCAACCTACCTCAATGCAGAACTCAATACATTTAGGGGCAGTGGATCTTGCGATTTTGATAAAGATGGTGTTGATAATACTTTGGATCTTGACTCGGATAACGATGGTTGTAGCGATGCCTTAGAAGCACAAACAACCACCAATACTACCGCCAATTATCAGTTTACAGGTACATTTGGTACCAATGGTTTCATCAATTCACTGGAAACGGTTGCAGACAACGGCGTGTACAAAGGACTCTATCCGTATGATTTTGCCATTAATGCATCAATCCTCTCTTGTTCCGATACAGACAGCGACGGTGTATTTGATATTATAGATTTGGATGATGACAACGATGGAATTTTGGATGCTGTTGAATCACCAACTTGTTTTTATTCACTTGCAGAACTGGCAACACCTGATAGTGTGAGCAGTCAGTTAAGTCCATTGTTGAGCGGAGGCATTACCTATAATCCAATCAATTCCATCGACAACAGTGCAACAACTTATTCAGCATTGATTGCAGGGCAGCGTCTGGAAGGAAAAGAAATCTACAACTACACAGCCAATGGATTAATTGCCATTTCCGCGTTAAAATTAGACTTGTTCTCCTGGCCGATTTCCGCGACTGCAACATCAACCTTCAAACTTCAAGGGTCAGGGGATAATGTGCTATGGACAGATTTGTCCGCGCCATTGGCATCAACCGCTACAACTGGAACATTAACGATTGCAAATACACTTGCACCTTCACTGAAATTCAAGTACTTCAGGCTAATCGGTATCGCGGGAACATCTGGTATTGGAGGAATCACCAATGCAACATTTGTCCTTGCTGCCTCAACAAATCCAAGTGAAAATCCAAAAATTGCCTGCACAAACGATACAGATGGTGATGGAAAATTAAATCATTTGGATTTGGATTCAGACGGTGATAATTGTGCAGATGCTATTGAAGCAGGAAGTTCAACAACTGCAACAAGTGTTTCAGTGTACCCAACTGGAACAGATACCAACACCAATGGTTTATTAAATAACTACGAAAGCGTTACTGCTGGCACAACAAATTATACATCAACGTATGCTGATTATGCATTGTCAAACACCATCAATGCGTGTTTAGATACGGATGGTGATGGAGTTAAAGACGTAAACGATATAGATGATGACAACGACGGAGTTTTAGATGCTGAAGAGTTCAATTGTACGCCTTCTATTATGCCTAAAACTGGCGTTAGTGTTTCTTCAACAGTAACATGGGGTGGCGTTTTAGCTAATATTGTCAATGCAACAGAAAGTTTAGATGCATATACCACAACACCATTCTTAAATCAAACTATTTTACAATTTGATTTGCCTGCGGCAAAAGTGCTAAGTTTGATTGAATTGAGCAGTCAGGCTGCAAACTTCCCACTTGGAAGCACTGGAAAGTACAACATAGAAGGTTGGAACGGAACCACATGGAAGACGATTGCAACTAACCAAGTTTTTGGGACATCACTACCAATAACGGGAACCAGCAATTCGTATAAATTTAATATGCCTGATAACTACACGGCCTATTCTAAATATAGAATTTTCGGAACATCTGTTTCGGGTACCATTTCAGGATGGGTACAAGAAGCGTATTTTACAGAACGCACTTGTAATCCTGATGTCGATGGAGACGGCATTCCAAATTCATTAGAATTAGACAGTGATAATGACGGTTGTGCGGATGCAATTGAAGCAGGAAGTTCAACTACTGCAACAAGTACAACAGTTTTTCCAACAGGTGCCGATACGAATGCCAACGGATTGTTGAATAATTACGAGGGGACAACTACCGGAACCATCAATTACTTAAACAAATATGCACCTTATGCAACGAGTTCTTCCATCAATGCCTGTTTAGATACTGATTCGGATGGGACATTAGATGTGAATGACATTGACGATGATAATGATGGCGTGTTAGATGAAATTGAATGTCCATTCAATATTGATCCGTCGAAACTTTCATACAATCCAATTGATTTTAACGTAGTAAGTGGAGCATCAAATAGCCTAACTTTTGGACCAGCATTCAATGCATTAGTAGTGAATGTCCGCACGCTAGACAATTCATTTAACATAAAAATTAATGGAGGTGATTTATCAACACCATCTGAATTTCAGTTCTATGAACCAGATGGTGCCCCTTCAAATTTTGACTTGGAGTTTGAAGATGGAACCATGTATCCATCTGTATGGTCTGTAGTAGGAACTCAAACAGCACCTTTAATACGCGTAATTATTGACAATGCTGGAAAAGTGTCTGTGTTTGGAGCTAAAACTTCAGGCGGCTCATTGTTTAAAATGCGTCCTAGAAATGGAAGTTTCAACACAGTTAATTTAAATAAATTCACACCAAACACCCTCCAAATTAGTCAAGTCATAATCGGTCAAACCTATATTACCGGAGACTTTGGAATTGTGACCACAACAAATGTTTGTCCAGACACTGATGGCGATGGCAAGCTTAACCATTTGGATCTTGACTCAGATGGTGATGGCTGTTCAGATGCAAAAGAAGCAAGTAGTTCAACATCAGCAACAAGTACTTCGGTATATCCAACGGGAGCAGATACAAATACAAATGGTTTATTAAATAACTACGAAGGCACCACTGCTGGAACAACAAATTATACATCAACGTATGCTGATTATGCATTGTCAAACACCATCAACGCGTGTTTAGATACAGATGGTGATGGTTTTGGAGATGTTTTGGATCTAGATGATGACAACGATGGTGTGTTAGACGCAACAGAATTAGCCTGTGCAGAACTGACAACTTCTAAATCTGGGGTAATCATCTCCAAACCGGCGACGATCAATTATACTTTTAATGGCAACACTATTTCCAATTTAATTGATGGAATAGATGTAAATGTTTACGTGGCAAGCGGTCCAACAGGAACCTTAACGAATAGTCCTTTATTGAATTTTGAGTTCCCAACGCCAAAGGCATTGCGTTACTTAGAAATTGGACATTATCAGGCGCAACAATTGTTTGCTACTGGATCTACTTACAAAATTCAAGGAAGTACAGATAACACGAATTGGATCGATGTATCAGGAACCCTAAGCTATAACAACATAGCTACCAGCACAAGTGGCGGTTTGTCAACGCACAATTCAAACATTGCTAATTTCCCTTCCAATACGACTGCTTACAAATATTACCGTGTATTTGGTATTGCGGCTACTTCTGGTGGTGGATGGGCAACAGAGATTTATTTTAAAGAGAACAATTGTTCTTGGGACATTGATAATGATGGGAAAATAAACTCCCTTGATCTAGATAGTGATGGCGATGGATGCGCTGATGCGATTGAAGCAGGAAGCTCTACGACTGCAACGAGTACAACTACTTTCCCCACAGGCGACGATGCTAATCGGAACGGATTGTTAACTACTTATGAGGGAACAACTGCTGGCACTGTAAATTACACGTCTACCTACACTACTTACGCATTATCAAACACCATCAATGCTTGTTTGGATACAGATGCAGACGGAATTAAAAATGTTGCCGACATAGACGATGACAACGATGGTGTTTTAGATGTCGTTGAACAATCCTGTGCAAACGCTGTTCTGTCCAAATCAGGAATTACGATAAGTTCTAATGTTAACTGGGTATTCCAAAATGCACCAACAGGATTAAACTCTTTATTAGATGGAAATCTAATCCAACAGATTTATCCTTCTGAGTCCAACTTGAACAACAAAACGATTTTGCAATTCAATTTGCCAAGTCAAAAGGTTTTGAATTTAATTGAGTTGGCAAATAATAGTAACCAGACGCCATTAGTTGCAGGAGGAACCTACAAAATTCAAGGATCAAATGACGGTGGAACCACATGGGTCGATATAGTCGCATCACAAGTTGTAGCGAACTCTCTCCAAATTCTTGCAACCACCAATTCCATCAAGTTTGATATGCCGCAAAATGTTTCGGCATTTAGTACCTACCGTGTATTAGGAATTAATATTTCAGGGCAAGCCAACTGGTCACAAGAAGTCTACTTCAGAGAATCAGTATGTACCAACATGGATACTGATAACGACGGTACTCCCAATCATTTGGATTTAGATTCAGATGGCGACGGCTGTACCGATGCCATTGAAGCAGGAAGCTCTACTACTGCAACGAGTACATCGGGTTTTCCAACGGGTACAGATAGCAATAACAATGGGCTTTTAAATGGTTACGAAAGTGGGACAGCAGGAACCGTTAATTATACCTCTGCGTATGCTAGTTATGCCCTAACAAATACAATCAATGCTTGTACTGATACGGACAACGACGGGGTGCGTGATGTAATGGATTTAGATGATGACAACGACGGGGTATTAGACGCTGTAGAAATGGGTTGCTCGCAAGGTGTCACGATATCGGGAACAAATGGTGGAGTTAAAGCTGAAAATACAGCTCCGCCCGGTTGGACAAAATCTGTTTCATCTCCTGATATTGCAGACGCGACGGGCCACGTTTACGGTCCTTGGAACGTTGGCTGCTCGGGTACGGCGCCACTTCCTCCAAATGGGCATTTATCTTGGATGAGCTTCTTTTCCAATACCCAAGAAGCATTCAAAACAACACTTAATAATTTAGTACCGAATCAAGCATATACCTTAAAAGTAAATTTCGGAAAGTTTGCTGCATTAGGGGTTGGTTTAGGTCAAGTGACAATTAAATTAGGTGCAACTGTAATTGATCAATATACACCTACTTTAGGTTGTGGCTGGGAAACCAGAACAGTCACATTTACGGCTACGGCAACGACTCAGGAATTACAATTCCAAAATACAGGGCCAACGTCTGCAACTTACAATACTAATATTTCGATTAGTGCAGATGCTATTTCACCGGTATGCGTCGATATTGATACAGATAATGACGGAACACCAAACCGTTTAGACTTAGACGCAGATGGTGATGGTTGCTTTGATGCCGTGGAGGCGAAAACGGTGACTTCACTAACTCAATCAACCGTTACGGGAGCTTATGGGAACAACGGTTTCGCTAATTCGATTGAAGCGGATACAGAAAGTGGCCTTTACACTGGAAACTATAACCTGTATTCCCGCGCCACAGACGCAAGCTTCAAAGGGTGTACCGATACTGACTTAGACGGTGTGCCGGACATCGAAGACTTGGATGATGACAATGATGGATTGCTAGACACTTCTGAATGTAGCGCAGCCCTAATGATCGAAAACAATGCTGCCAATTTGGGTCAGGTTTCTCGGAAAAGTTGGACGCTGACAGGATTCGATGAGTCAGTTGTAAATAACTACGCAGGAACTTCATTCGGCGCTGTACGTACTGAGGCGACTCAAACTGTTTATGGGGAAGTTAAACTTCCACCAGCTTCAACTTCAGTTGTTCAAGAGCCGATTACCTCCTTAGATATAGCTTCAGCGAACTTAGGGACGATTGTCTATCGAGAAGTTTATGTCAAAATTCCAGCAACAGCTGCATTTGGTACAACAACTCAAATCAAATTTAGAATTGCTTATACATCAACTATTTGGAGTACAGGAATGCTTTATATGTCACATCCTGGTGCTACCATTACTACGCCAATCTCAGGTGGTGGAGGCAGCAACTCCTTACTTTTAACTACGAATAGCACCGACATGAAGCTTGTTTCTCAAGCTAAATATGGTACTGTTCAAGCATATCAAGGGGGCACATTTATAGTTAGCGCAGCCAATGCAGGTAAGTGGGTCCGCATGGGAATCGCCATGCATGATGGCATAAATAATGAACAATCTGCGGTTCAATATACTTTGGGCACATCTACAACTTGGTTGCCTGTTGACGCAGCAAACGGATTCCAGTTTGCTGCAACGGAATTTGCTAATTCATTAGATGATTCCAGACTCGTTTGTGACTCTGATGGAGATGGAATCCCTAACTCACAAGACCTTGACTCTGACGGCGATGGTTGCCCAGATGCTATTGAAGGTGGAGCAAACTTTACCTCGGCCAACTTGGTAACATCTACCATTGCAGGCGGTAACAGTGGCGCAGGATTTACAGGTACTTCTACAAGTGGAGTAAAACAAAACTTAGGGAATACCGTTGGTAACACAGCGACGACATTGGGTGTACCGACGATTGCTGCAACTGGCCAGACAGTAGGTACAAGTCAGAATAAAGCAGCCCAAGATCCTAATTGCACTATTTGTCCAACAATCACAAATACTGCAAGTGTCAATGTCAATCCAAGTGCATGTGCTACTGCCACAGGAAGCATCAAAATATGTGGTTTAACGGCAAATGGCACAGGGTATACCGTAAATTATGATAAAAATGGCACGGCTGCGACAGCCTTAACGAATCAAACCGCGGATGCCTCAGGTTGTATCACAATTACTGGATTGACTGCTGGTAGCTATACCAATATAATGATTAGCAGTACGGATTGTCCAGCAGGAAGCAATGCTTTGAGTGCTACCTTAACCAATCCACCTGCACCATCAGCCCCGACAGCAAGTGTAACAGCGCAACCAACCTGTTCCCTTGTAACTGGAACTATTACGGTAAGTTCATCGACTACTGGCTTATCGTTTAGTATTGATGGAACAACGTACACGAATACAACAGGTATCTTCACTGGTGTAGCTGCAGGAACTTATAATGTAACTGCAAGGAATGCATCAGGCTGTGCGAGTGCTGTAACAAGTGTAACGGTGAATGCACAACCTGCAACGCCTGCTGCACCAACAGCGAGTGTAACGGCACAACCAACCTGTTCCCTTGCAACTGGAACCATTACGGTAAGTTCATCGACTACTGGCTTAACTTTTAGCATTGATGGAACAACGTACACGAATACAACAGGTATCTTCACTGGTGTAGCTGCAGGTACTTATAATGTAACTGCAAGGAATGCATCAGGCTGTGCGAGTGCTGTAACAAGTGTAACGGTGAATGCACAACCTGCAACGCCTGCTGCACCGACAGCGAGTGTAACAGCGCAACCAACCTGTTCCCTTGCGACTGGAACCATTACGGTAAGTTCATCGACTACTGGCTTAACTTTTAGCATTGATGGAACAACGTACACGAATACAACAGGTATCTTCACTGGTGTAGCTGCAGGTACTTATAATGTAACTGCAAGGAATGCATCAGGCTGTGCGAGTGCTGCAACAAGTGTAACGGTGAATGCACAACCTGCAACACCGTCAGCACCAACAGCAACTGTAACAGCACAACCAACTTGTTCCCTTGCAACTGGAACCATTACGGTAAGTTCATCAACTACTGGCTTATCGTTTAGTATTGATGGAACAACGTACACGAATACAACGGGTATTTTCACTGGTGTAGCTGCAGGAACTTACAGTGTAACTGCAAGGAATGCATCAGGCTGTGCGAGTGCTGTAACAAGTGTAACGGTGAATGCACAACCTGCAACGCCTGCTGCACCGACAGCGAGTGTAACGGCACAACCAACTTGTTCCCTTGCAACTGGAACCATTACGGTAAGTTCATCAACTACTGGCTTATCGTTTAGCATTGATGGAACAACGTACACAAATACAACGGGTATTTTCACTGGTGTAGCTGCAGGAACTTATAATGTAACTGCAAGGAATGCATCAGGCTGTGCGAGTGCTGCAACAAGTGTAACAGTGAATGCACAACCTGCAACACTTGTTGCACCGACTGCGAATATTACTCAACCAACCTGTGCAGTTGCAACTGGAACGATCACTGTCAGCGCTCCAACAGGGACAGGCATGAATTATAGCATTGATGGAAGTACTTACACAAATACAGATGGAATATTCACAGGTTTAGCTTCTGGAGCCTATACTATTACTGCAAGAAACGCATCAGGTTGTACAAGTTCGGCAACTTCAGTTGTCATTAATGCTCAACCTGCAAAAGGTACAGCCCCAGTTGCTACTATTACCCAGCCAACTTGTGCAGTTCCAACCGGAATCATTACTTTAACTCCCACAGGTGTTGGTACGGATACATACAGCATTGATGGAACAACGTATACTAATACAACGGGTATTTTCACTGGAGTTGCAGCAGGTACATATAGTGCCAGTGTAAAAACAGCATTGGGTTGTATCAGTAATTTAACATCAGTTGTTGTAAATGCGCAATTATCGACACCGGCAACTCCTTCAATCACTACATCTGCATCAACAACATTCTGCTCTGGCGGATCTGTAGTTTTAACAAGTTCTGCAACAACTGGCAATCAGTGGTATAAAGGTGGTGTTTTGATTTTAGGTGCCGTTAGCCAAACATATTCTGCCATTACTTCAGGTGTATATACAGTAATTGCAACAAGTGCTCAAGGATGTTCTAGTGCTGCTAGTGCAGGAACTACAGTAACTGTGGCTATCGTGCCAACGGCTTCCATTTCACAAGCCGCTGGCATGTCGTATATTAATTGTGCAACAACCGGTGCAACGATAACAGTAAGTGCTATTACTGACGCAACTACTCCGGCTTATCAATGGTTTTTAGATGGCTCACTTTTAACTGGCGAAACGAATGCAACTTATTATGCAACAGCAGTTGGAAACTATACCGTTAAAATTACAAATGGTTCAGGTTGTTCATCTGTTTCTGCTCCAAGCAAAGTTGTTGGCACACCAACCGTATTCCCTTCTGCAGCAACTATTTGTCTTGGTAACTCGTTAACCTTTACTTCAAGTGCTTCTGGATTCACTAGTCCGACCTTTTTATGGGAAGTAAGTACCGATGGTGGTACTTCATGGAGCAGTGCTGCAGGCACAAATAATGCTGCAACATATTCAGCTACTATTGCAGGTCAATACCATGTTATCGTAACTGAAACAGCTGGTTCTACACCTACAGCTACATCTTGTCCTACTACTTTAACTACAAATGCTTTACCAACTGTAACGGTATCAGCACTGCCTTCCAGTACAATTTGCGCAGGTAATACTGCAACATTAACTGCAACTGCATCTAGTGCATCTGGTATTGCAACTTATCAGTGGCAAAATGCAGGTGTTAACATAAATAGTGCAACCACTAATGCTTATGCTACTGGCTTGTCAGGTAGTTATACTGTGTTGGTAACTGATAATAACGGTTGTCAAAAAACAAGTACTGCAAATGTTATTGTTGTTAATCTGGTTCCTGCTGCACCGACAGCAAGTGTAACAGCGCAACCAACCTGTTCCCTTGCAACTGGAACCATTACGGTAAGTTCATCGACTACTGGCTTAACGTTTAGCATTGATGGAACAACGTACACAAATACAACGGGCATTTTCACTGGTGTAGCTGCAGGTACTTATAATGTAACTGCAAGGAATGCATCAGGCTGTGCGAGTGCTGTAACAAGTGTAACAGTGAATGCACAACCTGCAACTCCTGCTGCACCAACAGCAAGTGTAACGGCGCAACCAACCTGTTCCCTTGTAACTGGAACTATTACGGTAAGTTCATCGACTACTGGCT
>JBIPNK010000149.1:0-6270 GCA_044373365.1 Chitinophagaceae bacterium
GGTCTTTTGGTACCAGGTAGCGTTGTTTACGCTTACTTATCATGTACTGAATAAACAAGGACACATTGTTTTCAATCACTGTCCATGCATTGTACCACTCAATTATCATCTCAAGACGTTCATGAGTCTTATTAATATCATCAAATCGTCCTGTCCAGCAAGCTACAATTTTGTCTCTTTCAATGAAGGTTTCGGTTTTATCACCGTCGTGTCGAGTTACCTCAACCGGGTTTTTATAAATATAGATCGAACATAATGATTCTGACGTTGTTGTCTTTCCTTCTGAAACAGGGTCAATAGATCCAAAATAAGTTGCCCAGGCAGCATCCTTATCTGGTCTTTCAAAAACCACTAAAGTACCTGTCTTATCATCAGTCTTTATTGATATTGGAAATTCACTGATTGGAAGTTTGTTTGTTAATGTCGCTACAATTTTACCATTAGCATCTCTTTCCAGGTTAATAAACTCGTATGCGTATTCCTTTTCCTGAATACGACTAAGTTGTGCTGCTACTAAATGCTGAGGAAACATTGATAGCTTCCTGTATGCAAAAGCTTCTGCAATATTTCTTGGACGCTGAGATACACGAAGTTGATATTTCTCAGGAGGAAGTTCTTTTTTCCACTTATCGAAGTCCGCATTTAGTGCAGCAAGAGCTTCTTCTACAAGTGAGTTACCAAATGAATCGATGAACGGTGGCATTGACCATTGTTCTGGAATAAATAATCCAGACTCGCCAACAATACCTGTATCATCAATTAAATTAGTAACCACCGGATAAATACTATTTATCCTTGGAAACAACGTCATCTGCTTTAAAGGTTCGCATTGATCCAGGTCACCTACGGTTCCTGCAGCAATGAAAACACCTGTTGTAATTTGACCCAATTGAAGAGCTGGAAACAAGTACTCTGTTGTTTTATCCATGGTAGGCGCAATACCTGCCTCTTCATAAAAGAATATTCGAATAGCACCACCGACACCGTTTGTGTCATTTTGTTCAAAACTTACACCTTGCAGTGTACCTTTTAAACCTTTTAAAGTTGTTCGTCCGTCAGATCCTGTATCTTCAATCTGTTGTTGCCACATTAAAACTTTTCCAGGATTCATTGGACGATACCATGCAGTCTTATCATCAAGGAAAGACTTGTACTCAGACAAAAATTTCCAAGATCCTTTCTCATTGATGTAGTCTTTAAGAGATGCACCAATCTTAAGAATAGGTGTTTCCTCAAACCATATCTGATTAATAAGTTTAGCCATATGATAATAACTGGAACCAAACTGACGTTTTTTAAGAACAGAACAGTGCATAAAATGTAACTCTGCCAACAGTTCATAAAGAGCCATATGATACTGACTATCCCATATATTAGGAAAATCAAATTTCTTTTTTACTTTATCATTAATAGGGAGAAAGTTAATCCACATGTAGTACTCACGCGGGAGATACCACATATCATTGGTTCCTTTGTAAAGCACACCGTTACGACATTTCTTCTTTTCAAAGTTCCAATAAGTAATAAAGTCTTTACTCCCTTCCGGATATGGACAATAGTAACCACCATTGTTTCCACCTGTTCTAGTATACTGTCTAGCTTGAGCATTAAACTCAAAAGCTGTCTGATCAAATTTGTATTGACCTGGTTCTTTGAATAATGGAATCAAAAAATCACGAAAATCTTCCATTGTAGCAAAGCTGGTAGTAGACCACTGACCAGCTTCCCATGTAGGGACTTCAAGATATGGAGGTTCGTTATTGGTCATATGCTAATTTTTTACCACCTCTTGCTCTATTCTTTCCTTCATTGATTTCATCCATTGCAATCTTTTCTAACTGTTTAAACTCCATCATGGTTTTACCAACAGATTTTACTTGGCTTTGTAAAGCTCCAATGTTTCCATCTCGACCAGTACTCACCACAGCTGTTCTTGCAAATTTACCTAATTTTTCCATTAAAATCTTGTTGTCCAGATAATATCTGTAGGTTGGTGTTATGTAAAGCTCTTCCATTTTTTTAAGAGCGTTCAGCATAACTTCATCCTCAAGAGTGTATTCTCCTGGAAAGTCATTTAGTAGGGCCTCTTCTTTGACATCTTCTTCCATATTGATATACGGACTATCTATGTCGTACAGATAGTGCAGGTAGTTAAAAGCAGGGATCGGATTCTCATAGGCTTCCGTAATTGCTTTTAGTTCAGGGATGACTAAACAGTTGTGGTTAATAACAACGTTTCCATCGTGTATATCAAACATTTTTATATGCATCTTCTTTTTCTTTAGTGGGTTCAGACATGTCAATCATTATCCAGCGAGCACTCATCAAACATTGACCTTCCTCGTCTTGTTCAATACAAACATCTCTATTAAAGGGTGTTTTCCAGAACTCCTGGTGTTGGTATTCATCATTACTCATTTATTATCTTTTAACCAGTTTATCATTGCTAGGACTTCATTCTTCAAGTAAGGCACCTCATAAGGAATCACTGTCTTTACGATGGGCTCTCCTTTTTCATTCAGTTTCAAGATCGGATTACCAAACTTATCTTCACCAATCTTCTCAAAGATCACATGATGGAGAAACATTTTACCAGGTTTGAGTGTAGGATTGTGTTTCAGTATTATGTACATGTACGTACTTAGTTGAAGAGAGTAGTGATTAAAGTTGCAATCATCTAAATGACCACATGGACCTGTCATCTTTTGAGAAATCCCCTCCCAGTTACGGAAAGATTCTTTCTTGATTTCTTTATTGGTCTTGTAGTCAATGATGTCTACTATATCCTTAATTACTTCAACTTTATCTGACTGACCACATACTCCTGCAGACTTTAAGAATACAAAGTGCTCGGGATATATACCTTCAGTAAGTCTTTGGATAGGTGCATGTTTTACACCATCATTATAAACAGGTTTGATAATAGGTAATGTTCTACCTAACTTCTGAATACTTTCTAGTTCCAGGAGATCAGACTCGCGTTGGTCATGATAAAAACTTCCAGCATTAACTGCACGGTCCGATTCATTACTCCAATGTTTCTGAATCTCTAATGGATCTAATCCATACCATTTAGACTTCTTATTTTTTGAAGACTTAATAGATTGGGCAACTGCATCAAACTTCTGTTTGAACATAGCAACAAAACTTGTTACACTGGTCCATTCAATCCTCTCGTTAGGATCAAGACTCTCGTACTTGTGATTTTCCGGTTTAAATATGACTGTCATGTTTATATATCTTGATCTGGATTATAGTTAATATCCTTATACAACTTATCTTCTTCTGCCTGATCTAAAACAGCTTCCCATTTAGGTCCATCAGGATGGGCACATTCAGAAGAAAGTGACCTTGTCTTGAATGCTAACTTACAGCCGCAAGCACCACAACATGGAGCTGTTCCTGGTACCATACACTTATCTCCTTGCTCATCGATCAAAGGACAGGTCATACAAATACTCATACGGTCAAATGCTATCTTCTCTATTTCGGCTTTTTTAAATAAAGCATTGCTAACACCTTCAAGAATCTGCTTGCGGTGATTCCATATCTCTCTTAGTTTGTTCATTTCTTTTGTCTTTTACTTGTTGTTTTTTTAATTCATCTTCTTCAATCATAACCTTTAGAGCATTCAGCTGTTCAAGCTTCTCCTCATAGTCTTTCAAGATTGCAAACTTTTGGAAGGTAATCGGAGTCTGTGCATCTACAATAGCTTTATACTTGTCACGCATCTTTTCTGTTTCAGCAATAACATCTGGAAGTTTCCAGGACTTAGCTCTAAATGTACCCAATCCTTCAATAACAATATTTGCTCCCTTACAGTTAGACAAAGATTTTCTGACCTCCTTCCAATAAAAAGATATTAATTCAGAGACTAATTTATGATCAGTCTCTGATATCATCTTTGTTATTTCACTAGGCTTCTTTGGGTTCAACGTAAACGATTTTATGATTTAACAGTATGTTACCAATAGTCTGGATCTTCAATTCAGGGTTAAGACTTATTCTCTTTCTACCTTTACCTGTTTTATAGATTAAACCATCTTTTTCTACCTTGATTAACAAGTTACGAATTGTTTGTGGTGCCATTAGTGTACAAAAGTCAGTAAGTTCAGACTCACCTAAGATACCTAATTGTGTTAAACAATCAAAATCCAGTTCACTCAAAGTTATACGATTTATATAACAATGAGTGAGTAACTGAAACTTGATTATATCAGGCAGATCCATTTGGACCTGCTTGTTTACTATATTTACTTTTGCCATGTTGTTGGTTTAACTGACATTTAAAACTTTAAGTCCGCTTCTAACAATAGTGTATACGTGAACTTTTTTACTTTAGGATAAATCTTTTCGCATATATCCATCATCTCTTCTTTTTTCTTCCAATCATTATGAACCTGACAGCCAGCTGACCAAGGACCTATTTGCTTGGTAATACCTGCTTTATTTGCTCCATGAACATTAGCTCCAACAGTTTTACCATCTACCCAAGTAGGAGTTCCACTGTTACCCGCTTTTCCATCTAAATCTCCATCACGTAAGCCAAATATCATACCTGTACTGCGTAAGCAACGGTGATCAGCCTTACCTTGATGTAGTCCTGGAGAATATGCATCAATCATCTGTGCGGGCATCATTACCCAACAGCCTTTTGGATTAAGTAATTTCTTCTGATAGGCTACGCCTGGCTCAGTTGTAATGATAGATGTATACAATGTCTCAATGCCGTTTTTCTTGTACACAATGCACAACGGATCATTAAATACATCTGGTATGTTTAAAGAACTGCGGATACCGATAATGTTTGGTTTATCCTCATACCATACATAGCCTTTCTTGGCTAGTGTTCTGCGGAGTGTTGCAATGTCTAGATTCATCTTATTCTGCTTTAAGTTTACGTTCTTGTCTTTCAGGAGAAGGTGTTATCGGAGCTTCTTTTGGAGGTCCTGCTTTTAATTGAGCTTGACGAATTACCATAGTTAAAGCCTTAACACGTGCTTCTTCAATGTCTGCTACGAGTCTTTCATAGTCAAGCTGAGCTTCTAATAAAGGAGTCTCATTCTTATAATACTGCAACATATTATTGCGGTATTCAGTTAACTGCTCTGGTGTAGGTGCAGCTACTTGTTCGTTGTTGGCTGTTTCTTCTGACATGATTTTTAAGATTAGTTATATACAAATGTAACACAATAAGTTTAAACTTTCCAAATTTATTTCAAATATTGTAAAAAAAAAGGCCCTGATTGCTCAGAGCCTAGTAGGAATTTATAAAGGGTTTAGTAAGCATTATAGCCTGTGAATGGACTCATCCACTCTCTATCCCCTGTATAGCGATAATAGAATAAAGGTGTTCCACCTGGGTTATTATAAACTGGTGCTAAAAAAGGAGTTTGTACATCTAATGCTGCATCAGCTGGAACTTTTAACGTATTCCATTTATCAGCATACGTAGCACCTTGAGCAAAAGTTCCAAGAGGAGCAGCATTTGCTGCAGTTAAAGCTAAAGTTGGAGTAGCTCCTCCAGACCACATACCAGCATTTGCAAATAATGTTTGTAATTCAGTTGGTGTATATAAACCTGTAGGAACATTGTCTTGTACACCAATAATATTTATAACTTTGCTAATAGCGATTTGTAATTCATCCCACTCATTCTCAGAGAAAGCTATGATAGATCCCAATGTAAGGTGATGCATATTCTGATTAATTGTAAATACATCTTTTTGAGGTTCACCATCTACTAAACGGTGATTCCAAGAAGCATCTCCTGTAGCTACTCTAAGTGATTTAGCATAAATACTAGCTAAGAAGTTTATAGCATCAATAAATGGATTGGCCCATTTAGAACTTTTTTTAGCAGGCATTCTGAAAGTGGCTTGAGTATACAATTTAGTGCCTTTCAAGTTATTTGAAAGCGTAATTGCGGATGGTATTAATTTGTCTTGTGCTGCCATTATATTTCTTTTTTAGCTTTTAAATATCCTGTTAACTGGGCAAGGGAAGTACTCATATCTCTCTGCATAGTTTCTACATTGTCTAGCTTTAACCAAAGCTTTTCATGAGCATCTTGTTGTTCTTTTTTTAGCTCACTAATTCTAGTGTAGATCTGAGATTCTTTTTTCTCAACCTCATCTTTGTTTTTTTGCATTGCGTCCATGATATATTGAATATTGGCTTTTTTAGAGTTCTTACCGTGTATAAACTTTTCATTTGTAGAAGCCTTAAAGTCTTCAAGATCTTTTTTTATTGTGACCGCATCTTCAGTTG
>JBIPNK010000108.1:0-6171 GCA_044373365.1 Chitinophagaceae bacterium
AATCTTAGCCAAATGGCTTTTCAATTGAAATACTTTGTTTTGAGAAAAAGTATGGACGGTCATCCCCTACGTACAAACAATCTTCCAACCTGATGCCAAACTCACCTGGAATTGAAATGGTAGGTTCATCACTAAAGCACATACCCGGTGCAATCTTGGTCATGTTTCCCTTTACGAAATTTGTCCACTCATGCCCCTCTAAGCCAATCCCATGGCCTGTTCTGTGTGGCAGTCCGGGCAACTTATAATTCTTGTTAAAGCCTGCACCTTCAATCACTGCCCTTGCAGCGGCATCTACCGAATCACAAGTAGCACCAATCTTTATTGCAGCAAACGCAGCATCCTGTGCTTCTTTTTCGAGGTTCCAAACATCAGTCTGGCGTTGACTTGGTTTGCCCACAACAATCGTTCTGCTGATATCTGAGGCATACCCCTCACAACTCGTTCCACCATCAACCAATACCACATCTCCTTCATGGATGGTCTGTGGAGCAATGCTACCATGGGGCAAGGCAGAATACTTTCCTACAATCACCATGGCACCGCCACTGTATCCAAGCTTTCTAAAGGCTGCTGAAATATTTCCGCTGAACTCTGACTGCGACATATTGGGTCTGATGGTTGCAAATGCTGCCTTGTAGGCTTCGATGGTGATATCGCTTGACTTTTGCATCAAAGCAATTTCAGCCTTGCTTTTGTACATCCTGCATCCTGCAGTTACTGGTGTAGCATCTACAATCTCAAAACCAGGTGCAGCCTTTTTTACGCCATCGGCAATAAAAAACCGAACACGTTCCTCCATGCCAATCCGCTTATGCTTTACACCCCTGTCTTTTACGATGCCTGCAATCAATGCAAATGGACTTTCATGTTCTTCCCAGCAACGCACTTCGTCACCAAAAACCGGGTTGATCAGTTCCATGGCGCGGTCTTCTTCAAACTTCGGGCAAACATAAGCGATGGCACCCGACGCTGGAATGACCAGGCCAAAGGTCCTTTCACTTTGTCCCCACCGCATTCCTGTAAAATAAAATGAGGAAGCAGTTCCTTCTAAAAATATGGCATCAATTTTTTCCTTTGACATCAAATTTTGTGCCTTCGCAATTCGTTGTTTTCTTTCTTCAATGCTGATGGGAACGATGCCATCAACCATGGGCTTCAAGTCTCTAATGCTTGATGGAAGATCGTATTCCTCTTCCTTCAAACGATTCGCAGCAAATAAATTTCCTGAAAGGGACATTGCTCCTGAACTCAGTGCAGCGATGCTTAAAAATTTCCTTCTGTTTTGTGACATGTCAACTGGTTATTTATATGCTCAAAAATGATACAAAATGAACGATAAAGATGTTAAAGTACCAAAAATTTCAAAAAAGCGGTGATTATGCTGTCTATTCATCGCGAAATATGCGGTAAATAAAAAGAAATCTACTGTTTCTTTCACTGGAGAAAAGAGAAAAAACCTAGCCAATAGAGATGATTTCACATTGTAATCAGTTTCATTCTCAATCATCTTTGCCCATATTATTGGAATATGGAGTTGAGGAATGAGTTTATCAGTGAAATAAAAGGGGTTATTGAGCAATCGCGTTTAAAGGCAATACGATCTGTTGATCATATTCGGGTTCGTATGTATTGGGAGTTGGGGAGGAAGATTGTGGAAGAGGAGCAGCTTGGGAAGGAGAGAGCTGAATATGGTAAGTTTCTGATTAAAAACTTGTCTGAAAAACTGCAGGATATTTATGGTACTGGATTTTCTAGAAGGCAACTCGAAATGTTCAGGCTATTTTATAAGATTTATCCAATTGCGCACGCATTGCGTGCGCAATTCACATGGAGACATTTTAGAATATATATTAGTATTGATAATCAATCGAAAAAAGCATTTTATGAAACAGAATGCTCAAAAAATAATTGGACCTATAGACAACTTGAAAGGCAAGTAAATGCTCAACTTTACGAGCGACTTCTGTTGAGTAATCGTCCTGAAGATGTACTATCTGTAGCCAGATCCGAAAAGCATCCTGTTAATGCCAAAGACATCATCAAGGACCCAATGGTGTTAGAGTTTCTGGGATTGAAACCGGAGGCAAGCTATTATGAAAAGGATCTTGAATCGAAAATCATCACACACTTACAGGACTTTCTGCTAGAGTTGGGTAATGGATTTGCATTCATGGCGAGGCAAAAAAGGATTCACCTTGATGGGGACGACTTCTTCATTGACCTGGTGTTGTACAACAGATTACTGCAATGTTTTGTGATCATCGAAATCAAGACTGGTAAGATCACGCATCAGGATATAGGCCAACTGCAGATGTATGTGAACTATCATGATAGGTTTGAAAAGAAGGAACATGAGAACCCAACCATAGGAATATTGCTCTGTGCAGACAAGAATGATGCTGTGGTTAGGATCTCGCTACCGGAAAACAATCAGACAATTGTGGCAAGCAAATATCAACTTTACCTCCCCTCTGAAGAACAATTGTTGGAGGAGTTGAAGAAGGTTGAGCTATAAAGAAAGTTAAATTGTCTAATTTTCATGAGTTTCACTAAAATCATAGTGAAACCAAACTAAAATAACAAAGCCCATAAAAAACTGTTATCCAGTTGATTATGGGCTTTTTATTGCTGTAGGGGGAAAACACGAACTTTTGGGTTTTATCTGTAATCTTAAATATCAACAAAAAATATAAAACATTGATAATGAATGCTATAAGTATTTAACTGTTATTTTTAATAACAATGAATAACAGACGTAGTGAAACTTTTAGGGAAACCTCGCAACTTGGTGTACAAATCCTACACCAACCCATGCCACGCAAACCAGTTGTTCATTTCAGACTCAAACCAGAAGACGCCACAGGCTATTCTTTGATCTATCTCCAATTTGTTTACCAAGGGAGACGATTGTTCTTTTCATTCGGTCAAGCCATAAAACCGTCCGATTGGAATGAGAAGAAGCAGCGTGTAAAAAACAAGCAAACCACCACCGAAGATGGCAAGTTTGCATTGAATGATCTGTTGGAAAACCTCGAAAGGATCTGTTATAGAACGTACAGCGAATCCTTAAAAGATGGGATACCAGAACCTGAGATTTTGAAGGAGGCGATGGTTCAATTTGTTGACAAGAATCATCACCCGGAAAAAGATAAGTCAAGCAAGCCCACTCTTTTTACTTTGGGTAAAAGATTTGTGGAAGGAGAAATTAAATTCAGGGGCAGGGATAAAAGCAAGAGCAGTCTGAAAAACTATCATGCTGTTTTGAAACACCTCAAGGACTATGCCGTATACAGTAAGTCAAAAGTTGATTTCGATATCATCAATCTCGATTTCTTTTTGCCTATGTATCCTATCTCAAAAAGATAAAAAAGCTTTCCACCAATTCAATTGCCAAGGATGTATCCATTCTAAAAGTTTTTATGGGGGAAGCCGTTGATCTTGGCTATACGGACAATATGCAGTTTCGACACAAGAAATTCTTTTTCCAAGAGGAAGAAACTGAGCATGTCTACCTTACGGAGGATGAGTTGCATAAAATCAATAGTGTTCAAATCGATAACAAAAAGTTAGACCAGGTAAGAGATCTTTTCATTTTTGGTGCATGGGTTGGATTAAGGTTTTCTGATTTCAGCAATATCAAGCAGGAGAATATTGTCAAGATTGATGATGAATATTTTATCAAGGTAATCACCCAGAAGACCAAGGAGCTTGTGATCATTCCATGCAATCCTTTGATTATTCAAATCTTTGAGAAGTATCAGCACAACAGCAATATGCTTCCAAGAACAATCAGCAATCAAAAATTCAATGAGTATATCAAAGAGGTGTGCAAACTGGCCGAACTGAATGAGGTTGGTCGACTGAGTTCCAAGCCCAAAAATAAACTCTGGCAATTGGTATCAAGTCACACGGCACGGAGATCATTTGCCACCAATTTCTATCTTCAGGGATTTCCGACTATAGACCTGATGAGGATAACTGGCCATAAAACTGAGCGGTCATTTTTGAAATACATCCGTGTAACTAAACTTGATACAGCCAAGCGATTAAGCGAGCATATTAAGCAGAACTGGAATAAGAAATTGTTATCAGTGACATAGATTTGGCTGAGTATAAAAATTTAAACCAAAGAAAATTGATAAATTAGAAATATATATCTAATTTATATAATTGGTAGGTTATTTATCGTAGAGTTTAGTAAAATTAGAATATCATTAAATTTGAGTAAATTAGAAATATATTTCCAATGAATATTCAACAAATTGGCAAAATCATCCATGAAAGAAGAGGTTATTTGAATTTAACACAGAAAGATGTGGCTGAAATGGCAGGAATTACATTTAAGTCTATATCAGAAATTGAGTTAGGCTTAAGAAATCCCTCCTTAAATACCTTAAACAGTATTTTAGAGGTGTTGGGTTTAGAATTAAAAGTTCAAATTAAATCGATGAACTAATGAAAGCAGGAGTGTATAATAACGGCATTTTAGCAGGTATATTAGAAAAGCGACCAGATGGGACTTATTCATTTGAGTACGATGAAGTGTATCTGCAAAACGATAAAAACCCATCTATTAGTTTAACCTTACCACGAAGCACTAATAAGCATGAGTCTGAAAAGCTATTTTCCTTTTTCTTTGGTTTATTGTCTGAGGGTATAAATAAGAATATTCAATGCAGATTATTGAAAATTGATGAGAAGGATCATTTTGGGAGATTATTGTTGACGGCAAAGGAAGATAATATAGGATCAATTACAGTAAAACCTTTATAGATGAATTGTCCAGGTTGTTATAAAAAAATAGAGAAAAATGAATATTGCCTATCATGTAGAAAGAAACTATTTGATGGCGAGCGTGTTTCTACTGTACTTGAATTTGATAAACCTAAGGCAGAAAATATAAGTATGTATAATGAGCATTCTAAAAGAATGTCTATTTCTGGAGTGCAATTAAAATATTCCCTCAAATTAGTGCTTAACAAGCTTGAGTTATGTGAGAAAAATGGACAATATATTATTAAGCCAATACCAACGGCAGATCATTTAGAAATGATGGATGATGCACCAGAGAATGAGCATCTGACAATGCAAATTGCGTCACAAATTTTTAATATCAAAACCGCACATAATGCTTTGATCTATTTCAAAGACGGCACACCAGCTTATATCACCAAGAGATTTGATGTAAAAGGGGATGGAACTAAATATATTCAAGAGGACTTTGCACAAATAACCAGCAGAACTAAAGAAACTCATGGGGAATCCTATAAATATGAGGGTAGCTATCTCGAGATAGGAGCGGTAATAAAAAAATTTGTACCAGCATCAATGATAGCTATTGAGAACTTCTTTAAATTAGTTTTGTTCAATTATGTTTTTTCAAACGGTGATGCACATTTAAAAAATTTTTCCTTAGTAAGGAATGAATTTGGCGAAATGGAATTATCGCCTTCCTATGATCTAATGAGCACTATTATTCACACTCCAGGTGAACGAGATACAGCGCTAGATTTATACGATAAAGACCATGAATCAGTTTATTATGCTACCCATGGGCATTATGGAAGAACGGAGTTTATTGAATTTGCAAAGAGACTTGGTATGGTTGAAGTAAGGTATATGAGGATAATCAATGAGTTTCTTGAAAACGATAAAGAAGTCAATGATTTTATTCAAAATAGCTCCTTGTCTAATAAGGCCTTAGAATCTTTTTCCATAAATTACAAATCAAGGATTAAGAGATTGTCTTAGAATTCTTAATAGTCACATCAATACAGTTTATACTCTCACCAATTTAAGAAGAGGTTCAAATGCATACAATGCTGGTGTATTGACCCCCTAAATTGCTGGACATAATTGTTTAATCTAAAATCGAAGGAATCACCCTAAGAAACGACAATGGCTCACAGTTCATTGCAGGCGTGGTAAGGCAGTTCTTGAAGGATAAAGGCGTTAACCAGGAATTTACCCATGTAGCTACACCAGAGGAAAATGCCTACATAGAAGCGCTTCACAGCAATGTTCAGCGTGAAGTGGTAGAGCGTTTTGAATTTGAATCCATTTACCATGCTCAGATGATTTTTAACCGCTACTACGACTGGTATAATAATCATCGAAAGCATGGCGCACTGGGTAGAAAATCCCCTGAACAGTACCTCCGGGAAAATG
>JBIPNK010000042.1:0-25022 GCA_044373365.1 Chitinophagaceae bacterium
TACGATGTAAAAGTTACCGCGAAAAATTCCATCGGACTCGTCCGGACTGATTCAACCACGAGTGAGCTGATAATAAGAGCCCGGCCTCGATAGGATTGAGGTATTCGTTGGTGTTTCGCTATTTGCTGGAATTAAAATCTTATATTCAAAATGATGATAATTAAATTTAAAGCAGCATTGCCATTATTACTTGCAGGGCTTTTCATGCAATCAGATGTCCATGCCCAGGCTAAAAAACCCAATATTGTTTTCTTCCTGGTGGATGATTTAGGGTGGACTGATGTAGAACCATTTGGCACTTCATTTTATGAAACGCCCAACATTAAAAAGCTCGCTGAAGAATCAATGCTATTCACCAATGCTTATGCAGCCTGTCCTGTTTGCAGTCCTACCCGGGCTTCTATCCTTACCGGTAAATATCCCGTTGGTACAGGAATTACAGATTTTATTGAAGCGGAACGTGCGCAACCTGTAAAATGGAGCCGCAATACTCCACTAATCCCTCCCACCAATAAGGACCGGCTCAGCCTGGATGAATTAACGTTGGCAGAGGCTTTAAAAACCGGCGGGTATAAAACATTTTTTACGGGTAAATGGCATTTGGGTCCGGAAGGTTTTTGGCCCGAAAATCAGGGGTTTGACTTTAATGTTGGCGGGCATAACGCAGGGCAACCTAAAAGCTATTTTTCGCCTTACAAAAATCCCCGGCTAAGTGATGGCCCCATGGGGGAACATTTGCCCGATCGGCTTGCAAAGGAGACCAGCAGGTTTATTGCTGATAATAAGGAGCATCCTTTTTTTGTATACTTTTCATTTTATTCGGTACATACCCCTTTAAAAGCTAGAAAGGATCTTGTTGATAAATATGAAGAAAAAAAAGCCAGGCTTGGTTTGTTAGATTCGTTTTCCAAAGAAGGGGAAAGGAAGCTGCGAATCGTACAAAGCAATACCACCTATGCAGCCATGGTGGAAGCAATGGATCAAGCCGTCGGGAAAGTCATACAAGGATTAAAGGAGCAGGGTGTTTATGATAACACGATCATTATATTTTTTTCGGACAACGGGGGATTGTCAACATCAGAGGGTCATCCAACTGCTAACCTGCCCTTGAGAGCCGGAAAGGGTTGGTTATATGAAGGCGGTATCAGGGAACCCTTAATTATTAAATGGCCAGAAATAACAAGGGCGGGAACTGTTTGTCAGGTTCCGGTTATCAGTAATGATTTTTATCCAACCTTATTGCAGGCTGCAGGACTCCCTTTGAATCCAAATCAACATACCGGTGGCGTCAATTTAGTACCATTACTGATGAGCAAAACGATAAAAAAGAGGGCCTTGTACTGGCATTATCCTCACTATGGCAACCAGGGTGGTTCACCAGGCTCCGCAATCCGTGAAGGAGATTGGAAGTTAATACGATGGCACGAAACAGGTAAAGAGGAATTATACAATCTTAAGCAGGATATTGGCGAAAGGAATAATCTGGTGGTAAAGGATGCGAAAATTGCCCAAAAACTATCTTTAAAATTAGACGCCTGGTTAACAAAGGAGAATGCTGTTTTCCCTGAAAAAAACCCAAATTATGTAGAGTAGTTTAGCACGCAGTTCAGGAAGTTTTAAGCAGTATATAACATGTTAGCAAGAAAATTTGGTTGCTTGTCTTCAAACAAATACTTTCAATAACGATGGTAAGTTTTCTACTTATCAGTTTATCACAGCAAAGACAAAAATGGCAATTGTATTTTAAATAACAAGCCGTTATCAAATCATCAAATTTAAACCAGTGGTAGTGCTAAAAACAATAGTTATTTTAATGTCAGGATTATTTCTGCTTGCTTTTTCTGACCAGGTAAAATTAAAAGAAGGAGGTCATCAGGTTGACCCGCAGATTACACTACCCTTCAAAAAAATTGAAGAGGTTTCTTATGAACATGTAATGATTACCGATAAATTCTGGAAGCCCAAAATTGATAAAAACCGATTGATCGGTATCCGGTCAGCTTTGAAGGAATGTGCTTCTTCAATGGACAACTTTGATGTTGCTTCCGGAAAAAAGAAAGGTCAACACAAAGGGAATGTTGCCGGTGATTCAGACGTTTACAAAACAATTCAAGGTGCCGCTTATATTTTAAGTAATACCCCTGATAAGGAACTGGAGGCTGTTATTGATTCTTTGATTGAACGGATTGTTGCAGCCCAACAACCTGATGGGTATCTTTTTACCTACTGGACGGCAATTGATATGTCGAAGAAGTGGACCGACTTACCGAGGAAACATGAATTGTATTGTGCTGGCCATATGATTGAAGCAGCTATTGCTTATTACACGGTAACTGGAAAAAGAAAAATGCTCGATGCGGCGATACGTTTAGCCAACCATATCGATTCGGTATTTGGACCGCAAAAAAGACTGGATGTGCCCGGACATGAAGAAATTGAACTGGCTCTTTTTAAATTATACAAAGCAACCGGTGAAAAAAAATATCTTGATTTATCATCTTTTTTTATTGATGGGCGTGGAAATCCAAATAGGATGACAGCAGAAAAAGTCAGTCCGCCTGATAAGGATGCCAATGCAAATACGCCCCAACGCTGGAGGCCGCCTGCTTACATGCAGGATCACCTTCCTGTTACTCAGCAGTTCTATGCAGTTGGTCATGCCGTTCGGGCAACCTATCTCTATACTGCAATGGCAGATATTTCCATGGAAACCAATGCTGTGAAATACCTCCCTGCATTGGATTCGCTATGGAATGATGTGGTCTATAAAAAATTGTACATCACTGGTGGTGTTGGTACCCGTCAGTTTCATGATGAGGGATTTGGTTCAGCTTTTGTGCTTCCCAATGACCAGGCATATTGTGAAACCTGTTCCAGTATTGGTCTAACCTTCTGGAACCGGAGGATGAACGCATTGCATGCCGATGCAAAATATGCCGACCTGACAGAACTTACAATGTATAATTCCGCTATATCCGGTGTTTCACTGAACGGAGATGGTTTTTTCTATACCAATCCCCTTGAATCCAACGGAAAACACAAGCGTCAAAACTGGAGCAACCCCCCATGTTGTCCTACCAATATCGTCCGGTTTTTACCTGAAATAGGGTCTACTATTTATAGTAAACGGGATAAAGAAATTTACATCAATCAGTTTATAGGGAATGAAGCAAAAATCGCTTTGGGGAATCAGGAAATCAAGATGAAAATGGAAACTGCATATCCCTGGGAGGGAACAATCAATCTTAACATTGATCCTGAAAAGCCAATTGAACTTTCCCTGTATATCCGGATACCCGGATGGGCTCAGGGTGAATTACTACCGGGTGGTCTGTATCATTATACTGGAGCGAAGACGAACCCGAAGAAAGAAGTGTCTCTGAAAATAAATGGGGAAGGGGTAAGTGATATTCGAATGGAAAAAGGATATGCCGTCATCAAGAGGAAGTGGAAGAAAGGAGATAAGGTAGAAATGGAATTGCCCATGCAGGTAAATGTTGTTGCTGGAAACCCACGCATGGAAGATAAGCAGGGGCAAGCTGTAATCATGCGGGGTCCGCTGGTATATTGTATGGAAGAAACAGATAATAAAAATTATTTTGAAGCCAATAATGAAACTGTTCTGAGTCCTGTTGGATTAACATCCGAATTTAAAACTGATTTGCTGAACGGAGTTGGGATTATCCATGGCAATGCAATTGTATCCGGCAAAAAAGAAAATATAGCCATTACAGCCATTCCTTATTATGCTTGGTGCAACCGGGGTCAGTGTCGGATGAAAGTTTGGCTACCTTTTCGTGATGATCAATAAATGCTAAATGGGTGAATTTTGGAACATACAGGGGCACTGGGCGGTGTTGAAGACAATCCTGCGGAAGGGTGAGGGTGAGAAAACAAAAAGCCCCAAGATTTCTCAAGGGGCTTTTGCGGACCGGACGGTTTCAAATGAACTTATCTTCTTTAATCTTAATCTTCTTAAACCATTGAATATAAGGGGTTTAAATTTATACTCTTCTTGTCTTAACTCATCTAAATCTACTATAATATAGGTTGATTGATAAGGATTTTGCTACAGACTAAAACGGTAAATCATCTGAAGAATCATACCTATTTAGGGGGTCAATACATAACTAGATGATGTTATTGTTTTAATAGCTAACTTTAGAATACCCCCAAGAGCATAAAATATTTATACAAGAACATATGAAAAACAAATTAAAATACTTTCTGTTGATAATACTCCTTGTATTTAGCAGTATTGCATCACAGTCTCAAACAGTCAAACAATGGGTCGAATATAATGGGTTTGAAGGACCTGGGAAAGGAAAGAGTATCGTATTTGTCTGTGGGGATGAAGAGTATCGCTCGGAGGAAGGCTTGCCTATGTTAGCACAGATATTGGCAAAGAGATATGGATTTTCCTGTACGGTTCTTTTTTCATCTGATCCCAAGACAGGAGAGATTGATCCTTTGAACCTATCTAATATCAATGGGCTCGAACATTTAGCAAAAGCAGATTTACTGGTGATTTTTACTAGGTTCAGAGAGCTTCCTGATTCCCAAATGAAGTACATCGATGAATATATTAAGGCAGGAAAACCAGTAGTGGGCCTTCGTACGGCAACACATGCATTTAATTATAAGATGAACAAAAATAGTCCTTATGCCAAATACGATTTCAGAAGTAAGGTGAATGGGTGGGAGGATGGTTTTGGCAGACAAATACTTGGAGAGACTTGGATTAGTCATCATGGTAATCATACAAAAGAAGGCACAAGGGGGGTGGTTAACGGAATAGAACAGAACAAAAAGAACCCTATCCTTAATGGTGTTTCGGATATCTGGGCTCCCACCGATGTTTATACAGTAAGAGACCTTGGGAATGCCAATGTGCTTATATATGGTCAAAGCTCAAGTGGCATGACACCAGAATCTCCTGTAAATCTAAAAAAATCGATCATGCCGGTTGCATGGACAAAATCATATAAAGGTTCTAACGGAATAATGGGGCGTGTCTTTTCTACAACAATGGGAGCATCGATCGATCTACTAAATGAAGACTTGCGCAGGTTAATTGTTAATGGATGTTTTTGGGCCATTGGAATGGAAATGCAGATACCTGTAAAAGCTGATGTAGATTTTATAAGCGATTATAATCCTAAAATGTTTGGGTATGGGCTTTTTAAAAAGGGGATGTTTCCTTCAAATTTCGAACTAAAATAAGGGTATTAAAGAGAAGCGATTAAATGAACAAAACAGAATGAATGAAACTGTATTGTCCTGAAATAGCTTGTATTAAACATTTTTTTGAGTATTTCTTTTTGCTATAGTGTATTGCCCCCTTAAATTTAGTGACTTAATTGATTAAACATTTATGTCCAGCCATTTAAGGGGGCAATACAATTCCGAGCCATCATTTTTGAGGATTCGTCTGTAATAGAGTATCTAAAAGGAGTTTACAGACAATCCTGCGGAAGGGTGAGGGTGAGAAAACAAAAAGCCCCAAGATTTCTCAAGGGGCTTTTGCGGACCGGACGGGACTCGAACCCGCGACCTCCGCCGTGACAGGGCGGCATTCTAACCAACTGAACTACCGATCCTTGATTTGATGCTAACATCAAATTCGGGTTGCAAAGATAATGCTTTTGTGTTTTTGAAAAGCAGAAATTCAATAAAATTTTAAAGATCAATTTGGATATCGTGTTTGTCCAGCAGTCCGATAACCCCAGGCAACGAAAATTTCGCCTTTTTTAGCCTGTTTCGCTCAGGGTCAATGGAGTAATTGAAGGAGGTTCGCAGGTCTGCCTTTTCCAAATTGGTGCCGGTAAAAATGCTCCTTTGCAGATCGCACCCTTCAAAAATGGCACTACTGAGGTCTGCTTCGCTGAAATCCAGTTCATGCAGGGAACTGTTGGTCCATTTCATCTTTTTCAGGTTCATTTTACAGAATGAGGAGAGTTTTATGGAGCAGTTCTCAATTTGAATACTCAGCAGAAAAGGATTGCAGTCCTCAAAATGCAGTCCCAGCATTTTGCAGTTTTTGAAAATGACATTCCTGAAGCTGGTATTGCGCAGTTTGGTCATGCTGAATTGGCAGCCATCAAAAACGCAATCTGAAAAGCTGGATCCAGAAAGGTCTGTATTGGAGAAATCACAGGCTTCAAATTGACAATCTTCATGCTCGGCAACGGGGTAGGGAGCATCTGCATAGGATTGCTTCTCAAATTGTTTGTCTTCGTGAATTGTGTTTTCCATCATCCCAATGATTTGACCAAATAGGTTACACCTTCTCTTGAAATTTCTGATGCCGGAAAGGTCTGGCGGGCTTCCGTTTCAAAAGGGGAAAGATCTGGGTATTTGCTGCTGAAATGCCCCAGCAGCAGTCTTCCTGTATTGGCTTTCAAGGCAATGGTTGCCGCTTGTGTGCTGGTAGAATGAAACCTGGCTTCGGCTTTTTCTGCCTGGTCATCCAAATAAGTGGTTTCGTGGTACATCAGGTTGCAACCGCTGACATGTTCCAGGATGGATTCATCGTACCGCGTATCGGCACAATAGGCATACCTGAGGGCTGGTGTTGCAGGTCTCAGGCATTCACCATCTTTGAGCCTCTCGGGTTTTTCCTTGACGGTGAACAGAAAACCCCAACAGGCTATGCGGTGGGCAACCGGAAAACAGGAAACGGTGATTTCGGGCAAATCCAGCAAAATGCCAGATTCTGTTATGGGATGAAAAATGAATTCGAAACCAAAACTGGAACCGGAAACCTTGAGCATAAGATCCAATACTTCTTTCAGCGCAGGTGTTGCATAAAGGTGCAGGGGCTCCGTTCTGTTGTTGAGGCTATAAGTATTCAAAAGCCCAGGCAATCCATAGTAATGGTCTCCATGCAGGTGGGAGATAAAAATATGATCAATCTTGCTCTTCCTGATTTTATATCGCTGCATCTGTATTTGGGTGGACTCGCCACAGTCTACCAGCAACAATTGGTCATTGGCGGTCACTACCTGCGCGGTTTGGTGCCTGTCGTGCATGGACAGGGCTGAATTGTTTCCAAGGATGGTGACGGCCAGCATGGTATTATGGTGTTTTAATCGGTATCGAGGTCCAGTTCCCTTTCAATCTCTTCCATTTGCACGATGTCCCAGGCTTCAGATTCTGTAGGGGTGATGTTGATGGTGTCTGACAAGTCATGCTCCTGGAACTTGTTTTTGACCGCAGGTGAGAGGCCACAAATGACCAGCGACTTCTTGTGGGCATAAATATTTTCATGCAGTTGTTGAAGGCATACTGCGAAACTGTCATCAACCGATTCAACACCGAGGAAGTTGATGACCAGGCTTTTATTTTCCTCTTCCTGTTTTTTCGCAACAAGTTCCATCAATTCTTCTGCCATATTTGCAGTAAGATTCGTTTCTTCAATGGAAATGACATGAAATATTTCCTTGGTATCAATTTTGACCTTTATCATTTAATTCCTGCCTTTTTTAGGTTTTGTTAATGGCAAAGATACCTGAATTGTTTGTGGGAATTATTCATTATTATTGTAAAGACACGTAAAATCTACCCTTCTATGGACAATAATTTTTCAGCACAGGTTAAAGAAATCATCTCCTACAGCAGAGAAGAAGCGCTCCGCCTGGGTAATGATTTTATTGGCACAGAACACCTGCTCTTGGGTGTCATCCGTGAAGGCGAGAACACTGCCCTGAAGGTGCTTCAGAACCTGAATGTAGACCTCTATGAGTTGCGCAAAGAGGTGGAGATGGCAGTGAAAGACAAGACAGGAAAGAATATCCAGAACATCAATAGTTTACCCCTTACCCGTCAGGCTGAAAAAGTCATCCGGGTTACGGTATTGGAAGCAAAAGCCCTCAAAAGCCCGATGGTTGAAACAGAACACCTGTTGCTGTCCATCCTGAAAAACAAGGAAAACATTGCCACGCAGATCCTCAATCAATTTGATGTGGATTATGACCTGTTTCGCAATGAGCTGGGAACGGTAAAAAGCAATGACATCAAAAGCGAATTCTCTGACGAGCCTGAAGAGGAGTTTGATGAAGAAAGAAAATCTAGTCAGCAAAAGGCCAAGGCTGCACCAACTGGGGGGAAAAGCAAAACACCTGTACTGGACAATTTCGGAAGGGATGTTACCAAACTGGCAGAATCAGGGTCACTCGACCCAATTGTAGGCCGTGAGGCAGAAATTGAGCGGGTTTCACAAATCCTGTCAAGAAGAAAAAAGAACAATCCCATCCTCATCGGTGAGCCCGGTGTGGGCAAGACCGCAATCGTAGAAGGCCTTGCATTGAGAATTGTACAACGCAAAGTATCCAGGGTATTGTTTGATAAAAGGGTTGTATCCCTTGATCTGGCTGCCCTGGTTGCAGGAACAAAATACCGCGGTCAGTTTGAAGAGAGGATGAAGGCCATCATGACGGAACTGGAAAAAAACCGCGATGTCATCCTATTCATTGATGAGATCCATACGATTGTTGGCGCCGGTGGAGCCAGTGGCTCACTGGATGCTTCCAATATTTTCAAGCCAGCGCTTTCCCGCGGAGAACTGCAATGCATTGGTGCATCCACCTTGGATGAATACCGCATGCACATTGAAAAGGATGGTGCCCTGGACAGGCGTTTCCAGAAAGTATTGGTGGAGCCACCATCCGTTGACGAGACCATTCAGATCCTCAACAACATCAAATCAAGGTATGAGGAATTCCACAATGTGGATTATTCTCAGGACGCCCTTGATGCCTGTGTGAAGTTGAGTGATCGTTACATGACCGATCGCCTGTTGCCTGACAAGGCCATCGATGTGTTGGATGAAGTGGGGGCAAGGGTTCACCTTAAAAACATCAACGTTCCTGAAGAAATCATAGAACTTGAAAAAAAGATTGAGGACATCAAACTGGAGAAAAACCGGGTTGTAAAAAGCCAGCGTTTTGAAGAAGCAGCCAGTTTGCGCGATACTGAAAAGCGCTTGCAGGAAGAACTTGAAGCGGCCAAGAACAACTGGGAAGAAGAGTCCAAGAATAAAAGATTCCCAATTGGTGAAGATGATATTGCAGAGGTGGTCAGCATGATGACGGGAATCCCTGTTAAGCGGATGGTACAGGCTGAAACGGACAAGCTGAGGAACATGTCCATCGAAATGAAGGGCATGGTTGTTGGGCAGGATGACGCCATCAGCAAAGTGGTTAAAGCCATTCAAAGGAACCGTGTTGGTTTGAAAGATCCAAAGAAGCCCATCGGAACCTTCATTTTCCTCGGGCCAACCGGAGTGGGAAAAACAGAGCTTGCAAGGGCCCTTTCCAGGCAAATGTTTGACTCTGAAGATTCCCTGATCCGGATCGACATGAGTGAATACATGGAGAAGTTTACAGTCAGCCGTTTGATTGGTGCTCCTCCCGGCTATGTAGGATATGAAGAAGGCGGACAACTTACGGAAAGGGTAAGAAGGAAGCCCTATTCAGTGATCTTGCTGGATGAAATTGAAAAAGCACATCCAGACATTTACAATATTTTGTTGCAGGTATTGGACGATGGACAATTGACGGATGGCCTGGGAAGAAAAGTGGATTTCAAGAATACACTGATCATCATGACTTCCAATATAGGTGCCCGTCAGCTCAAAGATTTTGGCGAAGGGGTTGGTTTTGCCACCAGCGCCCGTCAGGCCAATGCAGAGGAGGCCAACAAGGCTGTTATCGAAAAGGCCCTGAAGCGCACCTTCTCTCCTGAGTTCCTGAACAGGGTAGACGACGTCATCATCTTCAACTCTCTTGAGAAAGAACATATTTTTGAAATCATCGATATCCTCATGAAGAGTGTCATGAAGCGCCTTGCCAACCTGGGATTCTCTTTGGAGCTCAGTCCAGAGGCAAAGGAATTCATTGCTGATAAGGGATATGATCAACAATTCGGTGCAAGGCCTTTGCACAGGGCCATCCAGAAATACCTGGAAGATCCACTGGCAGAGGAAATCCTCAACATGAACATCAAAGCTGGCGATGTGATGGTTGCAGACCTTGACAAGGAAAACCAGAAAATTTTCTTTACCATCAAGCCTCTGCTTCCCGGCAAGAAAGAGAAATCAAAAGCCTGATGAATTGAATACGCATTAACTTTGTCCCGGCTTCGGCCGGGATTTTTTTATGTACCATACAACCATAGGCAAGGATCTTGATCAGGCAAAAACGCTTCTCGAAAGAGGAGAGTTGGTAGCGATTCCCACGGAAACCGTTTATGGACTTGCTGCCAATGGGCTCAATGTAGGCTCCATCGCCAGGATATACGAAGCCAAGAATCGTCCCCAATTCAATCCGCTGATTCTTCATGTCGCCAGTCTTGAGCAGGCGGAACGATTGGTGGTTGAAATGCCAGATGCCTGCAAACGGTTGATGCAAGCTTTCTCTCCCGGCCCCATCACCTATTTATTGCCCAAATCATCCTTGGTGCCAGACATGGTTACCGCCGGAAGTGCAAGGGTGGCCATCAGGATTCCAGCTCACCCCATGGCTTTGGAGCTATTGACAATGTTGGATTTTCCACTAGCAGCTCCCAGTGCAAATCCTTCTGGTTATGTGAGCCCTGTTTCTGCCATGCACGTATTTGAAGGGCTTCAGGGAAAGATTTCTTATATACTTGATGGGGGCAGTTGTACCATAGGGTTGGAATCTACCATTGTAGGATTTGAGGAGGATAAAGTGGTTATTCACCGCCTCGGCGGCATCAGCGCAGAACAGATCAGCACTATTGCTGGCGTTGAAACAATAGCATCATTGGCGCATGCATCACCCACAGCACCAGGGCAATTGAAAAGCCATTATGCCACCTCCAAACCATTGTTGATTGGCGATGTTGCGCAGCTGATCGATGCATTTGCAGGAAAGAAAATTGGCTTGTTGATGTTTGAGCATTCCGCAGGAGCGATGGTAGAAAAAGAAATCCTGCTCTCGCCATCAGGAAGCCTGGAAGAGGCGGCTGCAGGCCTTTTCACGGCAATGCGCTTGATGGATCAAACTGATCTTGATGTTATTATTGCGCAACGTTTTCCCAACACTGGCATCGGCAGGGCCATTAACGACAGGCTGGAGAGAGCAGCTTATAAGGGTTGAGGAGGTTGAAGGAGTTGAAGAGGTTTAAGAATAATTTCCTTCAACTGCTTAAACCCCTTCAACTCCTTCAACTCATAATTTCACTCAACTCCAACCAACGCATTTCTTTGTCATCCATCAGTGCGGTAATCTCACTGAACCGGTTGGATAATTTTTCGATTTCTGCATAGGGGACTGAACCATCAGAGAGTTTTTCTGAGATGGTTTTCTTTTCATCCGTCAGTTGCTTGATTTCTTTTTCAAGCAATTCGAACTCTCTTTTTTCATTGAAACTGGGTTTCTTTTTTTCTGGCTTTATTTCTTTTTCAGGCTCACGGTTGACCATGATTTGTGCCTTCACTTTTTCAGGGTCTGCAGACTTTTCAGCCACTTCCAATCGGTATTCTCCGTAGTTGCCAGGGAAGTCCCTGATTACACCTTCTCCCTCAAAAACAAAGAGATGGTCAACGATGCGGTCCATGAAATAACGGTCGTGACTGATGATGATCAGGCATCCAGGGAAATCGAGCAAGAAGTTCTCTAACACAGACAGTGTTGGAAGATCAAGGTCATTGGTCGGCTCATCCAGGATGAGGAAGTTCGGGTTCTTGAAAAGAATGCTGAGCAAATGAAGCCTTCTTTTTTCTCCACCGCTCAACTTGCTAACATAGCCATATTGCTGGTCTGGGGTAAAAAGAAACAGTTCCAGAAATTGGGCTGCACTCAATGATCCACCATTGGCAAGGGGGAAATTTTCTGCAATGTTTTTTACAAATTCAATGACCCTGGAATCTTGCTTGATCTCAAGTCCTTTTTGTGAAAAGTTTCCAAAGACAATGGTGTCTCCAATATTGATCTTGCCGCTATCCGGTTCTTCAAGCCCCTGCAACATGTTGATGAAAGTGGTTTTGCCAGCACCATTTCTTCCAATGATACCAACCCTTTCGCCTTTTTTGAAGGTATAGTCCAGCCCATTGAGGATGATCTTATCTCCAAATTTTTTGTATACTTTTTTAAGCTCGGCAATCTTGCCTCCGAGCCTGCTCATCTTCATCTGCAGATCGAGTTGCTTGTCTTCTATTTTTCGCTTGGCAACTTTTTCGATTTCGTAGAAATTATCCTGCCTGCTTTTGGATTTGGTGGTTCTGGCCCTGGGCTGTTTGCGCATCCATTCCAGTTCTTTCCTGAACGTATTTTTGGCTTTGTCTATGGTTGCCATTTCACTCTCAATCCTGGCGGCTTTTTTCTCTACATAGTTCTGGTAGTCGCCTTTGTAGACATAGATCTTGCTGTTGTCCAGCTCCCATATTTCAGTGCAAACCATGTCAAGGAAATACCTATCGTGGGTAACCAGCAAAAGGGTGATATTTTCCTTGTCCAGGTAATGCTCCAGCCACTCTACCATTTCCACATCAAGGTGGTTGGTTGGTTCATCCATGATCAGCAAGCAATGGTTGTTGTTGAAGCCTATATCGATGAGTGTTCTGGCCAGGGCAACCCTTTTTCTTTGTCCGCCACTCAGGCTTCCCACTTTCTGGTCGAGGTGGTGGATGTTGAGTTTGCTTAAAATCTGTTTGACCTTTGAATCAAAATCCCAGGCATCGTGGTCATCCATTGCAATAAGGGCCTCTGAAATCTTGTCTGGATCATTGGAGTCTTCTGCCGCCTCGTATTTTTTGATGGCATTGATCACAGGATGGTTGTGGGCAAATATATTGTCAAGGATGCTGGAGCTTTCACTGAACTGCGGATCTTGTTCAAACAGCACCGTGTTGACATCCTTGTTGATCCAAACCTTTCCTTCCTCTGCCGTTTCGGTGCCAGACAGGATGCGGAGCAGGGTTGATTTTCCTGAGCCATTTCTGGCGATCAGGGCTATTTTATCTCCTTCGTTGATGTGAAAGGATATATTGCTGAAAAGCGGTTTGATTCCGTAAGATTTGCCGAGACCTTCAACTGTTACATAATGCATCGTGCAAAGATACAACAATCGGCAGGGGATAAATGCCCTGACAATTATTTGCCCAGCAGGAAGATGAGAAAACAGATCAGCAGGGTCAACACCAATACCAGCGGTATTGTCAACTGATCCATCCGTTGTTCCTGTTTCTTTTTTCTCACTAATTTTTCCCAGGCTTTCACTTCAATCGGATGATTTTTCATCATTTTCTTGAAATGGTCTGCCATGAACAAACATCCATCAAGGTTGAGGTGGGAAGACATGCGTAAGGCCATTTGCAAGGTGGTGGCCTCCATGGTGGGGCTATTTTCGCTGAGGATGGCCTCGAGCCTGGCATGGCTGAAGAGTTTGAATACATGGTTGAAAAGAATCGTCTTGTCAGTTTTGAAACCATCTGTTGTTGAAATGTACTGCTCAGCCTTGATGAAAAGCTGAAGGATTTGAGCAGGTTGTATAAAGGTATCCAACTGGTGCCCCATTGATTTCTCCAGCCAACGTTGATAGTGGTATTCCTCCCTCAATTGGGTGTTGGATAAGACGCCATAGGCTTCCTTGATCTCCCTGAAATAATGATCATTCTCTGCATTTTCGCCACGCTTGTCTGGGTGGTATTCCATGGCCAGGGTCCGGAATGCTTTTTTGATGCTAGTGGCATCAGCCCCTTGTGGGATGCGCAAGCTGGCATAATAATCTTTGACTGGCATTCCTACAAAGTTATTAATTGGATATATTTGTTCATATCAATTTTATTATGAAAAAAATCTTCTTGTTTCTGCTTCTTGGTGCTTCCGCCTTGGTCAGCGCCCAAACTTCAACAACATCCAAAGCAAAAAATTTCTTTGAGTTGAAGGTATATGAATTCAAGACAGCTGAACAACAGGCCGTGATTGACCAATTCCTGTCAGATGCCTATCTGCCTTACTTGCACAGAAAAGGCATTCAGCATGTTGGCGTTTTCACAGGTATTGCCAATGATACCGCTGCTGTCAAAAAGCTTTATGTATTGGTCCCCTATACGAAACTTGGTGAGATACCAACCATCAATAAGGCCATGTTCAAGGACAAGGAAGTGGCTGAAAAAGGCGCTGCCTATCTTGATGCCACCAGTGAGTCTCCTGCATACAGCAGAATTGTTTCCTATATTCTGGAAGGCTTCAGGCTTGCTCCTGGTTTGATGTTGCCTAAACTAAAGGGTGATGTTGCCGACAAGGTCTATGAACTCAGGAGCTATGAAGGTGCTTCTGAAAAGAAGTACTGGAAGAAAGTGGAAATGTTCAATGAAGGAGGTGAAATCGATATTTTTTCAAGGTTGAATTTCAACCCTGTTTTTTATGCGGAGGTCATCAGTGGACCGACCATGCCCAACCTGATGTACATGACCAGCTTTGAAAGCAAGGCTGATCGTGATGCCCATTGGCAGTCGTTCAAAGACGATGCACAGTGGAAAACGCTTTCTGCCAAAAAGGAATATGAGAAGACCGTGAGCAAGAATGTAACACTGTTTCTTCGCGCCAGGCCCTATTCTGACTATTGATTGATGCTTTCCCTTTCAGCTTCAGGAGATACAAACCATCGGTCCTGACAGATCCCCTGCAAAAGGCTAAAGGCATTATCTTTGTGCAAATTGGCTATCATGGATGAAATCAGTAAGATAAACGAAGCGGTTGGCTTTATAAAGGATCGGCATGCCAATCCTGTTGAGGTGGGGGTCATTCTGGGAAGTGGATTGGGCGGATTTATTGAGCATGTGGAAGTAATTGCTGAGATTTCATATACCGAAATACCCCATTTCCCTGTTTCAACGGTTGAAGGGCATAGTGGAAAACTGATCCTGGGCAAGGTGGGAGACAAGGCTGTGGTGGTCATGGCCGGCAGGTTTCATTATTACGAGGGGTACACTGCACAAGAGGTTGTTTTCCCGGTGAGGGTGATGCAGGCATTGGGTGCACAGTTTCTTTTTGTTTCCAATGCGGCGGGCGGCGTCAATCCAGGATTCAGCGTTGGTGACCTCATGATCATCAAAGACCATATTAGTTTTTCCATTGTCAATCCTTTGTTGGGTAAAAATATTGCAGCACTGGGTCCTCGTTTCCCAGACATGAGTGAGCCTTATTCAAAAGCATTGGTCAGAAAGGCGTATGAGGTTGCCTCAACGCTTGGGCATACCTTGAGGGAAGGCATTTATTACGGCGTTACAGGTCCAACCTTTGAAACCAGGGCAGAGTATAAGATGATTCACCTGATGGGTGCAGATGCTGTGGGGATGAGCACCGTACAGGAGGTGATTGCTGCCATCCATTGTGGCATGACGGTATTTGCCATGAGTGTCATTACTGATCTTGGCATCCGGGAAGAGGAGAACACCATCACCCACCAGGAAGTGCTGGATGCAGCCAATATTGCTGCGCCTAAACTGACAGCTATTTTCAAGACAATGATCGAGACCTTGGATCTTGCTTCTTCAATTTGATCCACAAAATGTTCATGAACGGCAATTATATTTCATCAGTACAAGGGCACAAGTCTTCAAGAAGAACGGTGCTTTTCTTGTCATTATTGATGATGGCCATGTTTTCAACTTTTTCTGCTGCTGCACAAATGCGTGGGATGATGCGTGGCATGCAGGGAATGGGTTCCAGGATGGGCGGTGGAGGTTCAGGTGGTGGAAGCGGCGGCGGGGGTGGAAGTGATTCCCTTAGTTTTGAAAAACGCAAGTTCTCAGATGATTCTGTAAATGTTCGTTTTCGATACCTTGATACGGCCCGTTACTATGTTTTTGATTCCTCTATCACTGATTTTTTTCGGAGGATTCCTCTCAAGGCAGACCTCATCAATATCGGACACAATGGCAATGCAACAAGGCCTATTCTATTCTCTCCGATGAGAATGCCTGGCTGGGATGCAGGTTTTCATGCACTCGATCCATTTGCGCTGAAGATTTCAGATACGCGGTTCATGAATACCACCAAGCCCTTTACTGAATTGGGCTATCTGGTGGGGAGCAAGGCAGAGCAGCAGATCAGTATTTTGCATACACAGAATGTGATGCCCGATTGGAACTTTGTGCTGGAATACAGGTTGGTCAATGCACCTGGCACATTCAATTCCCAGAATACCAACCACAACAACATCCGGTTCAATTCAGATTATACCTCAAAAAGCAAGCGCTACCATGCCTACCTGATCCTGTTGTCGAACGCATTGCAAACCGCGGAAAATGGGGGCGTCACAGATGAATCCTTGCTTGTCAATGCCAATCCGGCCTATGACGACAGGTTCAATATTCCTACCAACCTTGCCTCTGCTGCCTATTCTTCCAGGAATTTTTTCAATGTCAAATTGATCACTGGCAACCGTTACACAGATAAGCACCTCCTGCTCAGACAACAGTATGACTTCGGGATCAAAGATTCTGTAGTGACAGATTCAACTGTTGTGCGTTTTTTCTATCCCAAGTTCCGGGTGGAACATACGGTTCAATCCAGTGGTTATGCCTATCATTTTCTGGATGTGCAAGCGCGCAATGCAGAAAGTTTTTACAAGACCAATTATGGGTTTGCCAATGTTCCGGATACGGTGGACCTCAACAGCAATTGGTCGGTCTTGAAAAATGATTTTTCCATCATTCAATTTCCCGATTCAAAAAACCCATTGCAGTTTTTAAAAGCGGGCATCACCCTACAGCAATTTTCCTCCTCTCCAGATTCATTGCGGGATGCTTTCGGAAACCTGATGTTGCATGGCGAATACAGGAACCGGACCCGTAATAAAAAATGGGACATGCTTTTGTATGGTGAGTTTTATGCTGCTGGCAGGGATGCAGGCAATTACAATGTGCAGGCCAACCTGCAGACAAAACTTGGCCCATTGGGATCGTTGGAACTTGGGTTTCAAAACATCAATCGTTCTCCTTCTTACCTCTATGCCAGAAAAACTGCTTTTCCTGTTGTCAGAACATCCAGTTTCAATGATGAAAATGTAACAGCCATCAATGCGGGTCTCTTTCTGAATCGGTTAAAGGCAAGGCTGACCTTCAGTTATTTTCTGCAGTCCAATTACACCTATTTCAAGGATTACAAAACAGTGGCACAATACGCACCATTGTTCAATTTTATTCGGGCTGGTATCAGCCGGGAAACTGCTTTGGGTAAAAAATGGAAATGGTACCTTGATCTTCATGTTCAAACCAAGGCAGGTGCTGCTCCCATTCATTTGCCACTGCTCTATACCAGGAATAGGTTGTCTTACGAGGCAAGACCTTTTCGCAATCTCGTGATTGCCTCTGGTATTGATTTGCGGTATGTCAGTGCATATTTTGCAGATGGGTATTCACCCCTGACAGGGCAGTTCTTTTATCAGGACCAGCGTAAATTGTCTCCAAGGCCAGACATTACTGGCTTCACCCATTTCAGGATCAGAAGTTTCACAGCCTATCTTAGGTTAGAAAACCTGAATACAGCTACGTTGAAATATGGTTTTGGCTTCAAGGAAAACAACCTGTCAGCGCCCAATTATCCCAACCCAGGCATGGTATTCCGGTTGGGGATTTTTTGGAATTTTGTGAATTAATGGTTTTTCTGTTAAAATGCTACTCGTTTCAACCGGAATAGATTTTTTTTGTTAATTTTATACAGTGAAAAAAATCCTCTCCATACTGTTGCTCATGGTTTACACTGCCGCCAGCAGTGGAACTGTAATCAGTGCACATTATTGTATGGGAGACTTGGCTGCCGTTTCAATCGGTGAGCAGGAAAGGGATGGATGTGAATTTTGCGGAATGGAGGACCAGGGTTGTTGCCACGATCTTCCACAGGTAATTAAAATTGACAATTCTGTTCTTGAGGGACAAGCAACCCCTCTGTTTAATTTTGGTCCTTCATGGGCTACTGCACCTGTTGCTATCCCTCATGACGATGTAATGAAAATGGGGCCAAAGGTTGCATGCAATTTCATTCCCCAGCATTTTATTCCTCCTCCCCATTATCTCCTGAACTGCAATTTCAGGATTTGAGTTGTTTTTGAGTAGTAGTTTACTGCTCAAAAACTTTATAGGTCATATTACTTTACTTTTATCTATCAAAAATTATTCAAAATGAATACCAAAATATCATTTTCTATATTCCTGTTTGCATTGGTGTTTTCCACCTCAATTTTTGCCCAAAAATCAGAAGAAATCAAAGTTTGGGGCAATTGCGGCATGTGCAAAAAAGTAATCGAGACTGCAGCTTTGAAAGCCGGTGCCTCCACTGCAAGCTGGAGCGAGGAAACCAAAATGCTCAATGTTTCTTACAAGCCAAAGAAGACAGATGCCAAGGCCATTCAGGAAGCTGTTGCGGCTTCAGGTTACGATACACAGGATGTAACCGCTCCAACGGAAGTATACAGCAAGCTCCATGGTTGCTGCCAATACGAAAGAAAAGCCACATCTGTTGTGGCCAAAGATGGTGCAAAAAAAGAATGCTGCGGCATGGAAAACTGTGACCACAAGATGGACTGTTGCAAGGACGGAAAATGTGAAAAAGACAAGGCTTGCTGCAAGGACGGAAAATGTGAGAAGGGCAAGGAGTGCTGCAAAAAATAACCAATCATCAATGGACCCGATATTAATATTCGGGTCCTTATTCCAACCATCATGACTAAAATATTAAGCCTGGCCATGGGTATGATCCTATGGGCAAATATTTCATTTTCACAAATCAACAAGGCCAGTCTGCAAGCCAGCGGCCTGACCTGCGCCCTTTGTGCAAAATCCATTTATTCCAACCTGACTTCTCTTGGTTTTATTGACAGCGTCGATACAGATCTTGAAACATCTTCTTTTTTGATTGTTTTTAAACCTGGTGCTAAACTTGACATCGATGCAATACGGAAGAAAGTGGAAGATGCGGGTTTCTCTGTTTCAAGGCTTTTGTTGAAGGTAGATCAGGCCGGTTTAGCCATTGGACATGATAAAAAGGTCAAAATAGGGGACAATGTTTTCCACTTTATTGATGTCAAAGCCCAGCAATCGCCATCCAGTTTTGAGATAAAGGTAATTGACCAAAAGTTTTTATCAACCAAGGAGTTTAAGAAACAGACCGCAGGATCAAAAGTTTCTTGTTATCAATTCAGTAAATCCACTCCCTGCGTCATGCCCGAAGGAATTGGGGGAGCAGTGGGAATTTTTCATGTTACGTTATGATCCCTTACAAATTGCGTTTACCGCTGATTTTTGTTTTCCTGGTATTGTTTTGCTTTAGCCTTAATGCCCAGGAACTTTATGTGTACAGTGAACCTGCCTCCAATGTTCCTGCAAAGTCTTTGTCATTTAAATATGCGGGCAAGTGGATGGGGGAATCTACACTTGGACATAAACATACAACATCCAGGCAAATGGTGGAATCATCCATAGGATTGGGTAAATTCCTCATGCTCAGGCCGGCACTAAGCTTTGGTAATATGTACAATAAATATCCAGACCAAAAGCTGCGTTTTGAATCTGCCTCTATTTATGCAAAACTGAGGCTATTGTCTATTGATGACATTCACAGGCATTTCAGGGCAGCAGCCTTTATCAAAGGTGTATTCAGTAAAAACGACTTGCAATATGCGGAGATTACTGCGGATGGAGACCAGACCGCCATTCAGGGAGGATTGATCTTGACACAGTTGCTGCACAAGCTTGCCATCTCCGGAACTGGCTCCCTGGTGGAGGTATTGCATCCAGACAGGTGGAAAGACTTTGGTGGACAGACTTTTTATGGTTACCAGGCCTTTAATTATAGTCTCTCTGCAGGGTATTTGCTATTTCCCAGAAAATACAAGAGCTATGAGCAGACGAACTTCAATATTTATCTGGAGTTGATTGGTTCCAGGGGCCTCGACAGGGATTATGCCTTTACCGACCTTGCCCCAGCCATACAGCTCATTGTGAACAGCAATGCAAAAATCAATGTCGGGTATCGTTTTCAAATCAGTGGTGGAGCCTACAGGATGGGCACTTCTTCTTTATCCATCAGCTATGAACGCAGTTTTCTCAATGCTATCAAACGCAAAAAAAATGAGTAATCTCATCAAAATCTTTGTCAAGTGCCTGAGGGTCATGTTTTCTAAGCGGCAATGCTGCAAATAGTACAGTTGATTTACCCTGAAAATCTTACCTTCAAAAGGTGAAAAAGTTCATCTTTTTTATTGTTGCCCTTCAGATCATCAGCTCTGGGCATTTCATGGACGAGTTGGTTAAGTTTGACAACCTCGTTGATCATTTCTATGAGCATAAGAATAGTGCCCAGCCTCTTTCTGCCATTCAGTTTATTCAATATCATTATTTTGACAGCAACCATGAAAATTCAGATCCTGTAAGGCATGCAACCCTTCCGTTGAGGAATGCAGGAATTTCTTTCACCCAGGTATACCATCCCCCTGTTGAGTCTTTTCATTTGGCTCCTCTCTGGCAGTCAGACCTGTCTAATTTTAATCCGATAAGCAAGGGTATGATGCCACAATTTCATCAGTTTTCGGTTTTTCAACCTCCAAAATACAGCTGATTTTTTTAGGTACCCGTTCATAAAAAAAATCAGAAATCATGTTGAATGCAATCATCCGCTTTTCCGTAAGGAACAAGCTTATTATAGGATTATTTACATTGGGATGGATCATTTGGGGCGCCATTGAGTTGTTCAAACTTCCTGTTGACGCACTCCCAGACATTACCTCCAATCAGGTTCAGGTCATTACAGTATCACCCACCCTGGGTTCTCTTGAGGTGGAAAGATTGATTACTTTCCCTATTGAACAGGCATCATCCAACATACCAGACATCAAAGAGATAAGGTCTATTTCAAGATTTGGTCTCTCCGTTGTTACGGTTGTATTTGATGATGACAAAGATATTTATTGGGCCCGGCAACAAGTGAGCGAAAGGATGCTGACGGTCAGGGATGAGATTCCCAAAGAAGCGGGAACTCCCGAGCTGGCACCGGTCACCACCGGACTCGGTGAAATCTATCAGTATATTGTTCGCCCCAAAAAAGGCTATGAAGATAAGTTTGACCTCACTGAATTGCGCACCATCCAGGACTGGATCATCAGAAGACAATTGTTGGGCACACCCGGTGTTGCTGATGTGAGCAGCTTTGGTGGCAAGCTAAAGCAATACGAGGTGGCCATCGATCCTGTCAAATTAAAAGGAGCAGGGGTGACATTTGACCAGGTATTCAATGCCATCCAGAACAACAACCAGAATTCAGGCGCTGCCTATATTGAAAAAGGACCCTCACTCTTGTTTGTTCGTTCAGAAGGGCTTGTCAAATCAATTGAGGAGATTCATAATATCTATGTGGCCAAATCTGCTGCAGGTACACCCATCTACATCAGGGATATTGCAGAGGCTAGAATTGGAAGTCCGGTGCGGTATGGCGCCCTTACCTACATGGATGAAGGAGAAGTGTCTGGGGCTGTGGTGCTCATGTTGAAAGGAGAAAATGCTGCTGATGTGATAGGGCATATTGAGGAGCGCATGAAACAAATCGAAAAGAGCTTGCCAGAGGGAGTTGAAATCAATACTTTTCTCGATCGCACCAAAATGGTCAACCGCACATTAGGCACAGTAAAGACCAATTTGCTGGAAGGCGCAATGATTGTTTTACTGATCCTGGTTTTTTTTCTGGGAAACCTCCGGGCCGGGCTGATTGTGGCTTCAGTGATCCCACTGGCCATGCTGTTTGCGGTTGGTATGATGAATCTTTTTGGTGTGACAGGAAACCTGATGAGTTTGGGTGCACTTGATTTTGGTTTGATTGTTGATGGTGCGGTGATCATTGTGGAAGCAGTACTTCATCGGCTGCATTCCAACAAGCACATGGGCCTGCAATTGCGACAGGGCCAGATGGACCATACGGTTGAGCAGTCTGCCGGTAGAATGATGGGCGCTGCAGTGTTTGGACAGATCATCATCCTGATCGTATACATTCCCATCCTTAGCCTCACGGGTATTGAGGGCAAGATGTTCAAGCCGATGGCGCAAACGGTCGCATTTGCCCTGGTAGGCGCCTTTATCCTTTCTCTTACCTATGTGCCCATGATGACCAGCGTGGTGTTGAGCAAAAAGCTCAACCATCAGGATAATATATCAGACCGGATGATGTTGAAGCTTCAACATGGTTTTCAAAAGGCCTTGGCCCGATTGCTCCAGCATCCCAGGAAAGTGGTATCTGCTTCCATTGCACTATTGGCCCTTTCCTTTTATGTTGCTTCAACATTGGGTGGAGAATTCATACCTGAGCTGGAAGAGGGCGATTTCGCCATTGATGCAAGGTTGATGACCGGAAGTTCATTGGGCGAGACCATTGATGCCACCACCAAAGCCGTTCATGAATTGAAAAAATTTCCTGAAGTACAAAAAGTGGTCACCAGGATTGGGGCCAGTGAGATACCAACCGATCCCATGCCCATTGAAATGACCGATATCATTGTCAACCTGAAGCCCAAAAACGAATGGACCAGTGCTGAGAGTTACGATGAACTGGCCAACAAGATGAGTGCAGCCATTGGCAAAGTACCCGGATTAACGGGTGGTTTTCAATACCCGGTTCAGATGCGTTTCAATGAATTGATTGCCGGTGCAAAACAGGATGTGGTCTGCAAGATCTTTGGAGAAGACCTGGATACCCTTGCTTTTTATGCCGCAAAATACGAAGAGGTCATTCACAAGGTAGAGGGGGCGAAGGATGTGTTTACTGAAAGGGTAACAGGCCTTCCCCAGATTGTCATCAAATACAAACCCAATGCCATTGCGGCTTATGGATTGAGCATTGCGGATGTTAACAGGGTGCTCAGGGCCTCGTTCGCAGGCGAATCGGCCGGTCAGGTCTATGAAAATGAAAGGCGTTTCGATCTGGTCTTGCGCTTGAAAGAAGCCAGGCGAAATGATTTGACTGACATCAAAACCCTCACCATCACCAATCCTGATGGTATTGCTGTTCCCCTTGATCAGGTAGCAGAAATTGGCATTGAGGAAGGGCCCAACCAGGTGCAGCGGGAAGATGCCAAACGGAGAATTACCGTGGCATTCAATGTCAGGGACAGGGATGTTCAATCTGTTGTGAAAGAAGTTCAATCCAAGGCAGAGAAAACCATCGCATTGCCTGCCGGATATTACGTAAAATATGGTGGGCAGTTTGAAAACCTGGTGGAGGCAAAAGACCGATTGATGATTGCCGTACCCATCGCTTTGTTGTTGATCCTGCTGATTCTTTATTTCTCTTTCGGCTCCCTGCGCTACGGATTGTTGATTTATACCGCTATTCCGCTCTCCGCCATCGGAGGCATTTTGTTGCTGTGGATGCGAGACATGCCCTTCAGCATCTCAGCGGGGGTAGGCTTTATTGCCCTTTTTGGGGTAGCCGTTTTGAATGGTATCGTATTGATCAACGAATTCAACAGACTCAAGAATGAAACAAAGTTGGACATGCGTGATCTTGTTTTGAAAGGCACCGCCACCAGGCTCAGGCCTGTATTGATGACAGCTGCGGTTGCCTCCTTGGGATTTCTTCCCATGGCCCTCAGTACCAGCTCTGGTGCTGAAGTGCAGCGCCCACTGGCTACTGTAGTAATTGGTGGATTGATTTCAGCAACCTTGCTTACCCTGTTTGTTTTGCCTGTGCTTTATGTTTGGGTAGAAAAAAGGAAAGGCTCCATCAAGGCGCCAGCGCTTTCATTGCTCCTTGGATTCTTTTGCCTTACAGCAAACAGCCAAGACATTGAATCGGCGTGGGGACATGTGCCCAATGCAAGACCTGCTGCCTCATTGCCCATGGACTCGATCATCGCCCTGGCAGACAGGAATGCCATCTCCCTAAAGATGGCCGGAAAGCAAGTCGAATATTATGCTGAATTAAAGAAAAAATCAGCAGAAATACCCAAGACTTCATTTGGCGCAGAATATGGCAACATCAACAGTGCTTTCAATGATACCCGATTTTTTCTGAACCAGCAGTTTCAGTTGCCCAAGGTTTATGCAAGGCAAAAAGCAGTTTATGCTGGTTCAGAGGCCTTGCATGCGGCAAAGAAAGACCTTAGACAGGCGGCATTGCACCTTGAGATCAGGCAAATCTGTTACCGTATCATGGACCTTGACAGAAGGGACGAGATCCTTTACCGTTTCTATCGGGTATTTTACAGTTGGGAAGAAAAGGCAAAGGTTCAGCAGGCTGCGGGTGAAATCAATGCTACAGTCTTGAATGGCATAGCCCTGCAAGCCAAGCAGTACTTCTTTCAGAAAAAGGAATTGGAGGCAGATCGCTATACCCTAATCCAGGAATTGAATAGCATCATCATGTCTGGTAGCAATTATAAACCGTCATTGGACAATACAGTGGAAAAAGAAATTCCAAGTTTAGTGGCATCTTTTGCATCGCATCCTGCGGTAAAAGCTGCGGAGGAACAGGTGAGGTTGAGCCAGGCAGAAACTGCGTTGGAAAAAAACAGGCTTGCACCGGATTACAGTCTGGGATACAGCAATCTTTCCATCCAGGGCTGGCAATCCCCAGACGGTCTTACGCAAAAATATTATTCGACCTCCAACCGCTTTGGCATTTTTCAATTGGGTGCATCGATTCCCATTTTTAATGGTGCTGCCAAAGCGAGAATCAATGCTGCGAAAGCTGCGGAAACCATGGCTTCCCTCGAAAAACAACAGGAACAGGAAAACCTAAACCGGAAACTGACGGATGTCATTTCTCAGTTTCAGGCCGCGAAGGAGGCCTATGATTATTATCAATCCACAGGCCTGAAATTGTCGATTGAGTTATGGCAGCAAGCAAGAAAAAGACTGGAGCTCGGAGACATTTCATATGCTGACTATACCGTATTGCTATCCCAGCACCTGCAAGATTTGATATCACATGCAGCATCCATTCATCAACTGCAGATGGCATCTGCATCGTTTCAATTTCTAACAGAAAAAAAATAACTCATGAGATATT
>JBIPNK010000152.1:0-6158 GCA_044373365.1 Chitinophagaceae bacterium
GTAAAAACGAAACCAAAAGAAGTTGTAAAGCCAAAAGAAGTTGCTAAACCAAAAGAAACAGTAAAAGCATCTGAAAAAACTACAGAAACGCCAAAAGTAGAATCAAAGCCAGAAGTAAAGAAATTAGCTGACAAACTAAGAGCATTAAAGATTGACACTAAAGGTAAAGCTTTCGATGCTACATTAGGTATTCCCATTTCAGTTTGGAATACAACTATGGATATTATTGCAACAGCATTAGAAGCGGGTTCAAGCGTATCAGAAGCTATTAAAAAGGGTATTGCAAACTTAAAGTCTGATAATGTAAAATTTGACGAAAAAGAGTTTACAGATAAGATGAATGAAGTTTTAAGTGAGGAAGATGTAGTTGAAGCAAAGCCCGAACCTAAAAAAGAGGAGCCTAAAAAACCTGCGAGTGAGGGCGGGGAAACACAACAAAGTTCTCCTGTAAAAACAGTTGCTAAAAGATTTATTGATTCAGGTATTGACCCTGAATTAGCTGAAAGAGTAGCAGAACTATCTCAAAAGAAACCTAAGACAGATAAAGCGAGGTTAGAAATAATTGACCAAACAATAGAATCATTAGGATTAGAAACAGCGTATCAATTATCTACTAATCCAACAACTGAATCAGCTTTCTCACAAGAAACTAAAAACTACTTAGCGATAGCTTATGCTGATAGTTTAAGACAACAGTTAGATGTAGAAACCGATACTAATAAAAGAAACGTTTTAATCAATAAGATTGCAGACGTAATGAGTAAGGTTTCATCGTTCGCTGAAGATGCTGGGGGAATTATTCAATTCTTTAGTCCTATTTACGATAGGTTCCCGGAAATGAAAACTGAAAAAACAGTAGTTGATACTTTAAATAATCAAGTTAAAGAAGCTATGGATGCCCCTTCTGACGTTGATGGACAAACAGTATCAGAAAATATAGAAGAGTTAAGAGAATCAATAAAAGAAGAGTTAAGCGCAGAGTTTGATTCTATAATTGAAACACTACAAGAAAAAATAAAAGAAAGGGATGAAAAGATTGCTAAATTAAACGAGAAGTCAAAGGATAATGCCGAGCGAAAAACAAAGATAAAAGAAAATATCGCTAAACATAAGCAAGATTTAAAAAATGCTTTTTCGAAATCAGCTCCATTATCAGGAACATTGGTATTATTGAACAATGATGCTATTAAAGCTATTGGAAACTTAATAAAAGATTATATTGCTGATGGAGTAACATCAATTAAGCAATTAGTTATAAATATCCAAAAAGACTTATTAGATATTGGCGTTAAAGATGTTTCTGATTCTGATATAAAATCAATAGCATCTGGAATACAAGCTAAAAAACTTAAAGGACTTACAGCAAAAGAACTTAAACAAATATTCAATGATTATTTTATAGATAGTAAATCAACTACCGATTCTTTTATAGAATACTTAGCTGACAATATAGGTGTAACACCTTCAGAAATGAGGTCTATAATGCCTGACATTGAAACTATAATAGAAAGAAAGATTCAAGAAGTTGCTACAAAAGAACTATCTAAAAATCTTGCTCCTGCATTAACGCCAGAGCAAAAGATGGAACGTGCTGCAAAAATGCGGGAAGCACGTAAAATATCTAACAAAGTTGCTAAATCAGTAATGTTAGGTAATTTATCGGGTACAGACTTTAAAAATGCTTTTGCTGAAAAATATAACATTCCTGTAATAACAGAAGCTCAAATGCAAAACCTAACTGATTTAGTTAGATTATCAAAAGAGTTTGAAAAAGCAGGACAAAGAGAGTTGTTTATTAAAGCCCAAAGAAGGATAAATACTGACTTAAAAATGATGAAGCCTAAAAATGCTGAATTTTACGCTAAGGTCATTATGGAATTAGCTTACTTAAACGCCTTATCAGGGATTAATACACAAGGAAATGCTAATATAGGAGCTGTCTTAACATCTGGATTAAATTTAATATCTAAAATATTAACAACAAGTCCGGCTAAAACCTTATATGGTTTTAGAGCTATGATTAAATCATTTAGCGCAGCATCTAAATCAGCTACAGAAGCACGTAAAAGAAATTACAGTAGATTTACTGATTATAATTCATACTACGAAGGTTCTACCGCTATGGAAATGGGTGTTGTAGAGCAACAAGTATTAAAAAGCACATTAGATTATTTTAGAAGAATAAGTAAAGAGAAATCGTTATCTGAAAACACTAAGAACTTAATAAAAGGAATAGGTAACGCTTTACTTCAATATTCGAGAATGAATTTCCTTTTAAATGCTGCTGATGCTTTTTTAACTACTCAATACAGTGAATTTAACGCTGCTTTAAGAACGTATAATGAAGTTCAGTCACAATTAGGTGTAAAAGAAAAAATACCTTTCTTAGTAACAGGTAAAGACCTTATGAAAACCCTTGATGAAAAAATGGGGTATGATAAAAAACAAGATTATCAAAAACAAGCAGAAAGGGAAATAGAAGCTGAAAAGGAAAGAATAATAAAAGAAGTAGATAAATTAGGTTTATCAGAAAAAGCTGCTGAAATAGAAGTTAAAAAAAGAATAAGAGAAGGTATATCTACTGGTTACAAAACAAGAAGAACCCAAGAGTTGATGGAAACAAGTAGGGATAAAGCTATCCAAGAAACTGCTGTTAAGGCAGCTAAAGATTGGATTATGTTGAACGACCCTGATGGTTTCTTAGGTATAGTTAATGAGTTTGTAAAGAAAACTTTAACCCCGAAAGAAGGAGAAGCTGGGGTAAAAACAATAGCAAGAACTATCGGTGGATTAACGATAATGTTCTCTCGTATGACTTTCAACACTATGAACGCTATAATTACAAGTACTCCAATAGTAGGAGCTATACCTACTATTATAGGAACTTCTAAAAACGCTGAAGGTGAGTGGAAATTCGGATGGAAAAATAAGAATAACAAAGATTTGATGGTTAGAAGATTAATGTCTAACGCTATAATGACAGCAGTAGGAACAGCAGTTTTTGCAGAAATGTTCGAATGGGATGATGAAGATGAAGAATGGAAACTTGATCCAAATAGACTTATAGATATAACTTTTGGAGCTTATTCAGGGGATAAAGAAAAGTTTAAGCAAGGAATGGAAGGTTATTCAGGTTCAGGAGTTTCATTTGCTTTTAGAAGAAACGCCTCACAAGATTTCGATAATTACAAATCATTTAAACTACTTCCTCAATCTTTACCAATAATGGCAATAATAGGAAATTATGCTGATAAAACAAAAGGAATAGGCTCTAAAAAGTCATTAGATAGTTTTAGCGAGGATAAATCCATAGTTAATATGAAATCATTAGGACTTTCTATGTCACAATTATTAGAAGGTTCTTTTAATAGTATAGGTAAAATGACAAAATCTATACAAATGCAAAGCCCTGAAAGTTTCCCTGAAGCTGTGGGTATGTTAGGTGTAGAATTAACATTACAACCATTAAAAGGAGTTGTTCAACCTAATTTTTATAGAGATGCTTTAAATGAGTTAGGAGCAAGAGGTAAATATAAAAAAGCGTACCCTGAAAACTGGTATCAGAAATTAGCTTTTGACTTTTGGGCTATTGACAATATGTATGATTCAGAAATAATGACAGATAGATTTGGAAATCCTGTTGAATCTAAATCTAAGTTAGATATGTGGGTTAACGGTGATCATAATAACGCAAATCACAAAAATAAAGAGTGGGAGGTTATATTTAAGTATCCAAGCGTAACGGTATCTCCATATAAAGTCCCTGAAGTAGTGACAGGCTCTTCAAAATCCAACACCGGGACAACTTATAAATATTCTTACAAAATAGTTGATGAAATCGTTAAAAAAGAGATTAGCGAAGCTGAAAAGAAATATTTAAAAGAATTTGTTTTAAACGACTATGATAACTTAATGAAACTTGATGAAGAGAAACTTCAAAAATCATTGGATAAAAAGCGGGATAAAGCAATAGAAAAGGCGAAAATGGATATTATTAAAAAGTACAAAGACGATGAAACTAAGATTATTAAAAAATAAATCTACCAATAAATAAACAACTAATAAAATAATTATTTAATTTTGAAGTCAATATGTCAAAGCCAACTATAAATATAGAAATAGAATGTACTAAGTTAGGATTTACCTTTTGTGATAACACAGGTAAGTTTGGGACTAATGGTAACACGACAGGATGGAAACCAGGTGACTATTCTATCAATAATGTAACTTCTGCTCAAATTAGAATAACTATGCCTAACGGTTCTGTTATTACTAAGGTAGTTTCCCCCGATATTCCTTCGTTGAACTGTACATGCATCGAGATACTTGCTGCTGATTTGTCGGTAACTGAAATAGAATCGGGGAAATACAAGTTTGAGTATTTGATATACATTACCAATTCTGCAACTGGAATACAAACTATCATTAAAACAACAAAATACGTTTGGCATTTATACCAAGTGATTTGTTGTATAGAAGGTAAGAAGAAAAAGTTAACAGGAGATTGTGATAAAGACAAGTGTGTTTATCAAATGGATTTAATGTTGGAAGCAGCGCAATTAGCGTTGTGTAAAGGGGATGAAACTTCTGCGGGGGAAATCGTAGAATATTTGAAGTCAAAATGTAACTGTAAATGTTGTTAATATGAGTTGTACAGATTGTAAATGCGAAGATAATGGTTGCTCTTGTTTTGGAAACGGAGTAACTATACCTAATGGTCCAAATGGTGATAACGGTTTATCGGCATACGAAATAGCTGTTTTAAATGGGTTTGTAGGAACTGAAGCTACTTGGTTAGCAAGTTTAGTCGGCCCACAAGGCACACAAGGGATACAGGGCATACAAGGGATACAGGGTGTGCCGGGAACACCAGGTGAATGTCCTTGCGAAACAGTTTCTTATGAAGAAGCAAGAAGTTTAGTTTCTGAAGTAGAAACACCTGTTTTTGTGAGTGGTTCAGGATTTACAATTGTAACATCTGGAGATTACGAATTTATGTTAGTAGGCCAAGTAGGTTTTACAGGAGCAGCAGAAGTTTTACTATCACTTAGAGTAGATGGTTTACAATATTCTGCTAACGTTGATAGAAAAGCTGCTTCCGGAGCTGCTGGATACGTTATACCAATTACTTTATTCGCTTCAAATATTACGTTATTAGCGGGGCAAGTAATAAACGCCACAATGACAGTTACTACTCCTGCAAACGCAAGTTTAAACAACTACGTAGTAAAAATAAGTAAAATATAATGAGCAAAGGAACATTTATATATGAAGCAAAGGTTGGGATGATTAAAATAGCAAAGGATATTGCTATTAAGGAATCTCACGGTTATGATATTGACTGCTTATTATGTAAGTTATTCAAGTTAAAATCATTAATCCTCTCTTTGGAGAGATATGTAGAAAATTGCTCAAAGAATAAATTAAAAAACAATATTTTATATTTAAACGGTAAAAAAGTATTGTTATCTGCAAAAAATAATTATTTTTGCAATCAAGAACAGACGATCAATGTAAATGACTTGTACCTAAACTGCATTACAGAGCAAGATGCTTGTAAATTTGCGGATGAAATTAGGTCTATTATTCACTGTTAAAAATTGATTGTATGTCATACTTAGAAAATTCCGCTTATAATAAATTCCAAGTCGATTGCGACTGTGGTTGCAGTAATTCATCTGATTGCTCTTGTGATACAAACAAATGCGGTTGTTGCCCTATAGGGACAATTGAGGTTACTACACCTTGTGGGAAACACGTAGCTTGTTTATTTCCTATAGATTATGCGCAATACTTTACTGACACCATAGTGGTTCCAGAAGGCTATGTAAAAGCATTTAATCCAATTACTGGGGAATACGTAGGTTTATTAACTGTAGAAGAATACGGTAAATATTTATCTTTATTTTCTGAAACCCCAGCTAAAGCATTTTAATACCTTTACAGATAATTTTTAAGCTAACTTATTAAAATCATACTACAATGACAATAGAAATTTTAAATAAATCAGATGTTGCTACTCCTTTATCAGGTTTTGCAAATCTTTTTTTAGATGCACAGAACAATAACGCTTTAACAGCAAAGTACGATGACTGTACTTTTAGAGTGTTAAGTGCTGAACCATATCAATTGACCACAAGTCAATCGTTATTAGATGC
>JBIPNK010000043.1:0-24747 GCA_044373365.1 Chitinophagaceae bacterium
TTCTTTCATCAAAATAAAGAACCTCCAGTTGGGATATAATTTTTCATCTGCAGCCCTTCGCAGAGCCAATATTTCCAAGCTTCGCATTTATGCACAGGCAAGAAATGCCTTCACTTTCACCCAATACACTGGATTTGATCCTGAGATTTCAGGTGGAATTTTTGATACGGGCATAGACAGGGGTGCATATCCGCAAGCAAGAAGTTTTGCCATAGGACTTGATCTTAAATTCTAATCAAAGAAAAAAGAACAACATGAAAAATTTACAATTCATCATATCCATGACAGCACTGCTCTTGTTCGGAGCAGCCTGTACAAAGTTTGTGGCTTACAATCCGCAAGAGGATTACCAGATCACCGCAAATGATTACCTGAAAACAGCAGATGATTTCAATAAAATGGCCATCGGTGTTTACTCACCCTTACAGTGGTTGTATGCCAACCCTGTAATTGGGGATGTAGCATCAGACAATTCCGTTTCTGGCGGAGAAAATGCAACGGATGTGGTTGGTATTCAACAGATCGATGACTACCAGACCAATGCCAACAATTCTTATCTCTCTGAAGCATGGAAATCCTGCTATGAAGGCATCAACCGGGCCAACTATCTTCATGAGAACAAGGCCAAGTTAGACTTTACAGGAAAAGAGGCTTTGTACGGAGAAGTTTATTTCTTGAGGGCTTATTATTATTTTGAGTTGGTCAGGATGTTTGGCGATGTTCCCTTGTTTGTTGAAAAAAGATTGACAGCAACAGATTCAAGAAAATTTGCAAGGGCGCCCAAGGCAGATGTGTACAAGCAAATTGAACTTGACTTGAACAATGCCATCAAGGTTTTGCCTGCGGTTAATACGCAAAAAGGCAGGGTGACAAGGTATGCAGCACAGGCCTTGTTGGGCAAGGTATTGTTGTACCAAAACAAGTTTGATGCAGCAGCTGCAACACTTGAAACTGTTGTCAATGGTCCTTTCCAATTGGTAACCAATTTTGGTGATATTTTCTTGCAATCCGGTGAAAACGGATCTGAATCAGTTTTTGAAATCCAGTACTCTAACATCAGTCCTTTTTACGACTGGTCCAATCCAGGAAGGGGTCAGGGAAATCTGGCCGTTCAAATGTGTGGTGTGCGCAACCTGGCAGGAACCAGTCCATATGGTCAGGGATGGAGCATCAATCTTCCTACCAAAGAATTGGCGAGTGCATATGCGGCAGGAGATAAAAGAAAGGCAGTAACCATTCTTGATATTGAAGCGTATAAAACAGCCAATCCATCATTCAACATCAGCTATTTGGTTGCCCCCTATAAAAATACGGGCCTCTACAACCAGAAATATCATCCAAGAAAGGGAGAAACTTCTGGCCAAGTTGAGCTGAATTATCTCAACAACTACCGGACCATCCGGTATGCAGATGTATTGCTCATGGCTGCAGAAGCCAACAACAGGGCTGCTACACCCAACGATACAAAGGCCCAGGGTTATTTGAACAGGGTCAGGGAACGTGCATTTGGCAACAAGTTGCAAAACATCACATCAACTGGTGCAGCGTTGAAGCAAGCCATTTGGGATGAGAGGAGGTTGGAGCTTGCCATGGAAGGGGATAGGTTTTTTGACCTTGTGAGGACTGGTCTTGCCGCAACCAAGATCACAGGTTTCAAGGCCAACAAGAATGAAGTCTTCCCCATTCCTCAACAGGAAGTAGACATATCAGGACTGACACAAAATGCTGGGTACTGATCTCCTCATCACTAAAAATTATTCAAATGAAAAAGAATATCATACTAATTAATTCACTGTTGCTGGCCCTCCTTTTTACAGGATGTACCAAGCTGCAATATGATGATGTATCTTTTGTTGAAACTGCTGTTGCTCCAGCAAAGCTTTCAGCAATGTTCAACATTACCCAAGACAATACAGGACTGGTAACCATCTACCCCAATGGTGAAGGTGTTGCTTATTACAATGTTTATTTCGGCGATGGTACTGCTGCTCCTGTAAAGGTGATGGCGGGTGAAAGTATTCAGCGCAAGTACAAAGAGGGTAACTATGATGTGCGCGTTGTCGGTGTTGGCATCACGGGTAAAACCACTGAAGCCATCCAAAAATTGACCGTGTCTTTCAAAGCACCTGAGAACATGGAAGTAACAACCGCAGTTGATGCTTCAAGCGCTTTTATGATCAATGTTACCGCCAAGGCGCTTTACGAAACCCTGTTCAGAATCACATGGGGTGATGTGCCCAACGAAGTACCTCAATCTTTCCTTGAAGGGGAAACCATTAAGCATACCTATGCAAAATCTGGAGATTATACCATCACCGTTGTTGCATTGAGTGGTGGTGTTGCAACTACTACCGTTACAAAGAAAATTACCATCAAGGTGCCTATTGTTTTGCCGCTTGATTTTGAAACAGTAGGACAGACCTATAGTTTTGTGAATTTCGGTGGAGGTGATGCATCTGTGATTGCCAATCCCAAACCCGGTACCATCAATACATCCGCCAAGGTTGGTAAAATGGTAAAGAACGCACCTGAAGTATGGGGTGGTTCACTGATCGGCCTCAGCAGCCCCATTGATTTTTCTGTGAACAAGGTCATGAGGCTGAAAGTATTTTCTCCAAGGGTTGGTGCTAAAGTATTGTTGAAGGTTGAAAACGCTGCCAACAATGGCATCTTTTTTGAAAAAGAAGTAGCAACCACCGTTGCCAACCAGTGGCAAGACCTGACCTTTGATTTCAGGACAATCAATACTTCAAATGCTTACAACAACGTTGTATTGATTTTTGATCTTGGAACCCCGGGAAACGGATCTGCTAATTTTACTTTCTATTTTGACGACCTCCGTCAAACAAATACCATCGAAGAATTGGCTTTGCCCATGAGCTTTGAATCTACTGCATTGAACTATGATTTTGTCAACTTTGGTGGTGCAGGCGCATCAGTGGTGAACAACCCGAATGCAACTGGCATCAACACCAGTTCCAAAGTAGGTAAAATGGTGAAGGGTGCTCCAGAAGGTTGGGCAGGCAGCTTCATCAGCCTTGCTAATCCTATTGATTTCTCCACCAAGAAATTCATGAAGGTGAAAGTTCATTCTCCAAGGGTTGGTGCCAAGCTCCTGCTCAAGGTAGAGAACCAAACCAATGGTGGAATTTCTTTTGAAAAAGAAGTAGCTACAACTGTTGCCAATGCATGGGAAGAGCTCACTTTTGATTTCACCGCCATCAATACTGCGAATAGCTATCAGAAAGTGGTCCTCATTTTTGACCTTGGAACTGCAGGTGACGGATCATCCAATTACACCTATTATTTTGATGATATTTCTCAAAGCCTGAAGGCAGATGAGTTGGGCATCCCAATGAATTTTGAATCTTCTACACTGACTTACGGGTTCTTTAATTTTGATGGAGGAAACGCATCAGTAGTGGCCAATCCAAGCAAAACCGGCATCAACACCAGCAACAAAGTGGGTAAGATGGTGAAAGGACCTGGCGGTCAGCCATGGGGAGGAAGTTTCATTGAACTGGCATCTCCCATTGATTTTTCTGCTGGTAAAATGGTAAAGGTGAAAGTATTTTCTCCAAGGGTTGGTGCAAAGCTTTTGTTCAAGGTGGAAAACCTTGCCAATGGCGGAATCAATTTTGAGAAAGAGGTAACCACAACCAAGTCAGGGCAGTGGGAAGAGCTCAGCTTTGACTACAGTGCCATCAATACATCCAATACTTACCAGCGTGTGGTATTGATTTTTGATCTTGGAACTGCGGGTGATGGCTCTGCCAACTTTACCTATTACTTTGATGATATTACAGTAAACTAATCTCCTTAAAAGAATTACATGAAATGCCCCTTAATAAACTCTTATGACCAGAGAATGATTATAATGGGGCATAACATGTGGCAAAAGAAATAAACAGAAACACATGAAACAGCTATTCTTTAAAAACGGACTCTTGGCATTGGCCTGTGCTATTGCACTGGTGGCTTGCCAGAAAACAGAATATGCATTTGGCGATCTTACCAGCCCTGCGGATCTTACACTGACGGCAACTGTAGCAGGGGTTGATGTTGCAAATCCAGGCGGAAATGGTTCTGGTGCAGTAGCCATTACAACAACAGCAAGCAAGGTGATTACCTATAAAATTGATTTTGGTGACGGTAAAGTTTTGATGGTTCCTTCAGGTACCATCAATTACAAGTATACCACACCTGGCGTGAATGATTATACCATCACGGTGAGTGCGGTAGGTACAGGTGGTGCTGTATCCAACATCAGCAAAAAAGTTAAAGTATTTGTTGCGTTTGAAATTCCCGCAGACATCTTGCAGAATATTACCGGTGGTGCATCCAAAAAATGGATGTGCGACAAAGATGCTGACGGACATTTTGGTGTTGGCCCCAATGATGGATTCGCTCCCATCTGGTATGCTGCAGGTGCCAACTCCAGGGCTGCTGATGGTTTCTATGATGATGAAATCACTTTTGCCAAAGATGCCAACAACCAAATCACCATGGATGTAGACAACAAGGGCAATACTTTTGTATTGGGCGCTGCCGTTGGTTTTTATGGACTCTCTGGAGCTGAAGGCCAATATCCTATTGTTACCAAAGGTGTAAAGAAACTTGCTTTCATGAATGCAACTTCTGCAAGTACTCCAGCAAACTCTACCAGGATAGAATTTTCTGTTCCTGGAAATGGATTGGTTTGCATTGGAATGGGGAGTACCAATTATGAAATAATCTCGCTTACGCCTACAACAATGAACCTTCGCACCATCGGAAAAGATGGATTGGCCTGGTACCAGAAATTAAAAGTAAAACCCTAGATGATGAAGTATTTATTGGTGAATTTTGCAGCCATTATTTCTTTGAATGTTTTTGCCTCTTGCAAGAAGGCAGATACTCCAAAGAATCCTGCGCCTTCCAATATTGTGATCAATGCAACAGTGAGTTCAGATGGCTCAGGAAATGTTGATTTCACAGTTTCTGCAACCAATGCGGTAACCTATTCATTTGAGTTCGGAAATGGTGAAATACAGGATGTGCCAACTGGTGCAGTAACTTACAAATATGCTACGGTGGGCACCATTGATTATACCGTTACCGTTACTGCAAAAAACAGTGCAGGGCTTTCCGCTTCAGCAAAGAAAAATATATCCGTTACAGTAAAGCCATCGATTCCAAGCCTTGTATGGTCTGATGAGTTTGATAAAAATGGTGCACCAGATCCTACAAAGTGGATTTATGATATAGGAACAGGCTCAGGCGGATGGGGGAACAATGAACTGCAGTATTATACCAACCGGTTGGAAAATGCAGTAGTAGAAAACGGAGTTTTGAAGATCAAGGCCATCAAAGAGAACTACAGCGGAAGTGCATATACTTCTGCACGGCTGTTGACCCGCGGCAAGTATGAATTCAAGTACGGAACAGTTGAGGTCAGGGCAAAGGTTCCTGCTGCTGTCGGAACCTGGCCTGCTGTATGGATGCTTGGTGCTGATTTTGCTACCGTAGGCTGGCCTGCCTGTGGCGAAACCGATATCCTTGAACACCGAGGGTCTGAGCTCAATACAATCGTTGCAGCATTGCACTATCCTGGAAGGTCTGGCGGCAACCCCGTCAAAGGTCAAACTGTTATCCAGAATGCGGCTACTGAATTTCATGTCTACAAGTTTGAATGGACCAGTACTTCCATGCAGTTCTTTGTAGATGGGAAATTGTTCCATTCAGTAGTCAATTCCCCCGCCATCCCTTACAACAAGAATTTTTTCTTCCTGGTGAATTTGGCCATGGGCGGTGGATTTGGTGGGCCTGTTGATCCAGCATTCTCCAATGCGACCTTTGAAGTAGATTACATCCGCGTTTACAAATAGCATTTTTTATTCTACCATACCTGGTAGCGATATCACACCCTTGGATAACCAATTTCCAAGGGTGTTTTTGTTTTTAAAATCGTTACCTTAATTTATCGTTTACCAACTGCATGTACACTAAAATGATATACTCAATGAACAGTAGGAAAATCTCTTTTCTGGGAATACTCTTGTTTGCCATGTTGAATGCCAGTGCACAATCCATCCCTGAATGGAAAATGATTCATCCAGGAATCTGGAAAGCAGTCATCGGCAAACCTGATAACATGACCTTGCTTTCCGTTGCCGATGCCCGTCCCAATCTGGCGGCAATCGCGAAATTGCCCAGGGGAAAATTTCCATTGCCCCAAGGGGAGATCAGCATTTCAGTGGTTGATCATAAGACCTATCTGCGGTTCCCTTTGGAAAAAGGGGAGCAGCTTTATGGGCTGGGCCTGAATTTCAAAAATGTCAATCAACGGGGAAAAATTTTCAACCTGCATGTTGATCATTACAATGGGGAGGACAATGGTCGCACACATGCACCAGTGCCTTTTTATGTTTCTTCCAACGGTTATGGCGTGTTGATAGATGCGGCCCGTTACATCACCGTTTATGCTGGCACTGGGGTGAGAACAGACACCAAAAATCCTCCTGAATTGCTGGACCGCAATACCAGCAGGAACTGGAGTGCACATCCCTATTCAGATGCGGTAGAAATACTTGTTCCTGCAGATGGTGTTGCCGTATATGTATTTGAAGGTCCTACACCCATGCAGGTGGTACAACGGTATAACCTGATGAATGGAGGTGGATACCTGCCTCCCAAATGGGGGCTTGGTTTCACACAACGTGTTCCTACTTTGTATTCGCAAACAGATATTTTAAAGGAGGTGCAACAATTCAAAGAACATGCCTTCCCACTTGATTTTATTGGCGTTGAACCCGGTTGGCAGAGCATGGCCTATCCCTGTACGTTTGAGTGGGACAAAACCCGTTTCCCCAATCCTAAATCTTTCATTGATTCACTTTCGGCACAGGGTATTCGTTCTAATCTTTGGATGAATCCTTATGTATCTCCCGTTGGATCCCTCTATCCCAAGCTTAAACCTTTATCTGCATCACATACTGTGTGGAATGGAATTATACCCGACATAACCATCCCCAAAACCCAGCAGATCCTTAAGGATCATTTCATCAAACAGCATCTTTCGCTCGGTGTAAGTGGGTACAAGATGGATGAAACAGATGGCTATGACAGTTGGTTATGGCCGGATGTGACAACTTTCCCGTCGGGATATTCGGCAGAACAGATGCGTCAAATTTATGGTTTGAAAATGCAACGGATGACCGCGGGTTGGTTCAAGGAAATGAATAAACGAACCTTCGGATTGACAAGGGCTTCCAATGCTGGCAGCAGCGGTCTTCCTTATGTCATTTACAATGATTATTACAATCACAAGGATTTTATCACAGCCTTGGTCAACAGCAGTTTTATTGGGGTATTGTGGACGCCAGAGGTTAGGGCTTCAAAGACTGCTGAGGAGTGGATCAGGAGAATTCAGTCTGTATGTTTTTCTCCGATGGCCATGTTGAATGCCTGGGCCGATGGCACCAAGCCCTGGTCTTTTCCTGAAGTGGAGAAAGCCGTACAAGACGTTGCCCAGTTGAGGATGCAATTGTTGCCCTACATCTACAATTGTTTTGCACAATACCATTTTGAAGGAAAGCCGCCATTTCGCTCCATGCAATTGGTTGAAGGCTTTGGTTTTTCTTCCAATGTGTCCGGCGGAAAATTGGATGCAACTGCAAACCCTTATGCCGTCAAAAAAAGAGTAGACATCAAGGACCAGTACATGATGGGCGATCATATCATTGTTGCGCCCATGTTTGCAGGCGAAAAGACCAGAACCGTTTATTTTCCTGAAGGGAAATGGTATGATTTCTATACCGGAGATTTTGTAGGAGAAAACCAGCAATTGGTGATCACTGCATCATTGGAAAAAATTCCTTTGTTTGTGCGTGATGGAGGAATCATACCCATGGTGCCGCCCCATTTTCATGCTCCTGCTCCCGGTGAAAAGTTGGCTCTGGAAATCAGGCACTACGGCAAGATGCCCGCCACTGCTGAGCTCTATGATGATGATGGAATTTCTTTTGACTATGAGAAAGGGATGCATTCCAAAACGCAATTGGTTGTTGACAAGAATGAAAAAGGGGAGCTGAAAGGGAAAATGTTAAGGAGATCTGCTGACAAGGTTTTTTCCTACAAGGAGGATGTGGTGTGGAAGTTCATGACAGGGAAGTAACTGTCGATGAAGACTTTGGGCTAGGCTTCATCAGATTCGTCCATCCACTCTTCAGGTTCAGGAATTTCTGTGCTTGATTTTTTTGACTTTTTTGAAACGGCCTTGCCTGCGATGACAATCACAATTTCACCCCTTACTCCTTTTGCCTCAAAATGATCGTGCACTTCTTTGATGGTGCCCCTGAAGTTTTCTTCAAATTTTTTGCTGAGCTCTCTTGAGACGGAGCATTGGCGGTCTTCCCCAAAATATTCTCCCAGTTGCTTTAGCGTTTTAACAAGCCTTACCGGGGATTCATAGAGCACGATTGTCCTGGCTTCATTGGCCAATGCCGTAAGCAGGGTATGGCGTCCTTTTTTTAATGGTAGAAATCCTTCAAAGCAAAAGCTATCTGTTGGAAGTCCGCTGTTGACCAGGGCTGGTACAAAAGCAGTAGCTCCAGGAAGGCATTCAACCCTGATCTTGTTTTGGATGCATTCCCGAACAATGTAAAAAGCAGGATCTGAAATGCCCGGTGTTCCTGCATCAGTGAGCAGGGCCATGGTTTTGCCTGCCAGCATCTCTTCTACAAGCCTTTGCGTGATCTTGTGTTCGTTGTGTTGGTGATAGGGGAGCATCCCCTTGCTGATGCCATAATGCTTGAGCAACACACCTGAAGTGCGTGTGTCTTCTGCAAGAATCGTGTCCACCTCATTCAGCACAGTGACTGCCCGATAGGTCATGTCTGCAAGATTGCCTATCGGAGTGGGAACGATATACAGCATAAGGGTCTTTTATTGTGGTGCGGCGTAACCGGTCTCCTAGAGAATGCTGATCTCAAAATGCTCCATAACCTGGTTGGCCAGTAGTTTAGTAGCGGCTTCCTCAGCAAGTTGTATCGCAGAAGCTTCGTCTGCTGCCTCTACTTGCAATGTGATCCTTTTCCCGATTCTCACATCTTGTACATTATTCAATCCGAGGCTGTGCAAGCCACCCAAAACAGCTTTTCCTTGGGGATCCAGCAGGTCTTTCAGGGGCATTACATTGATCGCAATAGTATAGGTCATTTGATCTGATTTTTGAAAAGCAAAGATACTAGAATATAGGTGATGAAAATGGCAGGAATTGAAAGCCATCCCAACAGGGCGATACAAATTGCAGAAATTGCCAATAGAATATACCTGGATTTGTTGTTAGTGAAGGCGAAGGATTTGAACTTCAGGTTGAGCAGGGTCAGCTTTGAGACCATCAACCAGGGGATGAAAAGGCAAATGGTATAGAGTACCCATTGGTTGAGCAATACGGCCTGAATTCCCAACGGGTTGTACAACAGCAACAGTGGAAATGAAGCGACCAATAATCCAGCCGCCGGCGTTGGAAGGCCTTCGAAATGGTTTCTCTGCGTGGTGTCAAGATTGAACCTTGCCAATCTCCATGCAGCCGCCATGGGAAAGAGGATGCAAGGCATCAGCCAGTAAACGGGCGTTTCCAATCCGTCAGGTTGCTGTGCAAAGGAGATGCGCAACAATTGAAACAGGATCAGGCCGGGCGCTACACCAAAGGAAACCACGTCTGCCAGCGAATCCAGTTGTTTTCCCATTTCAGAAGTGGCCTTGAACAGCCTTGCAACAAAACCATCCAGAAAGTCAATCACGGCGGCCAGTCCTAAAAAAATGGAGGCCCACCAGATTTTCTCAGGAAGGTATATTTTCCACTCTCCACCCTGCAAGTTGAGGATGGTTTCTCCTGTTTGTAAGGTGAGAATGATGGCAATGAATCCTGCCACGAGGTTCAGCAGGGTGAAAATATTGGGGATTTGTTTCATGCTGGTTGTTGGGTTGGTAAGGTTTGGGCTGAAAGGGTGGTTGATTTTTTTTATTTTCCTTTCATCAAACTTTCAATTTCTTCCGCCTTGATGGGGATATTTTTGAAGAGGTCTTTGTTGCCCGTTTTGGTGATCCAGATATTGTTTTCAATCCTCACGCCCATCTGCTCTTCTTCAATATAGATGCCTGGCTCAACGGTAAAGACCATGCCAGCCTTGATGGGTTCTGTTTTCGTGCCCAGGTCATGAACATCAATGCCCAAATGATGCGAGATGCCATGGTAAAGGTATTTTCTGAACGCACGGTTATCAGGGGTTTCGTTTTTGACATCAGCCTTGCTGATCAGGCCAATTTTCAAGAAAGTCTTGCTGGCCTCATCACCCACCATGTCAGTGTATTTTAAAATGGTGATGCCTGGTTTCAAAAGGCTTTTGGCATAATCATGCAAATGTAGGCATGCGTTATACACCTCTTTTTGCCTTTTGGTAAATTTCCCATTCACAGGCACGGTCCTGGTAAGGTCAGCACAATATCCACCATACTCTGCGCCAAAATCCATCAATACCAATTCTCCATCCTTGCATTGCTGGTTGTTGGCAATATAGTGCAGGGTGCGCGCCCTGTCGCCACTGGCAAGGATAGAAGTATATGCTGGTCCTGCAGAACGGTTGGACAGGAACTCATGGTAAATTTCAGCTTCGATCTGGTTTTCCCAAACGCCAGGTTTGATGAATTTCAACAGCCTCCTGAATGTTTTTTCTGTGATGTCAACGGCCTGCTGCAGCACTTCCACCTCAAGGGGTGATTTGATGGCCCTCAAGTCGCGCATGATCTTTGCAGCCCTTTTGAAGTTGTGCAAGGGGTAACGGTTGCGCATTTCCTGTGCAAAACGGTAATCGCGCACAGCTAGCAGGTTGGCCTTTCTGTCGTTTTCGTTTGTATTCAGGTAGATGTTATCAGCCAGGTGAATCATGGGCTGGAGGAGACCATCCAGGGCGTCCAGCCAAACGATGGTTTCAATGCCTGAAAGGGCAGTTGCTTCAGGTGCACGGTGCCTTTTTCCATCCCATTTTTCCTTCAGTTCATTGGGCCTTACCAGCACAAGCACTTCCCTGTATTTTTTGTCAGGATTTCCAGGGAAAAGGATCAGCATGGAATCTTCCTGCTTGATGCCTGTAAGCCAATACAGGTCTGTGTTCTGCTTGAAGGGATACAAGGCGTCTCCATTGCTGGGGATCTCATCATTGCTGTTGAAAATGGCGATGCTGTTTTTCTCCATTTGGGCAACAAAACGTTTTCTGTTGTCGATGAAGATTTGTGGGTTGATGGTTTCGGAGTACATGGTATAAATTGAATAGATTCTTAATGTTCCTGAGATTAATGCGTCACAAGTTACAACAACTATACAAATCAACCCCCACACCCCTAAACCCCTAAACCCCTAAACCCCTAAACCCCTAAACCCCTAAACCCACAACTCACAGCGCCCCTTCATCTGCAAAACTATAATACCCCTCCGTGCTCACAATGATATGGTCCAGTACCTGGATGTCAAAATACCTGGCGGCATGCCGGATCTTGTTGGTCAGTTCCTCATCTGCTCTTGAGGGCCTGAGGTTGCCGGAAGGATGGTTGTGGCAAAGGATAATGCTTACAGCATCTTCCTCCAGGGCTTTTTTGAGGATGATCCTGGGGTCTGCAACTGTGCCTGTCATTCCGCCAGAACTGATGATCTCAAAATGCCTAATCCTGTTCGCCCTGTTCAAAAAAAGCACTGCAAATACCTCGTGCGGAAGATCCATCAGTTTTGCCTGTAGATATTTTGCTACCGAAGCACTTCCTGTCACCACTGTTGATTTCAGGTTTTCGGCACCCATTCGCCTCCTTCCCAGCTCCATGGCGGCCTGAATGGCAATTGCTTTTGCCATGCCAATACCCTTGGTTTTCATCAGTTCCCTGGTCGACATTCTCGCCAAATCAGCAAGCCTGTTGCTGCTCCTGTCCACCAATTCTTGCGCCAATTCCATGGCAGATTTTTCTTTTGTGCCATTTTGGATCAGGATGGTCAGCAATTCTGTCTCCGTTAGCTGTGCCGCTCCTTTGCTCCTCAATTTCTCTCTTGGTCGGTCTTCACTGGGCCAATGTTTGATTTGTTTCATTTTATTATTTTTTATCATTTTCCACAATCCTCTAACATCTCTATATCATCGCCTAAAGGCTGTAATCATTTTGTTATCTTTGCGCATAAATTTTATTTATGCAGCGTGTTGGACCCTCTTGTAAAATCTTTTCCGGAACAAGTTCTGAATACCTGGCTGAAAAGATCGCTGCTGCCAATGGCGGCACACTTGGTAAAATCAGCATCCAGAAATTCAGTGACGGTGAAATCCAGCCAATTTTCCTCGAAAGTATACGAGGTGATTATGTTTTCCTCGTGCAAAGCACGTTTGCGCCGGGGGATAATCTCCTGGAATTGCTGTTAATGATCGATGCAGCGAAGCGTGCTTCTGCGTATAAGATCATCGCCGTTATGCCTTATTATGGGTATGCAAGGCAGGACCGCAAGGACAAGCCGAGGGTGGCCATTGGGTCAAAATTGGTTGCCAATATCCTCACAGCAGCTGGTGCTGACCGGGTCATTACCATGGATTTGCATGCGCCACAGATCCAGGGGTACTTTGATATCCCGGTAGATCACCTCGACAGTTCAGCAATTTTTATCCCATATATACGCGATCTTCAGCTTGAAAACCTTACCTTTGCCGCCCCCGACGTGGGATCTGCCAACAGGATTCGTGAGATGGCAAGCTATTTCAACGTCGAAATGGTGATCTGTGACAAGCACAGAAAGCGTGCAAATGAGATAGCCAGCATGGTGGTGATAGGGGAAGTGGCGAACAGGGATGTGGTTTTGATTGATGATATCTGTGATACCGCAGGCACGCTTACCAAAGCAGCCAAGTTGTTGAAAGACAAGGGTGCCAGGAGTGTGAGGGCCTTGTGTACACATCCAGTGTTGAGTGGGAATGCCTATGCCAATATTGAGAACAGTGTGTTGGAAGAGCTGGTGGTCTGTGATACAATACCTTTGCGTGGGTCATCATCCAAGCTGAAAGTATTGAGTGTTTCATCCTTGTTTGCATCTGCCATCAAGAACGCCTATGAAAACCAGAGCATAACCAACTTATTCATTCATTCACAATTGAAGAATAAATAAGGCTCACAAAGCAGTCATTTTTTAAACACAATACAATGAAGACGATTACAATCGAAGGACAATTGAGGACCGAAACTGGCAAAACAGCCACCCGCCGGTTGCGCTCTCAAGACCTGGTACCTGGTGTAATTTACGGGGGTGCACAAGAGGTTAACTTTGCAGTCAAATCACTTGCCCTGAAGCCATTCATCTACACACCAGATTTCCAGTTAGTGGAAATGAAGGTTGATGGCAAATCTTACACTTGCATTTTGAAAGACTTGCAATTCAACAAGGTATCAGACAAACTCACGCACCTTGACCTGCTTGAGCTTGTAGAAGGCAAGAAGGTTAGTGCAACCATTCCCCTGAAATTTACCGGCACTGCTGCTGGTGTTAAAGCGGGTGGAAAGCTTGAGATCAGGCTTAAGTCTGTAAAACTCAAGACCTATCCTAAGTACCTTAGGGAGAACATTGAAGTTGACCTTACCAACCTGGAACTCAATGGAAATATCCGTGTTCAGGACATTCCTGCTGAAAACCTGGAGATCATGAACTCTCCCCGTATTCCAATTGCATCAGTGACCATGACACGTCAGCTGAAGCAAGAAGAAGCAGCGGCTCCTGCAAAAGGAAAAAAATAAGCCTAAAAGTTTTACTTTACAGCCCCATGATTCTATCTTGGGGCTTTTTTTATGGATAAATTTTTAATTGTGGGCCTTGGCAATATTGGATTTGAGTATGAACATACCCGACACAATATTGGTTTTGACATCATCGATCATTTTGTGGCCAAGCATAAGGGGATCTTTTCCATGGACCGATTGGCCTATAAGGCAGAGATCAGCCTGAAAGGAAAAAAAGTTATCTGTATCAAGCCCACAACCTACATGAATTTGAGTGGGAAAGCCGTCAAATACTGGTTGGAGAAAGAAAATGTCGACATCAGCCGAATGTTCGTGTTGGTGGATGAATTGTCAGTTCCGCTCAATAAGCTCAAAATCAAGCCTTCAGGTAGCGATGGCGGCCATAATGGCCTAAGAAGCATCCAGGAATTGATGATGACTACCCAGTATGCGCGATTGAGGTTTGGCATTGGGAATGATTTTCCAAGGGGACGGCAGGTAGAACATGTGCTGGGAAAATGGGACAAGAAAGAGGAAATCCTGGTTTCACTGAAACTGGAAAGATCCTCCCAGGCCATTGAAGAATTTGTGTTGACCGGGCTTGATCGAACAATGGCCGCAGTCAATCATCTTGAATTTTAATTTTGTCCAAAGCCATTATCTTTGGGATAGCTTTAAACATATCCAATTCCAATGAAAAATCCTGATTATCAATCTTACCTAAACAGTGAAGACATGAAATTTTTATGTATCGGGCGCAATTATGCTGAGCATGCCAAGGAACTGGGCAATGAAGTGCCGGATGAACCGGTTATTTTCATTAAGCCCAAAAGTGCTCTGTTGCAGTCCAATAGTCCATTTTATTATCCGGAATTCACCAATGAATTGCATTATGAATGTGAGGTGGTCTTGCTGATATGCAAGAATGGAAAATACCTTCAAGAAAGAACTGCCAACAAATACTATGATGCCATTTCAGTTGGGATTGATTTCACGGCCCGGGATATACAAGCCGAATTGAAGAAAAAAGGCCTTCCTTGGGAAAAAGCCAAAGCCTGGGACAATTCAGCTGTGCTCGGAAAATGGGCGCCAATTCCTGCTAATTTTGATAAAAACAATGTTCAGTTTTCCATGAAAAAAAATGGGGAATTGGTTCAAAGCGGTCATACCAAAGACATGATCCACAATTTTGACAAGATCATTGCGCATGTTTCTACTTATTTTTCTTTGAATATTGGGGACGTTATTTTTACCGGAACACCCGCCGGGGTTGGGGAATGTGTAGTTGGCGATGAATTGGAAGGATTTCTGGGTACTGACTCCATGTTCAAATTGACCATTCAATAAGTTGCCTTTACACAGGGATTGGTTTTCTTTTTTGACCAATGAATTGATCTGATCATAATCTTGCGTAGATTAGGATATGAAAATTTCATTCCATGGCGCTGCCAGATGTGTTACAGGGTCAAAGCACCTGCTCACCCTTGATTCCGGGAAAAAGATTCTCTTGGATTGTGGCATGTTCCAGGGCATGGGGAAGGAAACAGATGCAATGAACCGCCACTGGGGATTCGATCCCAAAGAAGTTGATTACCTGGTGCTCTCACATGCACACATTGATCATAGCGGGCTGATTCCCAAATTGGTGAGCGACGGATTCAAAGGCAAGATTTTTGCCACGCCAGCAACACGAGAGCTTACGGCAGTCTTGCTGGAAGATTCAGCAGGGATTCAGGAAGACGACATCAAGTATACGAACAAGAAACGAAAAGCTGCTGGCTTGCCACTGCTGAAACCCTTGTACACAAATGAGGAGGCGAACAAGGCGATGGATCAGTTCAGGGTTGTTGATTATGGCGCATGGTTTACCATAGAAGATGGCATTGAACTACAATATACTGATGCGGGACATATTATTGGCAGTGCTGCTGTTCACTTGCGTGTTATAGCATCAGGGAAACCGCAACAGATCACCTTTAGTGGGGATATTGGGCGTTACCGCGATGCGATCCTAAAGTCTCCCGCTACTTTTTCTCAAGCTGATGTCATCATCATTGAATCTACCTATGGGAATTCATTGCATGACCTGCATCAGCCTACTCCAGATAAATTATTGGAATGGATTGAGAAAACCTGCATCAAAAAGAAAGGCAAACTCATCATTCCAGCATTCAGTGTTGGCAGAACACAAGAGTTGCTATACGCACTGAACCAACTGGAACTGGAAAGGCGGTTGCCAGAGGTTGATTATTTTGTGGATAGTCCGCTCAGCGTTCATGCCACTGAGATAGTTAAAAAGTATCCTCAAGACTTCAATAGCCGGATCAGAAAGGTGTTGGAAAATGACGATGACCCTTTCAATTTCGCTGGTTTGGAATTCGTTAAAACTGTTGATGAATCCAAGCTGCTCAACTTCAGGAGCGAGCCTTGCGTGATCATTTCTGCCAGCGGAATGGCAGACGCAGGGCGTGTAAAACACCATATCAGCAATAACATTGAAAACTCCCGCAACAGCATACTGATGACAGGTTACTGTGAACCCCATTCATTGGGCGCAAGGCTTCAGTCAGGAAGAAATGAAGTCAATATTTATGGGGTGGCTCATGAAATTCATGCAGAGATTGGAAGCATCAGAAGCATGAGCGCACACGGTGATTATGAAGACTTGTCACAATTCCTGTCTTGCCAGGATGTTTCAAAAGTGAGAAAGCTTTTCCTTGTTCATGGAGAATACGATGTGCAAATTGATTTTCGCGAAAGGCTTCTCCGAAAAGGGTTTACAGACATTGAGATTCCTGAATTGCACCAGGAGCTGGGTTTGGGCTAATCGGTAACGCTTGTTGAAGTGCAGTTGTTACGGGTGAATTTTACCAATCACCGCCTGCGCCGCCGCCGCCAAAACTGCCCCCGCCAAAGCCGCCAAATCCACCACCACCACTGCTGCCACCGCCGCGGCCAAAACTGCTGCTGCCCATAGGGAAGAATAGTAATCCGCCTGCGCCGCCGCCACCACCACGCCTGCGGAAAATGCTGAGAATGATCACCACAATAAGGATGATGAAGATTCCCGGAACACTCCGTTTTCCACTGCCTTTTCTCCTGCCATAATTCTCAGGAGCATTGTATTCTCCTTTGGTTGCTGCAATGATGGCATCAGTGCCTTCGTCAAGGCCCCTATAAAAATCACTCCCCTTGAAATTGGGTTTTATTTCGTTTTCTATGATCCGCTTTGCGAGGATATCGGGCAATGCTCCCTCTAGTCCGTAGCCGGTTGCGATCCAGATTTTTCTGTCATTTTTGGCCACCAGCAACAAGATGCCATTGTTGAATTCCTTGTTGCCAATTCCCCACGCCCTTCCCAATGCTACTGCATAATCTGCAATATCCCTGTCGCCGGTTGTTTCAACCAGTACAACTGCAATTTGTGTGGAGGTTGAGTCATCAAAGGCAACCAGCTTTTGCTCGAGAGCCTCTTTCTGGTCTGCAGCCAGGGTATTGGTATAGTCAACAACCAATTTCGCTGGAACAGGTTTGGTTGGAAGCTCCTTTTCAATCTGCGCACTAGCAGAAACTGAAGCAATAATTAGGATGAGTAGAAGGAGTCTTTTTATCATTTGCCAAACACTATCCCATCGGACAGCTCGTTTTTATCATCACTGGTATAAGGGAAATTGCTCTTCAACGCTTCGCCAACATCTGCAATCATGTGGCAGATGCCGTCTACAAACTGGTGTTGCTTGAAGTCTGCGACAATCGTTTTGATTTCATTGTTCCAGAATTCCTGGCCAAGTTTTTGGTGGATGCCTTCATCTCCCAGAATGGCCAATTGTCTGTCTTTCATAGCAAAGTAAAGGAGGACAGCATTCCTGTCTATGGTCTTTGTCATCTCCAGCTGAATGAACAGCTCTTTGGCCCTGTCCAAGGGATCAACCATCTTGCAATGGCTCTCAACATACAACCTTACTTCCCCACTGGTTTGCTTTTCAGCAGAACGGATGGCTTCCACCATCCGTTCCTCTTCTTCCTTGGAGAAAAAAGCTTTTTGTTTGCTTGCAAATATGTTCAACAGGTTCACAGTAATTATTTAGTGAAGTCAACTGTAGGGGCTTTTTCTGCTCCTGCCTCTGCTGCAAAGAATCCTTTTTCTTTGAATCCGAACAAGCCACTGAACAAGACCATGGGGAATTTCTTCACGCTGGTATTGTACTCCTGTACAGCACTGTTGAAATCATTCCTGGAAACTTTGATGCGGTTTTCAGTGCCTTCCAGTTGTGACTGAAGATCCCTGAAAGCATCTGTGGCCTTGAGTTCAGGATATTTTTCCATGGTGACCAACAACCTTCCAATGGCACCACTCAACTGGCTCTGGGCCTTCTGGAATTCAGCAACTTTTTCAGGGCTGAGGTTGGTTACGTCAATCTTGGTTTGGGTAGCTTGTGCCCTTGCATTGACAACAGCTTCCAGGGTGCTTTTTTCAAAGTCTGCTGCTCCTTTTACGGTATTCACCAGGTTGGGAATCAGGTCTGACCTTCTTTGATAATCACTTTCAACATTAGCCCACTTGCCTTTTACATTCTGGTCCATCTGAACAAGTCCATTGTAGCCACTGCAGCCACAACCACCCAGCAAAAGAATAAGGCCTCCGATTACGATAAGAACAATGTTACGCGTGCTCATTTTTATTTTTAATTATGTTAATGCTTAAAGATAGCGGAATTGAACAAAAGGTTGCATCCAATGTAGACAATATCTGTTAAAAGATTATTTATTGATGGCTGCGATGCCGGGCAACTCTTTTCCTTCAAAGAATTCCAGCATGGCACCGCCTCCGGTTGACACATAGCTCACCTTGTCGTTGAAACCGAATTGGTTGACCGCTGCAACACTGTCTCCACCGCCCACAAGGGAGAATGCCCCTTTTTGTGTAGCGGCAGCCACTGCCTCAGCTATTGTTTTGGTGCCGGCCTGGAATTTCTCCATTTCAAATACGCCCATGGGGCCATTCCACAAGATGGTCTTGCTGCGCAGGACCACCTCGCTGAAGTCTGTCCTGGCCTGGGTACCAATGTCCAGCCCCATCCATCCCGCAGGGATTTCACCGCTGTTGCAGTTGGAAGTGTTGGCATCTGCAGCAAACTTGTCTGCGATGGTGCTGTCAATGGGCAAATGAATATTCACTCCCTTGGCTTTGGCTTTTTCAAGAAGGGATGAGGCCAGGCTCAGGCGGTCATCTTCACACAGGGAATTTCCGATGTCTTTTCCCTGTGCTTTCCAGAAGGTATAGGCCATTCCACCACCAATGATGATGTCGGTGGCTTTTTCAAGCAAATTTTCGATGATCAAAATCTTGTCCGATACCTTGGCACCACCAATGATGGCGGTGAAGGGCTTTTCAGACTGCAGCAATACTTTTTCAGCACTGGAAACTTCTCCTTCCATCAGCAAACCAAACATTTTTTTGTCTGCATCAAAAAAGTCTGCAATAATGGCTGTAGAGGCGTGTGCCCTGTGTGCGGTACCGAAGGCATCATTGATGTACACATCTCCCAACTTGCTCAATTGCTCTGCAAATCCCATGTCACCTTTTTCCTCTTCCTTATGGAAGCGGAGGTTCTCCAGCAACAATACATCACCTTTTTCAAGCATTGCAGCAGCATTTGCAGCAGCTTCTCCTATGCAATCTGCTGCAAAGAATACTTCTGGTTCGTCTCCGAGAAGTTTTTGCAAATGCGCCACCAGATGAATCAGTGAGTATTTTTTCTCTGGCCCTTCTTTAGGTCTTCCAAAATGGCTCATTAAAATCACAGATCCTCCATCCTGCAATACTTTTTGAATGGTGGGGATGGCCGCACGCATGCGGGTATCATCCGTGATCTGGTATTTGTCATTGAGGGGAACGTTGAAGTCAACGCGGATAAGGGCTTTCTTCCCTCCAAAATTGAATTGGCTGCATTTGCTCATGGGGTGCTATTTTAAAAAAAAGAAACCCGGCAGGGTGTTCTGCCGGGTTGTGATATTAAATTGAGTTACTTAGAAATCAATTGTGCGAAATAATGTACTGTACGAACAAGCTGGCTTACATAGCTCATTTCGTTGTCATACCAACTCACGGTTCTTACCATTTGGTGGTCTCCAACGGTTTGTACCTTGGTCTGTGTAGCATCAAACAAAGAGCCAAAGCGAATGCCAACAACATCACCAGAAACAATTTCATCTTCTGTGTAGCCATAGCTCTCGTTGGCAGCAGCTTTCATGGCAGCGTTGATTTCTTCAGTGGTGGTCTTTTTGGCCAACATCACAGTCAATTCAGTCAATGAGCCAGTAAGGGTGGGGACACGCTGAGCAGTTCCATCAAGCTTTCCTTTAAGGGAAGGAAGTACAAGGCCGATGGCTTTTGCTGCACCTGTGCTGTTGGGAACAATATTCTGTGCTGCAGCACGGGCCCTGCGGAGATCATTCTTAGGATGAGGCGCGTCTTGTGTGTTCTGATCATTGGTATAAGCATGAACAGTTGTCATAAGACCAGTCAGGATGCCGAATTGCTCTTCCAAAACCTTGGCCATGGGGGCCAGGCAGTTGGTTGTGCAAGATGCACAGCTGATGATGGTTTCAGAGCCGTCCAGGATTTCATGGTTGGTATTGAAGACGATGGTCTTCAAATCTCCGGTTGCAGGTGCTGAGATCACAACTTTTTTAGCGCCTGCAGTGATGTGGGCAGCAGCCTTGTCCTTGTCGGTGAAGAAACCGGTACATTCCAATACCACATCCACTTCATGGGATGCCCATGGAATTTGGGATGGGTCCCTTTGTGCATATATTTTCACCTCATGACCGTTTACAACGATTGAGTTGTCTGTTGATTGAACATCTTGCTCAAAACGTCCTTGGGCAGTATCGTATTTAAGGAGATGGGCCAAAACTTTGGGGCTGGTAAGATCGTTGATGGCAACGATATCTATTCCTTCCATATTGAAGATCTGGCGGTAAACCAGGCGTCCTATCCTTCCAAATCCATTGATTGCTACTTTTACTGTGCTCATGTTGGTTGCTTTTAAATCTATTTTGAATTGTAAAGGTAAGAACTATTCATTTTTTTTTGTCATAATTGCATAAGAACTTATCTTTGCACTCCTAAAACGAAAATGGCCCGTTGGTCAATCGGTTAAGACGCCTCCCTTTCACGGAGGAATGAGGGGTTCGATTCCCCTACGGGCTACAAAGCCTCTCATGCAAATGGGAGGCTTTGTCTTTCGAGGTTGTGGCGAAAGCATTCTTTCGAAAACAGGCGAGGAACTGAAATCCAAACGAATACGTAGTGTCTGTTTGAACTGTTATTACAGGTACAGTCATATCCAAGGAGCCAGGAGCGTTTAACCAGCACTTTGAAAGGTTCAAGAACTATCTATTGCATGTAACATTTGCCAGAAAATCTCCTGGACATTATCACCGTGATAGTATATTATTTTTTTAAATGTTACATATTAAAAAAAATTATATATTTTGAGCCCGCTATTCAATCCATTTTGTCCAAAAGTAAAGGATACTTTACGATTTTAAAGAACCATGCATTTTCAAGAAAATGCATTAATTAAGTATGATGACCTATTTTTTGCCCAAATTTTTCCGAATTTCTGTTGCTATTTTTATTGGTTTATTTCCAGTGCTTTCTTCCGCACAAACTGGAACGATAACTTTCAATACCTTAAGCGCTACGAGCGCTGTAAACTGGGAAGATGGCCAATATGGCTCAACAGATATTGGCTCCTTTTCATTTAGGCTGTTTTCAGGAAACAAATCAACAGGAATTTCAGATGGAGCGAACTTGTATTTTGACGATAGTAAAAGTTTTTGGGGAGTGAACGTAGATGGTGTATCTCCATTTTTGAGTGGTCCTGGAGCAAGTGCTTTGATTTTTAAAGAAACAGGCGGAAAGGCATTTGCTTTCAAGGGATTTTCCATAAATGATGTTCGCTTTGCGATGAAAGTCATCATTGTAGAAGGTTTTAGATCAGGTTTCTCAACAGGCACCATCAATATCAACAGCACAGCAATTAATTCTCCATCTTTCACCGGCACTTCTCTCTTCTCTACATTTAACACCAGTACATTTGTTTCAAGTAAGTTCGGAAATGTTGATGAGGTAAGAATTTACACTTCTTCTTCTTCTCCTATTTATAGTGCCATAAATTCTATTGTAGTGGATGAGGCTATTCCAACCATAACATCTGCAACTTACAGTGCTTCAACCGGAACTCTGACGGTAACCGGATCTAATTTTAAAGCCAATGCCGGATCTTCCAATGATGTATCAGTTAGTAAATTAACTTTAGCAGGAGAAATTGGCCCTCCTTCACCTTATACATTAACCAGCGGCAATGTTGAGATTACCAGTGCTACCAGTTTTAGTGTAACGTTGAATGCAACTGATAAAACGGCAGTGAATCAGTTTTTAAATAAAAATGGCACATCTTCTACTTCAGCCACCACCTATAATCTGGCAGCTGCAGCTGACTGGATGGCTGCAAAACCGGGTAATGCAGACCTTACGGGCAATAGCATCACGGTAAGCGATGTATCAGCTCCTGTGATTACTTCCGCAACGTATGATGCATTAACTGGTGTATTGGCAGTAACCGGAACTGGATTTTTAAAAAGGATGGGATCTTCCGATGATATTGATGTACCCAAACTCACGATTACTGCTGAGGGTGGCTCAACGTATAAATTAACTACATTATCAGTAGAAGTTAACACCGATAAATCTTTTTCGGTAACCCTCTTTGACTTCGATAAGGCGGGAGTTAATCAGATATTAAATAAGAATGGAACTGAATCCACTGGTGGAACAACGTATAATATAGCTGCAGCTGAAGACTGGAATACTGGGGCGGACCCAGCTGTTGTGATTGCAGACCTTACGGGTAATGGTATCACGGTAAGCAATGTATCAGCTCCTGTGATTACTTCTGCAACTTATAATGCATCAACGGGTGTATTGGCAGTAACCGGAACTGGATTTTTAAAATTGAGTGGAGCTGCAAATGATATTGATGTATCCAAACTCACGATTACTGGTGAGGGTGGCTCAACGTATACATTAACGTCATCATCAGTAGAGATTACCAGTGGTACTTCTTTTTCAGTTACCCTGAGTGCTGCAGATAAAACGGGAGTTAATCAGATATTAAATAAGAATGGAACTAAATCCACTGGTGGAACAACGTATAATATGGCGGCGGCTGAGGACTGGAATGCAGGTGCAGATGCAGCTGTTGTGATTGCGGACCTTACGGGTAATGGTATCACGGTAAGCAATGTATTAGCCCCTGTTATTACTTCGGCAACGTATGATGCCTTATCGGGTGTATTTGCGGTAACCGGAACCAGATTTTTAAAATTGAGTGGAGCTGTAAATGATATTAATGTATCCAAACTCACGATTACTGGTGAGGGTGGCTCAACGTATACATTAACTACATCATCGGTAGAGATTACCAGCGGTACTTCTTTTTTAGTTACCCTGAATGCAACAGATAAGGCGGCAGTTAATTTGATATTAAACAAGAACGGAACTTCATCCACTGGCGGAACAACGTATAATATGGCGGCAGCTGAGGACTGGAATGCCGGTGCAGATGCAGCTGTTGTGATTAGGGACCTTACTGGCAATGGTATCACAGTAAGCAATTGGGTTGCACCATCTTGCATCAATCCATCCGTTGGCGGTACCATTGCGGCAGCACAAAGCGGAATATCACCGTTCAATCCTGCGGCATTCACCAGCAGTGCAGCAGCCAGTGGAGAAACAGGCACATTGGAATACAAATGGCAATCATCGACAACCAGCAGCAGTGCAGGCTTCAGCGATATATCTTCAAGTAATGCTGCAACCTATGATGCAGGTGCATTAACGGTTACCACTTGGTTCAAGCGATTGGCAAGTGTATCATGTTCAGCAGACTGGACAGGAGCGGTGGTGAGCAATGTGTTGGAAGTGACCGTGATCAACTGTTTGGTGTCAGCAGGCATTACCAACAATACAGGCGTCACGGAACTTACCTGCACAAAACCAACCATTAGCGTAACTGCTAGCGGAGGTGTAAGTTATAGCTGGAGTGGTGGACTTGGTAGCAGTGCAGATGCTTCGATTACAGCACCAGGTACTTATACTGTTACAGTAACTGCCGCCAATGGATGTACAGACACAGAAAGCATTGTGATCACTCAATCAGGTCCTTTGACAGGAAGTACACCATCGGTAAGCATTGCATCTTCAGATGACGACAACACCATTTGCGCAGGCACCTCAGTAACCTTTACGGCAACCTCAACGAATGGTGGAGTAACACCATCCTATCAATGGAAGCTGAATGATATAAACGTTGGATCAAACGCATCGACTTACGTTACGGCCTCACTTGCCAGTAGCGATGTTGTAAAAGTTGTGATGACCAGCTCACTTGCTTGTGTAACATCCGCAAGTGCTACATCTACAACAATTACTACAACTGTTAACCCTAACCTCACACCATCGGTAAGCATTGCATCTTCAGATGACGACAACACCATTTGTGCAGGCACCTCAGTAACCTTTACGGCAACCCCAACGAATGGTGGAGTAACACCAGCTTATCAATGGAAGCTGAATGATGTAAATGTAGGATCAAACGCATCGACTTACGCTACCGCGGCACTTACCAGTAGCGATGTTGTAAAAGTTGTGATGACCAGTTCACTTGCTTGTGTAACATCAGCAACCGCTACATCTGCAACGATTACTACAACTGTTAACCCTAACCTCACACCATCGGTAACCATTGCATCTTCAGATGACGACAACACCATTTGTGCAGGCACATCAGTAACCTTTACGGCAACCCCAACGAACGGTGGAGTAACACCATCCTATCAATGGAAGCTGAATGATGTAAATGTGGGATCCAACTTATCGACTTACGTTACGACGTC
>JBIPNK010000019.1:0-42399 GCA_044373365.1 Chitinophagaceae bacterium
AACAGAATCAAGGAATTATTACCGCAGTATTACGGCAAGTAATCCCATACTACATCAGCAACGAATTAACAACAAGGTATTGGTCGGAGGCTTACGGATAAACTAGAGAAAGAAGAACGACGGTTGGATTTACAAGAAGAAAAGATTGAGGAAGAGTTGGAGGTGTTGAAAGCACAAGCCAGGGAGAAGGGTAGGCTAACAGCAAACAAGATGGTGAAGCAGGTGGATAAGGTGTTTCATCCACAGAAGCTAAACCCCGACGATGCCAAAGTAATCTTCCATCCGGTGGATTATGTAGTGTTCAATGGCATGAAAGACAGCAATGTGGATGGTTTAAAAAACATCCTGCTCCTCGACAGTGAAAAAAGAACCACGGAAGGTAAAAAAATCCAGAAGAGCATCATGAAGGCTGTGGATAAAGGGAATTATGAATGGATTACGTTGCGGGTGGAGAATGATGGGGAAGTGAAGGAGGAGTGAAATATGTATGGGCGATTAGAAAGTTCTAAAGGTGAAGAGGGGAATTTGAAAACTAGGTGGGATAGTATTGTTTAATGGCTCAACCTAAGTGAACGAAAAGTAAGCTTTTTGTATTGTAGAAAACCCTTTTGAAGTTCATCTTTACAAATCAAAAGTACAAATACTATAATGAGCATGAACTTGCAATTAATTAAATATTTAAATCAAAAATTATGCAATTTACTTTTGTTTTTGAATCTTTTGAAGGCACTAATCTTAGCTATTTATTGTGTTTTATTCCGTGCCCTGTTTGGAAAAAAGGCGATGCTGAAATCATTAACCTTCATCCCGAATATCCAATTGTAAAGGCGGGCGATTTGAAAACACTAATTGATATTGAGAAAATAACTGAAATAAAAAAGCTAGCTGTAGTTATTCATGGATCGGGCCATGGTACCCCCAATGACTTGTCAATTATTTTACAGGAATTAGAAGAGTTAGATCTAAAATATAATTTAGTAAGACTATGATTTATTAGAATTTAGGATGTTTTAATAGTGTATCGACTTTTAATTTTGAGGCAAAGCGGCATAAAAATTGAAAAAATATCCCATAATTTCTCATATCTCAACCCGAATATGTCCAAAAATTAGGGGACCATATACCTTTAGTTTAAGATTAGGGGACTATTGCATTATTATTCATAAATTTACTGTAGATTATTACTTTTGATAGCGATGGGTATTTACAAATTTTCAGGGCATGAAACATTTCAATGCCGTCATTTTTGGTTAAAGAAGGGCTATGATTTTATCTCTAGTAACAAGGACTTTAAGGCCAATGATGCACTTGTTGAGCTCGGTGTGGGTAAGAATATGGTTAACTCAATGAGTTATTGGCTAAAGGCTTTTCAAATTGCAAACGCACAAAATGAGGCAACGGAGTTAGGGCAGAGGCTTTTCGATCCAGAGGGATTTGATCCATTTTTAGAAGATATCGGGACGCAGTTCATTTTGCATTACAAAATACAGGAAAACGCTTCTTTTGCCTCCATATACAAATTGACCTTCGAAATATTTCGTAAAACAAGAATTGCCAATGAATTTACGGAATCGCAGTTGCAAGATTTTATTGTTAAGTTATTAGCAAAGCAAGGAGTCTCTATTAGCCCAAAATCTATAAGCAGTGACGTTAAGGTATTGCTTCGAATGTATTTGAATAATGCCAAGCGAGGTTCAAAAAGTATTGAAGACGACTATGCTTCATTACTTATTGGGCTTGATCTCATTCAGTCTGTTGATGGTGTTTTTATTAATGGCGAAATGTTATACAAGCTGAACTATTGCGAGCAAAGGCAATTAGATAAACTGGTGTTCTTATTTTTTATTCTCGATAAATTTGAAGGGCAAAGCTCAATAAGCGTTGAAACAATTCAAAGTGAAATATCTGATTTGGTTTTGTGCAACAGGGAGGGTACCGAACAAAAAATAGAAAAGTTGTCTGATCTTGGTTTTCTCGTATACAAAAATGATGCGGGAAGAAGAGAAATACAACTGAAGGAATCTTTGAATAAATGGAATGTTTTGGGGAGGTATTATGGCAGGGTTTAAAATTTCAACGAACATAGAACGTGATGCGAATGTTAATTTAGATTACATTCTCACAAAGAATGCAGATGATGCGTTCGAAAGAGTAATTTATAACTACGGAAGAGGTCAGCATGCTTTTTCTGTAATTGGTTCCTATGGCACAGGTAAATCGACATTTTTATGGGCGCTGCAAAAGCATCTTGAAGGAAAACGTAAGTTTTCAAAATCAGTAGCTTCTGAATTTAAGGGCATTAAGTCGTTTCAGTTTTCACGTATTGTAGGGGAGAGTAGTTCATTTAAAGAAAAATTCTGTGAAGTTTTCGGTTTGGCTAAATTAGCCGAATCTTCCAATAAGAAAATTTTAAAAGCGTTTGCTGCTTTATTAGATGATATTCAAATTCAAAAGGGTGCTTTGATTTTGTTAGTAGATGAATTCGGAAAGCATTTGGAGTTTGTTGCCAAAAGGAATCCAGATGAGTTGTATTTTATTCAAGAATTGGCTGAGTTTTGTAATGACAATGAGCGAAACGTTTTATTCATAACTACGCTGCATCAAAACTTCTCTTCTTACGCCAAAGGATTAAGCAAGTCAGAGAAAAGTGAATGGGATAAAGTACGAGGTCGTTTTATTGATATTGCTTTCGATGAACCCGTAGAGCAACTAATATATTTTGCTTCTGAAAAGCTAAAAGGTCATTTAGTGCCGAAGGAATTTCGTAAGAATTTTGAAAAGGGTGTTGAATGTGTTTTAAAGAACAACCTTATTGGTAACTCTTCAACTGCAGATATCGCGAAACTTGAGCGCTTGTATCCGCTAGACCCACTGGCTGCAGATATTATCACTAAGTCGCTTCAGAAGTTCGGTCAAAATGAAAGGTCGTTATTTACGTTTTTAGATTCGCCGGAATTAAGCGCTTCTATTGAAGCAAATGATATTTTTGATGTGAGTGATTGTTTTGATTATTTAACTCAGAACTTGATAGGAGAGATAGAAGATGGCGAACGGAACCCCTTTAAACCTCAGTTTAAAGCAGCTTCATTGGCACTTGAGCGTTCTGAGTTCTTGTTCGAAGATACATATACGCAAGCTGCTGCGCTAATAAAAACAATTTGCTTGGTTAATATATTTTCTCCAGCAATTGGAATATTAGACTCTAAATCACTCACGACATACGCAGAACGGTTTTTACAAATTGAAGGCGCCACCGCAATCATTGAAAAGCTCGTAAGTAAGAAAATTATCAAATATTCTATTCATCGTTCAAAGTATAATTTTATTGAAGGTACGGATGTCGACATCGAGCAAGAGCTCATAAACGCCAATAAATTTGTAGACTCGGAATTTGATTTAGTAAGTAGATTGAAAGTTCATTTCAATTTTGCACTTATTCCGGCTAAAAGGATTCAATTCGAATTAGGTACTCCTAGATTTTTTGGGTTTAACTTTTATGATGAAATTCCTCAAAACGTTGAAAATCCCAAAGGTGAAATTGACGGGTATATTAATTTGATATTTACCAAGAAGCGAATTGAATCACAGTTGCGGGAATATTCAGATACGCAGAGTTCGTATCAGATATTCGTTTTGTATAAAGAAATTGACGAGATACATGATGCCTTATTTCAACTCGATAAGATAAACTATGTGTTGAATAAATATGGCGATGACAAAGTTGCTGCTAGAATATTGAACGAAGAGAAGTTGTTCAAGTTAAGTGATTTGAAAAGTTTGGTCGAGGGAGCATTGTTTACCAAAGACTCAAAAGTTAAGTGGATTTGGAACTCGAGTATAGATGAGCGATTTGAAGCAAGACGCAACATATCATCTCTAACAAGTTTAAATAGATTACTTTCGGATGCTTGTGAAATTGCATATTCCAATACTCCAAAGTATTTAAATGAGATGGTGAACAGAGAACACCTTTCATCACCTATATTAACAGCAAGGAAAGCGCTAATTCGTCAAATGATTTCATTTGGGGATCAAGTAGATTTGGGCTTCTCAAGTTCATTGTTTCCACCGGAAAAGACTATTTACTTATCATTACTCAAGAATACAGGTATTCATAAGAGCAAGGGACTACATGGGGTTTACAGTGACCCATCTGAGGATTCTTTTAAACCACTATGGAAATATTCCAATGGAATATTATTGGGTTCTAGCGAGGGTAGAATTTCAATTGCTGACTTCATTGATCGATTGAGAGAGGGAGAGTTTAAGTTGAAGCAAGGTTTCCTGGATTTTTGGGTGTCGATTTTCCTTATTATCAAAAAAGAGGATTACTCACTTTATTCTGATTCTGGTGAGTACATACCCATGTTGACCAGTGATGTAATGGATTTGGTTCATAAAACACCAGGTAAGTTTTTCATCAAAGCTTTAAGTACTTCAGGAGTAAAGCCTGATTACTTGGCTTTTTACAAAGAGCTAGTTGGCTACAATGAAAGTAACATTAAAGGCCTTCAATCGAGTTATATTACGATTTATGGAAATTTCTTAAGGTTTTATCGCGGGCTCGAAGAATACGCTCAAAAAACTAAAAGCATTTCTGTGCAGGCTCAGGGTGTAAGGAAAGCAATTGCATCTGCAAAAGACCCAGAAACTGCCTTATTTGTTGACATACCAGAGGCTTTAGGTTTTTATGGTTTGGAAAAAGGAGATAAGCGAATTTCTGATTTCCTTCAATTATTGCAGAATGCAATTAGGGAAATGAGAAGTGCCTACGATATATTAATAGACAGTATACAACGAGATATTTGTTCCTCTTTAGAGATGAAAGAGGAGTTGGGTTTCGAGCAATTCAAGGAAGGGATTATTGGTCGTTACTCTAAACTGAATAAAAATTTAATTCTTAACGAACAGCTAAAGTTGTTTTTCATTCGATTGGTTTCTCCTATGGATGTTAAGAGGGCTTATTGGGAGTCGTTAAGCGATGTTATTCTGGGCAAAAAGCTTGATAAAATAAATGATGAGGATGTCGTAGTTTTAGTCGATCGTTTGAAAGATATGCTTTCCAAATTAGATGACCTAGCACCACTTCATGCGCTCTCAAATGAGAATAGTGGTAATTCTTATTATCAAATGACAATTGTAGATGCTACTGGAAAGGGGAGCTTAAAGAAGAATATCTTACTTGATGAGAAAAAGCGTACCAAAGCAAACGAATTAAATAAAAAGATTCAATCTTTGCTATCTTCGGACAGTGATTTAAATAAAATGGTTTTGTTGGAATTGCTTCATAATTTAATTGGAAATAGGGATGAGTGAGGTTAGGCATATTTTAGGAATTTCTGGAGGAAAGGACAGTGCGGCCTTGGCTATTTATTTAAATGAGCTATATCCAAGCTTGGATATAGATTACTATACAAGTGATACAGGAAGAGAGTTGGATGAAACTTACAGATTGATTGATCGTTTGGAGAGTAAAATGGGCCGGCCAATTAAGCGGCTTGATGCTGTAGACCTAACTAACATAGCAGAGAAAAGTCCTTTTGATCATTTTTTGCAGATGTATGGCGGTTATTTGCCTTCATCTACTTCACGTTGGTGTACGAAAAAATTGAAACTTGATCCATTTGAAAAGTACATCAGTGATGAACCGACTATTTCATATGTGGGCATCAGAGGTGATGAAGATAGAGACGGTTATATTTCTAGAAAACAAACAGTTCAATCTATATTTCCATTTAGACGTAATATTTGGAGTGAAGATGTGAACAAGCTAATTCTTGCTAATAGTGGAATGGAAGTGTTCAAGATGGCTATTGAAACGGTTGTCCCGATTGAATATAAAGAGAAGTGTAGTCAAATTGCGAGTAAATTAGTTAGTCCAACGTTTACACAAAAGCAAAAAATGAATGCTCTCTTAGATGTAAGCGTAAAGTCGTATAATCACGTTGTATTTGAATTGTTGAAAGGAACAGATTATCCTGTTGGTAAGCTTGAGTCTTTTCCCTTAATTGATAATGAGGAAAACTTAGTAATTGACGATATTTTTCAAATACTAGAAGAATCAGGAGTTGGAGTACCAGCCTACTACAAACCGCTTGATTACGAAATAGAGATAGATGGTCAGGTATTTAAAGGAAAATATAGTAGAAGCAGATCTGGATGTTTCTTTTGCTTTTATCAGCAGAAGATAGAGTGGGTATGGTTGTATGAAACACATCGTGATTTATTCGAGCAGGCTATGCAATACGAGAAGGATGGCTATTCCTGGATGGATGCCGAAACACTCGAAGAACTAGCCCATCCAGAACGAATATCTCAAATTAAAAAGGATCATTATTTAAAAACCCACCGTAACTCTCAGCAAAAATCTTGGAAAGACCAGATTTTGGATGCTGAAGGAGAGGGGTGTATAACTTGTTTTGTATGAAAATAACTCAAGTTAAAGAATTTAATTCACTTGATTTTTATAAGCAGTTCCATAATGCTATACCAGAAAGGGCAGGATTGTACTATTGGATTTTTTGGCCATTTAAGGTTGATTACTTGATAGATGAAAATTATGACTTATTCATTGAAAAAATTAAATATTACAGTTCTGTTAACTTACATTTATTTGAAGAGAAGGCTACTGGCTATAAATTTACAGTCAGAGTTACAGAAAGGTGGTTTGATAATGATATTTTTGGTCTTTCAAAGCCGAAAAAGGAAATTCTTCTCAAATACTTAGCATCATGCGAAGAGAATAGAAAGGATTTTGTTGAGTATTTGAAATTAATAAGTTTTAGTAGACCATTTTATGTTGGTAAAGCTGATAATTTGAATGACCGATTGAGGCAGCATTTTGAGGGTCGTACTGAGATTTTGAAGCATCTAATAAGTTCAAATATTAATGAGCGAGATGTACTTATTGGTTATGAAGTATTGGAAAAAGGCATTGACGAGGAGCTTGAGGGAATAAATAGCGTTTTTGAAGAAATTACACAACGAATAATTAAACCAGCACTAACTAAAAGACCGGGATAATATGGAAAAAAAACTAAAAAAAATAAATGCTGTTAACAAGCAGGGAACAATATTTTCAAGTGTTTACAATGTTGTTGATGGTGGGTTTGATATTGATGGTATAAATACCTACTTGGGTTCTTCAAATGTTGAAACTTTAGCTAGAGATATTGAAATATTTGAAAAACTTACAGAGGATAAGTCTTGGCCAGTTAGTATGATAATTCAACGAGATGTGGATAGAAAGCGTGTTAATGAAATAGCTAAAGGTTTCATTCTTAAAGCACAGAATACTGCAAAATATTTCCCGCCAATAATTATTGCACTTGTGCCGCGGTTAAATAGTGGTGAAATTTCAAGTAAGTTTGATTTAGAGGATACCTTAACTCCGGAAATTGCTTCAGAAATACACAAGAAAGGAGGTTTTGACGATGTGTTACTTAGTGAATTCAAGGATGCGAAAAATCTGAGTAATTTTCCAGGTTTGTATGTTCTCGACTATTGGAGTGGGATTGTAAAATATCCACTATGTTGGGATATTCAAAAGGTTTATGCTATAGTAATTGACGGACAACATAGATTAGAGGCTTTAAAGCTAGCAAAAGATGAGAAACCAGAGGTAGCTGGTTATAAACAAGATGTTGTTTTTTTAGATCTTTCTAAAAAAGCATTTGAAATTGGACGCAGTCCAGTAGAGGCGATTAGAAGGATATTCATTGATATCAATTATAACGCAAGGCCAGTTACTAATGCACGAAGGACTCTAATGGACGATAAAGATTTATCGTCACTTATTGTTCAAAGTTTAGTAAATGATGTAGAGACAGGTGGTGCAAGGATAGGGAAATTTCTAATACCACAAATAGTAGATTGGCATTCGGAAAATTTGAAACATTCTTTCCCTCACATTACTGGTGTTTTGGTGTTACAACAGTTGATTGAGGATAACTACTTAAATGGTTCAAACTTAGTTTCCATTAAGGATTTACGGAAAACTAGCAAAGTTAATAAATTTGTAAAAAATTTGAATAATAGATTTCTAGTAGATGATAGAATCAAAGCAAAAAAAGCTTATCAAGGAATAGTTACGCTTGAGGAGTCTTACAAGGTATATACTAATATTATTGAAGCTGATGCTGAAGAGGAGGGAGATTTTTTATTTAGTATGGATTATAATGTTCTAAATGTGGCTCGAGATTCTTTTAATGAATTTTATGCAAGTAGTATGGTAAAATTTTTTAATGAATTTTTCCCATACGCGGAGGCAATCGAAATATTAAAAGATGCCGGTGTTTTTGATTCGTCTAATGTTTTAAATAGAGCGATTGTTAAAAGTGGAGAACAGCATTTGGAGAATGAAAGGCAATTAATTGATACATTGCGAGAATCAATGCACTCTGCTTTAGATGATAATTATTATTTATGCTATACTGTGCTAGGTCAAAAATCCTTCTTTCGGCATTATTACAAAGAATTATTGAGTTATTTGTCCGATAAGGATATACTTGAGGCAACGATTTTAAAGTTTACAGAAATATGGCTTGAACGAATGAATTTTGTAGTAAGCTCTTTAGCTTCACATGGATTATTCCGGAAAGATCAATTTTTTAAGGTTGACAAGGCGATATTGAAAAAGCGGAAAGTAACAAACTATGGTATAACTGCTGAAAGTTTTTGGCAGGGTATAATCTATAATGAACAAAGCATTGTTTATAACAATCAGGGCATAGAGGGTTTAGTTGGTGTTTTAGATTTCCTTTACAATACATATCCAATTAAAAAGGATAACGGAAAAATAGATTTCCCATCTGATGATTCATGGAACAATATTAAATATAGTCCAAACAGAATTCGTAGTAAGATTAAGCAAGATGATAGTGAATTGGAAAGTTCTGAAATTGAAATTATTTCAAATGCGATTTGGCTTTCCAAACTTGACATGATAAAGAAAACAATTGAAAAATCAGAAGCCAATAACTCTTAGGATAAAAGCATCTGATTATTCATTTTTTTTTGGATTTTTTTCTTGAAAATAGATTAATACAATCAGGAAAAACACAATTTTTAAGTAGAATATTAATTGAAGTACTCGTAAAAATAATTAAAAATATCTTTGTTTTCAGGCAAGTCAACTATATTGTCTACAACAGAGTAAATTTCACAAAATTCGGTACCACCTATAAATGGGCCGCGCAATCCGCGGCCTATTATTTGGCTGTATAGTACAATCGAGTTTGTGGGACGAGTCATAAATACTACGTCAATTTTTGGTTCATCAAATCCGGTGCTGAGTACCCCGTAATTGCATAAAATCTGAATTTCGCTTGATTTGAATTTGTCAATTAGAGATTTGCGAATTTTGCCTGTGTCGCCGTCAATATGTGCAGATGAGAATCCTTTCATTTTCAACATAGTTGAGATGAGTTTGGAGTGTTCTATAGATGTTGCGAAGAATATTATTTTCTTTCCTTTATTCAATAATTCAACTAGCTTGTCAAATATTACTGCATTTCGAATTGGCTCGTTTGTTAAAATTTTCTCAATTTTTTTGGGTAAGGAAAAATTAGTTTTACAATCTTCAATTTCTTTTTCCGAAAGAAACTTACCCAATGTACTGCCCTCGATTGAATGAAATTTCGTGGTAGCTAAAACTCCTATATCCCTAAGGTAATCTATTGTATTACCATTAGGTGTGTCTAAACTAAAAAGCTTATTAAAATAAAAATCACTTAATGTTTTATTTTGATCTTTCAATTCTTGAGCCTTCAACTGTCTTCCTGGCGTAGCTGTTAAACCAATAAGTTTAGCTCCTTTGATTAATAGTTTTTCTATTAATCTTTTATAAGTAGGAGCAATAGAAATATGCGCTTCATCGACAATAACAAGTTCTAAATTATTTAAATCTAATTTTGACTCTAAAAATTCATTGAATGCTTTCTCATTATTTAGGCTTTGTAAGGTGCTAACATGAAATTCGGCGCAATCAAGAATATGGTTAATATCATTGTCATACAAATGATTGATAGCTTGGCAATTAGTGCGCCTTGTAAAATGCCAGATATCTAAAAAAGTTTCATAGGCCTGATCACACAACTCTTGCGTATTCGCTAACCAAAGAACATTTCTTTTAGTGTTATTTAATACCTCACTTACAACTTCTATTGCAGTTCTTGTTTTTCCTGAACCGGTTGGCATTTGTAATATACACCGAGAATAAGGTGTTTTTGATGTATAGTTGTATACTTCGAAATAAATTGAATATTGATACTCTTTGAGATTTTTAAAAATGCGTTCAGGTTTTTCAATGATAGTTATTCCATCAAATTTCGAGATATCCTCTGATTTTTGGATGAATTTAAAACGTTCATTTAAGCCCAAAGTTGAATGTAAATATCCAAATGTTTCGATATCCCATTCAATGCTTTGAATTTTATCAAGATGTAATGCTGAGATTATCTTGTTTTGAGTAATTTCAGGTAAAGCTTGGCAGAAAGATACAAGGTTCTTTTTTTGTGCGAAAAAATCATCTGAAATAGAGTTTTCAAAGATGATTACAGCGAGTTCTTTGTCTTTAATGTTTAAACCAAAGTGTCCGTCTTGGGTGATTATTTCAAGAGAATCTCGAAAATTTTGAAATTGTTCATTAGAGATAAATTGATTTAAAAAATTTAACGAGAGTTGCGTGAAAATCATAAGTGTCTTTTGAGTCTGCGATTTACACCATCCATTATCATCTCAATTTCATCCGAATCTTCTAAAACATCTATAAGGCTTTTATAGAATGAGTCAATAACAATTGTAAATGTTTCAGTTTTTTCAGGAGACAATTTATTCGAAAGCGTTTCATTAATTCTTAAGGTAGTATCTCCATTTTTATATATAATTTCGAAGTCTCTACCAATCGATTGAATTATTTCAAGGTTAATATTGAGCTCATTTTTGCTTCCGAAAAACTCTTCAATATCCTTTGATTGTGAATTTAGTGCCTCGAGAAGAAGTCTAAACTGAAGTTCATTCAGCGAGATACCCTTCTTGGTTGGGATAGGTTCATCTGGCTTATCTTTATTTGTGAAATATTTTCTTAGGTCAAATAATTTTTGTCCTTTGAATTCAGAAAAGCGCCCTATTGTTGGACTCCTATTTGTCCCGATATCAAATTTTAACTCTTCCATTTCTTAAGAATTTTTGACATGTTAAGTGCCCAGTAGGCTTTTAGTTCATTTGTAAATGTAGCTCCATCCATTTTCTCATTGGGATCAATATTTGACTCCGCAAGCATGTATCCAACGAAAATTAAATCAATTAGAACCTTGTATTGCTCAGCAATTGATTCGTTCTTATTTTTCAATTCATTGAGAATTTCAATATATGATTTGTAAAAGGTAGAATTAGTATTGTAGAAAAGAGTTTTTAATTGGTTTCCATGTTCAATGTCAATAAAAGTGTCTCCTATGAATTCTTTTTCGTCGATGGTTATTCCATTTTCCTGAAGACCAATAATTATTTCACTAATTTTTTCTTTAGTGACTTTTGGGTTAATTTTCTTGGCTATTTTCTCGTCGCTTCCTTCATTGTTGTTTTTATTTCCTTTGAGTAATTCAGCTTTTGCTTTTTTTAAAAAGTCGTTACTTGTGCTATGTGTCGCTGATACGCCGATGCTTTCGTTTGCCTCGGAAACCTCATTTTCCCCATCTCTTCTTCTCTCATTCCAGCGATCTCTTATTTGTTCTCGTAAGGATCGAAAAGTAGGCGCAATTCTTTCAACTAGTTTTTCTTTCAGCTCTCCAACGGGTCTAGCGCCTCTCTTAATGTTTTTGACTTCGAAATCAGAATCTAACTCTGCATTAAAAGAAATTTCACAGCCAATAAAACGATTGAGCATTTGATCTGCTTCACTGCTTCCTAGTTTAGGAGCGAATGGAATATTTCCGAAAAACACTTCTCTATCATTCCTTAAAATTGAAATGCCTTCATTTTCATCTATTCTTCTGTCTCTCGCAAATGTATCTCCACCTTGGCCGCTGTCGCGTCTATACGATTCTGGTAATAATGAAATGTTGACAATTATATCAGAAGTTAATTTTGTATTTATCAATTCCTCTTGTGGTATTTTCCAGTTCATCTTTTGGGGTACAAGTAACTCTGCTGAATCTTCATTCTCGAAACCTGTTTGTTTTTTATTAACGAATAGCGGGTCAAATGCCTTAACTCCTTTATCGTTAATAGTTATTTTTATTTGGCCATAGTCTTTTGCTTCTCCCCAAATAAATTTTCTAAAAGTTCGTCCAATCCAAAATTCACTTTCAGATATTATTGTTTCAAATTTTTCACGTTGCTTGTCGTATTTACTCCAAATTACTAATGTGCCAGAAGTATCAATGAAATCTACAATTGAATGATTCGGTTTTTTGCTAATTGGAGTTGGTAGATATTCAAGTTGGCCATTTTTAATTTCATCTAAATCAAGGTAAGTATAGTGCCAGTCATTTGTCGATGTTTTCGAATATACTTCTATTTTTCTACATTCATGAATAGCGCCTAATGTCATCCCAACGCCGAAACGGCCGATTCCGGATCTATCATTGAATCTGCTTGAATGACCAAGTTTAAGACATTTATGCAATAAGTCAGGATTCATTCCATGCCCATTATCTGCAAAAAGAATTCGACCTATTTTTTTTGTGTTACTATTATTTCTGTCTTTTGTTTGTTCAAATTCAAGCCTTATGTCCGTGGCATTTGCTTGAATAGAGTTGTCTATTACTTCGCCATATGCGCTATAACAATCAAAATCGGAAGCACGCATGCTTTCTAGGGCCGTGGCTTGTTCTATAAATCCTTCCATGTTTTATTATTAAATACTAATTCTTATTATGTTGTTTTGTTTTTCAGAAAAAACATTTTCTATTACATGACTCTTTTGTATTAATGAGGAAGTACAAGCACTCCCAGTCGAAATGGCGAATTTATGTGCTTGCTCTAAAATAAAATCCTCAGCATCTTTATTTATTAAAGAAGCACTTATAATATGTGGAGCGATCTTTTTATTCTGGAAGTTTATAGTGGCGATGTTATTTTCCAAAAGATAGGATTCAACTTCTTGACGTTTTGTAAGAAGGTTTTGTCTGTTTTTTTTGAAATCTACTTTAGCTATTCTTGCGGCTTCACCAATTCCGACAATTAGCGGCGTATTATATGTGCCGCCACGTAAACCATTTTCTTGACCACCTCCATGCATAAGAGGGGCTAATTTTAATTCCTTTCGAATGTACAATGCACCCATTCCTTTTGGACCATTGAACTTGTGTCCGGATATACAGAGCATATCAATCTTTTCTGATTGTACATCTATCGGAACTTTTCCTGCAGCTTGTGTTGCATCGCAAAAGAACGTGATATCAGCTTTTCTACAAATATTACCTATTTGTGCAATTTCTTGTATAACCCCAATTTCATTGTTGACATACATTACACAAACTAGACAAGTATTTGTGTTTATAGAATTTTGTAGATCATCTAAATCAATCAATCCGTCTTCACCGACATTAAGATAAGTTACTTCATATCCTTTAGTTTCTAGGTATTCGCATGTATTAAGGACAGCTTTATGTTCTGTTTTTACAGTTATTATGTGATTTCCTTTTTCAGAGTTGGCCTCTACAAATCCCTTAATAGCCCAATTGATGCTTTCTGTGGCTCCTGAAGTGAAGAAAACTTCTTTAGCATCTGAGTTAATGAGATCGGCAACTGAATTTCGGGCATCCTCAATCGCCGCTTTGGCCTTTCTGCCATATGTATGATTGCTACTTGCGTTTCCAAAAATTTCCGCGAAATAAGGAAGCATAGCATCTAGCACCCTCTGGTCAACAGGGGTAGTAGCAGCACAATCCCAATATTTTGGAAGTTTTTTCATAAGTAAGCTGTAAATTAAAACATTCTTTGTAACAACTAAAGTATTTGTTTAAAAGTGAATAAAACACACCCGTTCGATTTAAAATGAATCTTTATTTTTTTGAATTATTTCACATTTGGTAATGATTAATCACTCCTCATTAATCTCCTGTGCTTATCCAAATATTGCTCATTATATTTGCTAATCCCACTTATTATTTCAGATCCAGTTACACCAATCTTCTTATAAGCACTTGCTTCAATACTGTCAGATAATATAATCTTTCCGTTATTCTCAAAGCTTATCAAATTCTTGTCAAATAGTGCATCGTAAGTAGGGGATAATAGAATTCCGTTATGAACATCTAGCCGTTCTTCATGACTGACATCAGCCCAAGGAACGATATGTGAAGCAATCAATACATCAAGCCTATTAAACTTGGTTACAGCACACTGATATTCCCATCGGTGTATAATTCTTTTTCGGTATGCACCTTGACCTACTCTTGATGTTACTAGTCCTTTTCTTTCTGTAGTATTTGGGTAGATGTAATTGCTGTACGGAGCTTCATCATCTTCAACCATGCTGGTTAAAAATTGTTCTCTGCTTACTGGTAGTAAAACCCCTTTCCTTTTAAAGAAGAACTTAATTCCTATTCTGTCCTTACCATTAACATCTGGTGTATCAAAATAATCATAATCAAAAAACTCTAGCTCACATATAAATTTGACATGAGCTATTCTTTCATATTCGAAAAGAAATACTCTTTTCCCATTATCAAGATGATCCTTCAAGGCTAAATTGCCTCTGATGAATTGCATATCTCCATCTTGACCTTCCCCTGTATAACTGAAAACGTTTTCATTATCCCATCCATCTTTATATCCATATTGCGCACCTGACTTTCCGGAAAAGATGAATATAAAAGGATGTGACCTCGTTGGTGTAATACCCCCTTGGCGGTTTCCGCCATAAAGATCATGCAAAGTTGATCTTTTATATATTTGATCTGGTATAAATGGTGATTTTTCCAACTGATTTAGCCTGTCTAAATATACGAAAATTGTCTTTCTGAGGGATTTTTTGACAATTACGTAAATTCGTTCAATACCAAGCACCTAACCATGAAATTCGGCTTCCGCATTCCTTCCCTCACCAAACGCATCGCAGCCCGTACTTCGGTGAAACGCATCATCCGGCACAACCTGGGCTTGAAGGCCCCGAGAGGAATGGGTTGGATCACCAATCCCAAGCGGGCCATGTACAACAGGGTTTACAACAGAACCAGCCGGGGTTGTATGCTTACACTGATCTGGCTGATGGGCATTCCGCTTTTGTTGATTGCCATGGCCCTATTTTTCAGTGCCTGCTCGGGTAGTGACAGTGGCAGTAAGTCGGTGTATGTTAAACCTTCCATCGACTACAAGGGGAAGTTTCGAAAGGGCCATGTACGCCGGGCAGTCAACACCAGTAAAAATGCAGTCAAGAGCCAGAACCGTTCGCGCTATTATTATCAAACGCGGGGGAAGTATAGGCGGAAGAGTAAAAAGGATTAGGAGTGATTTTATGAGCTATTAGATTGCGCAGACACTGTCTGCGCAATTCCCATATAATCTTTATGTAGTATGTATAAGTATTGATAATCAATTGAAACATACCTTTCTTTTGTTTATCATTTAATTATGCCCGCACTGAGGGCACAATTCATATATAGAAATGTTTAATCTATTATTTCTTCAGTATCAATTCTAGTAATTGTGCCTTTTCTCTGTGTATTTCCTTTTTTGACTGAGAAAAATCCCAGCTAAGAAAGATGATTTCACATTGGAATCGTCAACCCTCAAATGGACCTTTGTATAAAAAGAATGAACATCATCGATACAAAGTCTGACCTTGCTTTCAAGAAGGTCTTTGGAGAGAAGCCCCACCTGCTCATGAGTTTATTGAACAATTTTCTTCCACTCCCACATCCTATAGTTGAAATTCAATACATGAGTCCGGAAATCCTTCCCGAGACTGACGAAAATAAAAATTCAATCGTTGATGTAAGATGTACTGATAACCATGGCAGACATTTCATTGTTGAGATGCAAGTGGCAAGACAAACCGGATTCAACAAACGGGTCCTGATGAATACATCAAAAATATATTCGAGGCAACTTACAAAGAATAAACAGTATGATCTTGCACAGCCTGTATATTCCCTGAACTTGCTTGATCATACAATTAATCAGAATGAAAATGATTGGTATCATTATTTTGCATTTACAAACAGAGCCAACCACGATGAATACTGGGTCGACATGCAAATCATTTTCATCGAACTTCCCAAATGGAAGAAAATGAATATATTTGACTTGAATAAACCTCAAGATCGTTGGCTTATGTATTTCACTGAACCATCTTTATTTGATAGGCTTTCCAAAGAGGAATATGAACGGTATTCTGAAATTTGTGAAGCATTGGAGTCTGTTGAAGCCAAGAATTTCAGCCCTGAAAAGATTTATGGCTATGAACTTTATGTCGATAGCATAAGGCAATATCATACAACCATGTCATTGGAAAGAAAAGCTGGACACAAAGAAGGTCGTACAGAATCAATTCAAATTATTGAAGAACTCAAAAAGGGTTTGTTAAGCCCAGAAGATATTGCATCAAAATTCAATACAGAACTGGATTTTGTGATGAAGTTGAAAGAACTCACCTGACACTTTAGCTTCATTAGGACAAACCTATTTTACCACCGGAAACAACAATTTCCCCCAATCTTCTTCCGGATTTTCCAGGATAATCTCGATGATGATGGGAATGAGCATTTCCAGAATACGGCTTCCATCTTTCACGGATCTTCTGTTAAGTTTGCTTTTATAAGTTGCCCCACCATGCATGAGTTGATTGCGCAAAATATAGAGCCTGTCCAGAAGGATTTCTAAAACTCCACCCACATTGTTCGCCGACATGTACCGCATCGCATCCTCGTTTGATTTGTCAAAGGCCTTTCTCCATTCATTTGTATCGCCACGCTGAAAATCCCAGAACCCGCGGAACACGTATTCATTTTCAATTAATATTTTCACCGGACCAGAGAATTTCTGCCAGAGTATATTGAAGATCCGCTTCTCGTGATCAAGCCTAACCAAGGTGCCGATGAATCCTTTGAACTTTTCCCTTTCGGTTTTGCTGGACTGGCTGTTCATGTCCATCGCATAACATGCATTAAAGGCTATCCATTGTGTAATGAACATGATGTCAGGATCTTTTTCCTGTTGTTCGGCACACTGTAACCAGCTGATCGATCGATGAAGCCGAATCCCGAGTTCTTCCGGAATACCAGTATAAGATTTGAGTTTGCGTTTAAGGGAAACAGACTTCATCTTCTTTTGTGTTTTGATTAATTTCTAATTGCACCAAGTTAATTTCTTTTCCTTGATCAGTGCCCAAATTATTTTGTAAATTCAATCAATACTGTTTTCAAAGAACACCAAAATATCAGTCACGCAATGAGGCGCTTAAACAACAATTTCATCTTCTCTGCTACCGACCTCAACAATCACCTCAATTGCAAACACCTTACTACCCTCAACAGAGATGCTGCAGAAGGCATCAAAAAGCGACCGAATTATTCCAACCGCACAACTGAGGTTTTAAGACAAAAAGGCGAGGAGTTTGAAGCTGCCCACCTTGAAACCTTGAGGCAAGAAGGGCTTACAATTATCACGATTGACAAGGATGATCCTGATGCTTATTTGAATACAATCGCTGCCATGGAAACAGGGGCAGATGTGATCTACCAGGGCAGACTCGAAGAGGGCCAATGGCAGGGTTGGGCGGATTTCATGATCAGGGTTGAAAAGCCTGCTTCATCATGGGCATGGTCTTATGAAATTACCGACACCAAACTGGCCAACAACACCAAAGCATCCACCCTGGTTCAGATCACGCTTTACTCGCACATGCTGTCTGGCATGCAGGGCATCATGCCGGAGAACATGCATGTCATGAAGCCCAATGGTGCTGAATCTTACCGGGTCAATGATCATATCGGTTATGTCTTGCATGCCAGAAAAAAATTTCTGCGTGCATTCAATGACAGGGGGGATACTTATCCTGATCCCGTTGGCCATTGTGATCTTTGCAACTGGTGGGAACATTGCAACAAAATAAGAAGACAGGATGATCACCTTGGTTTTATCGCAGGCATGGGTGCGAGGCAAACAAAGGAAGTTCGTCAGCACCAGGTCAACACGCTGGAATCAATGGCTTCACTCCCGATTCCCATCCCCTTTACCCCTGCAAAGGGTGTGGTAGAAACTTACGAGAAGTTGAGGGAGCAGGCCAGGTTGCAACACAAGAGCAGAATGCAGCAACGGCCAGTTCATGAACGCCTTCCACTCGACGAAGAAGAGAAACAGGGATTCTTCAAATTACCGGAGCCAACCCATGATGACATCTATCTTGACCTGGAAGGCGATCCTTTGGTGGAACCTTCTGGTCGTGAGTACATGTTCGGCTGGTACCACCTTGGGCAATACAATGTCATCTGGGCAGAAACTGCTGATGCGGAAAAAGCCGCATTTGAAATATTTATGGATCTTGCCCTGCAGGTTAAGCTTGCCAATCCTGACATGCACATCTATCATTACGGTGCCTACGAGCAATCGGCCTTCAAAAGGCTGATGTGCAAATATGCCACCAGGGAAAATGAAATGGATGCATTTCTCAGGTCCGGCACATTCATTGATCTCCATGGCGTTGTCAGGCATTCCATTCGCGCTGGGGTAGAGCGCTATTCATTGAAGGATCTGGAAAAGTACCATGGTTATATCCGGCAAATGGAGCTGAGAATACTTTCAGGATTCAAGGCAGAATACGAGTTGTTGCTGGAAACTGGCCGTCAGGCTGAAGCCACAGCAGATGCCAGAAATGCCATCGTGAAGTACAACGAAGATGATTGCATTTCCACCCACAGCCTCCACCTATGGCTTGAAGCCGAAAGGCAGTTATGGATTGATGAAGGGTTCGCTATACCAAGGCCAGCTGCAACTCCTGGCGATCCGGCTGATAAGATTACAGCGCACCAGCAAAGGATTAAACCTTTGTTTGACGCCCTGATGGATGGCATCCCTCCAGAAGCGAATGAGCGTACTGAAGAAGAACAGGCTCATTTCATCCTTGCCAACATGCTTGACTGGTACAGAAGGGAGGAGAAATCTTTCTGGTGGGAATATTTCAGGATAATCGATTTGACAGATGATGAACTCTACGATGAAAAAGCGGTACTGATTGACCTGGTGTTTACAGGTGAGCAAGCCCAGGACAAAAGAAGCTTTGTCTATACTTATCGCTTCACCCCGCAGGAGTCTGAGATCAGGAGAGGGAATATAGTGTATGACAGGAACATTGTCAAAATCGGTGAGGTAGTTGATTTTGACAAATCAGGATGCCTGATTAAAATTAAAAAAGGGCCCAGCTTGCAAGACAATCACCACCCGGAAGTATTTCTCCTTGAAAAATTCAGCGCAACGGACAAGGAGAACAGCATCATTGCATTGGCTACATGGGTGGTCAATGCTGGAGTGGATAATCCATCTCTGGAATTTCGTGCTGCCAGGGATCTCCTGTTGGCAACAGTCCCCCGCACTTCTTCACCTGTAGTGGAAACCCAGGACCACATTGAAAAAGCAATTGACTGGGCGCTCAAACTGGACCACAGTGTTTTGCCCATTCAAGGCCCTCCCGGTACAGGCAAAAGCTATACTGCGGGTAAAATGATCATTGGTTTGATAAGGCAAGGCAAGAAAATTGGCGTAACTGCACTCAGCCACAAAGTGATTGGTTCGCTATTGGATACTGTTTGGGAAATGGCAGAAGACGAAGAGGTGTCCATCAAGATGATTCAGAAAGTTACTGTGAGAAGTGGTATGGTATCCTGGGAAGAAGCCACGGATAGCAGCAGGATCACCAGTGCCATCAGCACGCATGATGTAATTGCTGGAACCCCCTTCATGTGGGCGGCAACAGGACTGCTGAATGAGCTGGATTATTTGTTTGTTGATGAAGCCGGGCAGCTGTCGCTGATTGATACCTTGTCTATCGCCCGCGTGGCCAAAAACCTCATTTTGCTCGGTGATCCACAGCAGTTGAAACAACCGCAACAGGGCATCCATCCTGATGGCACTGAGGTTTCTGCCCTGGAACACATCCTCAAGCAAAACCAGACCATTACTGATCTTCAGGGAATTTTTCTCGGCATCACCAGAAGGATGCATCCTGCGATCTGTTCATTTGATTCTGACATGTTTTATGAAGGAAAGTTGTTTGCATTGCCTGGTCTTGAAAAGCAGGCAATCAGCGGGAATACCCGTTTTGTCGGGTCAGGCTTAAGGCATGTTGCAGTTGATCACACTGGAAACACAAGCGCTTCAGACGAGGAAGTGCAGGCTGTCATCGGCATAATCCAGGAACTGACCAAAGGGGATGTTTACTGGACAGATGAAGATGATATTGTCAGGCCTCTTACATTGGAGGATATCAAGGTAATCAGTCCATACAATGCACAGGTAATTGCGATTTCAGACAGCATGCCGGGCTTGCTCGTTGGCACCGTCGATAAATTCCAGGGTCAGGAAGCCGCTGTGGTGATCTATTCCATGGCCACGTCCACACCGGAAGATGCTCCAAGGGGGATGGACTTTTTGTACAGCCCCAACCGCCTGAATGTTGCCGTATCCAGGGCCAGGGCAATGTTCATCATGGTAGCCAATCCCGCTATATTTTCACCGGAGTGCAAGAGCCCGCAACAGATCAGGCTGGCCAATCCATTTTGTGAATTTCAGGAGCGGATGGCATTGTGATGTCAATCATCTTATTGAATTTTTCCGAGGTCAATGATTTCTTCCTTATATTTTGAAGGTATTTTATCGAAGCATTTAAGGAGTTGGTCTGCTATATTGTCCTGCTGCAAAATAAAGCTGATGGGTTTAAAATATGACAAACCATAGGCAGACTTCAAAACTTTTTCTTTAAGGCCATACTTTTCCATATAAAAAAACAATACTTGTGCAGCCTCAACATTTAATGTAATTAGTTTGTTTTCAAGTGTAATTGGCAACGATCTTCTTTTATTATCTTGGAAGAGAAGTTCAGCCCACTTATCATAGGTTTTGGAAAACTGTTCATCTCCATTAGTTTCAATTATTTTATACCTTTTAGCTGTTTCATTTTTTTGAATATCGCCTAAATAAACGCATGATTCATTATGATTAAACTGTTTTATTGTTGGGTCTAAAATAATTCCATTAACATCAAGCGTTATCCAAAAGTGTGAAACTTCAACATTGTTTTTCTTTGATGTTCCAAATGTTATTTCATGTTCAATTCCCATTAACGAAAATAATACTGACAATGGATAACATAATGAAAAACTATATCCATCAGGAATTTCATTCTTGTATGTTTGAAAAACAAAATTCTCAGCAATTTCCTTTAGTGAATAGTAATTATTTTCCATGATCTGTATTGATGCATTTATTAGAGACAATATCGGATTTATTTTCAATTTTTAGGTACAAATTATAAGGGCCTATTTGTAAAGCAATTTTTCCGGCGATTTTCTGTACAACACGGTATGTGCGCGATTAGGTGAACTAGCATAACATTGTAAAGTTAGACATACAATTCTTTTGCCAATTTTTGAATTACGGCCGCACTGCGGCCGCAATTGATTTGTTCAAATTCCACAATCAGGAGAGGCTATCAACTGTTTATGTTTTTATTTGATATTCAATGAATATCTTGTTGACCGTGCCGAACCGAGCCCAGAAAATATATTCAACTGAACAAGCTCCTGCAAGTCCCGTGTAGCTGTTGCTTTTGAAACGCCAGTGATACTCATGTATTTTTTCGCATTCATTCCACCGATAAATTCTTTTGGACCTTCCTCCATCATTTTATTGATGACTTTTTTCTGTCGCTCGTTTAATTTATTCTCATATTGATCAAAGAACTTCATTTTATCAATGGTAAAAAGTATCATTTTTTCAGCATGCACTTGTGCCTCAAGTGTAATAGATATAAACCATTTGATCCATGCCGAAATATTCATTGTGCGTTGTGCTGTTTGCAACGCATCATAATACTCTCTTCTTCTGGCTTCAATGGCACTTGAAATACTAAATAAAACAGGCATATCCAGACATTGCGAAAATGCTTTCTCTGCAATAGCTCTTCCTATTCTTCCATTCCCATCTTCAAAAGGATGAATGGATTCAAAATACAAATGCGCAATTGCTGCTTTAACAGGCGGCATAGAAATATCACAGTCATTATACCATTTTACGAATTGTTTTATTTCTTTTTGAATATTTATAGAAGGGGGTGCTTCAAAATGTACCTTTGGATTTGCAACAGATCCTGAAATCACACGCATGGGTTCCTTATGCGTTCTCCATTTTCCTGCTTTTACCTTTTTATTGTTATTCATTAGCAACTGATGCCAGTCAAGCAATTTCGCTTCTGTCAGTTCTTCCCTAAATGTGTTTCTTATGTCAATCAGCATCTTGCTTAAACCGATTGCATTTTTATCTTTTGTTTTATGATCTGTGTGCAATCCAAGATTGTTTTTGATAGAAGACATGACATCCAATCTGTTGATAATTTCACCTTCAATGGCGGATGTCTTAATTGCTTCAGATACAATGGTTTGAATAATGGTTTCTGTACTTATATGTTTAGGTAAGGCAGAAAGCATACCGTTGATTTCACCTGCCTTCATCATAAATAGCATTAATTCCTTTTCTAAGGAAGTATAGTCAAATTCAAAGTTAGGCCAGTTTTTATGTTGCCAGTTGTACATAATGAGCCGATTTTTATGCGTAATCGGCTCAAATATAATCATAAAATGAGCCAATTGTATATAAAATCAGCTCAAAATTGACTATTAGAAAATATATTTGTCTTTAAAACCCTGTAGCAGCATGAGGAAATTATTTTTATTATTAACTATTTTATTTTTAAGTGCTGCTTGTTTTTCCCAGAGCCGATACATTTCAGCAACAACAAAAAAGATTGTCTTCACAAGAGATGGAGGCATTTGCAAATGTTGTGGCAGTTCGCTCAGTTTGGAATATGACCATATCACTCCATTTTCATGCGGAGGTACAAGTACTGTCTCCAATATTCAATTGCTTTGTCAAAAATGCAACCGAAGCAAGTTGAACAGTTGTGTTTGCAAAATACACAACCGAACAGTAGGAACCAATTGCTGTGATGGCAAAACATCTACCCAATCTTCGAATGTTTCCAGTCAATGCTCAGGAACAACAAAGAAAGGATTGCGGTGTAAAAATAAAACGACGAGTTCAAGTGGCCGTTGCCATCTTCATTAAGAATTTCTAATCAACCCAAAGGATTAAATATGAGTTTTTTATTTGCAATTGACCCTAAGACAGAAGAGACCATCGTTTCAGCATCTCAACCAGGAAGCAATAAAATAGATTTTATTGAACGTATTTCTCGTAATGAGAGCGGGGTTTTGTTTAACGCTATTGTCACTTTAACCAGCATAACAAATGCTGCTGATTTCGATATTAAAATTTTCAAAGCAATGGACAAAGTCTGCCAATTGATCTACAGCAAGCACAAGGAAATTGTATAACCTTTAAACGCTTGCCATATTTGAACTAATTTAGAGAACTCATTCATCAACCTATGCCAGTCAACAAGAATGCCATCATCCGCCACCGCATCATAGACCGGTGCATCAACAGCAAGCGCCATAAATATCCAAGCCTGGAATATTTGGCTGACCGCTGTTCTGAAATCCTTGAAACAGACATCTCCACATCAACCGTAGAGAAAGACCTGGCTTTGATGAAGAAGGACCACCCTATCGGATACAATGCCCCTATTGTATATTCAAAAACAGAGAAGGGATATGCCTACAGTGAGGTTGGGTTTTCTATCGCAGAATTGAACCTTCAGGAACAGGAGTGGAATGCGTTGCGTTTTTCTGCCCAACTGCTTTACCAATACAAGGATGTGCCCGTTTTTGCAGATTTCAAGCAAGCCATTGAACGCATCAATACACGGTTCTCGCTTGGCCTGGATATTGATGATCCAATCATCAGCAAACATGTTGATTTTGAAACTCCGAATGCCATTTCCGGAATGGAGTGGATTGATCAGTTGTTTGATGCCATCCGAAACAGGTTTGCCATCAGCTTTACCTATACCAATATCTACAAGAAAACAACATCAACCTATCAGCTCATTCCATACCTCCTGAAAGAGCACCGCAACCGCTGGTATGTGATTGGATGGAGCAATGAAAAACAGAATTATACCACTTTTGCCCTGGACCGAATCTCATCATTGGATATAATCAATGTTAAGCAGACGGCCGATATAAAGCATCGCAACGCTTTTAATGCAGAGAGTTTCTTTCAGCATGCCACAGGCATCATGGATGGGAAAGGGAAACCGCAGACCGTAGAACTTGCCATCACTGATCCCATCAGCAAACTGGTTTTGCTGGAACCTATCCATGCTTCTCAGCAATTGATCAAAGAAAGCGATGGAGAAATCCGTATCAGTATGACTGTTTATATTAACGAGGAATTCTGTTTGCGCCTGCTGGGGATGGGTCCCTGGTGCAAGGTTTTAAAGCCAGCAACACTTAAAAAGTCGATAGTGGGCCTTGTCTCGAAAATGAAATAATTAAAGGCTTTGTCTGTTGCATTCCATCATCTCTGTTGTTTATCTTCCATTGATCAGCTCACTCCCAACAGGCATCCAGGCCCTGCTGTCGAATCCGGGTTTGGTGATGATGCGCTGGATTTTTATGTTTTTTGCCCGGATGATGATGCCCGGTTCAACATAGAAACCAAACCGATTGCCTTCGGAATGCAGGTGGGAGCGATGGCACATGTAAACAGGACGGCTGTATTCATGAAGGAAAAAATAATAATAGTCTTCCAGTAACATCAGCGATAAAAAGCATTTTTGGCTGCCGGGTACTGACTTTTCGTAGGCCCCACTGAACCGGTGGAAGGTATGGTGATGGTTCTTTTCAAACTTGGATACAGTAAAACGATCTGCCTCTGCTGAAACCACAAAACGGTTGAGCATATGGTGCGGCTTGGAGAAACCCCAAAGCAATCCGAACTGGCCATAACCTTTGTAATCAAGGATTTCGATTTCTGTATTGATCACAAAATTTTTCGGAAAACCCCGCTGCAGTTCTTTGTGGTAGAACATCCACCTGGTTTTAGATTTGTTTTCCATGAAATAATGTCTTTTATCAATGCAGGCTTTTTCATCTTCATCTTCAATGATTTCCCAGCCAGCCACGTTGTTGGAAAAATCATCTTCAAAAATGGTGTCTCTGTGCTGGATGTCTGCGATCGGAAGATTAAAAATCATGAGAAGCGGGTTTAAATTGTCTAATTTTTCTTTACGGTTGGGGTGGTGTTTGGGTTGGCAACGGCTTGGTCGGCATTGCTATCTTGTTACAAAGCTATTTGTGCAGACCTCAGTCTATTGGAGGACTTGATATTGAATCCACTGACTAAATTCGGCCTAAAATCGTCAGTGTACTGACTAAATTCGGCAGAATATTGTCAGTGTTGCATTTATTTCATTCATTAAAATCAAGTATAGAAAAAGCACAAGGCTTTTGACCAGGCATATCCTGATGCAAGTTTCAGTATTATTGACCGCGATAATTACCTGGAGTTTATTTGTTGAGTGCGATTAATTTAATTTGTTGCGAGGGTTTTGTGAATATACTCCGACAGAAAATACTGCTCAATCAGGCTCATTTCCAGTTGATTGTCCGTGAAGCTGAAAAATGGAATGGGGGTTAAAAGTTGAGTGTGAATTACCTGCAGTTTTTCGTATTGATGTTTTTGCATGTCCCTGTAATATGCAGCTTTTTCAAATTCCTGTTTTCTTACAGCAACTTCTTGTTCTTTTCTAAACAGCAACAATTCTCCTATGATGCCATAGGCCTTGTAGAGGCTGATCTGCTGGTCATGGTCTTCCTTAACGGGTTCTGCATGGCTCGCCACACTAAAGGTATAGCCAGCCGATTTCCATTTGGATATATTCAGTTTAATCAGCAGGAGTTTGTCTTGATTCAAGCGATCAAAGTGGAAAATAAATTCGGTGAGTAGAGCATTGAGTTGACCCAAACGTTCAATGGGGTCATTGGAAACTTTGAAGTGCATCATAAGAAATTTAGTGGATCAAGAAATTGACTAATTGATTAATATTTACCGGGTGTTGAAAAATTGGCTGAGGAGAGTAACGAAACAAAGCATGAATTCATTTTTCAACTCTTATTAAACAGAAAGGCGATCAACATCATTTCCAACGGCACTGAACCACAGGTGCCGAAGATGTTGATGGTATCGTTTTTGTCTCCTGCATAAAACGGACCATGCTTTTTGGCGCATGCTGTGGCATATTTCAGCAGGATGGGTCCTATCCTTTGGCGCTTCAATTCCTCAAAATGTTTTTTGATGTTGTCCCAGTTGTTGGTTTCACATTGTTTTAGCATGTTGATCACCAGATTGAGTTGTTCCCATTCGGGCATGTTACAGAGTTCCGGATCAAGTGGTTTTCCATCGATGCGTTCACCTATGAAGTTGTCGGGAGAATATTCGAGGTTGAACAAATAGCCCTGTTCTTTGGCTTCTTCAATGAGTTGATGCACTTCAGTAAAAAACTCCATTTCGAGGTTTTTGCCATCGAATTTAAGGGAGGCATCCAGCCAGGCTTTGTTGAGCTCAAGACAAAATTGAGTGTTGAGTTGTTTGATGAGATCTGTCATGATCCGAAAATATGTGGGCAGTCCGTAGTGTATTGGAGGGCTTAAAATCGTAGTGAAACTTTTAGTGAAACTTACCCTAAATCAAAAAGCCCATAAATAATTGATAAACAATTGATTATGGGCTTTTTATTGCTGTAGGGGGAGGGATCGAACCTCCACGAGGCAGTTAGCTGTAGCGCAAAGTTCAGTGGTCGACCCTGGTCGCCTCTTGCGAGACGGCTCTACACTACGTTTATCCTGTTTTCCTCACCCCCGAGACAAGAGGGCATGTCTGCCAAAATTTCATCACCCCACAGTGGTTGTGAACTGATGCAAATTTAAGGTAAAGCTTATTTTGTTGATAATATTTCAACAAATATTTTTAATTTATTGATATTATTCAATAAATTGCACTTATATTTGAAAAGTAATAAAACAGATACCAGATATGGCCACAAAATTAAATCTTGACAAACTGGACCTTCAGATCATTCAAATCATGATGGAAGATGCTGGTATTTCCTATGCAGACCTTGGCAAACAACTCTTTGTTTCTGGCGGAACCATCCATGTGCGCATCAAGAAACTGCAAGAAATAGGCATCGTAAAAGGCACAAGGCTTAACGTTGACCTAAAGCTTTTGGGCTACGATATTACAGCATTTGTTGGAATCTTTCTTGAAAAAAGTTCCCTTTATGATCAGGTGGCGGAAGACCTGAAAAAAATCCCTGAAATCGTGCGCTTGAATTATACAACAGGCAACTACAGCATGTTCCTTGAAGTGGTGGCAAAAGACATCACGCAATTGCGTTTTGTATTGCATGATCAACTGCAAAAAATCAAGGGCATTGAGCGTACCGAAACCTTCATCTCTCTGGATGAAAGCTTCAACCGCCACGTTCCAGTCGCCGGCTGATCACTCGCTTGTTGTTCCAAATCAAGGTGCCGCATTTGAGAAAATATATGGTCTAAATCAGGGGACTGTATAAAAGGACTCCGCGCAGATGACTTACCATAAGTCTAAGCTAAGGCAAGAAACCAGGTCAAGAAAATGGTACAGGCGGTTGAGGTTGGATTAGTATGCTGGATTAAATGCAACAGATTAGATTAACCCAATAAAATACGCTTAACCTAAATCTATTTTATAATTTTACCGTACGTTAGATTTGACCCAAACCCCAATCATCCAATCAAGAAATGAATAACCCAATTATTCTTTGGCAATTCCTATTGCCTTCATGCTCATCATTATTCTTACTCGTTTTCTGGTGCAATTAAACAAGGTGTTTTTCCATAACACATTAGTTTTCGTCACGGTAAATTTTGTTGTACGATCCCCAATCGTTGAGTATGAATGCAGTAGAAACATTTAATTATATGATTGTGTCGGTAATTGGCACCATTGGTTTTCTTGTATCAATTATTCTTTATCTAAAGAACAAGGATAAGGCGCTTTCTGCAAGGTTGCTTGCAGGAGTATTAATGTGTACCTCTATTGTTGCTATTTATTATGCGCTGGTTGGTACATCTTTTTTTATGAAATATCCACATCTATGGCGTTTACCTGTAATCTTTTCAGGTTTAATGCCCGCCATGGTTTATTTGTATGTTCAATCTATTTTGAATCAAAAGTATAGGTTTAACGGTAGTGATTACCTGTTTTTTATCCCCCAGATAGTATACATAATCAATTTTTTACCATTTTTCTTGCTTTCTTCTGACTCAAAAAGAGCAATAATATCAAAGATGGTCACTGATAAAAGTTTGGCTGCCCTGGAGATTGAAGGCCTATTTCCTCTAGGATGGGGTATCATGATAAGGCTGGGAGTTGGTCTTTTTTTCACAGGCCTAGCGCTAATTACAATTGAGAGAAACAAAAGAATGTTGAAAGTCAGGTTTAGTGATATATATTTTCAAAATCTAGAAATTTATAAATGGCTTTCCTATTTAGTCTTATGTATCTTTTTTTCTTATCTATTGTTTATCATTTGGCACATTTTGGAGTTATCCAAGATCATGGAATTACAACTTGCCATTAGCTTGACCTCTGCTGCTTGCTCTCTTTTGATTTGCGGGTATCTTCTGCTTAAGCCCAATATATTGTACGGGCTGAAAGGATGGGTTACTCACCCCTCTGTGCCTGCGGAATTAGCCATCGAAAATCAGCCAAAGCAAATCGACGAATTCAATCATCCTAAAACATCGTTTTTTACACCTGAAATGAGGACCGAGATGACCTCAAGCATAGAAAACCATTTCAAAAACAACAAGCCTTTCTTGGCGGCTGGGTATAAAATCAAGGATTTATCCCAGGAACTGAATGTTCCAATCTATCTTATTTCATCATTCATCAACCAGGAATATGGCAAAAACTTCAATGAGCTGATCAATGATTACAGGGTAGATTATGTTGCAGAGGTACTAAAGGAGTCGCCGGATAGTCAAAACTTCACACTTGAAGCCATTGCCAAATCTGCCGGCTTCAACTCGAGAAATACTTTTATTGGAGCTGTTAAAAAGAAATCTGGGCTGACCCCGTCAAGTTATTTCATCCAATTTTTGCCGCATAAATGATGCTGAATTTTTTCGATATTCTTAAAAATTGATACATTATTGAATGAATGGCAATTTCAATTTCTTCAACCCACTTCCCTTCCCTTCCACCTGTACGTCGAAAACAGGCCAAAGGTTCCGGCCACAACTGTATAGAGTGCATGCAGTGGTTGAAAGGGAATGAACCAGGCAATCAGTGCAGACTTGTTGAAGAACCTTGCGATGCGAATCATGAAAGGCAGTTCCACAATTGTTTTCATGGCTGTGAGCAGTAGGCCATATTTCAGCAACTGCACATCAAATGCACCCGCCAAAAAGAGCGATACCACTGCGGCATTCAAGAGATAAACCAACAGCAGGACTGCCTTGGTAACAAAACTGGTATAGTTTTTTGCTTTGCTCGACCAGCGAATCCTTTGTTGGATAAACGCAGACCAGCTTGCAGCAGGTTCGGTAACCACAATTGCATCTTCAGAAAAACAGTAAGCAACTTCGCCTGGAAAAGCCTTGTCAATCTTTTCCATCAATAACATGTCATCTCCGGAAGCAAGATGATCAATTCCTTCAAAGCCCCTGACCTGCAAAAATGCTTCCTTGGTATAGAGCAGGTTGGCGCCATTGCACATGTTCAAATACTTGCCGCTCACTCCTGCTGCGGTGATTCCCTGCAGGGCCATGAAATCCAGCGACTGAAAGCGGTCTAACAGGTTCATCTCCTTCTTGAATTGTACGGGCGCTGCAACAAAAACGGCATCCATTTTTTCCCTGTAGCACAAAAGGGTATTGATCCATTTTGTGGGGTAACTGCAGTCTGCATCTGTGGTGATGATGATGTCATGCGTGGCCGCAGCAATCCCCCTGGCAATCGCGGCCTTCTTTCCAAAGGCCTCGTCCTTGCCAAGGCTGATCAACCGTATGCCCCTGTCAGCATAACTCCGTACCAATGCTGCAGTTCCGTCAACCGATTGATCATCCACCACAATGATTTCCATTTGTGATGGCGGGAAATCCTGTGCCAGCAAGGACTCCAGGCAAGGTCCGATATTCATTTCCTCGTTCCTGGCGGCAATGATGATGCTGGCTTTGTCTGCCGAAGTCTGATTGGCAGTGTACCGCTGCAGGAACATCAGTTGCCTGTTTGCACGGCGGATGATGAACCGGTAAGGCAGGAGCAGCGCAACAGCTATGATGAAAAAGATGGTCATGGTTTGGCTTTATCAGCGGTTAAATTTCATCAATTCTGCTGTAAAACCATTTTTTCGTTGTCAACATTTGAGAGACCGGGTCAAGCATATAAAATAAAAATGGCGTCTTTCGTGATGAAAAACACCACTCCTAAGCATGCAGCTGACTTTTAGCTGGTCTTCTGCAATCCTGAATAGTATTTGCTGATATCGGTTACTCCTTTTTTGATGACATCAGGTGTGCTGGACAGTGAAAAGTTTTCCCATTGGTCAAAACCCACTTGTGTTGGCGTTCTGTCAGATTCAGTGATCAATTCTTTTGTTTCCGATTTGGTGAAAGCAAGACTCGCCGCCATGACCAGGCCTGATACCAGGGTGATGAATCCCAGCAAGATCCTAAAATCGCCGGCATGCGCCTGTGGATCGATCCTGTTCAAGAGCAGTAAAATGATATAAGCGCCGAAGGCGAATACAATACTGCTGAGCATAATTGTCTTATTAGCCCCTTTCTTTTCATTGATCATTTGTTTTACATGGTCTACAAACAGCATAGATGCAAAAACGAAAACAGGAATGGATCCAACCAGCATGATCATGAAGAGATTGCTGTCTCCCATACCCCTCAAAGCAAGTGATGCCGCACTGAATGCAAGCAAAAAGGCAAGACAACCCTTGGCCAGGATGTTGATCATGCTTTTGCCAGCCAGATGGCTGAGCAGCAGAAGCATCAGTGGTGCTTGAATGAGAGAAGTCAATACATTCAAGATGGCCACTGGATTTTCAGCGGCAGATGAAAATTTATTGATCAGGGAACTTGTAATAAAAATAAAAAGATATGCAGACGAGGTGGCAATGAAACTGTTGTTCGTGGTTTTTTGCATGGGATGGGATTGGTTCGTGGATATTGGATTTAAAACGGGCTCCCTGTTTAAACGATTTGCCATCGATTCTATTATAGACATGCCTCAAATCAGTGAAAATTAAGTGAAACTGCTTTTTGATATGCGTAATTATACGGATGGGCAGGGTAAAAAAACTATCTTAGGGGCATGCAAAAGACGGCTTTTCAGTTTGTAGTTTACCTCTTCATATTTGTGATCGTTCAGGGACAGCCTGGCTCTCCCAACGGCAAAACAGTGAGGCTTGCGAGGACCACAGGCGTGCTTCCTTTTTTTGAATACGGGCCTGGTGATGACCGGTTGGGCGGAGCCAAGATGACCTATATGGACACGGGTGTTTTGGTGAAAGTGGTGGACAGCCTGAATGCAGATTATGTTATCTCGCTTGCCGACAACTTAAAGGCCTTCGTGGCCAAGTCGAGCCTGCGTTTTGATTCTTCCTTCAAGTCAAAATCCTACTACCTGAGTGGCAACTGGAAAACATACCGCGATGACAGGTTTGATTATATTACCATCTCCATGCCCGAAAAGCTGCCCTACCGCGGAACCATGCAGGTGAACCCCAACCGGTTGGCCATTGATCTTTTTGGCATCACCTCCAATACCAACTGGATCACCCAGAAAGGAGTGCTCAAGGAAGTAAGGAATACCTGGTTTGAACAAATGGAAAATGGGGTCTTGAGGGTCTATGTTGACTTGAAGAGCAAGATGCATTGGGGTTATTCGGTTTATTATGATTCCATAGCGTCGAGGCTGACCATCAGGGTCAAGCATGCGCCAGACAAACAGCTGAAAAACGTTTTCATTGCCGTCGATGCCGGGCATGGGGGAGACAACTCCGGAGCGGCAGGAAGTACATCGTCCAAACTTGAAAAAAAACTCACCCTTGAATATGCTAAAGCCTTTGAAAGAGAGCTGAAAAAAGCAGGTGTAAAAAGAGTATTCATGACCAGGACAACTGATACTTCCCTGAGCATGCCGGAGCGTATCCGCATGTTGAGGGATACTGCACCAGACCTGCTGATCAGCATCCATTTCAATTCCTCATCGGTGGATACAGTGAAGGGAACCAGTACGTTTTACAGGCATATTGGTTTTCGTCCGTTGACGCAAACCATTTTAAAAAGGATGATGGAACTGGGATTGGCTGAATTTGGCAATGTAGGCAGCTTCAACTTCGCGTTGAGCGGCCCTACCGATTATCCCAACAGCCTTGTGGAAGTGGCTTTTCTGAGCAATCGCTCAGATGAAAAATTCATCCTCTCCAAAAAATCTCCGGATAATGTTGCCAAAAAAATCCGCCTTGGCATACAGGATTGGCTGCAAGAGGCCCGCTGATAATTTTGTACCTTCACCACTCAATCAACTTACAATGGAACTCAAGAACACATTTATTCATCACGTTTATTTTTGGCTCAAGAATCCTGAAAGCAAAGAAGACCTTCAGAAATTGGTAGAAGGACTGGAGGCGTTGGCTTCAGTGGAGGAAATCAAGATGTACCATATTGGTGTGCCCGCGCCCACAGACAGGGAAGTGATTGACAATACCTACTCCATTTCCTGGTTGAATATTTTCGAAACTTCCGAAGACCATGATGCCTACCAGGTACATCCGAAGCACCTGAAATTCATTTCAGATTGCTCATCACTTTGGAGCAAGGTGAAGGTTTACGACTCTTTGCAACATTAATCAATCAATACAACAGGATGTTTGGGAAGGGTAGATCAGCTGCGCTGGGATTCATTTTTGTAACCGTACTGGTTGACGTCATCGGGTTGGGCATCATCATTCCTGTGCTGCCCAAGCTGATTCAGCAATTGACCGGAGGAGACATGAGTGTTGCTTCCCGCTATGGCGGTTGGCTGATGTTTACCTATGCCTTCATGCAGTTCTTGTTTGCTCCTGTACTGGGAAGCCTCAGCGACCAATATGGCAGAAGGGCGGTGATTCTTTTTTCCCTTTTCGGATTTGGCCTGGATTACCTGCTGCTGGCTTGGGCTCCAAGCATTACCTGGCTTTTCATTGCCCGGGTTCTGTCTGGCATCACGGGTGCAAGTTTTACCACAGCATCCGCCTATATTGCTGATATCAGCACGCCAGAAAAAAGGGCACAGAATTTTGGGATGATTGGTGCCGCTTTTGGAATGGGCTTCATCATTGGGCCATTGATTGGTGGGGTGTTGGGCCAGTTTGGAGAGCGGGTTCCCTTCCTGTTTGCCGCCGGTCTCACCATGGTCAACTGGTTGTATGGCATGTTCATCCTCCCCGAATCCCTTTCAAAAGACAAAAGAAGAAAATTTGAGTGGAAGAGGGCCAACCCGGTGGGCTCGCTGATTCACCTTAGAAAATACCCTGCAGTGGCAGGCTTGATCCTTTCATTGACCTTTGTATACATTGGTGCTAATGCCGTTCAGAGCACCTGGAGCTATTATACCATGAAAAAATTTGGCTGGGATCCTGCCATGGTCGGATACTCCCTGGCTTTTGTGGGGCTGATGATTGCCATCGTTCAGGGTGGATTGATCCGGATTGCAATACCCAAACTTGGTCAGACGAAGGCTGTCTTCGTTGGCCTGGTATTGTATACCATTGGGATGGTCTGCTTTGCCTATGCTCCCAATACCTATATGATGTTTGCTTTTTGCGTCATTTATTGCCTTGGGGGAATTGCCGGCCCCGCCTTGCAGGGCATCATCTCTTCCCATGTTCCTGCCAATGAACAGGGTGAGTTGCAGGGCGCCCTGACCAGCCTGATCAGTGCTACGGCTATCGTTGGTCCGCCCCTGATGACCAACCTGTTTTCATTTTTCAGCAGGGATGGCGCTCCGCTTTATTTTCCCGGCGCCCCCTTCATTGCCGGCGCATTTTTCTTCCTTTTCAGCACGATAATCACCTTTCGAAGCCTTCAGGCAGAACGAAAGGCGACCCCTTTCTAAGGAAAATGTTGTTAAAATGTGCAAAAAAGTACTGATTTTTTTATTTATTTCTTGCAAATCAAATTATTAAGGCTAGCTTTGTCTTGTAATTTGAGTTAAGTACAGTATTTAGTAAGTGAAAGTATTTTCTGCTACGCATGTTCTGCTAATAGTAAAAGTCTTCTTTACGCCTGTGTTTCTCTCATCCTTTTTTAATTTTTTATTTTTTTGAAATGAACATTTATGTTTCAAATTTGAGCTTCAACGTACAGGATGAAGACTTGAAAGAATTCTTTGCTGAGTATGGAGAAGTAACTTCAGCAAAGGTTATCACAGACAAATTCACTGGTCGTAGCCGTGGCTTCGGTTTTGTTGAAATGTCTGACGATGCAGCCGCACAGAAAGCTATCCAAGAATTGGATGGTGCAACTGTTGAAGGCCGTGCCATCAAAGTAAGCGAGGCGAAGCCTCGTGAAGCGCGCCCTAGCAATGGTGGCAGCGGTGGTGGTGCTCCTCGCCGTAATTTCGGCGGTGGCGGCGGCGGTGGAAACCGTTGGTAATCGCATCAACTATCTGATTGAAAAAGGGAACCATTGGTTCCCTTTTTCTGTTGAAGGATTGTGGGTGTAAAGGTGTAAGGGTTTAGAGGTTTAGGGGTTGAATGGTTCGGCATACTGGCTGAAAAAGTCATTGAAAAAGCAGTTAGTTTCTCTCTAAACCCCTAAACCTCTCCACCCCTCAACCCCTCCACCCAATTCCAATTCTTTTCTGCAACTTTGCACAACAAACCCACACATGAGTATCGTAAACGAATTCAATGAATACAGAGAAAGGATGAATGATGTCATCCTGAGCAAGGGAAATCTGGTGATGAAACGCCTGTGGAACCTCGACACCAATACCTATCAGGAAGGGGCATTGGACGTCAAGACCAAGGAAATGCTGGGCCTGGTGGCCAGCATGGTGTTGAGGTGCGACGATTGCATCAAGTACCATCTGGGCAAATGCCATGAATTGGGTTTGACAACCGATGAAGTGTATGAGATATTTTCGGTTGCCAACATCGTGGGCGGAACCATCGTCATCCCCCATACAAGAAGGGGTGCTGAGTATTGGGAGGCCTTGCAGTCGTCCAGCGAAACAAAATAATTGAGTATATTTAAAAGAATAAACGTGTTTTATGAGTGAAGTATTACAAACAGCATCACCGCTCACTTCCAAAGATTTTCAAACAGATCAGGAAGTAAGGTGGTGTCCGGGATGTGGAGATTATTCTATACTTGCACAGGTGCAGAAGGTGATGCCAACCTTGGGTATACCAAGAGAGAACATCGTGATTGTTTCAGGAATCGGTTGTTCCAGCCGTTTCCCTTATTATATGGAAACCTATGGCATGCATTCCATCCATGGAAGGGCAACTGCCATTGCCAGTGGTTTGAAGGCAACAAGGCCTGAGCTGAGTGTCTGGATTGTGACCGGCGATGGTGATTCACTCAGCATTGGCGGCAACCATACCATTCATTTGTTGAGAAGGAATTTTGATGTGAACATCATGATGTTCAACAACCAGATCTATGGCCTGACCAAGGGGCAATATTCACCAACCTCTGAAGAGCATAAGGTCACCAAGTCAACCCCTTTTGGCAGCATTGATCATCCGTTCAATCCTTTGGCATTGGCCATGGGCGCAGATGCCACCTTTATTGCCAGAACCATGGACCGTGATCCTAAGCATTTACAGGAATCTTTGTTGCGCAGCAATGCCCACAAGGGTGCATCCTTTCTTGAGATCTACCAGAACTGCAACATCTTCAACGATGGGGCATTTGAAATATTCACAGACAAGGCATCCAAGCCGGTGGAAACATTGTTCCTTGAACAAGGAAAGCCCCTGGTTTTTGGTGCCAACAAGGAAAAGGGAATCAAGTTGGATGGCTTCAAGCCTGTTGTGGTTGACCTTTCAGAAGGCGCCAGTGCAGACGATTGCTGGATCCACGACGACCATGATTTTTACAAGGCACAGATTTTGGTGCGCATGTTTGATGATCCGCATATCGCGGGTCACCTGCCCAGGCCATTCGGTGTTTTCTATGAAACCGAGCGCGCTTGTTACGAAGACCAAATGCAAATGCAAATCGATGAGGTCATTGCAAAGAAAGGCCTTGGCGATTTGAACAAGTTGCTCCGTGGCGGGGAGACTTGGACGATTTCATAAGTTGGTTTTAAGCAATTAATTCAGTTTTATCGGTGGGGGAACAACGGTAGTCGATTCAATCTGTTTATATTTGAACCGATGCTGATTACCGTACACCCAAAGGATCCACAAGGAAGATTGATCAAACAAATTGCCGATTGTTTGCGCAGTGGTGGTGTGATCATTTACCCAACCGACACTGTCTATGGCTTGGGTTGCGATATTTTTCAACCCAAAGCGGTTGAAAGGATCTGTCGCATCAAAGGGCTTGATCCTTTAAAAGCCAATCTCTCCTTCATTTGCAGCGATCTTTCTGATTTGAGCAAATATGCAAGGACCATTTCTACGCCACAGTACCGTCTCATCAAGAACCATATCCCTGGTCCATTCACGTTTATTCTTCCAGCCAGCAAGGAAGTGCCTAAAATCCTGAAAAGCAAGAAAGACACGATTGGATTGAGGGTTCCCGATCATCATATTACCCATGCGATTGCTGCTGCATTGGGCAATCCCATCCTGAGTTCATCCCTTCCCGGAGACATGGTGGAGGAATACACAGACCCTGAACTGATCCACGACAAGTTTCACAAACTGGTTGACATCGTGGTTGATGGCGGCATTGGCGGCATGGAATATTCCACCATTGTTGACATGATGGATGAAGAGCCTGAAGTGATCAGGCAGGGGATGGGTCAACTGATGTAAAAAAGGCCATGTTGTACATGGCCTTTGTATATAAATACGGATATGATCAGATTACACTCGTTATTCAGCGTCGCCTGGATAGTATTACCCTTTTTGTCAATTCCCTTTTGATCATTTGACGTTTGACCTGCCTAGCTTTCCATTTTGCAATCTTACTATGTCTGGGATGAAGTTGTTGTTGCAGTTCAGCATTGGTATTGTTGTTGACATTGGCTTTTACTTCTGAACTGGCGAATGCCATGACCACGGCGATAACCAGCAGGAGGAGATTTTTTGTTTTCATGATCGTTGATTTAGTAGTTTCCTTTTTGACCATCATCCATTCAAAAGGTTTAATGGATCTCAGCGTTTTAAGATTCAAATGGGATTGTCAATATTCAATGAGCCTTCTATTGGCTTGATCTTGAAACTTTTTCTGTGCAGGATGCAATTGCCAAATGATTCCATTGCCCTGCGATGATCAAGCGTGCCGTAGCCCTTGTTTTTTTTCCAGTTGTAATGCGGATATTTTTCATGGTGCTCCAGCATGAAGTCGTCGCGGTAGGTTTTTGCCAGGATGCTGGCGGCTGCGATGGAGTAGTACTGGCCATCACCTTTGATGATGGTGGCATGCGGAATTTTTTTGTAAGGCTTGAACCGGTTGCCATCAATGATGATGAAAGATGGCTTTTTCTTCAATTGGTCCAGTGACAGGTGCATGGCCTTGATGGAGGCGTTGAGGATGTTGATCTCATCAATTTCTGGGGCATCAATTTTGGCCACAGCCCAGCTGATCGCAACCTTTTGGATCATATCCCGCAGGGCATAACGGGTCTTTTCCTTGATCTGTTTTGAATCGTTCAAAACCGGATCAGTAAAATCGGGAGGAAGGATGACGGCCGCTGCAAATACAGGCCCCGCCAGGCAACCCCTGCCTGCTTCATCGCATCCTGCTTCCGGATGAAGTTCCTGGTAAAATGGTTTGAGCATCTGCTGCAAAGTAGCAAGAAAAATTCATCAAAAAACCTTCGCGATGTACAACTGCAATACCTTTGCGCCATGATTGAAAATACTGTTGCCAAAAAATCAAACGCTGTAGCGATATGGTTGCTGATTGGAGTAGGAATGATCATCATCCAGGTGTTGTTGGGTGGGATTACACGCTTGACGGGCTCGGGGCTTTCCATCACAGAATGGAAGCCAATCCTGGGTGCCATCCCCCCGTTGAATGAGGTGGCATGGCTAAAGGCATTTGAACAATACAAACAAATCGGGCAGTTCAAGCACCTCAATTTTGAGTTTACCCTTGCTGATTTTAAATTCATTTATTTCTGGGAATGGTTTCACCGCGAATGGGCAAGGTTGATTGCCTTGGTTTTTCTCATCCCTTTCATCTATTTCATTGTCAAAAAAATGTTCAGGAAAGAGATGATCAACCCCTTGATCATCCTGTTTTTGCTGGGTGCCGCCCAGGGCCTGATTGGATGGATCATGGTGGCCAGCGGCCTCAACGATGAAAACCTTTATGTAAATCATATCCGCCTTGCCATCCATTTCATATCTGCACTCGGCTTGTTGGTCTATACCTATTGGTTTGCGATGTTGTTGCTGGTACCTTCTACGCAACATGTTGTTTCGCCTTCACTCAAAAAATTCACGGTTGGCCTATTGTTGCTGGTTGTGGTTCAACTGGTTTTTGGCGCATTCATGGCAGGATTGAAAGCCGCCAACTTCGCTACCACATGGCCCACGATCAACGGGGAGTGGATTCCTTCATCAATGTCCAATGATGGACTGGCTGATCTTACCCACGACCCACTGGCAGTGCATTTCATCCACCGTACGCTGGCTTATATCATCACAGCACTGATCATTGTTTGGCACCTGAGGGCAAAGAAGATTGTAGGGGGAAGCATGTTTGCAAAGCTGCGGTCTTTGCCATTGCTGATGGTAGTATTGCAGGTGGTCCTGGGCATCCTCACGGTATTGTTTGCCAACAGCAAAACGGCCTTGCTTTGGCTGGGTGTTGCCCATCAATTTACCGGCATGATGTTCCTGTTGATGATGATGACCATGGTTTACCTGGTCAGGAAAAAATAATCAGTTGGCATTGAATTCGACGGGATAGCCCAGCATTTGTTTCAGTTGAGAAGGGGTGATGCGTTGCACGGCCTGTGAGGCATCGTTTTTGAACAACAAGGCATGCATGATGAGCTTGGTTCTTGTATTGTAGACAATTTTCCAGCAATAATCTGGAACGCCAACACCAGATCCGATGGATTGTTTGCCGAAGATCCCACCGGTATAGATTTTTAGCCTGTCGCGCTGGCTCTGTTTACGGATGGTGGCCTCCCAGCTTTTCCAGGACCCCCTGTTCAATTTCTGGTGCTGGGGCAAACAATTGTAATAGGAAAAAGTGCACCGCTCCATTTCACAATCAAAGGCAAAATCTTCTGCATTGGCCAGGTGGCCGCGGTCGAAGCCGCTTTTTAAATAGTCTTTGTTATTGGCAGACCTGTATTCTTTGGTAAACTGGAACCGCTCTCTTGAGCAATCGCCACCGCCTTTGTACAAATAATACACCACATAAAGGGGTGATTTTACTGCAAAAGAGAAATAGGATTGATAGGCAGGTTTGTTGATGATGGTATCAATCCGCTGGGCATTCCCCTTTTGGAGGATCAGCAAAAGGAGCAGGGGAAGGAGGGTGTTTTTCAGTTGTTTGCGCATAACGATCAACAAATTTACTTATTTAGAATAGCGAAAACTATTTCTTTGCAACTCAATCACTGGCTGATTTGGAATCAACAAACATCAAATACCGGATCGACAACGCGTTTCACATGCTCCGTCATTTTGAGGGGATGGATGAACAATTGCAAGCCAATTTGCTGAGGGCTGGCCATGTTGAAAAGAACATTCAAGCTGCGCTGACACTTCCTGGCTCAAGGTTCTTTTCTGAATTTGCTTCTGATATTCCGGGCCTCCTGAACCGGGTATTCCATTACCCCTTTGTTCTATTGGAAACAGAGGACCGCAATATCCAGCTGAATGGGCATGTGCCGCCAACAGATTTCCCCTATGGGATTGGCACAAGGGCTGTGCTGCCTGTGGATGAGCTGACTGCCTCGCAAAGGGCTGGTATTTTTCAAAGGAAGAACCGTGGCTTGGATTTGCTTCATCTTGAAGTGGATAAGATTCCGCCCACCTGGGAGTTCACCCTTGTGCTGAGGCCTACCCAGCAGGGCCATGTTTTCATTACGGCATTTCCTGGGTCTCCGGCCATGCCGCTTCCCCAGCACCGCTTCAGCAGGAAAAAGCAGGAGGAGTTAAGGGCTTTTTGGGATATGCATGTTTTCTTGGTTGAGGAGGGTTGAGAAAGCCGTTTACCACTTCAACAATGCACTGGCCCAGGTGAATCCGCTACCGAATGCAGCCAGGCAAACGGTATCACCATCTTTGATCAGGCCTTTTTCCCAGGCTTCGCAGAGGGCAATCGGTACGGATGCAGCCGTGGTATTGCCATATTGCTGGATATTGTTGTAGACCTGGTCATCGCGAAGCTTGAGCGTATGCTGCACGAATTGAGCAATGCGCAAATTGGCCTGGTGGGGAATCAGCAAATCCAGGTCTGCTGGGGTCATGTTGTTTTTGGCCAGGGCTTCCATGATCACTTCAGGAAATTTTACCACTGCTTTTTTGAAAACGGCAGGTCCGTCCATCGTTGGATAGATCTGCCCATCATCAATCATGGCATGGCTGAAAAACATTTGTCCGATTTCGGCTTCATCAAAGCTGGCATATTTCTCTTCCTTCCAATGGTTGGCATGTGTTCCGGGATTGTACATGGCCAGGATTTCGGCACTTTCTCCATCGCTGTGCAAATGGGTGCTAAGGATGCCCTGTCCTTCCTTTTCTGTCGGTTGGAGCACAATAGCACCTGCACCATCGCCAAAAATTACGCTGACGTTTCTTCCCCTGGTGGTGAAATCCAATCCAAATGAATGCTTTTCACTTCCAATCACGAGGATGTTCTTGTACATGCCTGACCGGATGAATTGGTCGGCCACGCTCAGTGCATACACAAAGCCACTGCATTGGTTGCGGATGTCCAGGGCGCCAACTTCTTTCATTTTCAAGGCGCGTTGCACGAGTACCCCGCAGCCGGGGAAGTAGTAGTCCGGACTCAGGGTTGCAAAGATGATGAAATCGATGTCCTGGGCAGTAATACCCGCCCGTTCAATGGCTACCTTGGCGGCCTCTACAGCCATGGTTGTGGTGGTTTCCTCGGTACGATGGGCATACCTTCTCTCCTCAATCCCCGTTCGCTCCCGGATCCATTCATCGCTGGTGTCCATGTATTGAAGCAGGTCCTTGTTGGTAACAATCCTTTCGGGGAGATATTTTCCGATGCCGGCGATTTTTGAGTGAAACATGGGATGAGGGGTTTAAGGGTTTAGGGGTTTAGGTGGGTGTAGAGGTGGAGGGGTTTAAGGGTTTAGAGATTTAGGTGGGTGGAGAGGTGGAGAGGTTTAAGGGTTTAGGGGTTTAAGGTTATTTTTTTAAAACAGATTCAAGCAGTGATTTGTTTGAGCCGGATGATTAAAATTCACTTTGTCCGTCTGGGGCTCAGATGGGTAACAACATATATTTAACTTGCCTACCCGCCTGAAAAGGTTTAACTTTGCGGCCTCTAAACAAGATTATGAACATTAGAAACATCGCTATTATTGCCCACGTTGACCATGGTAAGACAACCCTGGTAGATAGAATTTTGCAAACTACCAAGGTATTTCGCGACAACCAGGACACTGGTGATTTGATCATGGATAGCAACGATCTTGAAAAGGAACGCGGCATCACCATTTTCAGCAAGAACGCTTCGGTTACTTATAAAGACGTAAAAATCAATGTGATAGACACTCCAGGCCACGCCGACTTCGGTGGTGAGGTGGAGCGTGTATTGAAAATGGCAGACAGTGTTATCCTCTTGGTGGATGCCTTCGAGGGTCCCATGCCACAGACCCGTTTTGTATTGCAGAAAGCCCTCCAGCTGAACCTGCTTCCTATTGTTGTCATCAACAAGGTAGACAAACCAAACTGTCGTCCAGACGAGGTGCATGATTCCATTTTTGAACTTTTCTTCAACCTGGATGCCACTGAGGCACAGCTTAATTTCCCCACCTTCTATGGTTCTGGAAAGAATGGCTGGTTCAATGATAGCCTCACCCCAACAGAGGACATCGTTCCTTTGATGGAAGGCA
>JBIPNK010000015.1:0-48277 GCA_044373365.1 Chitinophagaceae bacterium
CTTAAATATGTTCCTGAGCCTAAAATTGCTGAGGGTAACCTGCAAATGCAGATTACATCCCTCGATTATTCATCATTCCTTGGCCGTATTGCCATTGGAAAAGTGGCCAGGGGTACGATCAAGGAAAACCAGCCCATTAGTTTGATGCAGGCTGATGGTGTGGTTAAAAAGCAGCGTGTAAAAGAATTGTACGTGTTTGAAGGCATGGGCAAGAGGAAGGTGACTGAAGTGTTGGCGGGAGACCTTTGTGCCGTTGTGGGAATTGAAGGATTCAATATTGGCGATACCATTGCAGATTTTGAAACACCAGAGGCTTTGCCTTTCATCCATGTGGATGAGCCTACCATGAGCATGTTGTTCAGCATCAACAACTCACCTTTCTTCGGCCGTGATGGTAAGTTTGTTACCAGCCGTCACCTCCGTGATCGCCTGATGAAAGAGACAGAAAAAAACCTTGCCCTCAGGGTAAGAGAAACAGATAGTGCGGACAGCTTCCTCGTATTTGGTCGTGGTATCCTGCACCTTGGTGTATTGATCGAAACCATGAGAAGGGAAGGATACGAGTTGACCATTGGTCAGCCCCAGGTGCTTGTGAAGGAAATTGATGGCAAGAAATGTGAGCCGTATGAGATTTTGGTGATCGATGTTCCGGAAGAATTTGCTTCCAAAGCCATTGACCTGGTGAGCAGGAGAAAAGGGGAGATGACCGTCATGGAAACCAAGGGCGACATGCAGCACATCGAATTTGAAATTCCGAGCCGTGGATTGATCGGTCTCAGAACTACCATGCTGACCTCTACTGCAGGTGAAGCCGTTATGGCGCACCGCTTCACAGAATACAAGCCTTGGAAAGGTGCCATTCCCGGAAGGAACAATGGTGTTTTGCTGGCGAAAGAAGGTGGAAACACAACTGCCTATTCACTGGATAAATTGCAAGACCGCGGATTCTTCTTCATCGATCCAGGTGAAGAGGTTTACAAAGGAATGGTGATCGGAGAGAACAACAAACCAGGTGATTTGGTTGTTAACCCAAATGAAGGCAAGAAATTGACCAACATGCGTTCCAGTGGTACAGATGGTGCTGCGAGCATCGCTCCCAAAAAGCAAATGACCCTGGAAGAATGTATGGAGTATATCCAACACGATGAGTGTATAGAGGTTACCCCTAATTTCATCCGCATGCGCAAACTCATTTTGGACGAAACAGAAAGAAACCGCCTGGCCAAACAAATGAAGGCCGACGCATAAATAACATGAAAAGGTACCTGATTACATTCTGCATGCTTTTTGTCTTCGCAGCAGCGAACGATGTCAGTGCCCAATGTTCAATCTGTACCAAAACAGCCCAGCAACTTGGACACAAACCCGCACAGGGTTTGAACAGCGGAATCATCTACCTGATGATTGCACCATTGGCCATCATTGGTGTTGTTGCATTCAGGTGGTGGAAGGGTGGAGGATTGAACCAAACACCTGAATAATTCATCCCCACAAGCCATTATCATGAAAAGGATCCTGTTGTTTTTTGTCATTCTCCTTTCCGTACTTGCCTTCAATGCTTGTACCGTCAACAATGTTACCATTGATGACGAGATCGAAGGGATTTTCGAGAAGCATGGTGTGAAAGGAACCTTCGGCATGTTTGACAACAGCAGGGGAACGTTCACGATCTATGACCTGGACCGTTTCAAGTTGAATTATGCACCTGGCCAAACCTTCAATATTGTCAGTACCATGGTGGCCTTGCACACGGGTAAGCTTACCGATGACAGTTCATTGGTAAAAGGCAATGATTCCCTGGAACAAACCCTGAACATTTACAGCGCTTTCCGCGCCAACAGTTCTGCACATTTCGAAACTGTTGCCGCCTTGATTGGCAAGGATACCATGAAGTTTTGGGTGGACAGCCTTAAATATGGCAACAAAAAAATCGGAACCGATCTCCAGCATTTCTGGATGAATGATACCCTGCAAATCTCTGCAGATGAACAACTTGGGCTGATCAAAAGGCTCTATTTCAAGCAGCATCCCATCAGGGCCAGCGTGCAGGAAAGCCTCAAGAAAATGTTGGTGGTAGAAAACAATGCACAATTCCAAACAGCCTATCAACAAGGATCGGTACTGGTCAAAGGCAAAAAATTGGGTTGGGTTGTTGGATGGATTGAAGAGAACAGGCATGTTTATCCATTTGTGATTAATTTTGATGCGGGGGCTGAAGCAGATACAAATGCTATTGGAAAGCAACTGGCCAATGATATCCTTGCACACATTGGATTTTTCAAGGGGATCATGTGATTTGGTAAGAGGCAGTTCAAAGATTCTATTTCACAATAGTGTAAATTGCAATTGATGCAAGAACAACATTCACTCCATTCCGGTTTGGCCCACCTTAGCGCATACCAGCGTTTGCAAACAATTGAAGTAAAAATTGGCGACCTGTTGTTGGGCAATGGCCATCCAATCAGGGTGCAGACCATGACCACCACAGACACGATGAATACCATCGCAACGGTTGAGCAATCGATTCGTTGCATTGAAGCTGGCGCAGAGCTGGTGCGGATCACAGCGCCTTCCAAAAATGAAGCCCACAACCTGCTTGAAATCAAGAACGAATTGCGCAAGCGTGGCTACAATACGCCACTTGTGGCAGACATTCATTTCACGCCCAATGCCGCAGAAATTGCTGCGCGCATCATCGAAAAAGTACGGGTGAACCCGGGCAATTATGCCGACAAGAAAAAATTTGAATTCATTGAATATACGGATGCAGATTATGTTGAAGAGATTGATCGCATCCGCGAGCGCTTCACTCCGTTGGTAAAAATTTGCAAGGAGTATGGAACGGCCATGCGCATTGGCACCAACCATGGTTCATTGAGCGACAGGATCATGAGCCGCTATGGTGATAGTGCCATGGGCATGGTGGAAAGTGCGATGGAGTTTCTGCGCATTGCCAGGGATGAATCCTACCACAACATTGTGCTCAGCATGAAGTCGAGCAATCCGCAGGTGATGGTGCAGGCCTATCGCCTCTTGGTCAAAACAATGCGGGATGAGTTCAGCATCTGTTACCCATTGCATCTTGGTGTAACGGAAGCGGGTGATGGTGAAGATGGAAGGATCAAGTCTGCCATTGGTATTGGAACCTTGCTGGAAGATGGCATTGGAGATACCATCAGGGTATCGCTCACAGAAGATCCAGAGTTTGAAATTCCTGTTTGCCTTGATCTTGTCAAGCGCTACAACGGCATAACTGCTGCATCAACTGTTCCGGAAATCATCAAGCTGCCTTATTCTCCTTTTGAATACAAAAGGCGCGATAGCTTTGCTGTTGAAAACATCGGCGCAAAGCAGGTTCCAGTTGTGGTATCAGACATGAGCAGTGCTGAAACCATCAACCCAGAACAACTCCAGAGTATAGGATATGATTACGATGAGGCAACTGACAAATGGAGCATTGGAGATGCAGCGGCGGATTATGTCTATACTGCTTCTAAACCCATTTCATTTGCATTGCCAGGAACATTGAAGAACATTGTGAATGCTTCAGTTTGGGATGCATCCAGCGAATCCCAGTTCCCGATTTTTTCGCTTGCTGATTTTGTTGCCGCCGGTTCAAAAAGTACACGCATCAATTTTGTGATGGTGGATTGCTATAACGAAAACCATGGTGCACTGCCTGCTCAAATGGAAATGATCCAGCAAGCAGCTACTGACCAAACAGTGGTATTTTGTTTGAGCAGTACCAACCGCAATGCCATGCAAAGTGTGCGCCGCATGTTCATTGAACTGACCAATCTTGGCATCCGCAATCCTGTGGTGTTGGTTACGGATAGTGGCATGCATACACCCGACGAACACCTCATTCATTTTGCCACCGAAACAGGAGCCTTGTTACTGGATGGCATGGGAGATGGCATTTCACTGGGTTTCAACGGGAAGGCCATCATGGAAAACACAAAGGCGAAGGGCCGTACCTATCTTACAGTAAAGGACATTTACCAGTTCACCAACAATACAGCCTTCAGCATCCTGCAGGCAACCCGTACACGCATTTCCAAAACTGAATACATCAGCTGCCCAAGCTGTGGCAGAACACTTTTTGATTTGCAGGAAACCACAGCCAAGATTCGTTCGGTAACCAACCACCTCAAGGGTGTCAAGATTGCCATCATGGGCTGCATTGTCAATGGCCCCGGTGAAATGGCCGATGCTGATTTCGGTTATGTAGGAAGTGGTCCCGGGAAAATCACGCTGTACCGCAGCAAGGAAATCGTCAAGAAAAGTGTTGACAGCGAAGTGGCTGTAGACGAGTTGATCCAATTGCTGAAAGACAGTGGTGCTTGGGTGGAACCGGCATAGCGGAAAGGCATTCAAACAAATGTTATGGCCTATTTATTGATAATGTCTGCAATGATATCTAGGTGATGCTTTGTATGAATTTCAAGAAAATTTACAGTCTGTTTTAACTTGAGTTTTCCAAAGAAAGGATGTTCAAAGTACTTGTCTTTTGGTAAAGTTTTCAATTCATTGATTTTATTTCGGGTTGCTAATTATTCATATTCGCTTTTTTGCAAAACAATTATTCTTTGTAGTCTGAAAAAGTTGTAAAGGTTTTTCCATCGTAACGGCTCAGTCCAAAGCCTCTTGTGCCGAACCAAAGGTTTCCTCTTTTATCTTCTAAAACAAACCATACGTCATTATTAACAAGACCATCTTTAACGGTGAAATTTTTAAAGTTTTTTCCATCATAGCTCCAAACGCCATTTCTTCCTGTTGCAAACCAGAAATTTCCTTTTTTATCCTCTACAATTGAAGAAATACCATAACTCACAAACCCTTCTTTCTCCCTGAAACTGGTAAAAGATTTTCCATCATAACGGCATGCTCCATGCCTGCGGGTTGCAAACCAAATGTTACCGGCTTTATCTTCAGAGATAGACTCAATCATATCATCATGAATAAAATCTTTTGGCCTATAATCGACAGTTGCCTTTGGCCGAGAGTATTTAAGGGGATCATTATCGGCCTTGTTAAATGATCGGCCATCTTCGTTTGACAAGTAATAATCAGCAGACGGTGAGAAATTCGTAAAGGAATCAACACCAGTTCTGCGAGCAGCTGCAGGGTCATATCGCCACACTCCACCACCATTCCATGAGCTGAACCAAATATTACCTTTTTTATCCTGTAGCATATCCATGATAAGCTGCGCGTGGATTTTATGGTGAAACATATAATCTTTGTTTAGAAAATTGGCAAGGGATTTTCCATCGTAACGATAAACACCATTGTTCTTCGTTCCAAACCAAATATTTCCATCTTTATCTTCCAATAGACTGCTTATTGAAATACTGTTCATTAGCTTGTTATCTGTAAAAGGAGCAAAAGTTTTTCCATCGTATTTACAGATACCTGCAGGGGTGCCGAATAAAAGATTTCCTTCTCTATCTTCGATAATCTCATTCACACAATTATCATTAAGTCCGTCTTTCTTTGTAAACTGGGTAAAGAATTTTCCATCGTAACGATAAACCCCTTCGTTTAATGTTCCAAACCAAAGGTTACCTGTTTTATCCTGAAACCCACATCCCACCTGAGTATAATTGGTGCCTTGGGTCCTGATCATTTTAGGATTCCCGGAAGGGATTATCTCTGTTTTGTTTTGTCCATTGCATGAAGTAAAAAAAGTCAATGCCAACAGCAGAGAATAAATTGGATCATTTGTAAAGTATTTTGTCATTTGCTGATTGATTCTATTTTTAAAGTTAAAGTCTTGATTATTCTTTCAAAATCGCACATGTTCGGACTGCCATTTTTCTTGATGTTTACTGCAAATACTATTGCTTAGATAAGGTGGAGAATTAAAACCAGCTAAGAGACTTTCATTTAAAGTTGCGTAATAAATATTTAAAGTAAGGATAAAAAGTGTTGACAGTGAAGTGGTTGTGGACGAGTTGATTAAATTGTTGAAAGAATGTAGAGCCCTAGGTAGCTATGGGGGCTTTCAGTTTGAATACGCCTAATATGACCCCCCAAAAAATTTGCTTATATAGAAGTCACTTATGGGGCTTGCTTTTTAAGGCGCGATGGTTTTAATTTTACCGTCTTGGCTAATGACTATTTTCTGGCCAAGCGCTTTTTTCTTCTCAATTAATTTTTGAGAAGATATCTTAATGGCCCTTTTTATTTTTTCTTTCAAAATTACTTTATCGTTACTATGCATAATAAATTGTTTTTAATGCATTAAATTTAAGAAGATTGTGAACAATGAAATTATTTTCAATCTCTTTTTCAGCAATAAGCTCTGATTCGGCAGTTGAATTATCATAAATCAGCAATGAATCCACTTTGGCACTGTATAAGTTGAATAAATTTTTTATTCCGGCCTTGTATCTTCTTTCAATAACTTCTGGTTCAATATTATGGCCACCTTCTGAAACTCTTTTGAGAACCCTGAATTTAGCCAACTCAACTGATTCCAGCCAAAAGAAGATTAGCGTTGTGTAATAACCTTTTGACTTTGCTCTTTCAATTGTATTTAGGAAAGATTTTGACGAGAGGGTGGTTTCAAAGGAAAAGTCTTGATTACTGTTTATCAGTTCATCAATTCTTTTAAGCATTAATTTTCCAGCTTCGATTGATACTTTTTCTGGTTGAAATGGCGAAAGGCCTCTCGCTATTTCATCTGCATTGACAAATTCTTTACAATTGAGAAGTTCAGGAAGAATGTTGAATTAAGCTGTTGTTTTACCAGCTCCATTGCAACCGCTGATTATATATAGCTTCTTTTCCTCCATATCCAAAGTTAGCGAACTTTGTTTTCATGGCAAATACGGGGTTCTTCTGAAATGACTTTTGAGTTTTCGAAAATGCTACAGTAATGTTCTACTGCTTCTTTGGCGTTTCCGTCAAACCAGAGGCAGGGATAAATCTTATGGGTCATGTATTGAATTCGTTTGATTTTAGTTTTCGCAAATCTCTTTCAACTTTTCAAGTGATTTTGGGTAGGCATCGTTCATGTAACCTACAAACTCTTCTGGGGTGTTTAATAAGTCTACAGTAACGGTTACATTTCCATTGTTTTCTGCAAATGTATAATTCTCAAAACCGTTTGCCCATTTCTCGACTTCTGGTCCTGCTGTAATTTCTTCGCCAGCTTTGTCATGCTGTTTTTTAAACTTAATCCTTCTGGTAGATTATACCGTTATTTTACAAAGCTAATCGTTTTGCAGATGTGCAATCGGTTGTAAGCCCTGAATCTAATACCTTTGTACCAAACTGATCTTTTCAAATGACTTCATTGTCCATCATCATTGTAAGCTATCGTTCCTGGAACAGGCTGGATGCTTGTTTGAAGAGCATCGCTGTACAAGCGATGAGTGATATTGAAGTGATTGTTGTAGACAACCATTCAGATGATGGTCAAGCACAGCAGTTCATCAGTATGCATCCGCTGGTCAGGTTTGTTTTGCAGGATACCAATGCAGGATTTGCACAGGCCTGCAACAGAGGTGCAAAAGAGGCTACTGGCAACTGGTTGTTGTTCCTGAATCCTGATACTGTTTTACAACCCAATACACTTGCGCCGCTGTTGGACAAGGTAGCCAATGAACCCACCTGGAAATTGATTGGTATTCGCCAACTCAACGACCAGGGAAAAGATACCCATCCGCATGGTTTATTTTTGAAATGGTGGAACGTGTGGGCCCCTGTCAGAAGCCTGGAAAGATTGTTAAAGGGAGAGAAATCCGGCAAACAGTATTTGAGTACAACACCCATTGCTTATCCTGATTGGATTTCAGGAGCCTTTGTATTGATTAGAAAAAATGATTTACTTGAATTGGGTGGTTGGGACGAAAGGTTTTGGATGTACTTTGAAGACATGGACCTCAGTAAGCGTGCAGCAGAAAAGGGTTGGAAAAGGGTTCTTTACAATGAATTGGTTTGTACGCATTCGCATGGTGGATCTTCCAGGATCAATCCGGAAACCAAAGCCATCACAAAATCTGCTGTTATCATTTCAGCAATCAAATACCTCAAAAAGCACAACCGCCCATTATATTTTGGATTGGCCATGGACATGTTTGTCTTGAGCAAGCTGATTGACATTTTAGTCTCTTACCCATTTTCAGCCACCAAAAGAGCCATGGCCAAGCAGCTGCTCGCTGCCCGACTTGATTGAAAATTTGAATTGCTTAATATTACTCAATCCCTTCAACCCCTTCAACCTCTCTTAACTTCTCCAGCCTTCGGCTGGCAGGCTCAACCTCTACACCCTTAAACCTTTCAACCCCTAAACCTCTCAACCTTCAACCCCTCAACCTCTACACTCCTAAACCTCTCAACCTCTCTCAATCCACTCATTGAACTCTTTTTCAAATTGAGCAGCAAATGCCATCAGTTCATTAAACGTTGGCACACTATTGTAAATCATAACAGCAGTCCGTAAATAATCTCCACGCCAGTCTGCCCAACTCTCTTGTGGTGGAACAACTCGCAGCCCCTTGTTTAAAATACCAGCATAATCCATGGTGTTATACCTGAAAAAGGTTTGTCGATGTTCTAAAACCATTTTCAAAAGTTCACGATTGGTTTTAATACGCTCAAAAACACCAGCATTGTAAAGTTTAAACAGATCATAATAGTGCCTACTTTTTCTCTCACTTCCTTTATTGAATCCTTCTAAGGTCTCATGAATGAAAAGTAACTTCTCTAAAAAAGTACGCTCTGGAGCCAGCGACGAAACTTGAAACGAACTTTCCCCCAATACATCTGAAAACACTTCAAAAATGATGGATGTTATTTTTCTTTCTTCATTTGGAAATTCATCAGCTCTTGGAACCAGCTCAATTAGCACTACAGGCAATAATCCTCCCAAATCATTTTTAAGTGTCCCTGGGTATTCAAATTCGATATTAACCTCATTTCCTTTTTGAATCGGCTTAAGAGAAAACTCATTCGGGTTGAGGTGCGATGCTATTTTGTTAAACAAGCTTGGCAGAAGTATATCTGTTGTAAACGCTGCATTCTTATTTTCAAGCTCTTCCAACCGTATTTTTCGTTGTGTGTTGGATGTAGCATTCTCCGCACCATGTGGCGGTTCTTGTCCGAAGACCTTACGGTTAATGGCAATGTCTATATCCTCTGAGAATCGTTCAATCAAACTCCATGCCTTCGATAAAGATGTTCCTCCCTTGAAAGTTATATTCCCCTTTAGTTCAGGAATCTCATTCAATAGATTAAGTATCCAACAAACCCAAAAGTCCTTTTCTATTACAGCAGATGGTAATGGCACTTCCATTTTTTCTGCCGCTTGCCGACAGTATAGGCTTCTTTCTTCGGATGATAATTGTATAAATGCGTTCATTAATTAGTTTTTGCTGATTAGTGACCGCATGATTTTAGCAATCCATGCAGGAGCAAACTGTATCTGTTTCTTGATGTGTTTGATATCTTTTTCTTCAATCTGACTTTTGATCTGCTCGATCATTTCAACATTGACATTCTCTTTCCCAATTTGTCTGAGTGCATGAAGTATCAGTCCAGCCTTATTCCCTGCGCCAATCATATTTTTGGGTGTGGTGGGCTTTAGCAGAATTTGCTGGTTTCCAAAACGGATTGTCCTCTTTGGACCGTTGGTATACAGCTCAATTCGCATTGGGATCTGTGTGGATAGACCCAGAAGGTTAGCCGCGTATGCTCCGGTTGGTTGTACTTCAATAGCATCGGATATCTTAATGGCCTCAATAACCTTTTCGGTGGATGGCATAATTAATCCTAGCTTAGGATGGACCGCTGGAAAATCATACAAGCCATGAGCCAGCCTACGTATAGTACCCTTTTGAACCAGTCTGGTCAATGCAGTTCTTACACTACCTGAATCGTCTGCCAATACAGAAAATAGCCTTGAGGTAAAAACAAAACCTTTGCCATGTGCTCTTATACGTGCAATAAGTTGTTTTTCAGTTAGTTCCATCAATTTATGTAAAATATTTCGTAACAAATATATACTATAATTTGTTACGAAATATAGAATTGAACAGTTGAACTACTGTTGTATCGCCCCTTCACCCCCCTCAACCCTTAAACCTCTACACCCCTAAACCTCTACACCCCTAAACCTCTACACCCCTAAACCCTTAAACCTCTACACCCCTAAACCCTTAAACCTCTACACCCCTAAACCCTCAAATAACCCCCATCTCCTTCCCGATTTTCACAAAAGCAGCAATCGCCTTATCAAGGTGCTCCCTTTCATGGGCGGCGCTCAGTTGAACACGGATGCGGGCCTTGCCTTTGGCAACAACTGGGAAGAAGAACCCAATTACATAAATTCCCTCTTCGAGTAATTTGGCAGCCATCTCTTGTGCCACTGTTGCTTCGTACAGCATGATGGGAACGATGGGATGAACACCGGGTTTGATGTCGAATCCGGCTTTGGTCATTTCATTTCTGAAATACATGGTGTTTTCCTCAAGCTTGTCCCTCAGTGAAGTTGTTTCACTCAAGAGGTCAAGCACGGCGATGGATCCGCCAACAATGCTGGGGGCCAGTGTATTGGAAAACAGATAAGGCCTGCTGCGCTGGCGCAGCATTTCAATGATTTCTTTTCTGCCACTGGTAAATCCTCCAGAAGCACCACCTAAGGCTTTGCCCAGCGTACCAGTGATGATATCGATCTTGCCCACCACACCGCAATGTTCATGGGTTCCGCGGCCGGTCTTGCCCAGGAATCCTGAAGAGTGGCACTCATCAATCATGATGGCGGCATCGTATTGTTCGGCCAGGGCAACAATCTTGTCGAGCTGGGCGATGGTGCCATCCATGCTGAAAGATCCATCGGTGACGATGATCCTGTTGCGCAGGTGGGCAGCCGCTTTCAATTGCTCTTCGAGGTCGGCCATGTCGTTGTGCTTGTAGCGAAAACGCTGCGCCTTGCACAAGCGCACGCCATCAATGATAGAGGCATGGTTCAATTCATCAGAGATGATGGCATCTTGTTCATGGAACAGGGGTTCAAAGACGCCACCATTCGCATCAAATGCTGCCGCGTAAAGGATGGTATCTTCCGTTCCAAGAAAGGCGGAAATCTTCTGTTCCAACTCCTTGTGAATATCTTGGGTACCGCAAATAAAACGAACCGAACTCAGTCCGTAGCCGCGTTCGTCAATGTATCTTTTGGCTGCATCGATGATTTTTGGATGGGATGACAGTCCGAGGTAATTGTTGGCACAGAGGTTGATGACTTCATTTCCGCCAACTGTGATGACAGGTCCTTGAGGACTTTCAATGATCCTTTCTTTTTTGAATAGGCCTGCATCCTTGATTTCTGAGAGTTCCGCCTGAAGGCGCGCGATGATGGATTCGTTCATGTAAAGCGTTTTGGGACCACAAAATTCCATTAAAATTTGCAACTATGGCAAAGAAATTGCCTTTAGCGTTGGCTTAACAGGATAATTTACTTTTTCGCAGGTGGCCTGTAACATTTCGCTCTTACCTTCGTCCTATCAGGGATGAGGAAAAAACACCCATATTATTTTTTGCTGACAGCATTGGTTTGCGCCATGCTTATTTTTGTGCTTGGGTATGGCTTCACCAACTTTTACCATGCCTTTCCTTTTTCCCGTTTCCAAGACCTTGACCAATTGGAGCAGCAAGAACAGATCCGCTCTTCAAGGCCCCTTTGGCATGCATTGCCAAGGTATCTTTTGCCCCAAAACAGTATTTTTTCTCCGGGCTTGTAACTTTTTGAACTGACCTTCGTATTACCGAAGGACGCCCATCCACCAAAAACGAAATGACAGAGAGAGATTACAATGATTGTGTTGATGCCCATGCAGATAGTGTGTTCAGGTTCATTTTGAAGAACCTGCAGCATACCGAGGATGCGCGCGATATTGTACAAACTGCCTTTGAGAAAATGTGGAAGAACCGGGATACTGTGGTGACTGAAACGGCCAAATCTTATCTTTTCACGGTAGCCTATCACCAGATGATCGACCACATCAGGAAAAGCAAAAGAATGAAATTGACCGATACGTTCAGTGAGGAGAGCCGGGTCAGCAGGGATGTTTCACCGGCACTGAAAAGGGAGTTGGAAATGGCCCTTCAACAACTCACGCCCTTGCAAAAATCCTTGATACTCTTGAAAGATTATGAGGGATATTCTTATGATGAAATCGGAAAGATCACCGCATTGAACCCCAGCCAGGTAAAAGTGTATTTACACCGCGCAAGGCTTCAGCTGAGAGATTTTGTAGGCAAACCTGAAAACATCATTTGACCAAGAACCGCATTGAAAAATAAACTCAACTTCGAAAGAACAAGCAGATAAAAAACCAAAAGCAAGATGATCAATTTACTGAATTACGAAACATTTTTCCTGCTCTATGCAGATGGCGAATTGTCGCCATCCGAGGAGGAATCTGTTTTGAAATTTGTAGAGCAACATCCCATGCTTGAGGAGGAATTCAATCGCATCAAAGCATTAAAATTCAGTCCTGACAAGGGTTTGGTGATGATGAACAAATCTGCATTGCGGATGGAGATCCTTGAAAAAATTGAAGCTGACTATTCATTTGAACCAGACCTCATCATTGTATATCCCAACAAGGCCGAGTTGTACAGAAAGGAAAATGTGCTTCCTGTTTATTGGCTTCGGATGGTTGGTGTGGCGGCAGCCCTATTTTTTACCATGGGCGTTGCCTGGATGGTCATGGGAGAGAAGGAAAACATTCCCGCCATTGCCAAAGCAAGTCGCGGTGCCACAAGCCCATCATCAACTGAAACAGGGGATATGTCCAGCACTACAATAACACCTCCATCATCCGAAAATAAAATAATGGCATCAGTGCCTAACTTGTCTCATCAGGATGTTGCAGCACAAGAAAGGTCTCTTGCCCAGACAGGTTCTTCCATGAACGCAGTAGGAACCGAAAATCCTGAGGGTCAAATGACCATTGACCTTCAGCAAACCACTGCCATCATTACTCCTCAGGTTGTTGTGCCCGATCTTCCTGCTATTTCATTGCCCCAACAAGTTTCGGTGCAACAGAAGGGAAATTTATCAGAAACGGTTTTATTGGCTGCCGCTGAACGCATGGCAACAACTGCAGCGCCAATGGCGTCCGAACCCACCACCATGTTCATCAATGCTGCAATGAAAGAGGAGAAAAAAACCGGACTCCGCGCCATTCTTCGGACCATCAACAGAAGATTGCTCGATGAGCATGAACTGCCGCAGGACCAAAAATTCATTCAGGTTGCCAATTTTTATATTCCCGTCAATAAATAGATTCATCAATAAAAACAAAAGTATGAAGCATGTAGCAGTGGCATTGTTATTGGGTGTTTTGTCAACGCAAGTGATGGCACAAACAGATACAACCAAGTTAAAAAAAGGAACGACCATCATTAAGATTGGAAACATGACGATTGTCAAACCCAATGAGGCTGAAACCAGTAAAACCGATTCACTGAAAGTCAAAGAGGACACCCTAAAAATGGGCAGCCTGATCATTGTGGGAAAGGGGATTTCAGAAGGGGTAAATAAATTGGGGAAGGCCATTGAAGGCATTGATATCAAAAAAATTGCAGAAACGGCCAGTGATGTACTGAAGAAAAAGAAACCTAAAAAAGTCTCTACCAACTGGTTTGTGTATGACATCGGTTTTGCCGGATACAATGACAATACCAATTATGCTACATCTGCCGCACAGGCATTTGTAAAGCCTGCAGGAAGCGTACCCGCTTCAAAAGGAGATTTTGCCTTGAAAACGTCCAGGGTGTCCAATTTCAATCTTTGGTTCTTCATGCAGCGGGTGAGCATCATTGAAAGCGTATTGAACCTGAAATACGGTCTGGGTATTGAGAGCAATAACTATTTCTTCAAGACAGGTATTACATACGTAGATGACATATCTGTTTATACGACGCGTGGCGGAGTGAATGAATTGAGCAAGAACAAGCTGGTGGCCAACTACCTCACGGTTCCTGTGATGCTGAACATCAATACGAATCCGATGATACGCAAACGAGGTTTACAGTTTTCTGCAGGTGTCAGTGGAGGCTATCTCTCCAGCGCAAGGCAGAAACAGAAAGGGCCTGGAGGCACAGACAAAACCAAGTCCAATTTCAACCTTGAGCAATTCAAATTGTCTTATGTAGGCGAACTTGGCCTTGGCCCGGTAAAGCTTTATGGCTCAGTAGCAACAAGTCCTATGCACCAATACGGCCTAGAGCAAGTGCCGTACACATTGGGTCTGAGGTTTTCTAATTTTAGATAGATGGGTTTAGTGGTGTAGGGGTTTAAGGTGTAAGGGTTTAGGAATAAACCTCTACACCCCTACACCTCTAAACCCCTAAACCTCTACACCTCTAAACCCCTAAACCTTCCCCCGCTTGATCTCTTCCACAACGGCTGGATCAAGCAGTGTTGATGTATCGCCAATATTGTCGAGCTCGTTCTCTGCAATTTTACGGAGGATGCGGCGCATGATTTTACCACTCCTGGTCTTGGGTAATCCTGAGACCAGTTGTATTTTATCCGGTTTGGCAATCGGGCCGATGATGCGGCTGACGGTTGCAGTGATGTCGCGGCGGGTCATATCCTCATCGCCATGTGTTCCGCTGTAGATGACAAATGCATAGATGCCCTGACCTTTCACGTCATGCGGATACCCTACCACAGCACTTTCCACCACGCCGGCATGCATGTTGATGGCATTCTCCACCTCGGCCGTACCGATGCGGTGTCCGCTGACATTGAGTACGTCATCAACGCGGCCCGTAATCCGGTAGAAGCCATTTTCATCCCTGTAGGCCCCATCACCTGTGAAATAAAGGTTCTCGTAAGTAGCAAAATAATTGGTCCGGCAGCGTTCATGGTCACCGTAGGTGGTCCTGAGTGTTGCAGGCCAGGGCGATTTGATGCAGAGGTTGCCGGTTACGTTGTTGTCTGTGATTTCAACGCCTTTCTCATCTACCAGCAAAGGCTGCACACCCGGCATGGGCAGGGTAGCATAGCTTGGTTTGGAAGGGGTGATACCTGCCAGGTTGCTGATCAGCACACCGCCGGTTTCGGTCTGCCACCAGGTATCCACAATCGGACATTTTCCTTTTCCAATGTGTTCATCATACCATTGCCATGCCTCTTCATTGATGGGTTCACCCACTGTACCCAAGACCCGAAGCGAGCTCAGGTCCTTGTTCTGCAAGGGACCCAGTCCGAAGGCCATCAGGCTTCTGATGGCAGTAGGCGCTGTGTAAAGGATGTTCACCTTGAACTTATCGATGATGTCCCAGAACCGGCCTGCATCAGGGAAGGTTGGAATCCCTTCAAACATCAAGGAAGTGGCGCCAGCACTGAGCGGCCCGTACACGATGTAAGAATGGCCGGTAATCCAGCCGATATCAGCCGTGCAAAAATGAACTTCCTGCGGCTTGTATTGGAACACATTGACGAAAGTATAGTTGGTATAAACCATGTATCCACCGCAGGTATGCACCACACCTTTGGGCTTGCCAGTTGATCCTGATGTGTATAGAATGAACAGTGGATCTTCAGCATCCATCGTTTCAGCAGGGCAGTCAGGATTGCCTGCCGTTTCTACTTTTCGCACTTCATCTTCCCACCAAACATCACGTCCCTTGATCATGCTCACAGCAGTTCGGGTATGGGTATAGACGATGACGCGTTTGACGAACTTGCAGCTGATCAGGGCATCATCAATCACATTTTTCAGTGGGATGTCTTTGGCGCCACGGAAGGCACCATCGCAGGTGATGATGAATTCGGCATTGGCATCCTGCAGGCGGTCTGCAATGCTTTGTGCACTGAAACCACCGAAGATGACAGAGTGGATGGCACCTATCCTTGCACAGCCCAGCACAGCGATGGCCAGCTCAGGAACCATGCCCATGTAAATGCAAACACGGTCGCCTTTTTTTACGCCATTGTTCTTGAGTACGTTGGCAAATTGGTTCACCTTGGTATGCAACTGTGCATAAGTGAGCATGCGGTGATGATCATTCGGATCGTTGGGCTCCCAGATGATGGCAGGCTGGTTGGCCTTGTCAGCGAGGTGCCTGTCGATGCAGTTTTCTGTAATATTGAGTTGCGCGCCTTTGAACCATTCAACAGAAGGCTGTTTGAAGTTCCAGTCCAGCACCTTGTCCCAGGGCTTCTTCCATTGAAAATGGCTGGCCACTTCACCCCAAAAGCCTTCAGGGTCTTCCACACTTTTCTTCCACGCTTCCTGATAACCTTCGAATGAAGAGATCTGATAAGGGTAATGCATATCGTTGTATCAATTTTGAGAGCGGTAAGTTAAAAAAAAACAGATTCTTCCCGATATATTTTTATCTTGAAAGCAAATTAACCGCTTAAAACAATTGCCTGACATGCAATCTACTGCAGAAAAAAAACAGATCAGAAAAGTGATATTTGCCTCTTCGGTAGGAACGCTGATTGAATGGTACGATTTTTTTATTTTTGGTAGCCTTGCGCCGATTATTGCGGCTCAATTTTTCCCCAAGACCAACCCCACAGCTGCATTATTGTCTACCCTGGCCACTTTTGCGGCAGGCTTTATCGTAAGGCCTTTTGGCGCCCTGGTCTTCGGAAGATTGGGCGATATCGTGGGCAGAAAATATACTTTCCTGCTTACCCTGATCCTAATGGGGGGCTCAACCTTTGCCATTGGTCTTGTTCCAGGGTATGACACGATTGGCTTTGCTGCCCCCTTGATTGTATTGCTCCTGCGTTTGGTGCAAGGCTTGGCACTGGGAGGAGAATATGGCGGTGCAGCCACCTACGTTGCAGAACACTCACCGGCTGAAAGACGCGGCTATTATACCAGTTGGATACAAACCACGGCAACCCTGGGTTTTCTCCTGTCGCTGGGCATTATTTTGATTACCCGAAAAAGTTTGGCAGCCAATGAAGCAGATTCGATCCGTGTTTTTGAAGACTGGGGATGGCGGATTCCGTTCTGGTTTTCCATTGTGCTGGTGGGCATGAGCATTTATATCAGGCTTAAGATGCATGAGTCGCCTTTGTTCACCAAGCTGAAGGCAGAAGGCAAAACATCCAAGAATCCCATCAAGGAAAGCCTCATGCACAAAGGCAACCTCAAAATGGTTTTGTTATCACTGTTTGGGGCTACAATGGGCCAGGGAGTGGTTTGGTATACAGGACAGTTTTATGCGCAGACTTTTTTGGAAACCGCCTGCAAGGTGGACTTTGAGCAGACCAGGACCATCCTGATCTGGGCCATCGTCCTTGCTACGCCTTTGTTCGTTTTCTTTGGCAACCTCAGCGACAAGGTGGGAAGAAAATGGATCATCATGGCGGGCCTGTTCCTGGCAGTGATTTCATACCGTCCGATTTATTCAAAGATGCTGGATGTTGCCTCTACCAAGGATGTGGTGATGGACGATAGCAAAACCAAGATTGAAAGGGTTATCCATCCCAGCAATGAAAAAGGCCATAGCATTCAAACCACCACAACCATTCATTTGTACCAGAATGGGATCACTGAAAAGTTGGTCCACAGGGATACCCTTTATGCCAGTGGGCTGGAAAAGCCCCAGGCAAATGACAAGCTTTCGAGAGAACTCCCCGACAATGCTTATTGGACCATGGTAGCCTTGATTTTTGTCCAGATCCTTTTTGCAACGATGGTGTACGGACCGATTGCGGCCTTCCTGGTGGAGATCTTCCCCACAAAAATCAGGTATACCTCCATGAGCCTTCCTTATCATTTGGGGAATGGTGTATTTGGGGGCTTGACACCTTTTATCGCTGTTTTGCTGAGCACCCTTTATGCTGGAGACGTATTGGTTGGGTTGTGGTATCCCATTGCCGTTGCCGTGGTATGTCTGGTGATTGGTACCATCTACCTGTCCAACAAAATAGATCCAGAAGTCAACGATTGATGTTGTGCGCTGGCAGACATTGTAAACACATAAACCAAGAAAATGAACACGATTAAAAAATATTTAGGCCTTGTTTGGATTGCGCTGGCCATCTATTCCTACAGCATTTTGTTAAAAACGGCCATTGACCAGATCAAGCTTTTTCCAACTACCGATACCATCATCCAATGGACTATATTTGTCATCATCTTTTTACCCATTGCACTTGGATTTGTGATGTTTGGCTGGATGGCACTGAAGGGCGCCTATGACAGCCTGCCGACATCCAGCGAAGAGGTGGAAGACTAAGCAAAACACATGTCCATCAAGGTTGATCATATCCTCAAACAGTACGGCGATCAGAAAGCAGTAGACCATATCAGTTTTGAAGTGGGCGCTGGGGAGATTGTTGGATTTCTTGGCCCCAATGGTGCCGGAAAATCCACGACCATGAAAATGATCACCGGCTATCTTCGTCCGGATGAAGGACGCATAGAGGTCTGCGGCATCCCTGTTGAAGGGGAAGCCATCGCCACCAAAAAAAAGATAGGCTACCTGCCGGAATTGAACCCGCTTTATCATGAAATGTATGTGCGGGAGTACCTGGGCATGATGGCTGGACTTCATAAGATAACCGCACCGGTTGAAAGGATTGAAGCCGTGATCAACCTTACGGGGTTAACGCCAGAAGCACACAAGGAAATCGGACAATTGTCCAAAGGATACAAGCAAAGGGTAGGGCTTGCAGCCGCCTTGCTGCATGATCCGGAAGTACTGATCCTCGATGAGCCAACCACGGGCCTGGATCCCAACCAGATCGTTGAAATCAGGGAAGTGATCAGGAACCTGGGCAAGAACAAAACCATTCTTTTCTCCACACATATTTTGCAGGAAGTAGAAGCCCTTTGTGAGCGCGTCATTGTCGTCAACAAGGGTAAAATTGTGGCAGACGACAGCATCGGCAACCTCAAAAAACAGCAAACCTCCTCCAGCATTCGGGTTGGATTCAGGGAAGAAGTATCCAAAGAAGCGTTGAATTCCATTGCAGGTGTCATGGGTGTGTTGAACCTTGGCGCAACAGAATGGGAGCTTGAAACCACTGATCCGGACGCCCTGGGCAAAGAACTTATGGGTTTCGCTTTGCAACATAATTTGAATATCGTTTCTTTGCACACGCAAGCCCGGCGCCTGGAGGATATCTTCAGGGACCTCACCGGTACAGGCCTTTGATTTTTGTCCATTCAAACAGAACAACCCTTAAAATAAATCATCATGAGTTTAATTGCCAGCATTCACGCAAGACAAATCCTCGACAGCCGCGGTAACCCAACAGTAGAAGTTGATGTCATCACCGAAAGTGGTTTCATTGGCCGTGCAGCAGTTCCATCGGGAGCTTCTACCGGTAAACACGAAGCCGTTGAGCTCCGTGATGGCGATAAGGCCGTTTATGTGGGAAAAGGCGTCTTGAAAGCAATTGACAACGTAAACAATATCATTGCTCCCAAGTTGTTGGGTGTTCCTGTAACTGATCAGGCCCTGGTTGACAGGATGTTGATTGAATTGGATGGTACTGCCAACAAAGCCAAATTGGGTGCCAATGCTACCCTTGCAGTGTCTATGGCAGTTGCCAAGGCAGGTGCACAGGCCAGCAACCTCAACCTCTACAGGTATCTTGGTGGTGTAAATGCCATCACATTGCCTGTTCCTTTGATGAACATCCTCAATGGAGGTGCTCATGCCGACAACAAGATTGATTTCCAGGAATTCATGATTGTTCCAACCGGTGCAGCAACCTTCAGTGAAGGACTTCGCTGGGGCGTTGAGATATTTCACCAGTTGAAAACCGTGTTGAAGAAGAAAGGATACAGCACCAACGTTGGTGATGAAGGTGGATTTGCTCCAGATATCCAGAGCAATGAAGAGGCGATTGAAACCGTATTGCAAGCCATCGAAGCCGCAGGGTACAAGCCCGGTGAGCAGATCTTCATTGCCATGGACGCCGCCACCAGCGAAATGTACAACGAAGCCGACAATACCTACAAATTTTACAAGAGCTCAGGAAAAGTGATCAGCAGCGATGAGATGGTTGCTTACTGGACAGAGTGGGTAGACAAATATCCCATCATCTCTATCGAAGATGGCATGGCCGAAGACGATTGGGATGGCTGGAAGAAATTGACTGAATCAGTGGGCGACAGGTGCCAGCTGGTGGGTGATGATCTTTTTGTAACCAACGTCGTTCGCCTGCAAGAGGGAATCGACAGGGGCATTGCCAACAGCATCCTTGTAAAAGTGAACCAGATTGGAACAGTAACAGAAACCATCAATGCTGTTCGTTTGGCACAAACCAACGGATACACCTCTATCATGAGCCACCGCTCAGGAGAGACAGAAGATACGACCATTGCAGATTTGGCTGTGGCCCTCAACTGCGGACAAATCAAAACCGGTTCAGCATCCCGCACAGACCGTATGGCAAAATACAACCAGCTTCTCCGCATTGAAGAGGAATTGGGCGTGAATGCAGTTTACCCTAAGATGTAGTTTTGGGTTTAATGGTTTAAGGGTTGAGTGGTGTAGAGGTTTAATGGTCTAGGGGTTTAGGGGTTGAGTGGTGTAGGGGTTTAATGGTTTAGGGGTTTAGGGGTTATCAATCGCTAAACCCCTAAACATTTCAGACCACCCCCAACCCCTGCTTGGCAAGTTCAACCCCTCAACCTTTAAACCTCTAAACCTTTAAACCTTTCAACCCCTTCAACCTCCCTCAACCTTTAAACCTCTAAACCGTTAAACCTCTAAACCCCTCAACCTTTAAACCTCTAAACCTTTAAACCTCTAAACCCCTCAACCTTTAAACCTCTCAACCTTTAAACCTCTCACCCCCTCAACCTCTCAACCCCCAACAATGAAGATCCTCCTCGCACCAGACAAATTCAAAGGCAGCATAGACTCCATCACACTGTGCAAGCTGATACAACAAGAGATTGCTGCGTCATATCCTGATGCCGAAGTGGAATCCTTTCCCATGGCCGACGGCGGTGATGGGTATTCCTCCATCATCAAACATTATTTTGGCACCAAAGATGCGCAGGCATTGACGGTTGACCCCTTGATGAGACAAATAAAAGCCAGTTACCAAATTTCAGAGGATGGATCTGCTGCCTATATTGAAATGGCAGCCGCAAGCGGGTTGGCATTGCTTGCTGACCATGAGCGGGACCCTATGAAGGCATCCAGTTATGGTACAGGTTTGATGATCCTGGACGCCATCAAAAGAGGGGCAAAAGAAATTTATTTGGGTATCGGAGGAAGCGCCACCAATGATGGTGGCATCGGCATGGCGGATGCATTGGGTTATATGTTCCTCGACAAGAACGGAGACCCCCTGGAACCCTGTGGAGAGAACCTTTCTTCCATCAATGAAATTGTCATGCCAGAAACGGACCTCCTTGAAGACATTCACTTTACAGTGGCCTATGATGTGAGCAATCCTTTTTTTGGTCTTGATGGCGCAGCGCATGTCTACGCGCCGCAAAAAGGCGCAGACGCAGCGCAGGTGGACGAATTGGACGAAGGATTAAAACACCTTGATACTGTTTTCATGAAGTATTTTGGAAGGTCCGTTGAGGTAGCTCCAGGTGCTGGTGCTGCTGGCGGAATGGGTGGTGGTTGCGATGTTTTTCTTGGTGCAAGATTGGTGCCGGGGATTGATTACCTGATCGAATCCATTTCATTGGATGATAAAATAGCAGCAGCGGACATCCTCATCACCGGAGAGGGAAGGCTGGACGAGCAATCCTTTCAGGGCAAGGTGTTGGGAAAATTGATAGGGCATGCAAGAGCCCATGGCACCAAACTGTATGCCATCTGTGGCGACAGTTCCATGCCAATCAAAGACCTCAATGCAATGGGCGTAGACAGGCTGGTTACCCTTGCTGCTTTGGCAGGCTCCAAAGAAGAGGCCATGGCCCATCCAGACAAGTTTCTGTCTGCCGCAATAAAAAAAATACTTTAGATTTAAGGTATGATACGACAGGTCAGTATTTGGAAAGTATACCTGCATCAGCACTGTCCCATCTTTCAAAAATTCTAAATTGCTGTGGTACTGACGAAGGATATATTAAACCAGTGGGGAAAGGAAAAAAAGCCGTTTGTTTTCTTGATTGATTTTGAGTGCAGAAAGCCTTTTGCCTGGTTGATGGAAGATTGTGCGGATGATTTCAAGTACAATTTCCAAGGAGTTTCCAATCATAACTACTCAAAAGCAGTACGTCAATTCCAGTTTGATAAATCTCCTGTTTCTATACAAGAATATGCAGACAAGTTCAATAAGGTAAAGGAGCATATTGCTTATGGCAACAGTTTTTTAATCAACCTTACCTGTACAACACCAATCACTACAGACTTGTCGCACCAAGATATCTTTGAAGCGACTTCATCAAAATACAGGGTATGGTTCAAAAACCATTTTGTTTGTTTTTCTCCAGAAACATTTATTAGAATAAAAAATGGGAAAATATATTCTTTCCCAATGAAGGGAACCATTGATGCAAACATTCAGGATGCCAAAGCAATCATTTTAAACAATCCCAAAGAACAAGCGGAACACGCAACCATTGTTGATCTCATTCGAAACGACCTGAGTCGGGTCTCCAATAATGTTAAGGTGCTGAGGTATCGATACTATGAAGAGTTGCAAACCCAGCAGGGAAAGATTGGGCAGGTTAGTTCAGAAATCGCAGGGGAATTGCCCGATAATTTCAACGAGTGCATTGGAGATATAATTTTTAATTTATTGCCAGCAGGATCAGTATCCGGTGCTCCCAAGAAAAAAACCCTGGAAGCAATTCATGAGATTGAGGGGATTGAGCGTGGATATTATACGGGTATCGCAGGTTATTTTGATGGAGAAGAATTGGATAGTTGTGTTCTGATTAGGTATGTAGATGATAAAAATATTTTCAGAAGTGGTGGCGGGGTTACATTTCAGAGTACGTTGGCGGAAGAATATCAGGAAATGATCGACAAAATTTATGTTCCAATTTATTGAATCAATCAGGATAAAAGAGGGGAGAATTGAGCGCCTCGATTACCATCAGTCGAGGGTAAATAGAACGTTATTGAATTTTGGGAAGCCCCCTTTTCTTCAGCTCAATGAAATCATTACTCCGAATGCATTGAATGCAAGTGGTGTGGTCAAGTGTCGTGTAAAATACGACCTTCAACAGGTGCTCGACATAACTTATTCTGCATATGCTGTAAAAAAAATCAGCAGCATCTCTTTGGTAGAATTGGAAGGAAGAAAATATGACTTTAAATATGCTGACAGGGACTGGATTACCAATTTACTTTTGAACGCAGGCGCCGATGAAATCATCATGACGGATCAGGGTATTGTTAAAGACGCCTCATATGCAAACCTTGCTTTTTATGATGGCGAGTGTTGGTATACCCCTCAAATTCCCTTGTTGGAAGGAACCCAAAGGGCTTTTTTGCTTGAGGCCAATAAAATTCAAGTTTCAGAAATTAGAACAAGTAATTTGCACCAATACCAAATGGTAAAGTTTATCAATGCAATGATGACATGGGAGGAATCCCCAACTATACCCATGTCTTTGTTAACTTAGCCTCATCCAAAGGATAAATGGATTTATTATGAAAAACGTTTTTTCACTTGCTTTTTTCATCCTTGCATCAGTTTTTTCGTTCGCGCAATACTCCTCTCGAATTCCCGTTTGGGACAAAAGTTTCAATGAAATAGCCCAAGAAGATTGGCTGATTAAACCTCCCACAGCAAAAGCCAATGTGTACATTGCCGAAAAAGAAGGGAGCCTCATCCTTTACAATGGTTTGGTGCGCAGAAGTTTTAAGGTTGCTCCCAATTTTGCCTGTTACGATTTTCAGAACATGACAAGCTCCCAGCAATTGCTGCGTGCCATCAGGCCTGAAGCCAAGCTGATCATTGATGGAAAGGAATACAATGTTGGTGGATTAATTGGCCAGCAAGAAAAAGCATACCTGCAACAAGAATGGATGAAGGGCTTCAAGGCCGGGGCAGAGGATTTTATGTTTACTGGTTATACGGTCACCGACATCAAACCATACATCAACTGGAAAAGAACAACCTGGGCATCGGTGAACAAACAGGCCACCGGAAAAGCATTGGCCGTCAGCTTCAGGTCTGCCGCGCCATCACTCAACAACCTTGAAGTTGTGGTGCATTATGAGCTCTATGATGGGATTCCCCTCGTTGTCAAGTGGGTGGAGGTCATCAACAAAAGCAGTAACAATATCGTGGTGAACAGGATTGTCAACGAGTCGCTTGGGCTTGTTGAAGAGGAGAGTGCGGTGGTGGGATCGCCAGAGCAAATGAAAAAACAGCACGGCATCTATGTTGAAACCAACTATGCTTTCAACAATGCCATGCGCTATGACATCAGCGACCAGACCACCCATTGGCTAACCGATTCATCCTACACCTCTCAGGTTAATTACAATTATCAAACACCATGTGTATTGGAAGTGTATCCTGAAAAGGTAAAAGCGGTTGTGCTTGCACCAGGTGAAGGCATCAAATCCCCCAGAACGCATGAGTTGTTGATGGACAGCTATGACCGGGAAAGAAGGGGGATGATGATCCAGCGCATGTATGCCACCGTTGCTCCCTGGACCACCCAGAACCCTATTTTCATGCATTTGGTCAGCAGCAATGACCAGCAAGTTTTAACTGCCGTTGACCAGTGTGCAGCAACCGGTTACGAGGCCCTGATCCTTAGCTTTGGCAGCCATTGCAACATGGAAGACACCAGTGCTGCGAACATCGCCCGCTGGAAGAAGCTGACTGATTATGCCCACAGCAAGGGCATACTTGTAGGCAGTTATTCTTTGTTCAGCAGCCGGAGGATCAATGATGAAACAGATGTGATCGATCCCATGACAGGCAAGCCCGGTGGCGCATTCTTTGGGAATGCTCCCTGCATGGGAAGCCAGTGGGGCCTGACCTATATTGACAAACTGAAATACTTCATCACCAAAACAGGCTTTGATCTGTTTGAGAATGATGGCCCATACCCAGGCGATGTGTGCGCTTCAACGGTGCATCCCGGCCACAAAGGGTTGGATGATTCGCAGTGGCGCCAAATGGAATTGCAGAAAGGGCTTTACCGCTGGTGCAATGAGAATGGCGTTTACGTCAATGCGCCTGATTGGTATTTTCTGGATGGTACCCATAAGATTGGCATCGGTTACAGGGAGGTTAATTTCTCCCTCTCCCGTGATCAGCAAAAAATACTGAACAGGCAAAACATCCACGACGGTACATTTGAAAAACTTCCTTCGATGAGCTGGGGATTTGTGCCGCTTACCCGTTACCAGGGTGGTGGGCCAGAAGCTGTTTTGGAGCCACTGAAAGACCATCTCAAGGACTATGAAATGCTGATGGTCCAGTATTATGGAGCAGGCGTACAAGCCTGTTACCGGGGCCCCAGGCTATACGATACTACCACAACCAAGGCACTTGTTTCCAACACCGTCTCCTGGTACAAAAAGTACCGCGATATCCTGAATGCACCTATCGTACATTTAAGAAGGGCAGATGGTCGAGATTGGGATGGTTTCATGCACGTCAGCCCAACCCTGAAAGACAGGGCTTTTGTATTGCTTTTCAATCCAACTGATCAGGTCATCAACCGTCAGGTGTCCATTCCGCTGTATTACACCGGACTTGGCCCCAAGGCCTTTGTTTTTGAAAAAGATGCCTTGCATCGGCAGATAATGGCTGATAACAAAGGCAACCTCAAACTGAACGTGAGCATTCCTGCCGGAGGTTATTCCTGGTATGTGATACGCGAAATCAACTAAAAACAAAAGGGCGGAGGTTACTCCGCTTTTTTTTGCCCAAATTGTAAAAAAGATTTTGCTCATTCAACATAAGTCTATAAATTTGGTGGACTAAGCACAATGTCACGTGGCCGAGGGGTTAGGCAGAGGTCCACAAAACCTTCGATGGCGGTTCGACTCCGTCCGTGGCGTCAATAATGATCTTGCATTCTTTGGGGTGCTGAAAGGGTTGCTTATAATTTTAAGTAACCCTTTCTCTTTTTTTCCTCCATTTTCTCAATGGCATATCGGAGCATGGTCCTGGGCATGCGGGTGGCAAATTCATCAAGGAATTCTTCAATGGCCAATGGGTCTTTTTTCCATCCCTCCCTGAGCATCCATCCTGTCGCTTTGTGCATCAGGTCGTGTTTGTGGGAGAGCATGATTTTACTGAGTTCCAGGATATCTTTCAGGTCATTGTTTTTTCTGATAAAGTGCCAGGTGGCCACTACGGCAATGCGGTTTCTCCACAACAGCGGGTCAGTGGCAAACTTGTACAATATTTTTCTGTCCTTATCCTCCAGCCATTGTCCCAGGATGATGTGTGCACTCGCATCCACCAGGTCCCAGTTGTTGACACGGTCTGCTTTTTTCAGGTAAAGGTCTACCCACTCTTTTTCTTTTCCTGTCTTTCTGCTTTCAAGGAATTTCTGGCACATAATGAGAATGCCTGTTAGTCTCTCTTCATGATATCCAGAATCGAGCAATGCAATGATGGTTTCTTTGCTGGTGGTTGAATGGTGTTTTTTTACCACGGTTCTTTGGTCGGGAACAGTAATGCCATGAAACCTGTCACCCTCTCCGTATTGTCCCTTTCCTGTTTTGAAAAAACGGGGCAGAAATGCAGCCTTCTCTGCAGTAGCAAAGGATTTCAGGTCTTTGACGATTGCCGTGAAACTTCCCATCCTAGGCGGCAAGTTTTTTCAGTGCTGCAACAAATGCATCAAGCTCTTCCACTGTTGTATATACATTTGGTGTGATGCGGCAGCCATGCACATTGGCAGTATCAATGGCAACAGTAAAAATTTTGTGCTCGTCCATCAGTCGTTTGGCGAGGTCTGCTGGTGTCATCCCAGCGATGCCTACGTTGGCAATACCACAAGAACGCTTATCGTCTGTTGGCGTATTGATGATGATTTTAGGAACATTTTTTACCCTGCTGGTCCAGTATTGCTGTATATACCGAAGCCGCTTTTCTTTTCTTTCAGCCCCAATCATGTTGTAAAAATCAATGGCATCTTCAATGGTAAGATCGGTTGCACAGGCATGTGTGCCAATATGGTTCAGTCTACGGATGTCCGAGAGGTCTTTTGTTCCATCACCTATCAGTGGCCAGGTCTTGGCAATCTTTTCTTTTTTGACAAACAGGAAACCTGCACCCAGTGGCACACTCATCCATTTGTGCAGCGATGTTCCATAGTAGTCGCAGTCCAGTTCACTGATCTTGTACTGAATATGGGCAAAGGCATGTGCGCCATCCACCATCACCTCAACTCCTTTGTTGTGTGCCATGTCGCATATTTTTCTGACAGGCAGTATTTGTCCGGTAATATTGACCATATGGGGAACCATCAGGAGCTTGGTCTTGGGTGTAATCGCTTTCTCATACAGCGAAACAATCTCTTCATCGGAAGCAGGAAGATTGGGAATAGAAACCTTGTTCAATACAACACCATATCTTTTTGACACCTGTTCAAACATATCAAGCATTGAACCATAGTCCTGGATGGCCATCAAAGCCTCGTCGCCGGCTTTCCAGTCTTGACCGGCAATGATCAAGTCCAAGGACTCTGTCGTGTTTCTGGTGATGATCAGTTCCTCAGGGCTACAACCCGCTACGGCAGCGAGTTTTGCAGCCATGCGTTTTTTGTTATCCCTTTGGACCGTCCGCATATAATAAGACCCCTGGTAGTTGATATCCCTGATGTGTTGGATGTATTTTTCCAGCGTGGGTTGTGGAATGAAATTGTAGAAGCCATTTTCCAGATTGATGTAATCTGGTTTGATCATGTATTGTGTCCTGATCTGATTCCAGAACTGGTCGTCAGCAGCCAATGCTGCAGCACTGGAATGTTTCTTTGTTTCAAAAAGGGCTGCCAGTGCATCCATGCCTAAAGTGGCACCTATGCCGGTGAGGGTTGCGTTTTTGATGAATGATCTCTTGTTCATGAGATCAATTTAATCAAAAATCAGGAATCAATAGAAAACCTCAAACTTAATTTTCACTTCATTGTCAACTTCCTTGAGCATGAAGCTGGGTCGGGTAACCTTGAAGTCTTCCAGCAGGAAGATAAAACCTCCGGTAACCTGTGTTGAACCGTTGCTATTTTTAACTGTAGCCTTGAAGCTGGTTTCCTTGCTCACGCCATGGAACTGCAGATTGCCTTTGACTTCTAGTTCTCCAGATTTGGATTCGGTAATGGAAGTACTCACAAAACTGATGTTGGGGAATTTCAAGGCTTCTGTCACTTCAAGGGTATGGGCATCCCGGTTGGAGCTCTTTGAATCGAAAGAACTGATTTTGGCCACGATGGCTACTTTTTCGATGTTTCCATCAGCCTTAAGTTGAACAACACCATTCACCTCAGTAGAGACGGCATCCCAGGCATGCAACACATGGTTCATGGAATAGGTGATGGTAGACTTTTTCTTGTCTAAAGGCTTCTTGACTTGGGCGAAAAGAAGCGCGGGCGATAAGAGCAATAAGATGAGGGTACGCATAATTTAAAATTTAATCGCGATGACGGCAGCTGCATAACTGGCAAAAGCGGTATAGGCGGCTGCACGGTGCAGTTTTTTATTTCCTGATTCTGCTAACAAATTGGTGGCAATCATGCTGGACATGTGCACTACTGAAAGCCATTTGTGGATGCGGATGGCTGATATTTTCTTGTCTCTGTTGATCAATGGGGGTGGTGCAAACAAAGACATGACCGCTGTTGTAGAATAGGTGATGTTGACAAATGCGCCCAGTCCTTCATGCAGGTCTTTGACTTTGCCATAGTTGTTTCCTGTTGCATTGTACAGCCTGCTTCCCACAATTCCTTGCCCAATCATTCCACCGAGGGTGGCAAATCCAAGCACCTGGTGGGTTACCAGCATTCCTCTTCTGAGTTTGAGTTCTTTTTCGCGGTTCACTGCATTGAGTGGTGAAATAGGCCGCAACAATCCTTTCTGTCCCCAGAAAATTCGCTGGCTCAAAAGCATTTTTTTGGGGAGCAACTCTGTTGTGGTGTCTTGGGTTTTCATCAGGTCGCTCAGCAGATCATCCTGAGAGAAGCCGGTAGATGCAGTGAAGGCAAAAAAGAAAAAGAAAAAATATTTCATGTAGAATGCGTTCAGTTGTTACAAAGATACCAAGAGATCATGAGCAATTTTAGGGTTACTTTTCCATTGTACACGTATAAACAACTACGTAAACCTAGATAATGGTACAAAAAACCTATTTTAAGACCAAGGACTATTGCAAAGTAAAGTTCAGTTTCAAGCCTGAATTGGCTGAAACCGTTGAAATCCTTGGCTTGAACAGCGACTGGCAAAATGCCATCATCATGAGCAAAAAAAAGGATGGCAGTTTTAACGCGGAAGTCAATCTGCCTAAAGACTCTACCCATGAGTTCAAATACCTGGTAGACAATGCTGAGTGGTTGAACGAACCGGAAGCTGATCAGCAAGTCCCCAACACCTTTGGGACAAGCAACAGTGTGATCAGCCTTTAATTCTTCTCAGAAAACAAGGATCTTCAGCTCAATAATCGACAGGCCTTCCAGCCTTCGGTTTACCAACCTTTGGTTGGCTGGCAAGTTCAATCCCTTCAACAGGCCAAGGCCCCTTGATTCCTGGGCTGTCTGTTTATATGCGGCAGTATTGCTGCGCGAAAGAGGCACTCTTATGCCCAACCCATCCCCAGAATGGAAATTAACAAGCCAAAACGAAGGATGTTAGCCATTTTTTACGGAAATTTGCATTCCCTATTGAATTTATTCAACCCTTACTCAACAATATTGAAAAATGAGCAGTAAACCTACAACCCTGTTTGATAAAGTATGGGATGCGCATGTGGTAAGAGACATCCAGGATGGTCCTGATGTTTTTCTTATCGACCGCCATTTCATCCACGAAGTAACCAGTCCTGTTGCCTTCCTCGGACTCAAGAACAGGAACGTCAGTGTGATGTTTCCTGAAAGGACTTTTGCAACAGCAGACCACAATACACCAACCATCAACCAACACCTTCCGGTGCAGGATCCCCTTTCAGCCAACCAGCTGAAAGCCCTTGAAGAAAATACTGCAAAGCATGGCATTTCCCATTGGGGATTGGGCAATCCGAAGAACGGTATTGTGCACGTGGTTGGGCCTGAGAATGGCATCACCCTTCCGGGCATGACCATTGTTTGCGGAGATTCTCATACCTCAACACATGGTGCCTTTGGCTGTATTGCCTTTGGTATCGGTACTTCAGAGGTGGAGATGGTGCTTGCTTCACAGTGTATCATGCAACCCAAGCCCAAGAAAATGAGGATCAATGTCAACGGCGAAATGCACAAGGGTGTTACGGCCAAAGATGTTGTCTTGTACATCATATCAAAATTGACTGCGGCAGGTGCCACGGGTTATTTTGTGGAATATGCAGGTTCAGTATTTGAAAGCATGAGCATGGAAGGCCGCATGACGGTTTGTAACATGAGCATCGAAATGGGTGCACGCGGAGGAATGATTGCTCCGGATGAAACCACTTTCAATTACATCAAAGGCCGCGAGAAAGCACCAACAGGCCAAGCCTGGGACGATGCATTGGCTTACTGGAAGACCTTGAAAACTGATGAAGGTGCAAGCTTTGATATCGAATACAATTATGATGGCGCAGAGATTGAGCCGATGATCACCTACGGTACCAATCCCGGAATGGGCATGGGTATCACGGAGTTGATTCCATCTGCCGAAGACATCGATGCAGGAAAGGCAAGCTTCGCGAAATCCCTTCAGTACATGGGCTTCCATGAAAAGGAGCCAATGCTGGGAAAGAAAATCGATTATGTTTTCATTGGAAGTTGTACCAACGGACGCATTGAAGATTTCAGGGCTTTTGCCTCAATTGTAAAAGGAAGAAAAAAGGCAGAAAACGTTACAGCATGGGTTGTACCCGGTTCGCATGTGGTGGAAGCACAAATCAGGGAAGAAGGAATTTATGATATCCTCATTGAAGCAGGATTTGAACTGCGTCAGCCAGGATGTTCTGCCTGTCTTGCCATGAACGATGACAAGATTCCTGCAGGAAAATATGCTGTCAGCACCAGCAACAGGAACTTTGAAGGCCGCCAGGGTCCTGGTGCCAGAACCCTTTTGGCCAGCCCATTGGTGGCTGCCGCTGCTGCTGTTACAGGACAAGTTACTGACCCAAGAACCCTGATCGCTTAAATTTATTACAATGGCTTACGATAAATTCACCGTATTAACGAGCACCGCAGTTCCACTGCCCATCGAAAACGTAGACACAGACCAGATCATCCCTGCCCGCTTTTTGAAAGCAACGAAAAGGGAAGGATTTGGCGATAACCTGTTCCGCGACTGGAGGTACAATGGAGATGATACGCCGAAGGCAGATTTTGTGTTGAACAATTCCATCTACAGTGGTAAAATTCTTGTTGGTGGCAAAAATTTCGGAAGCGGAAGCAGCCGTGAGCATGCAGCCTGGGCCATTTATGACTATGGATTTCGTTGTGTGGTGTCAAGCTTTTTTGCTGACATCTTCAAGAACAATTCAATGAACATCGGCATCCTGCCGGTTCAGGTTTCAGATGCATTTTTGCACAAGATTTTTTCTGCCATCGAAGCAGATCCTAACGCAGCACTGGAAGTGAATCTTCCCGAGCAAACCATTACCATCCTGGCAACAGGAGAAAGCGAGTCTTTCGACATCAACGGTTACAAAAAGCACAACCTGGTGAACGGGTTTGATGATATTGATTATTTGCAGGCGATGAGAGAAGAGATCGTGGCCTTTGCACAAAAAAGCCGCTACTAGGCCAAGCCTGGTGATATACGATCATGCCTAAATCTACCCGTTATATAGAGATCATGGACACCACCCTCAGGGATGGTGAACAAACCAGTGGCGTTTCATTTTCTGCAAGTGAGAAACTGACGATTGCGCAAATCCTATTGACCGAAGTCAAGGTTGACAGGATTGAAATTGCATCAGCCAGGGTTTCAGACGGCGAGTTTGAGGCGGTAAAAAAAATCACCCGTTGGGCAAAGTCTAAAGGCATGCTTGGCAAGGTGGAGGTATTGACCTTTGTTGATGGAACAATATCCATTGACTGGATGGTCAGGGCAGGAGCCAAGGTGCAGAACCTGCTCACAAAAGGTTCTCTCAATCACCTCACCCATCAATTGAAAAAAACGCCGGCACAGCATTTCGCAGAAATTGCCAAGGTGATTGCCCTGGCCAAGAAAAAAGGGATTGATACCAATGTCTATTTGGAAGACTGGAGCAATGGCATGCGCAATTCTCCGGACTATGTTTTCCAGTACCTTGATTTTATAGCAACACAACCTGTGAAAAGGGTCATGCTTCCTGATACCCTGGGCATTCTTACGCCAGATGAGGTGACTGATTTTATCGGACAAATCATTCCAAAGTATCCGGGCATTCATTTTGATTTTCATGGACACAACGATTATGACCTCGGCACGGCCAACGTGCTGGAGGCAGTAAAATCTGGTGTGCAAGGCATTCACCTTACCGTAAATGGTATGGGAGAGAGGGCTGGAAATGCACCACTGGCCAGTGCTGTAGCGGTGTTGCATGATTTCTTGCCCAAGGTGAAAACTGGTGTGGTGGAAAAATCATTGTACCAGGTGAGCCGGTTGGTGGAAACCTTCTCTGGCTTTCGCATTCCTGACAACAAGCCGATTGTGGGCGAAAATGTATTTACACAGACCGCAGGCATCCATGCAGATGGAGACAAGAAAAACAACCTTTACCACAACGACCTGATGCCTGAGCGTTTTGCGCGCCAGCGCAAGTATGCACTCGGCAAAACAAGTGGCAAGTCCAATATTGAAAACAACCTTGCGCAGCTGGGTATTGAGTTGTCTGATGCAGACCTGAAAAAGGTAACGCAAAGGATCATTGAACTGGGGGATAAAAAAGAAGTGGTTACACAATCCGACCTTCCGTATATCTTATCGGATGTATTGGACAGCAGTTCGATTGAGGAGACAGTACAGTTTGAGAATTATGTGTTGACACATTCCAAAGACCTCAGGCCTTCCGTGACTTTGCAAGTCAGCATCAATGGGAAAATTTTTGAAGAGCATGCACAGGGCGATGGCCAGTACGATGCCTTCATGAATGCCCTCAGGAATATTTACAAGAAGAAAAAAATGCAAATGGCTGTATTGACAGACTATGCAGTGCGCATTCCTCCTGGCGGAAAGAGTGACGCTTTTTGTGAAACCATCATCACATGGGAATACAAGGGCCGTGAATTCAAGACCCGTGGCTTGGACAGCGACCAGACTGTTGCCGCCATCAAGGCTACGCAGAAAATGCTGAACCTGCTCTAATCCCCTACACCCTTAAACCTCTAAACCTTCACACAAATTATCATGAACAAAAACATCCTCATCGTTCCCGGCGACGGCATTGGACAGGAAGTAACAGCAGCAGGCAAAAAAGTGCTTGATAAAATAGCAGAAAAATTCGGACATGTTTTCACCTACGATGAGGCATTGATTGGACATGAAGCCATTGAGGCAACTGGATCCCCATTGCCTGACGAAACCCTTGCCAAAATGAAGGCCTCTGACGCTGTGCTTTTTGGTGCAGTGGGTCATCCCAAATACGACAATGATCCAACCGCAAAGGTTCGCCCAGAGCAGGGTCTGTTGAAAATGCGGAAGGAGCTTGGTCTTTATGCCAATCTTCGTCCTATTAAATTGTTTGATGAATTGCTGGATGCATCCAGCATCAAACCTGAAATATTGAGAGGGGCGGATATCCTGTTTTTCCGCGAACTGACTGGCGATATTTATTTCGGTGAGAAGGGAAGAAAGAATGATGGAGATACCGCTTACGATGTTGCTGAGTACAGTCGCTATGAAGTGGAACGCATTGCCAGAAAGGCATTTGATGCAGCAAGAACAAGGAGAAAGAAAGTATGTTCTGTAGACAAGGCCAATGTATTGGAGACCAGCAGGCTTTGGAGAGAAGTGGTCCAAAAGATTGCCCTTGAATATCCGGATGTAGAGGTTGAACACCAGTTTGTGGATGCAACAGCCATGTTGTTGATCAAGGATCCCAAGCGTTTTGATGTAGTGGTAACAGCCAATCTTTTTGGCGATATCCTTACCGATGAAGCTTCACAGATTGCAGGTTCCATGGGAATGCTGGCTTCAGCATCCATCGGCGATGGAACAGGTGTATACGAACCCATCCATGGTTCAGCGCACGACATCACAGGAAAAGGTGTTGCCAACCCGCTGGCATCCATTCTTTCAGCTGCATTGTTGCTGGATATTTCATTTGGCCTCAAGGCTGAATCCGAAGCAGTCATCAATGCTGTGGATGGTGTATTGAAAGCCGGGTACAGGACCAGGGATATCGCAGATGCAACAACCGATGCAGCAATGATCCTTGGCACAGAGGCCATGGGAGAACAAGTGTTGGCGCGGTTATAACCAAATTGAATTTATTCAAGGCCCATGATTTGATCATGGGCTTTTTTATTTCCATCAGCCCCATGCATTCCATTCAATTAGGTTGTATTTTTATAGGGCAAATCATTCCAATGAATAAAAATATATTCAGCTTTGTTGCCATGCTCTTGGCGGCAACCATTTCCCTGAGGGCACAAGAGAACAAGGTTAAGTTGGTGAAAGACAAAACCAATCCTTCCGTGCATGTTACCATCAACGGCAAACATTTTACGGATTTCTTTTTTCCAGATACCATTGCAAAGCCGGTGCTGTATCCCATCATGGCACCGAACGGAACCGTTATCACCAGAGGGTTTCCCATGAATCCGATTGCAGGTGAACCGACAGACCATCCGCACCACCTGGGCCTCTGGTTCAATTATGGTGATGTGAACGGACTGGATTTTTGGAACAATTCTTATGATATTCCTGCAGATAAAAAGCACCTCTATGGCACGGTAAAATTTGGGAAGATTACCAGCATGCAGGGTGGTGCCACAGGAAAACTATCTTACGATGCAGCATGGCATGATCAATCAGGTAAAACACATTTGACCGAGCAAACGGGATTTGAATTCAGTGAAATCAATGGGGTTTGGGTGATTGACAGGACCACTACACTGACAGCTGCCATACCCGTGGTATTCAAAGACAACAAGGAAGGCGTTCTCGGACTGCGCATGGCGCATGAACTGCAAATCCCTGCGAAGACCACCAAGAAGTTTGTGGATGCCAACGGCATTGAAACCACCATCAAAGCGGTTACAGATACCATTGCCAATGGTAACTATATCAACAGCAATGGCGTGCAGGGTGAGGATGTATGGAGCAGGAAGGCAAGCTGGTGCATGATGTATGCCAAAATGAAAACAGATTCAGTGAGTGTTCTGATCATTGATCATCCCAAAAACATTGGCTACCCAACCTACTGGCATGCAAGGGGCTATGGCCTGTTTGCCGCCAACCCGCTGGGCGACAAGGTATTCACCAATGGCAAGGCAGAGCGCAACCTTACCCTGAAAGCAGGGGAGTCTGTTACTTTCCGCTACAGGGTTGCCATTGCTGCCGGCAAAACAGCCCTGCCGCAAACAGGCATCAACCAATTGCAAAATGATTTTGCCGCAAAGCCTGTCAAGCTCATGTATGTTGGTTCTTATACAGGCAAGGGCAATCCTGGCATTCAGGTCTATGCCTTTGATCAAACAACCGGAAAATCTTCTTACGTCAGGGAACACAGGAACCCAAGCGCAGGTTATTTTGCCATCACCCCAGACAAGAAATACATCTATTCCTTGGGTGAAGAAGGAAACAGGAAAGGTTCAGTATGGGCCTATTCGATTGACCAGAAAACCGGAGAGTTGATCAAGTTGAACAGCCAGCCCAGCATTGGTGATGGTCCCTGTTATATTTCATTCGATCCCAAAACCAAGGCTGTTTATTGCGCCAACTATTCCGGCGGAAGCCTCACGGTTTTCAAGACAGCAGAAAACGGGAGCCTCTTGCCAGCGGCACAACATATTGTCTACAGTGGCTCAAGTGTGAACAAGAGCCGTCAAGACAAGGCCCATGCGCATTGTGCAGTGATTGCCCCCGGAGGAAAATATGTGTATGTAAATGATCTGGGTGCAGACAAGATTTATCGCCATACCATCAAGCAAGATGGCACACTCGATGAAACACCCTTGGCCTATTCCACGGAACCAGGAAATGGCCCCAGGCATATTGTGTTCAACAAGCTTGGAGACCGCGCTTACTCGATCAATGAGATGAAGGGAACGGTTGATGCATTTGTTGTTGAAGAAGCAGGCCTGAAAAAAATACAAACCATCATTACTGATACGGTGCAAACCAATAACGACCATGGGAGTGGGGCCATTCATCTTTCTCCGGATGGCCGCTGGCTGATTGGCTCCAACAGGATCACCAGCAACCAGGTAGTTGTGTACAAGGTATTGGCGGATGGTAAGCTCGAGAAAAAAAGCCATACCGATGTGGTAAAAAAACCGCGGTTTTTCAGGTTTGATGAAACAGGAAAATTTGTCCTCGTTGCTGGTCAAGATGGAGACAGGGTACAGGTTTTCGCCTTTGATGGCAAGACAGGGACTTTGAAAAACACGGGCAACGATCTTGATATTTTGACTCCGGTTGCCATCGAGTTTTACTAGGCCATGCATTGATGGCCAAAGAACATAAAACGATTAATCATCATCAATGAATACAATCATGAGGCAGGTACTGATTTTTGCTATGCTCTTGCTGGGAGCAGATTCATTTGCGCAGCAAGCATTGGATCCCGAACAACGCCTAAAGGAATTGAACATCCAACTCGGTGCCATGAAACAACCCATCGCCAACTATGTGAAGGCTGTTCAGGCAGGTAATTTGTTGTTTTTGTCTGGTCATATTCCGGATGAAGTGGCTGGTAAAAAAACGCGCGGCAAGGTGGGGTCTCAGTTGAGTGTAGACGAGGGAAAAGAAGCAGCCAGGCTGACAGCCATTTCATTGTTGGCTACGCTCAAGGCCTATGTCGGCGACTTGAACAAGGTTAAAAGGATTGTGAAAGTCTTTGGAATGGTCAACGCAGAACCCTCTTTCACACAACACCCAACAGTAATCAATGGTTGCTCTGATTTGATGGTGGAGGTATTTGGTGAAAAAGGGAAACACGCAAGATCTGCAGTGGGCATGGGTTCTCTTCCATTGGATGCGGCAGTTGAAATTGAAATGGTTGTTGAATTAAAATAAACAATGCGATGCAATTCCTGAAAAGATACGGGTTCACCCTTTCCATTGTGCTGGCTGTGATCATTGCCATGATATGGCCACAGTATTTCAGGGCTGTCGGTGATTATAAACTTTCCAACCTTATCATACCCCTGCTGCAGATCATCATGTTTGGCATGGGAACGGAAATGAGCCTCAGTGATTTTGCGGGTGTCATCAAGACGCCAAAATCAGTATTGATAGGTGTTTCAGCCCAATTCATCATCATGCCCCTGGTAGGATTTGCCATTGCCACCGGGTTTGGCTTTGAGCCGGAAGTAGCGGCAGGCATCATACTGGTGGGTAGTGTTCCCTGTGGTGTAGCGTCCAATGTAATCTCCTATCTGGCGAAAGCCAATGTTGCGCTATCTGTAACACTCACGGCTGTGGGCACTTTGCTGGCGCCCATCATCACACCTTTGTGGATGAAGGTTTTGGCTGGCCAGTTCATTGAGGTGGATGTGATGGCCATGGTGATTGACATCATCAAGATCGTGATTGTTCCTATCGCAGCTGGTTTGGTTTTCAATGCCTTGCTCAAAGGCAAGTTGGCCTGGTTGGACAAGGCCATGCCCATTGTTTCCATGGCAGGCATTGCCCTGATCATTGTGGTGATTACCGCTGCAGGAAGGGACAACCTCATGAAGATCGGCCTGCTGTTGATCCTGGCGGCATTCCTGCACAATACGGCCGGATATTTATTGGGCTATTGGTCTGGTAAATTGTTTGGCTTGAAAGAAAGGGATTGCAGGACCATCGCCATTGAAGTGGGCTTGCAAAATGCAGGCCTTGCCTCAGGCCTGTCCAATGCCATGGGAAAGGCATCCACCATCGGGCTGGCCTCCGCCGTTTTTGGCCCGGTGATGAACACAACCGGTTCCATCCTTGCATCTTACTGGCACAGGAAACCGCTTGATGAAAAGAAATGATTTTTCTGCTAAGCGCTGAAGATTGTATCATTCAGTTGTTTGAATGCTTCCATCGCGCCCATGTATTCGCAGGTTCTGGCTCCCGCCTTGTTGGCATTTGAAAAGAGCCCAGTCCATTCTTTTGCACCAAATGAATGGATGTCATTTTTTGAATATTTACTCAGCTGAAACAGCAAGGCACCAACAAATGCATCACCCGCACCCGTGGTATCAACCTGTTCTATTGAAATGCTTGGAACCATAAAGGTATTTCCCTCAACTCCCAGCAGGGTGCCATCTTGACCGCAGGTGATCGCAAAAACTGCATTGGTCCGTTCAATAAAAACGGAGGCAGCTTCTTCAATGGATGATTGTCCTGTCAGCAAAAATGCCTCTTCATCGCTAACCTTGAAAAACTGCGCTTTTTCCATGAACTCCCAAGACCGCAGGATGAATTCTTCCCTGTTGTTGCCAAAAAGCAATTCCCTGTAATTGGGGTCGAAGCTGACAAAAAGATTTTCATCCAATGCCTTGTAGAACATCTTGCTGTAGGCGGCATTCAGCGGGCCAGGTAGGAAGCCGGTTGCAGAGCCGAAATGCGCAATGCCAAACGATTGCAGATGGATGGATTCGGTTTCCTCCACACTGAGCTGGCCATCAGCCCCACGGTTGAAATAAAAATCCCTTTCCCCGTTTTCCATCAGCGATACAAAAGCCAATGTGGTGAAATGATGGGAGTCTTTGATGATATGACTTGTGTCTACATGGAATCCATTTAAGACTTCAATGAGGTGTTGGCCAAAAGGATCGTCACCAACCTTGGCTGCAACAGCAACGCTGCCGCCCAGCGCGCCAATGGCTGCAGCAACATTCATCGGTGCGCCTCCTGCTTTCTTGAGGAAATGTTCGCCATCCGAAAGGGCCATCCCCTTGTCTGTGCAAATCATGTCAATCAGGGCCTCACCAATGCAAAGGATCTTGTTCATCCAGGCCTATTGGTAGAGCTGATTGAAAATGAATTTGAAACTGCCATGGGTCTGTGCACGGAAACTGATTTCTGGTCCAAAGGCAAAAAGGGTTCCTTTTCCAACCGTTGCTGCAAAAGCAGCAATCCCATCCTTAAGGTAAGACTGCCCCCAGGCCCACCCACTTCTCAATGTTTTCTCTGAAGCAAACCAGGCCAGCGGCTTGATACTGCCAGCCGTTTGCGCATCAGGCGCAATATGGAAAACAGGACTGTCATCAAAATACACATCAGCTGTTTTCTTCATGCCCCATGCCGCTTTGGCATTGTTGTCTATGGTGATTTGCATCAAGCTGCCGGGGATATAGAATTTTTCGTTGGGCAGTTCCCTTTCTTTTCCATTGTTCATTTCAACCAATGCATTGCTCACAGGCAGTTTCAGGTGATAGGCCAGTGAGGTGCTGCTGCCGATGGTCAAGATGCGGCCACCTGCTTCCATGAATTTTTTCAATTCAGGAATAGACTTGTCTACCGAAATGTTCCCGATGGTTTTCCTGAAGGCTTCAGGTGTGTCTTCTGGCTTGGGTCCGCCGAAGCCCCTGCCGCTTCCTTGCAGGGAAGGCATGGCGCCTCCTACAAAAAGGATGACATCGTATTTGTCTTTGAGGTTGCCCTTGTCAATCTCTTGCGCATAGAGCAATTCAACATTGAAATGGTATTGTTCCATGATCCAGCGCATCCAGCCAGAGGCCATCGATCCGCCATACGCATCCCAGAGGGCAATGCGGGAGGGATTCACCCGTATCATGTCTTCTGTTGTTTTTATGTCTGTTGCCAGCAGGTCTGCACCAAGCGAGGTTGCATTCTTCAGCAACCATTCGGCTGATTTGCCCTTGTTGGGAATGTAAAAAGATCCTGCAGGTGCATCTGTTCTTGCTCCATTGATACGATACACCTCGGCCCCGACCTTGAGCAACTCATTCACTGCAACAAAGGAGTGGTTGTTGGCAGCACTCAGGATAAACCCTGATTTGCCGGCTTTTTCGACCGTCTTTCCTTTCAGCGCCTGCACTTCACCATCGGCAATTCTTGCGAACGGCCCTTCCAGTTTTTCCATTACCCTGTCAAATTCGATGCCCATCTGGTAGGCGAGCGTCCATCCAGCTGCATCATAAGGGGCGATCGGAGGGCCACCGGGATATTGGAAGTCGTTCGGATGATCTTGTGGTTCAAACATGTCAATGATGTGTGGACGAAAAGCCTGGTCGCATTGTACAATAAGTGAATTGGCGGGATAGTTTTTTCCGTTGGCGCTGAAATCGGCGGTAGCCCTGTGCACTACGATTCCTGTGCGGATGAGGGCGTTCGCGAACCTTGTGGCGGTAGCGAAATCTGCCTGATTATAAGGGAGAATATAGGCCCTGGCATCACGGAGTGCAGGGTTTTTGAAAACACTGTCATATAATTTCATGGGGATGGCACCACCACTTCTGCCCATGCCTTCTGGTCCTGAAGCCTCAGTCTTGGTTGCCTGTTCTTTTTTGAAGCGCTCTGTGATCTCATCGCTTCTTTTGGGGTATTGTGTCCAGGTATCTTTTCTTCCCTTGTCAATGGAGTTTTTGCCCATCCTGTAAATATTGTAGAGCAGCTCATCCCTGTGGCGGGTGGCATACATGAGCACGGCATAGTTCATGGAAACCGAGTAGTCGATGGAGTTTCGGAAGAACCAGGGACGTGGTGTAATGGGGTTGGGGTTGGCGCTGCTGGGAATCAGACGGGCAGGCACCAAGGGAATGATGGAAGGAGTAGGGCTGCCAATGATTTCTGTGAGCAAGCCAATCATGTTATGGAAATAGGTGGTGGTGCGCAGCCCGCCATTGTACCAGGTTGAATAGGGCGATCCTGCCCTTTGGGTGAAACCTGGCTTATCTTCTGCATTCAGCCGGTTGATCATGGCGGCGCCAACGGCATCCAGGCTGGTCATCACCAGTGGATCAAAAACATAGTTGAAGGGGTCGCGGAAGGGAGGGCCTGCAACAACTGCCCCGGCCGGTCCGGTTTGGTGGTGGTTGTACATGATTTGGGGCAGCCATTCAATGAACAGCTGTCGGCCCATGTTCTGGGTTTCCTTGAGGTTCAGCATGTAGAAATCCCTGTTGTTGTCGTGCCCTGCATATTTTTCATAGAGCCTTGGCAGGTAGGATGTCGTTCTTTTGAGTGAATCTGTATTGCGCATGTACCAATCAGAAACCAGTTCCTGACCGTCTGGGTTGGCATGCACCATCAGGATGATGACATTGTCGAGGATGGTTTTTGTTTCGGCATCATTTCTGCTGTTGAGCTGGTAGGCCAGCTCAATCAACTGGTGAGCGCCCACCACTTCTGTTGCGTGAAGACCACCATCAATCCAGACAATCGCTTTTCCCTGTGCAGCCAGCGCCTTTGCCTCTGTCTCAGAAAGGTTCTCTGCCCGTGCCATGCGTTGTGCAATGGCTTTGTATTTTTCAATATTTTGATGGTTTTCGGGCGAGGTGATGATCATCATGAATTGATCCCTACCTTCCTCTGTTTTTCCGATGCTGATGAGTTTTGCCCTATCGGATGCCTGATCCAATTTCTTAAAATAGGCCTCAGTCTTGGTATAGTTGGCCAGTTGATAGTTGTCTCCAATGTTAAACCCAAAATGTTCTTTTGGGGTAGGGATGGACTGGGCCAAAGAGATGGTGCTGATGACCATCAAGACAGAAAATAATAATGATTTGATCAGAGACATGGCAGTTGTTTGTGCGATGTGATGAAAAAAATGACAATTGGCAATGAGGATAAAGATAAACCCAATAAGGGAAAGTAATAAAGGAATTCGTTAGCGGAAAAGTACTTAGTAAATAAAAATAAAAAGTAGGAGATGCTAAAAAGATAAAAAACCTTCGGTCAAATTAAAAAAAAACCTAAATTAGTGATGCCATATTTTTTTTAACACCCAAAACCGTTGCTTTCTTATGAGAAAAATCAGCACGTGCAGGATCCTGTACATGTCTGTCCTCAGTATGCTATCACTGATGACAGCCCAGGTTCAAGCAAAAACAATTTCGCTCTCCGGCCCCAGTTTGCCAGAGAAATTTAGCAAACCCCCAGTAGACATTTCGGGAACAGTAACAGACGCAAAGGGCAATGCCCTGGCTGGAGCAACAGTTACTGTAAAAGGGGGTAAAAATGCCATCGTTACAGACCAAAGCGGTCGTTTTTCCCTGAAAGGTGTTGCAGACAATGCAGTACTTCAAATCAGTTTCAGTGGTTTTATCACTGAAGAGGTGGCTGCAAAAAACGCCAAAACAATCACCTTGCGTGAGCAGGTTAACCAGCTCACAGATGTTGTGGTTATTGGTTATGGAACCGCCAAGAAAAAAGACCTTACCGGTGCTGTTGCCCAGGTAAAGGCAACGCAGCTCGAAAATGAGAACCCCCGTTCTGTGCAAGACATGCTCAGGGGTAATGCACCCGGATTGGACGTAGGTTTCAACGCCTCTGCAAAAGGTGGCGGTAGCTTGCAAGTAAGGGGACGCGCTTCCCTGACAGCTTCTACTTCTCCGTTGATTGTAGTTGACGGTGTAATCTATCCCGGAGACCTATCCGATATCAACCCTAACGATATCCAAACCATTGACGTATTGAAAGATGCGAGCTCTGCTGCAGTATTCGGTGCACGCTCAGCCAATGGCGTTATCCTAGTGAACACCAAGCGTGGTAAATCAGGTAAACCAACCATCACCGTCAATTCCAACTATGCGCTCAACAGAATAGCCAGGTGGCCTGGTCTCTTGAAGCCAGAAGAATTTTTTGACTGGCGCTCTGATGTAATTTGGAGCCAGCGTGGATTTGACTCCACTTCCAGGCCTGGTATCAAATACTGGGCTGTTGATCCCCGGAAATTACCTGCAGGCAGTATTTCTGTTAATGACTGGCTGGCACTAGGAGGTAATCCTGCTACATCTGATCCTGTAACAGTTTGGTTGAACCGTGTTGGTGGAAACCAAGGAACATCAGCCATTTCTCAGGAAAGCTATCTTAAAAATACACCCATTGATTGGGAATCTTTGATCCTCAACAAAAACGGAAGCCAGCAAGACCATACCGTGAGTGTATCCGGCAGGGCTGGTGCAACAAATTATTATTCATCCTACGGGTATTATGAAAATGCAGGCATGGCGCAGGGTGAGCAATTCAAAACACTGAGGACAAGGTTGAACCTGGAAACAGAAGTGGCCAAATTCCTCTCCATTGGTTTGAACATGCAATTCGCCAGTAGGGATGAGGGGCAGACTCCCGTAAGTATTGGTGACATGCTCGGAACCTCTCCTTTTGGTAGCCTGTATCAGGCAGACGGACGCTTGCGTGCCAGTGCCAACGATGACGTGGGTAACAATACCAACCCCCTCATGACTCCTTATTACGTTAAAAGGATGTTGAAGTTCAACAACCTTTTCGGTTCAATTTATGCAAAGGGTAAATTGCCTGCAGGGTTTTCCTATCAGGTCAACTTCACGCCCCGCTTTGAGTGGGTTCAGAACTATGAACATATTTCCTCACAGCGACCACTCTTGGAAAGTCGTGGTGGCATTACATCAAGAAGAGAAGACAGAACCTTCCAATGGCAGATTGATAACTTGATGATGTGGAACAAGAAATTCGGCAAACATTCCATTGACGCAACTGCGCTGGTGAATGCAGAAGAGTTTTTCTTCTTCTCCAATACCATCAATGCTGAAAACTATTCTCCCAATGATAACCTGGGATGGAGTGGTGTTCAGGCGGCTTCCATCAAAAACTTCAGCGCCAACGATCAGTACCAGACCGGTGATGCCTTGATGGGCAGGGTAAATTATGGATACGATGACAAATACCTGTTAACGCTTACTGCCCGCCGTGATGGATTTTCTGCCTTCGGACAGGGTAATCCCAGGGCACTTTTCCCTTCTGCTGCATTGGGTTGGGTTATAACAGATGAAAAGTTCATGAAGAATTCATTGAATGTGCTTGATTACCTCAAAGCCCGCGTTTCATATGGTGAAAATGGTAACCGTGAAATCGGAAGGTATGCGGCACTTGCGCAACTTTCTTCAGCGAACTACCTCTATACTACTCCAGGCGGTATCAATGTTCCTGTAGGAGCCGTTGCAACGGTAAACATGGCCAACCCCAACCTCCGCTGGGAAAGACAGGCCTCCGTCAACTTTGGTTTCGATTTCAGCCTGAAGGGTGGAAAAATTTCAGGTGCTGCTGATTATTATATCCGCAACACAAGTAATTTGCTTGTCAACCGCGCCTTGCCCAACATCACTGGTTTTGGCAGTGTGATTACCAATTTGGGTAAGGTGGACAATTCCGGATTTGAATTCAGCTTGAATACAGAGAACCTGAAACGCAATAATTTTGTGTGGAGATCCAGCCTGGCTGTTTGGAGCAACAAGAATGAGATCGTCAGCTTGTATGGCAAGGTGCCTGTTACCGATGCCAGCGGCAACACGGTAATGACTGAGCAGGATGACCGTGCGAACGGATGGTTCATCGGCAGGAATATCAATACGATTTGGGATTTCCGTATACTCGGCGTGTGGAAGGTGGAAGAAGCAGCAATGGCAAGGTCTTATGGATTTGCTCCTGGCGATTTCAAATTGGATGACGTCAACAAGGATGGCAAGTTTACAGTTGATGACCGTGTTTTCCTCGGACAGACAGCCCCTAAGTTCAACCTGAACCTGAGAAACGAATTCACGCTTTACAAAAACTTTGATGTTTCATTCCAGTTGTATGGAAGATTCGGAATGCTTTCCCAGTTCAACGAAGCAGCCAATGTGGATCGTTTCTATGACCGCGCACAGTTTTATAAAAGGCCTTATTGGACACCCACCAACCAAATCGATGACTATGCCAGGATGATGTCTTCATTGGGCTCAGGTATCGGTCTGAATGTATGGAGAAAATCATCTTTCATCCGGGTAAACAACGTAAGTTTTGCGTATACCACGCCAAAACGCCTTACCGATAAGCTAAAGCTTCAGAGTTTGAAAGTGTATTTCAACATACAAAATGCCTTGACCGTTTCTCAATGGGAGTATTTTGATCCTGAAAACAAAGGATTTACCCCTTCTTATGGAACATTTGGCATCAACATGACACTTTAAAAAATAAGCAGAAACATTCAAATCATTTGATATGAAGTACAAATTCAATCGCATAACTAAATACCTGGCCGCTTTGGTCATGGTATTGATCATGACCCAATCTTGTAACAAGGATTGGCTCACGCCAAAACCACTTTCCTTCTTCTCGCCCGAGAACACATTGGTAGATGAGAAGGGCTTTAATGCAAGTCTGGCTGCTATCGCCCGCCAAGTAAGGGATGAATTTTACGGAGACGGACACCCTATCACTACTGAGAATATCTTTTCAGAAGTTGCGGTGGAAGGAACAACTGACAAGTTTGGCCCGGCCGTAAATCTCAATCTTTTGATTACACCCGATGCCAACCTCAACAGTGCCGATTTCAACAGGATCGGATGGTACTGGGAGCGTTGGTATGTCGTCATCAGGCTCGCGAATACCATCACGACCCGTATTGGTGATGTAAAGGGTATTCCTGATGCTGCCAAGAATATTATCATTGGTAAAGCAAATTTCTACAGGTCTTATGCTTATTACAGGCTTGTAAATCAGTTCGGTGATGTACCTGCTACATTCAAAGAGCTGACGGAAGCCAAACTCGATTTCAAGGCGGTTAAACGTGATGTAATCCTTCAGCGTTTGAAAACAGACCTGGAATTTGCAGCTCAGCACGTGCCATGGGTGGGTAACAAAGGAGATGTCAACAGGGCTGCCATATTCCATCTTCTTGCCAAAGTTCAGTTGTCATTGGCTGATTTTGATGGGGCAATCGCTTCTACAAGCCAGGTAATCAACAACGGTACATACAGGTTGATGACCAATCGATTTGGTGTAGATGCTGCTGTAACAACCAAGAATGTGATTTGGGACCTGCACAGGCGCAACAACAAGTTCGCTGCAGCCAACACGGAAGTATTGTTTTCAGTGATCGACCGCTTTGGCGACCCATCTGCAACTGCAAGTGGTACTGTCTCCATGCGCCAGGGACTTCCCTTCTTCTCTTCTGCAGCAATCATTACTCCTGATGGAAGATCAGGCATGCTGGCTGTAAAGGCAGAATTTGATCACATGACCAATTATGGTCGTGGAATTGGCCGAAACAGGGCTACTCCTTATTCCACAAGGTATATCTGGGATGATCCAAGGGATTTGAGGCATGATACGGTTTCTGGAAACTGGATGGACATGGAAAACCTTGTCTATAACAATGAGGCAACCTTGAAAGGAAAGTCACCTTTTTATGGTCAAAGACTGCGTTTGTTCGGTCCAAACGGCGCCCTTTTGGTGAGTGGTGGCGATACCATCAGAACCTGGTTTTCCTGGCCTCATTACAAGCTTTATGTTGAAGATGAAATCAGGTATCCTTTCCAGGGAGGAAACTCAGACTGGTATATTTTCCGTTTGGCAGAAACCCACCTGCTCAGGGCTGAAGCCTACTGGTGGAAAAACGATGCAGCCAACGCTGCTGCTGATGTGAATGCAGTAAGAACAAGAGCAAGGTGTGCTCCCTATACAGCTGCCAGGGTTGACATCGGAACCATTTTGGATGAGCGTGCCCGTGAATTGTATTATGAAGAGCCCCGTAAGACTGAACTTACACGCATAGCTTTCACTTTTGCCAAAACTGGTAAGTCTTTCAATGGAAAGACCTACAACCTTAACAATTTTTCACAGGCGAATTTCTATTTTGACCGCGTAATGGCGAAAAATGATTTCTATGGTAAGAATATCAAAAACGTGCGCGGTGATGCCTATACCATGAGCCCCTATCATGTGTTATGGCCTGTGCCAAGACCGGCAATTCTGGCGAACAGCCTGGCTGTTTTGAACCAGAACAAGGGCTACTCAGGTTCTGAAAAAAATATCGAACCACTGGATAAAATTGATTAAAAAGCTTAGTTTTTTCTCATAAGCAATACGCCCTGCTCCTTTTGGAGCGGGGCCTTTTTTTGCCTTCATCCTTGAAAGTGTATTTCAAGGTGTTTTCGGTTTCAAATCTCCTAGAGGTAGAAACTTCTCAGTAAAAAATTGTTAAATTGCTTCTTATATACTCCAACACATGAACAGACTGAAAAAATTATCGATGCTGCTGGTTGCCATGGTACTGTCTTTGGCGTTCCTGCAGTTCAAAAAAATTGAGAAGGTTCAACCCGTATCGGCTGATCCAGAGAAAATCTATACCGAGAAATGCGCTTCTTGCCATGGTGAAAAAGTAGAGGCTTTTGTTGACAGGAAATGGAAGCATGGCAACAAAAAAGAAGACCTGATCAAGAGCATCACCAACGGCTATGCTGATTTTGGCATGCCATCCTGGAACGAGGTTATTCCTGCAAAAGACATTGAGGCCCTGGCAGACCTGATTGTTGAAAGCCTGAAAACGGTTGAACAATACAGTTTTACAAAAGACAAGAAAAAAGTTGAAGGGCCTGCTATTTTCAAATCAAATGGCATGACGGTATTGCTGGACACTGTTGCAACAGGGCTGAGCAGTGCCTGGGGTTTGGAGCAGTTGCCGGATCTTAATTTTTTGGTGACAGATAAAAGTGGAACCCTGTACCATGTTGACAACAAGAAAAACAAGACGGCCATCAAGGGTACTCCTGAAGTGTTGGCCGAAGGACAGGGTGGAATGCTTGACGTGGCCATTCACCCGAAATACGCAGAGAATGGCTGGGTATACATTTCCTACTCGAAACCCAAAATGGTTGATGGGAAGAAACTGGCCACCACTGCAGTGGTAAGGGGCAAAATAAAAGACGGAGCCTTTGTTGAACAGCTGGAAGTATTTGAAGGATATCCCTTTACTACCACCAAGCATCACTATGGCTCAAGGTTGGTCTTTGACAAGAAAGGTTTCCTGTTTATTTCCATGGGTGAGCGTGGCCAGGAAAAAATATACCCCCAGGATATCACCACTGCACCAGGAAAGATCCACAGAATCAAAGATGATGGATCCATCCCTGCTGACAATCCTTTTGTT
>JBIPNK010000006.1:0-94217 GCA_044373365.1 Chitinophagaceae bacterium
GAAAAGACAAGGCCATCGCTTCCATCTACACCTATGGCAACAGGAATCCGCAGGGAATGGCCATGGATCCTGTTACTGGCCTGATCTGGGAAAACGAACATGGTCCTCGTGGTGGAGATGAGTTGAACATCATCAAAGCAGGAACCAACTACGGATGGCCTGTCATTTCTTATGGCATCAACTACGATGGCAAGCCCATCACACCCATCAGCAAAAAAGAAGGGATGCAGCAGCCTGTTACTTACTGGATTCCTTCCATTGCTCCGAGCGGACTGGCTTTTGTTACTGGTGATAAGTATCCTGCCTGGAAAGGAAGCTTGATGGTAGGTTCATTGCGTTTCGCTTACCTGAACCGTTGTATTATGAAGGACAACAAGGTGGTGGGAGAGGAAAAAGTATTGCTCAACATTGGACGACTCCGCAACATTGAAATGGGAAGGGACGGATACCTTTACGTAAGTGTTGAGAATCCCGGAAACGTGTTCCGCCTGATGCCGGTGAAGTAAATTAATTGATCAGTTTTGATTCAATAAAAGGGGGTTCTCAGCTGAGAATCCCCTTTGCATATTCAACACATTTTGCAACTTCTTTAACTGCATCAGATCCTGCTGGAATGGCATATTCTACCTCAATGGATGCAGGAAACTTGTATTGTTTGTTTTTCATCAACAAGAGCACGTCTTTGATGGGCGTATTACCCTGTCCCCAGGGCATGTTGGCAGCACCATTTTCCTTGCTTGCCCTGTCTTTCATGTGCATGCTGGTAATCCTGTCGTGCTTGGCTTCAATGAAAGCCAGCAAAGATTCTTTTGTATTCTTTCCGCCTGCGGCGATATAATGTCCAAAATCAAGGTTGATGGAGTTGTAGGGAGACTGTGCTAGGGCTTCATCCCAGGCGGTATCATTGCCTTGTGTATGGTTATGGTACCCGATATATACCTTGTGCTTGGAGGCAAGATCACCCAGGCGCTTGGAATGTTCGGGTTTGGTCAGTTCCAGTGTAACGGATTTTGCGCCCAAAGCCTTAGCGGCTTTCAGGGCATATTCGATTTCTCTATCAGAGTTGTTCATGCCCAAGGCATCCGGCTTGAAGGCGTAAATGCTGACCCCGGCTTTCTTGAACATTTTTCTCAGTTCAACAAACTTGTCCATTGAAACGGACTCGCGCCATTCCCTCATTTTCTCGCTGCGCAATTTTTTGTCACTGATATTCGTTGGGCAGCCGGCAAATGCTTCCGCTGCATCACCCATCAACTCAATGGCACTAACCCCGCTCTGAATGCAATATTGCAGGATTTGTTCAGCGCTGCCGGGCATGCTCCTGAAAGAATAGGTAATTACACCCACCTGTACGCCGCCAAATTTTGAATTGGGCTGTGAAGCGAGGGCCAGGATATCATTTGAAAAAAAGGCGCCTGCACTGAAAATGGCAGAGGTTTGGAGGAAGGAGCGACGGTTCATGTTGTTGAAGGGGTTTAGGGGTTTAGGGGTTTAGGGGTTTAGGGGTTTAGGGGTTTAGGGGTTTAGGGGTTTAGGGGTTTAGGGGTTTTTAAAGTGTTTAGTTTACAATTTACGCAATTTTGAGGAGCTATGTTTATTTTTACAGTAATTCCAGCCCCTCTAAACCATTAAACACCTACACCCCAAACCCATGGATACATCCTGGCTCTCAAGAACCGAACTGCTGATTGGCGAAGAAAAACTCAGGCACCTGACAACACAACACGTGATGGTGGTGGGATTGGGTGGTGTTGGTTCCTTTGCTGCTGAATTCATTGCCAGGAGTGGTATCGGCAAGATGACCATCATTGATGGAGATGTGGTGGATCCAACCAACAGGAACAGACAATTGCCTGCACTCGCCACCAACCATGGTGTTTCAAAGGCCCTAATCATGGAAGAAAGGCTGAGGGCCATCAATCCGGAAATAGAATTGAATGTGGTCAAGTCCTTCGTTAACCCTGAAATGGTAGAAGAGCAGTTGTCTTTGCAACCCGATTATGTGATTGATGCCATCGATAGTATCACGCCCAAGATCACTTTTCTGAGGCTGGCATTTGAGAAAAAAGTGAAGGTGGTCAGCAGCATGGGAGCCGGCGCAAAGCTCGATCCAACAAGGCTTCAGGTGGTCGATATCTCAAAAACATACAACTGTCCATTTGCGCAGCAAATCAGGAAAAACCTGAAAAACCATGGCATCAGGAAAGGCATCAAAGTGGTATTCTCCCCCGAAGACCCCATCAAAGAAAGCCTGATGCTCACCGATGGCAAGAATTTCAAGAAATCTGCCTATGGCACCATCTCCTACCTGCCGGCAGTATTCGGAGCAACTGCTGCCTCAGTGGTGATCAGGGATTTGATTGGGAATTAAATTACAAGGCGGAATTTTTAAAATATTTTAGTTAAAATTATTGTAGACTATAGTTGTGCGCGCGAAAAAAGGCGATATTCTGCTCTTCTGAACGAATTTCGACAGCCTGACGCATAGATGACGTAAGGATGTCTTTTTTTCATAATAAATTCATAGTCAAATTTGTATCTGTAATATGGTATCGATTAAGGATTTCAGAATCAAACAAGGTCTTACTCAGCAGCAGCTTGCAGATGAAGCAGGAGTAACACTGAGAACAATTCAAAGGATTGAGAATGGAGAAGTAAAACCGAGCCTTCACTCTTTGAATTCTCTTGGTAGAGTGCTGAACGAGGATTTCTCTGAGTTATCTCCAAAATCTGAAGTAAAACCATACGAATTTAATTTCACACTTAAAATCACAGATATGAATCAGTTCTTAAACGACTTAAAAGCATTAGTAAAAACACACTGGAAGACAATTTTCATTATCATTTTAGTCATTTATCTATTCACAAGTTATACGGATATTAAATCAGGTATAATGGACGCTTGGAGTGGAAAGTAATTTCAATCACTGAATTTACCGCTTGTCAAATAGGCAGTAAAAACACCGTGTTACTGAAGCTACTTTTGTGCTATTAAAACATGAACTAATAATCTTAAAAAAATCATGAAAAAATCAATTTTAATACTTATTTTACTTTGTTCAATAGCAGGTACAATAGTTGCCCAAGAGATTACGCCATCAAAAAATAGATTTGGTGTTATATTGTCTACAAATATTTTTGGGTTGAATGATGACTTAAATAATGTTGACGTAGGCGGTGGTTTTTATTATAGCAGAAAAATATCCAATAGGCTTTCTATTTACTCCGAGATGGATGGCTCATGGCGTAATTATGGAAATTTGTCAATAATGCCAGGCTTAAGCGGAGAATTTACAACTGGAAATTTAGCCGTCTATATTGGGCCAATGTTTGATCTTGGGAAGAATATGAATTTAATTGCAGGGCTTGCACAAAATTATTTGTTTACTCCCGAACTTAAAACCACAACCGCGAACAAGGAAATAAGTGCTGAAACAAGAAATTATTCTTCCCTGTTTTTTGATTTTAGACACCAGATTGGTAATAAGCTTAGTTTAGGAACCCGGTATGAATGGGGGTTAAATTCTATTTTTAAAAATACAGATAGAAAAGTGACAAATATTTCATTTAACGTGTTTCTTCCTTTAAGAGGGTAAAGAAATCAAGAAAGAGTGAGGTAAACTTCATTGCATATTAGTGAGTTAGGCTAGTTGCATCTTTTCATTTTTCTTAAAAATAGAATTAACAGGTGAAGTAAAATCATACTTCCCTCAACCATACTTCAACTATTTCCCAAACAACGCATCCTCCACCTCCTTTGCCGCAAACATTCTTGCTGCATCATGGTCGATGCCGGGCGTTTCTACTTTACGCCAGTTGAATGCCCAGCCATTCTTTTTGGCCAGGGCCTTGGCGAAGGCGTAGCAATTTCTTCCTCTTTCCAGTCGGCTTTTTCCCTGAACCATGCCTTCTGCACTTTCATCAAAATTGTGTTCAGGACGGATGTCGTCTGTTCCCAGGTAAAGAGTCAGCGGTGCTGCGAGGTAAGATTTGAGTACGTTATTATTGCTTAAGGCCTCGGGTAGTCCACCAAAACCATAGCCAAATTGCTGTGCTGTGGTTGGAAACAGATCAGATCCGGGGTTGGCGGCCACGATTCTTTTGGCTTCGCCAGGAAGAAAGGCTGCCATCCTTACCAGGAACTGACCTCCTGCTGAGTGGCCAATCAGGTAATAGGGGATGGAATTGTTTTTTTCAATTTTTCGGACATGGTCTACGATACCCGGAACCATGGAATAGGTCCATTTTTCTTGGGGCTGAACCTTATCGCTTTTCATGATTCCGCCTCTTTGGTAGCGGGATGATGGAAAGCGTGCTGTATCAAACATCGGAGTGACGATGATGGCCTTGAAACGTTCGCCCATGGTGATGGCAAAATTCCGGTAGTCTTCTGCATTCCTTTTTACGCCATGGAAAACCACCAGGATAGGGCCATCCTTGTAGGTGGCAGGCTTGTAGGTGAAAATGGTCAGGGGTTCTCCATTGTTCTCATGGATGATGCTGGAAGAACCCATGGGAAGCGGTTGTGCCATAACACCTGCAAATGACAAGGCCAAAAGGAAAAACAAAAATGATTTTTTCATGGAACTGCTGTTTAGCATTGACTTATTTTGAGGAGGTGAAATTATACTTTTTGTGAACAATTTATAAGTAGGTTGGTAATTTTTGGTAGTTTCACGCTTGGATTCAGGGGGTTTTTGCAGTTTTCTATCATACAATGGAAAACCTCATTCAATTTGGATCCAACAAAAAACAAAATTTACCAGACAATGAGAAAAAAATCCTATTGCAAGCCAGTAATGGTTCTTGCTTTGCTGATGATGGGCCAATCGATTTGGAGCCATGTTTCGGCGGAAACCTTCAGCCCTTTCCAAGCCACCAAAGAAACGGTAAAGGTTTCTGGAAAGGTTTTCAATGCCAAGGACAATACTCCTTTAGAGAATGTTACCGTTAAGGTAGTGGGAACAAAAAAAGGAACCACAACCAAGAATGATGGTAGCTTCAGCATTACCATCGAAAGGGGGCAGTCTCTTGAGTTCTCCAGCGTGAGCATGATTTCAAGGACCATTTCTAAGCCTGATGGCCGCGGAGATCTTATTGTCACATTACAGGAATCAGAGAACAACCTCTCCGAGGTGCTTGTTGTGGCCTATAGCAGCCAGAAAAGAAGCTCCTTCACCGGATCGCTTTCTACTGTAAAAAATTCAGCCATTGAAAGTGCGCCCAATGCATCAGTTCAGGAAAGTTTGCAGGGAAATGTTTCCGGCGTCCAATCTACCAATGGTTCTGGCCAGCCAGGAGGTGTTCCCAACATCAGGATCCGTGGTATCGGATCCATCAATGCCTCTGCTACACCACTTTATGTGATTGATGGTATACCGGTAGTGAGTGGAGATATCTCCGGCCTGAACAGCAACACCATTGCGGGTTTGAATGCCAATGACATCCAAAGCCTTACCATCCTCAAGGATGCATCAGCCACCTCACTTTATGGTTCCAGGGCGGCAAATGGCGTTGTGCTCATCACCACCAAAAATGGTAAACCCGGTAAGGCCAAGGTAAACCTGACCTATCAGCAGGGTACCAACGATTATAACATCAGGAATGAGCAAAAGACCCTCAATACTGCAGAGTACCTTCAATATTACAAGGAAGGCTGGGTGAATTCAGGAAAGTCTGCAAACTCTTTTGATTCATTGCTGACCGCCAATTCCATCAGCAAAACCATCGATACGGATTGGTTCAAGGAAGTATTGCGCCAGGGAAAGTATTCTCAGTACAACATGAACGTGAGTGGAGGAAATGACAAGTCGACCTATTTCATCTCAGGGAGTTATTACAAGTCTGAGGCACCACAAAAAGCGGTTGACTACGACAAGGCCACTTACAGGATGAACCTTACCACACAAATCACCAACCGATGGTCAATTAAAGGTGGCTTCAGTGGTAACTTTCAGCGCGCCAGCAATTTTCTGGGGGGTAGCTTTTTCGGAAACCCCATCAGGGCCATGTACCGCTTAGCGCCATGGTTGCCGGTATACAAAAGCGATGGGCAAACCTATGAGCTGGGATACAACAGCGGGTACAATCCGGTAGCGGTTCAGGAAACAACCAAGCGCAATGCCAAGACGTACAACATCAATGCCAATGCATCAACCAGTTACAAGATCATGGATGGCCTTACCTATGAGGGAAGCTTTGCCCTGGATTTCAACCACGCCTTCCGTAACGTTTATTATGATCCAAGGGTTGGTAATGCCAATGTTGCCGTTGGCGGAGTGATTGAAAATTTCACACAAGACATCACCAACTGGATCTCTACCAATATCATTCGGTATAAGAAAGAATTCAAAGGCGAACATTCCCTGGAGGCATTTGCCGGATATGAAGCACAGAGCCGTGATGATGTTGACCTCACCTTGAGGGTCAATGGTATCGCGCCAGGTACTACCACAGCTGCAGGAGGTTCTTCTCCGGACCTGACAACAGGAACTGGAACAGGAAACCGCTTGCTGAGTAAATTCCTGAATACCAACTATTCCTTCAAAGACAGGTATTTCTTCTCAGGGTCTGTCCGTGAGGATGCCTCTTCAAGGTTTGCCAAGAATTTTCAGTCTGCTGTTTTCTGGTCAATTGGTGCTGGATGGAATATTTCCAATGAAAATTTCTTCAATGTAGATTGGATCAATGAACTGAAACTCCGTGGAAGCTACGGCTACACGGGCAACCAGGGTATCGACAATTTCGAATCACAGGGGTTGTACAGTGCCGGATCTGATTATAATTTCTCTTCTGGCCTGAGCATTTCACAGCTGGCCAATGACAACCTTACCTGGGAGAAGAACATCCCGCTCGATCTTGGATTGGACTTTGCTTTGGTCAAGGGAAGGCTGTCTGGTTCATTTGACTGGTACTCCAGGACAACCAGCAATTTGTTGGTGAGCCAGTCCATCCCAAGTGTGAATGGTGTTACGAGCATTACGGTCAACAATGGTGCGATGAAAAATTCAGGTGTTGAGATCTCTTTATCATCTGTAAACATTGCCCCATCCAATCCCAAAGGATTCAAGTGGGTAACCGACTTCAACTTCACCAGGAACAGAAATGAAATTACTGAAATTGATTCACTGTTCTCCAACAATGGGGCCTATTTGCGAAGGGTTGGCCGCGATTATTATACCCATTTCCAAAGGGGATATGCCGGTGTCAATCCTGCCAACGGAGAAGCGCTCTGGTATACCAATGGTGCCAAGGATTCAACAACCAATGTGTACACCACTGCATTGCCAAGGCTGGCTTATGGAAGTGCCCTTCCCAAGTTTTATGGTGGACTTACCAATACTTTTTCCTATAACAATTTCAAGTTGAGTTTTCAGGTTTACATGTTCTGGGGCAATACCATGTATGATGAGTTTGGATATTTGCAAAAATCAGATGCCAACCTCGGATTTTCTGACCAGAGCAATGGCTTGAGCAAGTATGAATATGGAAGAAGATGGACACAGCCAGGTCAAGTTACCGATGTACCCAAGCCTGTTTTTCTGGGCACACAGTCTTCTGCAGGCAGCTATGAGAGCAGCAGGTTCCTCTATGATGGAAGTTATATCAGGTTGAGGGATGTATCCTTGTCTTACAGCTTACCGAAGGCGGCATTGGCAAAAGCAAAAATCAATTCTGCAAGGATTTACCTGAGGGGTCAAAACCTGTTCACGTACGTAAAGGACAAACGGTATAATACAGATCCTGAAGTGGGTATTGATGGTGTGATGTCTCAAAGGCCTCCTGTTTTCAGAACCTTCCTTTTCGGTGTAGACATAACCCTTTAATCAACCATCAGACAAACAATCAAAAGATATTATCATGAAAAAAATAGCCATCCTGGGAATCATCTTCCTTGCTTCCTGTCAGAAGGATTTTCTTGACATCCGGCCACAACAAAGTGTGTTCACCGAAGATGTGTTTTCAAGCCTTCCCACAGCAAGGGCAGCCGTTAATGGACTGTACTCGCTCATGCAATCGTATAGCTATTATGGTCGTGATGCCATGGTCATTCCGGAAGTCATTTCAGACAACATGACCAGGAGTGTAAGAACTGGTAACAGGTATACCGGCATGAACACCATGACGCATACCGCAACCGATGCCAATGTAAGCCGCATGTGGAACCAAATGTACCAGGTGGTAACCAATGCCAATGCCATCATTGCCAATGAAGAAAAGCTCAAGGCCATCATCACGCCATTACAACAGGAAGAGTTTGGACAGTTGATCGGAGAAGCTTATGCAGTAAGGGCCTTGGCGTATTTTGATCTTGCCAAGTTTTTTGCAAGGCCTCTAAAACATACTGCGGATGGGTCTCATCTTTGCGTTCCCCTCGTACTGAATCCTATCACCAAAGTAGATGAGGTGGTTTATCCTGCAAGGAATACTGCTGCTGAGGTTTACGCACAGATTGACAAAGACATCAATGAGGCCATCAAAAGATTGCCTGCAACAGGAAATGTATACAACAGTGGCTCCATCAACAATTCATTCTTCAAAATCAGGTTGAACCGCTGGGGAACCCTGGCGTTGAGGGCAAGGGTTGCCATTTTCAAGGAAGACTGGCCAACGGCAGTGGCTGCCTCTACCGAGGTGATCAACTCTGGCAAGTACAGTCTTTACACCTATGGATCAATGGTGCAAGACTTCAGGACGCCTAACAACAACGAGTCGATCTTTGAAGTAACCAACAATACCAATGACAATCCTGGCACTGATTCTTATGCATACCTCTCCAGCCAGGGAGGTTATGGTGAATTGCTGGGAACCAATACTGCAATGAACAGCAGGAGCACCGGAACAACACTGACCACCTTCAGGGGTTTGTATGAAAGCTATACACCAACAGATGTGAGAAGACAATTTATTGCACTCGGAGACCGCAATTCCATTGGTGGAGAAAGAAATGTACCCCTTTGCTTAAAGTATACCAATATTGTTACCTACCTCGAGAACATCAAGGTAATGCGCATTGCAGAGATGTACCTATCCCGTGGTGAGGCCCTGGCGAGGTTGGCAGTACAGAACAATGATGCAGCTTCATTGACGGCTTCATTGGTTGACATCAACAGGATTCGCAAGTCGAGGGATACAGCAACATCCACCAGGCCATATGCAGCATCACTGCTGGCAACACCACCAACAGGAAGCATCAGGGCAACAGCTTTGCTGGACAGTATCATTGTTGAAAGAAGAAAAGAATTTGCCCTTGAAGGGCAAAGGATTTTTGACCTCAACAGGACAAAAACAAACTATGTGAAAATCAACTCTGCAGGAAATGCTGCTTCAAGGTTGATCCAATACACAGCAACAACCAGCAGCTACTATTACAGGACCATCCTGCCAATACCTGTTTCACAGGTGCAGAACAATCCGAAGATGGTACAGAACGATGGATTCTAAAAAATAAACAGCGTATGGATATGGTCTAGATCTCGTTTTTCAGATCATATTCATACGCTTCTTTTGAAAAGGCAGCATCCATCATGTTCCTGTTGAAAGCCTTTTCTTGATTGGAAAGAAATACAGTAGCTACGCCATTTCCAATAAAGTTTGTGATGGCCCTGGCTTCAGACATGAAGCGGTCAACGCCCAATAGTAAAGCCAATCCTTCAACAGGTATTACGTTCACGGCAGCAAGCGTTGAAGCCAATACAATAAATCCACTTCCTGTAACCCCCGCAGCGCCCTTTGAGGTTATCATCAGGATTCCGATAATGGTCAGCATCTGCTCCAGGCTCAAGTCAACATTGAATACCTGAGCAAGAAAGATTACTGCCATTGAGAGGTATATGGTTGTTCCATCCAGGTTGAATGAATATCCGGCAGGCACCACCAAACCTACTACAGGCTTGGCACATCCCATTTTTTCAAGCTTTTCCATCAATGAAGGAAGTGCCGCTTCTGAGGAGGAGGTTCCCAGTACAATCAGCAGTTCTTCCTTGATATAATTGAGAAATTGCAGGATGCTGATCTTGTAGTATTTGAGGATTCCTCCCAGTACCACAAAAATGAAAACGCCCATGGTGATGTAGACTGTCAGCATCAATTTACCCAGTGGCATGAGCGTAGCGATTCCGTACTTACCAATGGTAAAAGCCATTCCGCCAAAAGCCCCTATGGGAGCGAAAAGCATGACAATGTGCAGGCCCTTGAAAATATATTTTGAGGCAAATTTCATGGGCTCGATCATCCTTTCCTTTTTGTTGAATTTGCTCAGGAAAATGCCAAAAAGAATGGAGAAAATCAACACCTGAATGGTGAGGTTGTCTTTCAGGAATTTCAGCCATGAAAAAGCTTCAGCACTTTTGGTGAACTTGCTGATGTCTCCACCCTCTATGGCATTGGTGTTTACGCCTGCACCCGGTTGAATGAAGTGCGCTACTACAATGCCGATGAGCAGTGCGATGGTTGTTACGATTTCAAAATAGAGGATGGCTTTTCCACCAACCCTACCCACTTTCTTGAGGTCGTTCATGCCGCTGATGCCAAGCGAAATGGTCAAAAAAATGATGGGATTGATGAACATTTTCACTACATCAATGAAGTATTTCCCCAATGGCTGCATGGCAACACCCTTGTCTGGGAAAAAATGGCCAAGCAATGCGCCAGAACTGATGGCAAGGAGCACCCAGAAAGTAAGGTTGGTAAACAGTTTCTTCACGTTTCGGTTTTTAGTGACCGAATAAAGATAAGCCATGCCGCGCAAGTTTTTAAGCCCATCTTATTATACTTTTGGGAAATGAAAATCTCGGGTTTCACCATCATCCGCAATGCCATCATCAATGATTATCCGGCAGTGGAGGCCATCAACTCCATCCTGCCTGTTGTGGATGAAATGATTGTTGCCGTTGGAAAGAGTGATGATGATACGGAAGGGTTGATCAGGGCCATAGGCTCTGACAAAATCAAGATTGTGCAGACACAGTGGGACCTGGCCCAATTGCCAGGTGGCCGTGTCATGGCGATAGAGACGGACAAGGCTTTTCAACATATTTCGGAAGACAGTGACTGGGCTTTTTATATCCAGTGTGATGAGGTGGTGCATGAAAAGTTTCACGACAACATCAGGGCCGCTTGTGAAAAACAATTGAACAATCCATCGGTGTTCGGATTGGTTTTTGGATACGTCCATTTTTACGGTACCTATGATTATTATGGAGACAGCCGCAGGTGGTACAACAAGGAAATCAGGATCATCAGGAACAACAAGCGCATCTATTCTTTCAAGGATGCACAGGGCTTCAGGATGGATGGCAAACGACTGCCCTGCAAACTGATTGATGCCCAGGTATACCATTATGGCTGGGTAAAAAGCCCGGAATTGATGGACCGTAAATTGCGGAACCTCAGTACCAACTGGATGGGCAAGGCCATGAAGGAGCGGCTGGAAAAAACTGAAGGCATTTTCAACTATGATGAGTTTGATTCATTGGAAAGATTCCAGGGAACCCATCCAGCCGTTATGCAGCAACGCATTGGGGAAAAGAATTGGGAGATTCAGGTGGATGTCACCCGGAAAAGGTTCACCCTCAAAAAATGGTTTTTGTACATCCTGGAGAAATACACCGGTATCAGGCCCTTTACATTTCGCAATTATAAATTCATTTAGCAAACGTCCGCTTATCAATTATTTGCAGGTTCATGCATCATAATCGTGAAATTTGCTGTCAAACCATCAAACAGGTTCTATGAAACGTATTCTATCAATGATTGTGCTGGTTGGCTTGTGTATCATGCAAGGCTGTGTCAAAGACCGGGTCATGACCCGGACAACCGTTTATCGTCCGGTGTACAAAACCAAGGATGAGGTCAGGGCGAACATCAAAAGCAGCAATCCCATTGCGTTGACTGCTCCTGGAAAGCTTTTTTTCAAGGATGGGTATGTATTCCTGAATGAGTTGAACAAGGGAGTGCACATCATCGATGTGAGAAACCCCGCTGCACCAGCCAACATTGCATTTGTGCATGTTCCTGGTGCCGTAGACCTGGCCGTAAGAGGCAATATCCTCTATGCAGACATGTATACCGACCTGGTGGCGATAGACATCACTGACCCTAAAGCGGTACAGCTCAAGACCGTTGTACCCGGCGTATTTCCGGAGCGCTACTATTCTTCATTTGTTCCTGATAGCAAAATGATCATCACAGAGTGGATTGTTGTGGATACCGTTTTGAGAAATGACGAAACCATCAGCTGGGGAATGATGAAGTCGGATGTTCAAACAATGTCTGCATTCTCCTCCTCTTCAGCTTCGGGCATTTCCAATGGCACAGGTGGCAGCATGGCAAGGTTTGCCTTGAGTGATGACAGGATGTATACTGTTGATCATTCCAAACTCAAAGTGTTCAATACCATAGTTCCGGAAAAGCCTGTCTTTGTGAAAGAATTGAGTGCAGGTGGCTGGGACATTGAAACGATTTTCCCTTTTGGCAAAAACCTGTTTTTGGGATCCATGACGGGCATGCATATTTTTGACATCACTTCAAAAGATAATCCTTTGAAGACAGGCTCCTTCACCCATGCGCGTGTATGTGATCCTGTCATCAGTGACGGCAAAAATGCCTTTGTGACCCTGAGGAATGGCACAAAATGTGCAGGATTCATCAACCAGCTGGATGTGGTGGACATTTCAGATCTCTCCAAACCCAAACTCCTAAAAACATACCCGCTGACCAATCCGCACGGTCTTTCAAAAGAGGGAGATATCCTGATCATTTGTGAAGGCGCCGACGGCGTTAAGTTTTTCAATGCAGCTGATGTAAACAACATCAAGCAGTTGGCGCATGTAAAGGGGATGAATGCATTTGATGTGATTGCACTGGGAAAGATTGCCATGGTTTCTGCAGCGGATGCCTTGTATCTCATTGATTTCTCCGTTCCTTCCAATCCGGTTGTCAAGGGAAGCGTAAGCATTAAAAAATAAGCATGGCAAACAATCGGATTCAATTTTTCATGCTACTGGCCATGCTGGGATCTGGTACAATAAAGGCACAAATCAATAAGCAATGGAAACCATGGCTTGTGCCTGAGGCAGGCATCCTGGTGGGATCCTATACGCTTGATCGTGATGTAAGGCTCAATACGGGTATTGAAAAAAAAGGAATCATGCTGGGCCTGGGTGCCGCTGTTGATTATTACAGGTTTGAATCCTATCCGGTATACTTTCAAGCAAGGAAGGCATTTGATTTCAGGAAGGTTAATCTGTTTGTCATGTCCAGTTGGGGCTATAATGTTAAATCGGGAAGCGTTGCTGAACCTTCCTGGTGGGGTGGGCGAACCATCACAAAAAAATACAGCGGTGGTATTTATGGTGAAATTGGGGGAGGAAATATGATCCGCATTAGAAAAAAAGAAAGATTGCAAGTTTCTGTTTCCTGGGTGATGAAAGCTGTGGAGGAATCTTTTCAATCCGAAATCTGGAACCCTGTGAACCAATCTCCCAGAACAATTACAAACCTGAACCGGTATACCATGAACAGAACGGCCCTGAGGATTGGCTGGAAATTCTAAACAAAAAAAAGGGGTTGAATAGTCAACCCCTTTTTTTATGGACGCGTATCGAATTATTTCTTCTTGAATGTGTAACGGAGCAACAACTCATGGCCATTGGCACCACCATCAAAGGTGCTGATAGGGCTGATGTAGCTGTCGTATCCATATCCAAGAGAGAAGTTTTTGTTGATGTTCAGGCCTGCAGACAGCATGTAGCTTTGTCTGGAACGGATACCAACACCCCACCAGAACAGTTCACGCTCAACCCTTGCACCCGCCTGAAATTCTGCAGCACTGGTGCTGGGCAGATAAATCAAGAGCATGTTCGGAACGATGGTTGTTCCACCACCCACATCAATCCTGTAGTTGGTATGGAGGTAAAAGTGCCTGTAAAGGCGACCCTGGGCAGAAGGGGTTTGTGAGCCGGTATAAAAATCAAGCTTGGATTGAACCATCTGTGCAACCGAGATACCAACCTGTAATTTTTCGTTGGTGAAAGCCAGGCCTAAACCAGCATCAAATTTGGTCCTGGTTTGTGCACCAGCAAGAATGGGATCATTGCCCAGTGTGAGTCCGAGCTTGTTCTTGTCAATCCCAAACTGGAACAGCCTGGTTTCAATACCAATCGAAAACTTTCCTGAACCATCAGACATGGGAAGGTGCTTGGCAAAGGAGAACTGTGCACCTGTTCTGGAAGTAGGGCCTGTTACATCACTGTAAATATAGCCACCCAATCCAATCAACTTGTCTGGAACAGCAAATGATCCAAAAACATTGGTGGTTTTTGGGCTGCCTGTGATACCACTCCATTGTGTACGATAGCTTGCTCCAACAAAGTTGGAGGATTGCATGCCTGCCATGGCAGGATTGTGCAATACGCCCTGTACATCATACAGGGAAGAGGTTTGCAACTGCTGTGCAGATGCGGAGGTAAAGACAATGGATAATGCAATGAGGTATATGTATTTTTTCATGTTTTGTCTTTTGAATTATCTTAAAATGGTTACATCTCCTTTTGTCGTGAATGTCTTTCCACTAACCAGGTCATAGGTAATTACATAATAGTAGGTTCCATCAGGAATTGGTTTACCATCATTTGTTCCTTCCCAGTTGTTCTGGTAGTTATCACTCCTGAATACCAATTGTCCATAGCGGTTGAAAACCTTTACAGCAATGGATTTGGTACAAGCACCACCATTGGTTACCAGCCACCTGTCATTCTGGCCATCACCATTGGGTGTGAAGGCATTTTTCACTGCAATACAATAAGGAGCAACCGTAACCAATACATCATCGCTACCGGAACAACCTGTCGCCTCGTCTACAACAGTAAGTTTATAGGTAGTCGTGGTTGGAGGGTTTACATATGTTGTATAAGACAATGCACCAGAGGTTATGTAGATGGCTGGTGTCCAGGCAATTGATTTTGCAGTTACCGCTGAAGATCCCCAGAGACCAACTTCATCTCCCGCAACAATCACCTTGTCTGGTCCTGCATTTACAATTGGGGAAGGAATGGCGGCCACGACAACTGTTTTTGTGATGGATTCACAGGCATTATCCTTGATGATGACGGTATTGTTTCCTGCTGCAGCACCAGTCAATACATTGGATGATTGGAATGCACCGCCATTGAGGCTATAGCTGTATGGGGCGATTCCTCCTTGTGCAGTAATGGTAATCGTGCCATTAGGAGTACTTGCGCAAGAGGGCGTAGAAGTTTCTGTGGTTGAAACTTTCAGGAGTGTTGTATCACCAAACTCCATCAACGGAGCACCACTAATGTTTACACCGGTAACAAACAATCTCCTGTTGGCAACGGGTGTTCCTGCAGGGACGGTCTTTGGTGCAAAGGCCATTGTTTCAAAAATATTGTTGGTAGGCGGAACTTCAAGGTTCCAGGTAGCGCCACCATTATTGGTTGATACCATTGTACCAGGTGTTCCAATGTAACCATTGTTGACATCATGCATGAGGATGGCATTCAGGTTTCCAACAGGAAGGGTTGCCAGGTTATTGGTGATATCTGTCCAGGTGGTTCCACCATTAACAGATTTGTAGACCACCTTCCTGGGGAATCCGTTTCCTGTAACAAAAACGGTATTGTTGTCCAAAGCAAATATCTCAGTGTAGTTCATGGTGGTATTCAATGCTGGAAAAGGACTGATATCGGTCCATGTGGTGCCTCCATTGATGGTTTTATACACAGCACCCCTGTTTCCTGAAACATATCCAACGGTATTGCTGGAGAAGAAGATTTTGCTCATGGTTGGAGCAGTTGATCCTACAGGAAACCCGCCAATCACCTGCCATGTTGTACCGTTGTTTACAGAACGAATGACGTTTGAAGTACGGCTTGCAGCTGCAACACTGAAAGCACTTGAGCCAACAACGATCACGGTATCTTTTCCGATGGCAACAACATCCTGCAACTGAAGGTTGGGGTTGGAGTAAAGCGGATCCATGGTTGTACCCTTGTCTAATGAACGGTAAAGGGTTCCTGCATTGGTTGTAAAATAGGCCTTGTCAACAGCAGGATATGCAAGGGCAGTAATGTTGATGTTCAGGTTGGCAAAATCACGTCTCACCTTGTCTATCCATGTTTTTCCACCATCCGTGGTAACGGTAACCGATCCACCACCGGTAGCAATACCATTGTTGCAATCCGCAAACTCGATTTCGAAATAACTTGCAGATGCAGGAGTGGTTTCATAATTGGTTGCCCATTTTCCACCGGCACTAGAATCAGCGTAGACGCCGAAAGTTCCCATGGTCAGGAATTTTCCGCTGGGAGAAATGTCCATGGCCCAGGTTCCATTTCCACTGAAGTTTTTACCCTGTGGCAGTGACCCCTCCATTTTCCAGTTAACACCATTGTCTGTTGACGTGGCCATCAGTCCGAAATTACCTGGTGCATGCAGTTTGCCATTGGGGGCTCTTACAATCCGGTAAGGATTGGAGATCAACAGGGTTTGCACCCTTGGAATAGAAACAATTGGAGTTACCGGAGGGAAAGGAAAGTTCAGTGTTGTGTACCGCCCTTTTTCAAATCTTCCTGGAACAGCCACATTGGCCGTACTGTCGTTTCTGCCGGTTTGCACCCTGAGTACAATATTGTTGTTGAAAGACATCATCAGAACAGTTGAGTCATTGATGATGTGCAGTGCCCTCATGGTTTGGGTACTGTTGCCAGGCGATCCGTAGCGGGTAGTATTGGTTACGGTTCCTGCAGGAACGCCAGTATACCCCAGTCTTTCTTTCGAGGTTGAATAGTCGGTGAGTGTGCCATTGTCAAATTTCCAGAGCAAACTTGAGTGGTGAGATCCGCTTGAAGTATTTGTACCATTGGGAAGACCTGTTGCCGCAGCGACAGCGGGATGGCTGAGGTAGGTGCTCAAGCCAGAACCAGAAACATAGCCAAGCCTGTCATTCACAAACTGGATGGCATAAATTTCCTTGTCTTTTGCGGTAACATCAACGATGATGGGCGCCAGGCTGGGGTTGTTTACATAGCCAATCCTTGACTTACCACCCAGGGGGGCAGCCATTGAATCCCAGGTATTACCGCCATTTCTGGTGAAATACAATTTTGGGAGGGAATCGGGCGTATTGTGTTGACCGCCAATGTATCCGGTATCCTTGTTGACGAACCAGACAGCATTGATGTTTCTTCCTTTGTTGAACAATGGTGTTCTCACCAGGTTCCAGGTCTTTCCGCCATCGGTTGTTTTGACCATGGCACCACCTGTACCTACGGCGTAGGCAATGGCTGTGTTAACGGCATGGATATCATTGAAAGAAGGTCTGGCAATCGGCCCAGCTGCTGTTGGAAAGGTGAAAGCGCCATAGGTCCAGCTTTTTCCACCATCTGCAGACCTGGCAATTCCGCCTTCTGATCCAACACCAAGAATATTGTTGTCGTCCAGGAATTCTACGTCAATAATGGTGAATCCAAATGGTTTTGGGTTGCTGAAACGCCATTTGTTGGTATCATAAGTACCCTGCGCTGAGGTGAATGTCGATACAAGAATCGCACAGATTGCGAAAAAGAGATGGAACATCCTTGCGGAGTGTCGGTTCATCATGTTGGTCAGTTTTGGTTGTGAAATGGTTTTTTTCAGTTAAGTGCCTAAGGTAGTAAAATTCTCAGTTTTCACAAATTATTAAGAAAACACCCCCTGATTGCTTAAATTTGCCAGCTATGCGCAGATTCAGGCACCATTTTCTATTTTTTTTGCTTTTTGCTTGCAATACAATTGCAGCACAAGACAAATCGAATTGGGGAAAGGAGTTTTGGTTGGGATATGGTTTCAATTACAGTTTCAACAATGAGCCTCCTGTCAATGGACAGGAACTTCAACTCTATATCAGTGCTTCCCAGGCGGCCAATGTTACTGTTTCCATCAGCAGTACCGGCTGGACCAGAACTTTTGCGATTCCAGCCAATACGGTCGATTTTTCGGTGATTGTTCCCAAAACCGGACCTGAAGATGCCAGGATTACGGGAGAAGGGCTGTTCAAGAAAGGAATCCAAATAAAAAGCGATGTACCCGTAGCGGTATATGCACACCAATACAATACGATGGTATCTGGGGCTACCATGCTGATGCCTGTCGAAACCTATGGGTATACGTATTATTCTGTCAACTATGCACAGACACAGTCGGGCTCAAATCCTCCGGGCAGTTTCAGCACAACCGTTCAAAATGGTCCAGAGTGGTATTCCTGGTTCTTTGTGGTTGCCCCGGAAGACAGCACCAAAATTCTGATCACCCCCTCAGATACAACCCGTTTGGGATGGCTTCCTGGTCAATCTTATACCATTACACTCAACGAAGGAGAAATCTACAGTGTGATGGGGAAGCTGGGTTCCGGCTCCTTGTTGTACCAAGCCAGCAAGGACATGACGGGCAGCAAGGTGGTTTCTGTGCCGGGAGGCGATGGAAACTGTCATCCCATTGCGCTTTTTTCAGGTTCTGGGGGTATCCGGCTTTGCCGGGGCGATGGTGGTGAATACATGGGGCAGCAAATCTTCCCTTCCCAGGCATGGGGCACCCGTTACCTCACCTATCACATGATCAGCAATACGCAGACCGATGTAAAGGCCCCTTTCATGAATTTTTACCGGGTCTGTGTTTTGGATCCAACAACCGTTGTCAAACGCAATGGTGTGGTGATGACCGGGCTTGTCAAGAATTTCTATTATGAATTCAACAGCAAGACGGGTGATTATATTGAGGCCGACAAGCCCATCATGGTTGCACAGTATACCCCCAACGCCAATGAGTGTGCTACCATGAACAGCATCAGTTATGGAGATCCGGAAATGATCTATCTCAGCCCGATTGAACAGGGTCAGAAAAGCATTCTATTTTATACTACCCGCAAGTCATACATAGATTATGTCTATGTGAGCATTTATATCCCCACAGGGGGCATCTCTTCCTTGAAGCTTGATGGCGCTGCCATTCCCCCGGAAAACATCATTCCTCATCCCAGCCTCCCCGGCTACTCTGTTGCTGTGGGCAGGATATTGGGCGCTGCGGCGCAGCATACGGTCAGCTCAGATTCAAGTTTCAATGCAACGGTGTATGGCATAGGGTTGTTTGAAAGCTATGGATACAATGCCGGAACATTGCTCAACAACCTGGATGCCTATGCCAGCATCAAGAACCGCTACAGCAACCAGGCAGTAGCAGATTCTTCAACCTGTTTGGGTACGGAATTCAATCCCAGCATCAGGGTGGCCTATAAGCTTAGTTCCATCAAATGGAGGCTGAGTGCAGTGCCAGAACTCAATATCACCAAAGACTCCACTGTGATTGCTCCTGTACCGGTGGCCATCACCAAAATATTTGGAAGGAATTATTATACCTATAGCTATGGCCAATACCTGAAATTTTCCACAACGGGGCAGTTCAAAATTCCGGTGACCTATTTTGCTGATGACATTGACAAATGCGATCAAAAAAGAGATACCGTTATCATTGTCAATGTAAAAAATGGACCAAGGGCGGATTATGCCTTGCCTGCAGTCAGTTGCATTGGGAATACCATCAGCCTGAGCGGTACCAACACCGTTGCCGGGTTTACTATCCTTGGATACAAATGGGAGTTTCCAGATGGCAGCAAGGCGGACACCAAGGATGTGAGCAGGATCTTCCAGCAAGGGGGCGATAAGCTCATCAAGCTCATTGTGGTTGCAGATAACGGTTGTTCTGCTGATACCCTGAAAAAACTTTTTGTATCCGATCCTTCTGCATTGACCTTTGGTATCAGCGGAAAGCCTTGTATAGACAGCAGCCTTTCTTTTACCTCTTCCATAATCAGTGGTCAGGGTGTTTCAGCCACCTGGTACTGGGATTTTGGTGATGGCCAGAAGGCCAGCAGCAAGTCAACCCATATAGGATCTCATGGGTACAAGGTGGCCAGTTCCAATATTCCTGTGAAGCATTGGGTGGTATTGGACCAGGGTTGCAACAGCGATACTACAACTAAGAATGTTCCAGTTGTTTATCCTGCTCCGGTGGCAGACATGAGCATTGCGGCAGACAGCTTTTGCATTGGGTCTCTTATCAATTTTCAGCCCAACAACCTTGGTAGTATCAGTTCCTGGAAGCTTGATCTTGGAGATGGAAACCAGGTCAGCAAGCCATCCCCCTACAAGCATCGTTATCTTTCCTCCAAAACCTATACGGCATCCCTGGTGGTAACCAGCAAAGAAGGATGTGGTTCAGCACCTTTCAACAAGTCTGTCATCATTCATCCACCACCTGCCATCAATGCAGGCACAGACAAGTACATCAAGAAAGGGAATGCTGTAACAATGGATGCAAGCATTTCCAATCCTGCCGCTTATTCTTTTCTTTGGACGCCTGCACAATACCTGGACAAACCCAATACCCAGAACCCCATCTGCAAGCCTGATGCAAACGTCACTTACCTGTTGTTTGCTGTCAATAACCAGACCCTTTGCAGTGCTGCCGATACTGTAAAAGTTTTTCTCCTCTCTGATGTAGACATTCCCAATACGTTTACGCCCAACGGGGATGGCGTCAATGATACATGGGATATCCGTTTCCTCAACCAGTACAGGAATGCACAACTTGACATCTACAATACTGCGGGTCAGGTCATCTTCAGGTCTTATGGATACAGTGCTCCATGGGATGGAAAAAGGAATGGAGCCAAGATGCCGGATGGAACATATTATTATGTGATTGATCTTGGTGAAGGAAGCAAGAGAATAACAGGATATGTAACCATCCTTCGATAACTGCCTGATCAATGCAAATGGTTCGCACAATTTTTCTGATCCTATTTTTGCTGATTCAGTCTGTTGGGATCTTGGTGGCACAAGACCGGTCCAACCGCGGAAAGGAGTTCTGGTTGGGCTATGGCCACAATGTGATGTTCAATCCAACTGCCGGCAACAACAGCCAAACCCTTGTATTGTATATCTCAACTGTCTTGCCGGCAACTGTAGTGGTTTCCATACCTGGAAATGGCTGGAGCCAAACGGTGGTTATTCCTGCCAACAGCGTAGATGCATCCGTTGTCATTCCCAAAACTGGTTTGCAGGATGCAAGGTTAACGAGGGAGGGAATTTTCAACAGGGGCATTCTTGTAAAGGCTGATGTACCGGTTGTATTGAATGCGCACCAGTACGGACTGAATTCTTCCGGTGCCATGATGGTCATGCCCACTGAAACCTATGGATACAATTATTATTCCGTCAATTGCAAACAGGTATCCAATGTGGACTATAGCCATTCCTGGTTTTATGTTGTTGCACCAGAAGACAACACGAGAATCGAGGTCATCCCTTCAGGCACTACTGAAAGTGGCAGGCCAGCAGGTCAGCCATTCACTGTCGATCTCAAAAGAGGAGAAATCTTCAATCTGTTTGGGAAGCGCCTTCGCTATGACAGTGGTGTAGACATGACCGGAAGCAAGATTCTTTCCATTGCGGGCAGTGATGGGAAATGTCATCCAGTGGGAGTATTTTCTGGATCCAGCCGCAATACACTGTGCTTTGGAAACGGAGGAGACATCATGCAACAGCAGGTTTTCCCCTCCAATACCTGGGGCACCCGCTACCTGACCTATCATACCCTGGCCAATGCCAACTCCGACCTGGCAACGCCATTTTTAAATATTTACAGGGTGGTTGTGCAAGATCCTTCCACGGTTGTGAAAAGAAATGGAACATTGATAACAGGGTTGATCAATAATTTCTACTATGAATTTTCCAGCAATTCGGGTGATTATATTGAGGCTGACAAGCCAATCCTTGTTGCACAGTTTATGCCTTCCTCCAATGCCTGTGCAAGCGATGCCACCAACCCCTATGGCGACCCTGAAATGTTTTATTTGAGTCCCTTTGAGCAGGGCATTAAAAATGTTACTTTTTATAAAACCAGGAACCAATACATCGACTTCAATTATGTGAGTCTTCTGCTTCCTGCTGCAGGAATTTCCTCTTTGCGGGTGGATGGGAAAACTGTTGATCCGCTCAACGTCATCCGCCATCCCATCAAAAATGATTATGCCGTTGCGGTTGTCCGTTTGCTGGGACAAGCAGGCCAGCACAGTGTTTCATGCGACAGCACATTCAATGGCATGGTCTTTGGGCTGGGCTATTATGAAAGCTATGGCTACAATGTTGGCACACTTGTAAACAACCTGAATGCCTACGCCACCATTAAAAATGCCAAAAGCATTTTGCCCGGTGTAGATTCATTTACATGCATCAATACGCCATTCAAAGCCAGCATCAAAGTGGCCTACAAGCTCAGCAGGATACACTGGAAATTCAGCAAGGCAACTGGGCTCAATATCAAGGCCGATTCCATCATCAACAATCCAGCTCCAATTGATTCTGCCTTGGTTTTTGGCAGAAAGTATTATGCCTACACCATTGCAGCAGACCTTCGGTTTTCTGTTGCAGGCAACTACAGTATTCCCATTACCTATTCTTCTACAGATCTTGACAATTGCAGCAAGACAGAAGATACCGTCATCCATGTGCTGGTGAAAGAAGGCCCCAAGCCTGTAATCGCTGCGCCGGGTGTGCTTTGTTTGGGAAAGGAAGCTAGTTTCACGGGAACCAACAATGCCCAAGGTTTTAATGTGGTTTCCCACCAATGGGATTTTCCAGACGGAAGCCAGGGCAATGCCAGGGATGCAAAAAAAATCTTCACTACTGCGGGCAACAAGACCATCCGTTATGCTGTGTTGACAGACAATGGCTGCATGGCCGATACAGTAACATCAGTGCTTGTTGTTGACCTGTCTGCAGTGGCGGTAACGAAAAATGGAAAGCCCTGTGTTGACAGCTCCATACAGTTTGTCTCCTCCATTCCATCTGGATCAAATACAGGCGCAACCTGGTTCTGGGACTTTGGAGATGGGCAGCGGTTCAGCAGCAAGTCTAGCCACCTTGCATTGCATGCTTACAAAAAAGCCATGGCTGGTTTTTCTGTCAGGCATTGGATTGCATTTGACCAGGGCTGTACCAGTGATACCATGTTACACGCGATACCATCCATCAACACCGCACCCATGATCAATGCTGGTCCTGATTTGTACATCAAGAAAGGAAGTGCTGCTCCATTGGAGGCGAGTATTCCCAATCCCAGCCAATACCAGTTTGTCTGGAGTCCATCAACCTATTTAGACCAGGCCAACTTGCTCAATCCCTTGTGCAAGCCAGAGCTTGACATGATCTATGTTGTCCGGGCCATTGACAGACAAACCCTTTGTACCGCCAGTGATACAGTACAGGTAATTGTATTGTCAGCTGTAGATATCCCCAATACTTTCACGCCCAATGGTGATGGCATCAATGATACCTGGAAGATCCTTTTTCTGGCACAGTATAAAAATTGTCGGATGGAAGTGTACAATACTGCCGGGCAAATCATCTATCAATCTGTTGGGTATGCTGTTGCCTGGGATGGAACCCGCAATGGCGCTCCCATGCCTGCAGGTACGTATTATTATGTGATTGACCTTGGTGATGGCAGCCCAAGGCGGAGTGGGTATGTTACTATTTTACGCTGATTGAGACCATGTCTTCTTTTCAAGCAGGGCTAAAGTAGATTAACCATGCCGATTCTTATGGTAGCATATAAATGAGAGCGCCGCGGGAAGTCCCGCGGCGCTCCTAATAAATATCAACCCAGATATTAAATCAATAACTGAGGAATGAAGTCAATGTCCTTGCAGCAGCACCTGCTGTAGTGCGGTAGCTTCCCCTGAAAATAACGGTATAGTTTCTTTTGGCAGTGGCCACCAATCCGTTCAACTGTGTCAGGTTGTTTGTTGTGCCCGTTGGACGAACATACAAGGTGTCGCTGAAGTTAGCCCTGAATGAAATGAAATCAGTAACAGCAGCGGTACTGATGTTGGTGAAAAGATTTGCCTGCTGTTTTTGTGAGAAAATATCCACGTTGGGTATTGCTGTTGTGCTGAAAGGAAAGTTGGCAAACCTGATTCTTGCTGCAGTGTCATTGAATACCTGGATATTGTCTTGTATCAGCCTGAACTTTGGGGCATTCAATGAATCGTAAGCAAAAATGGTATAGTAGTTGCCGCCAATCATTGGAGCACTGAAACTGATGGGGTATTGTGTGCTTGGTGTAAGCGTATCCCTGATGGCAATGGCTCTGGTTCCAGCAGCCAAAGCAGCGTAGGAAGGAGACAGGCTCGGGAACAAACCACCATAGGCGATGGTAGCACCATTCAAGGGAACCAGGTCTGAATAGATATAGGTCCTGTTGGAATTGATGATGGCATTGTGAAATTTCACAAAAGCTGTATTGCCAAGGTTGGTCTGTTCTGTAAGAAGTGACTTGTATTCTTTCTCACAAGCCGCCAGCATGATCATGCACACAAGGGCTATGGTGATTGATTTGATGTTCATTGAAAATTTCATGATGATGATTTTAGTCTGGTGATCTATTTCAGAGAGAACCATTGTTCTTTGGTATGGTAATCAAGGGCAATGGCGCCAATCCTTGTCAGTTCAGCAATATTATAGAGATACTCTGAGTTGAAACGGGGTCTCGCCCTATAAACTAACTTATTGCTATTGTTGATAAAAAGATCGATACCTGAGGGCGTTACAAGATCAGCATATACCTGAACACCAGTTGAGGGGTCCAGATCTGTGTAGTGAAATCTTCTCATGTCAACCCAGGTTTCGTGCATCCCAAAACCATAGAGGGCTATGTATTTCTGCAGCATGATATGGCTCAACGAAAGCGATGCTGCCGGAGGCACTACAACAGGGTTGGCGAGAAACGCAGCTTTGATGGCGGGAGTCATCAGCCTGGGTACTGGTACGCCTGCACTGTAGTCTGTATTCAAATGGTCTATGTTGAGGCTGATGCCATCTGCATAGGCTGTTCTGGCAGAAGCGCGATCTCCCTTGCGGAGATAGGCCTCGGCCAGCATGAACTTGTTTTCGCTCGCAGTAATGATGGGGAATGGCGAACCGTTCTTGAAGATATAACGACAGGTTGCATCAGATGTAGGCGCAGCAGCTGAACCGAATGCCTGACCCCAGAAGCTTTGTGGTTGGTCTGCTGTAACCAATCCGCTTGCGCCTTTGTTTGGTTTGATTCCCCTGATGGTTCCATTGGTGTTTTCCCTGAGCATGTAGAAAGATCTGGGATCTGTAACACCAGTGAAACGGGAATTCAATCCGTTCATCAGGTTGGCAATGTATTCTGTTTGGCGCAGTGCACCTGCGTTATTCCTGACAGGCCCATAGAAGTTGGAAGTGCCTGTGATGCCTGTGTTGGCAAACTTACAAGTGGCATTGTCATCATTTGCATTGATGCCCAATAACGCGTATTTGATCACTGAATCTGGCTTGTACTCAGCCTTGTTGCTGAGGTGATTGAATGACCTGGCCATGACGGTGTAAACAAATTTTTTCCATTTGTTTACGTCTCCATTATAAAAATAGGCATCTCCCTTGGCGAGGTTGGCCTGGCTTGCATTGTCTCCTGTTTTGTTGAGATAATCCAAGGCCAGTCTGCCGATAGCCCTTACTGTGTCGTAGACATCTTTTTGGTTGTCATAATTGAAAACAAGTTGCTCAGGGCGAAAAGCTTCTCGCATGATCACCTCTCCATACATGTTGGTCAGGGCCAGCCAGCTGAATGCCCTGATGGCATAACCTACACCTACATAATCCCACTTCTTTTCTTCAACTCCCCATTTCACCATTTTGTTCAGGTTCTCACCCATTCCAAAATAGTGCATGGCCCAAACAGACCCAAGTACGTCACTTGCACCAGTTGCACCTGCCATTTGGTCAAATGTATTACCAGCACTGTTGGTGGCAAAGTATTGTACATAGCGTGCTATGTTCACGCCATCATTCGCCAGGCCATAAGCACTACCTGCAGCAGCAGAGCTGCCTACAAAGTTTCCGATGATGCCGGGCAGCAGGGTTTCAACAGGAACCCTTACGCTGGCGTTTGGATTGGCAAATGCCTCATCAATCTTCTTCTCACAACTTGAGAACGAAAAGACCAGGGCTATTGAGGTCAGGTAAAATATGATATTCTTTTTCATGATCTGATTTTTCCTTTTGATTAAAATGATGTCTTCAAACCGAAGTTGAAACTGATGGGAGCGGGCATGGTTCCATAGTCAAAACCGAAACCACCAACACCTCTTGAACCTGCCGTATTACCATTGACTGCAGGATCTGCTCCTGTATAGTTGGTAATGAGTACAAGGTCATTCACGGTGAGGAAAACCTCAAGTGTTTTGATGCCAGGAAGGTCCCTGAATGGATTCTTGGGCAATGCATACGCAAATGTCAGGTCACGCAGGCGAAGCCAGTTTACGTTCTTCTCGATGAAATCCTCTTCCGGCATGTTGGTATAGTAGGCATCGTTCAAGGCTGGAACAACGACAATCGTATTCGGTGTTGGATTGGTGTTTTCCCTTCCGTCTTTCAACACGCCCTTGACAACGCGGGGCGTGAACCTGTCTGCAGTGAGGGGGCTTTTTCCTGCACCGGTAAGGAACCTGTGCGTACCATTGAAGATGTCTCCGCCCACTTTGATATCCCAGAGGAAATTCAACCTGAACCTGTTCAGGCGGAAGGAATTGTTGATGCCCAGGGTGAAGTCAGGATTCCTGTCGCCACGGATTTTGAACAATTGTTCTACTACCGGTAGTCCATTGGTAGGGTTAATGAGCACATCCCCATTGAGGTTTCTTTCATAGCCAAAACCGGTGATGGATGTTGTAGGTCCACCAAATATCAGACCGCCCCTGGCATTGCCATAGAGCCATGTATCAGCGATATAGTATTCTGAAACGTTTTTAGGCATGTCGATCACCTCGTTCCACATCTTGTTGAAGTTCATCTGGAAATTCCATCCAAACTTGGCCTTGTTGATCACGTTGGATCCAAGGGTAATTTCCACTCCCTGGTTTCTTGTGCTGGCCGCATTTTGCGTATTCAACACAAAACCTGTTCCATAACTGAGGCGGAAGTTCTCAATGATCTGGCCCTTGTTGAGGGTATTGTAATAGGTTGCTTCCAGGTTGAGTTTGTTCCTGAATAGGCGGAGCTCTGTACCCAGTTCATAGGTGCTTTGTCTCTCTGGCGCCAGTTCAGGATTGGCATTGGTAAAGCCATAAGAAAATCCATTTCCACTGGCAAAATTGTTCACGAAAACCGACTGCGTTGAATACGGGGTATTCAGACGGGCGGTTCCTGCCAGGGAGGTCCTGATTTTCCAGTAGCTGATCACATCGCTGTTTTTCAACGGCTTGATCAAGTCGCTGGCAATGATGCTAAGGCTTCCACCAGGATAGTTATAGTTCCTGTTTTTGGCAGGCAGGGTAGATGCTGATTCAAAACGATGGGTGTAGTTCAGGAACAACATGTTTTTGTAGCTCACAGCAGCCTCTCCAAAATAAGCAAACTGACGGAGGACCTGTCTGTTGTATTCACCAAAATAGTTCCTCAACAACCTCACCCTTGAGTTGGGAGCAGTGATGCTGCTGTCGAAGCTTTCTGTAGAAGAAAGTGTATTTCCCGTGATGGCATACATTTGTGTTTTATAATCCTGCCACATGGTTCCCACCATGCCCCGGAAGCTGAAGTCACCCACTTTTTTCTTTGCAGTGGCAGTGATGGTATGGTTGTATCCGGCATATTTTCTCCAGAAATTGTCAAGGGTACCTTGAATAGCAGAACTTACATAAAAGCTTTTTGGATGGAACCTGGTATATCCGTCAATGTTGTAGGCGTCATATCCAAAACGACCCTGAACGGATAACCAGCTTGTTGGGTTGATGTTGATACCCAATGATGTGGTGGCGCGCATGGTAATATCCTTTCCAACGTTGTTGTAGACATTGAAAAAAGGGTTGTCAAAATCTGCATTGGGATTGCTGCTGAACAAAGGCAGTTTGTCGCCGGTTACAGGATCTTCAAAGTTGAGGATGTTGTTTCTGTTCGGCCATATCATCAAACTCAGCATATAGCCTCCTGCACTTCTCAATACTTTGTTGTTTTCTGTCCTGATCAATGATATGGATGGCATAAGCTCAATGTACTTTCCAATCTTGGTTGTGTTGGAAAGACGCATGTTATAACGCTTGAAGTCATTGTTGGGAACTACACCTTGCTGGTCGAAAATGGATCCAGACAACCTGAAGAACGAATTTTTGATACCGAAGTCCATGCCCAGGTTATGGGTTTGGGAAATACCCGGACGGAAAAACAATTTCACGTTGTCAAACAACAGGGTGGTATCTCCGTAAGCTGGCCCAAAATAACGGAATGTGCTTGCAGGGATGCCGTTGGTACCATTGGAGTATTGATCAAAAGTTTCAGGGAACCTTGTAAGCTGTGAAACACGGAAGCTGTTGTCATACTGCATCTGAAACTTACTTGTTTTGGCCCTTTTGGTGGTGATCAGGATGGCACCGGAGCTGGCCTGGCTACCATAAAGCGCAGTGGCCTCAGGTCCTTTCAAGATGGTTACGTTTTCAATATCACTTGGATTGATGTCGGCAATCCTGTTTTGGTAGTCATTGTTTCTGTTGGGGCGGTCAGAAGCCAGACCGATACCACGACCTCCATCTGAAGTTTCATCAACACTCTGGTTGTCTACCACGATACCATCCACCACGAATAGTGGCTGATTGCTCATGGAAAGTGAGTTGAATCCCCTCAAAACGATGGAGGAAGAAGCTCCTGCAGCACCGCTGGTGGGGCTGATGGTCAGACCGGCAACACGGCCTTGTAGGCTGTTCACAAAGTTTTCACGCTGTGTTTCCTGGATATCATCTCCATCCACTTTCTGGACGGAATAACCCAGTTCGCGCGGATTCTTCTTGATGTCCATTGCCGTTACGACAACGCCTTCAAGCAGTCCTTCGTCTTGGGAGAGCTTAACATTGATGATGGTTTGTTCGGCAACCTTGATTTCCTTGGAAACAAAGCCCACTGAACTGAATACCAGTGTTTCACCCTTGGATACCGCGATGATAAACTCACCTTTGGCATCGGTTTGCGAAGCCTTGGCTTTTCCTTTGATCGTCACTGTTGCATTGGAAACAGGCTGGTTGTTGGGCCCTGTAACCTTTCCTTTGATGCTGGTCTGTGCCATCACCATGGTGTGCAACAGCATGGGAAACATGATCAGCCATGTGATTTTTTTGATTTGTCTCATAAACGTTTTTTTTTGTCTTTTATAGACCTTGTTTAGCTATATAAAAAGTAGTTGGATGCCTATAAGGGGTTTGTCTTGCAGAAAGACATTGGTAATTCGGAGCGAAAGGTATAAATCTTGGCGGAAATAGACAAATATAGGGCCAAAAAGATCAGTTTTTAAGCCCTTTCGCTGTTCCGCTCCAGTCAGGATCAGCCGCCCCTATCCAGTTTCCTGAACCATCGTATTGGATGGCATGCACCCTGCCAAACTGTGCTGTTGTTTTGACTTCCTCGATTTTGATGCCGGACTGCCTCAGCAGGTCCATCGTTTTTGTGTCTTTCCAGAAGACATTTTTGTGGTTCTCAACCAATAACCTGTCAGGAAGCTGGTAGACCCTTCCGGCTGAAAGTGCCTGTTCAAGCGGCATGCCCTGGTCAATCACCCGGCTGATCACCTGCACAATGGCGGGTACAATCCTTGCTCCGCCGGCAGCACCCAGTGCGAGAAACGGTTTCCCATCTTTTAAGATGATGACCGGTGAGATATGTGAGGAAGCCCTTTCGCCTGGCTTCATTTCACCAAGATATGGCCCCATGGTTGTGGCCAGCACGAATCCGTTTTTCTTTGAAGCTACTTTTGAGCCCATCAACGGACCCACAGACTGGGTGACGGAAACCATGTTGCCATTCTGGTCACTGGCCACCAGGTGGGTTGTATGCCCATTGCTATGGTCTCCTGTGGTAGCAGTTGCCGGAAGGGCCATTGTTTTGGGCAAGCTGTCTTTCCATCTTTTTGCTGCATAGGCTCCAACGACCAGGCTGTCTTCCTTTGTTTTCAAAAGCGGTCGGTCTTCGTATGCCTTGTGGTGTGCTGCCGCGTGATACTGGAGGTAATCTTTTTCAGAAACCTTGGACAGGTCAACCTGTTCCAGCATTTGAAGCATTTCAATCACGATGGCCCCATAGCAAGGCAGGCCTGTTCCAATGATTTCATATCCCCTGTACCTTCCCCTCACAATTTTTGCCTCTTCTGCCTTGTAGTTATTCATGTCAGCAAGGGTCAGAAAACCGCCACCTATCTTGATTTCTTCAGTCAGTGCATAGGCTATCCCGCCATTGTAAAAAGATTTCCCTTTGTCTCGGGCAATGGTTTTCAGCGTTTTGGCCAGTGCGGGTTGTTTGAACAGCGATCCGCCTGCATACACGGTGTCTTTTTGAAGAAAATGGGCTGCGGTTCCTTCAAATTTTCTCAATTCCTTGATCTCAATCGATTCTCTTCTTGATTCTTCGCTGAGTAGGACATGGCCCTTGGAAGCAGCTGCTATGGCGGGTTCTATCACCTGCTTCAATGGGAGCTTGCCGTATTGTTGGTGGAGTTGGACAATGCCTTTTACCATGCCGGGTACACCAATGGTACCATATCCATGCTCCGCTTCTTTTGCTTTTTTGATGTATCCTGACGGAACCTGTGTGGTGGCATCCAGTCCCCTTACCCCTTGACCGGGAACAAAATAAATGGCCTGCAAACGTCCGCCCAGACCACTCATGCTGGGTTCCACCACCGAAAGCATGAAGGATGATGCTGCAATCGCATCAAAGGCATTGCCTCCTTGTTTGAGCATGAGCAACCCTGCTTCTGTTGCCATGGGATGCGCGCTGGCAACCATGGCAGCAGCTGTATCTTGTTTTTGCTGTGAAAAAGCCAGGCTGGCGATCAGCGTAAAGAGGATGGGCAAGAATTGCTTCATTCAGTTGGAATTGTACAGTACAACAAAGAACAAAAATAGATAATTTTTTCCTCTGCCTTACTGGGTTTGAATTTACCAGTGGTTTGGTAGCATGATCAGCCTATATCAAACTTCTAAAACGATTTCGCGTAAATTGGTTAACTTTTGAATGGATATGAATTGTTTGCAGTCAAATATTGTTCACGATTATCAAAGCCAAATGAAAAAAATAATAGTTACAACGCTGCTTCTGTTCCAAACTGTTTTATTGTTTGCCCAGGCGCAGATCCAGACAAATGTGTACAAGTGGAGCAGTGGGAAGACAGCGATGTTTGATGGTGCTGGTGCCATTTTCTCCAAACAGGTTTTGAAAGGCCATGCCATCGCTGGGGAAAAAAAACTGAAGTTCAACACAGGAGCAAGTGGAGATGAACTTTTTTTCATCATTAAATACGGTCCTGTGCATGTTGAGCTGAATGGTGTACACCATGACCTTGACAAAGGCTCTGTTGTTTTTCTCTTGCCAGGCGATGATGTTGTATTTCAGAACAAGCGCAAGGATGATGTTGAAATTTATGAAATGCAAATGGCATCAACCCAACCAGATCTTGCCAGGGGAAAAGCCGCAGGGCCTTCTTTTGTGATGGATTGGTTTGACATGAATTTCAAGCCACATGACAGGGGTGGCGTAAGGCAATTGTTTGACAGGAAAATTGTGATGTCGCCCCGTTTTGACATCCATATCACTACTTTGAATCCGGGCTTGAGCAGCCATCCTCCACATACGCACAAAACAGAAGAGATCATCCTGATGATTGATGGAGAAGGGGAGATGGTGCTGGGAGCATCAAAGCAAAAGATCATTACCGGTGATGCTGCCTGGGTAGAATCCAATATTCCGCACAACATCACCAACATTGCCAAAAGACCTGCCGTCTATTTTGCCATCCAGTGGAATTAAAAGTATTAATATGAAGTATATTTTTTCACTTGTTTTTTTATGCTGTATCAGTTCCCTGTTTGCGCAAGACAAGAAAAAAACATGGGTCTTCATCCTGGCCGGTCAATCCAACATGGCGGGCCGTGGTGCCGTTGAAGCAGAAGACACCATCACCGATCCAAGGATCAGGACCATCAACAAGCAAGGGCAAATTGTTCCTGCAAAAGAGCCGCTGCATTTTTATGAACCCACCATGGCCGGATTGGATTGTGGGCTTTCCTTTGCAAAAGAGATGATCAAGGATTGTCCGGATGATGTCAGTATTCTCCTCATTCCCGCTGCGGTTGGCGGAAGCAATATCCGCCAGTGGTTGGGGGACTCGATTCATCGTGGCGTAAAATTGCTGAGCAATTTCAAAGAGAAGACGGCTCTTGCCAAACAGTACGGCACCATCAAGGGAATACTCTGGCACCAGGGGGAAGGCGATGCCAATGAGAAGGGAATGCCGGTGTACAAGGAAAATATGCAAAAGCTGTTTGGTATATTCAGGGAGGAATCTGGTAAGAAGAAATTGCCCATCCTGCTGGGCGAACTGGGTGCCTTTAACATCAATGCAGCAAAACAATTCAAGCAGATCAATAAGATCATTTGGGAGTATTCATCAACCGATAAAAACACTGCTGTTATTGCCACTGGCGATCTTGGTCACAAGGGGGATAACCTGCATTTCAATGCAGCAGGGCAAAGGGCCATGGGTATCCGTTATGCAAAGGCCTATTGGTCGCTTAGACATTGATGTTAAAAATTTATTGTAAAGCAGAAAGCGTTTTCATCCTGAACAAAATGAAAAAGGCTGAAAACAGAGTAAGGGTTCCGATCAGCATAATCGAAGCATTGATCCCAAGGTGGTCGGCTGTGATGCCTGTAATAACAGCACCTATCGCGTATCCGCTATCTCTCCAGAACCTGAAAATACCCAGGCTTTTTCCCCTGTCAAGGGCATGTGTATTGTCGCTGATGGTGGCAAGAAAGGTTGGATACACCATGGCTGTGCCGATGCCCAGTGCAATGCTGATCATCATCATTTCGGCATAGGTGTTGGCAAGGGTCAAAACAAAGATGGCCAGGGCTTGGAGCAGCATCCCCCAGAATAAAAGTCCTTTTTTGGACACCATGTCTGCAAGCTTTCCGGTGATGATTTGGCTGAGGCCCCAAACGGCAGGGTAAATGGAGGTGATGATGCCAACATCCACCAGGTCAAAATGTTTTCTTGACAGGATGATGGGCAGTAAACCCCAGATCATTCCATCGTTGAGGTTGTTGACCAGGCCTGCCTGGGTTACGGCACCGAGTTGCCTGTTTTTAAATGTTGTTTCAAGAAAAATATTTTTCAGTCTTGGCAATTGGTTCAGGCTGGTGGCTTCTTTTGCAACAAAAGCTCTTGTATCCTGAACAAAGAAAATACTGAGTACCAATCCAATAGAAGCCACCAAAATGCCCAGGTAAAATGGATAAGGAAAAACACCATAATGGTCAGCAATGAAAGCGGTAAAGAATGCCATGATGGCCACGGCAATATATCCTGCAAACTCATTCAATCCCATGGCAAAGCCGCGGTTTTTTTGTCCTACCAGGTCAATTTTCATGGCAACCGTACTCGACCAGGTAAAGCCCTGGTGTATGCCCAGCAAAACATTGGCAAATACAATCCATGACCAGCTGGGGGCATAGATGAAGATCAGTGGAACAGGAAAGGCAATGATCCAGCCCAGTACCAGTATTTTTTTTCTTGTGTATTTGGCAGCAAGAAATCCTGAAAAATAATTCGCTATGGCTTTGGAGATGCCAAAGATGACAATGAATGAAAGCAATACAGCGGTTGAGGCGATATTGAATTTTGCTGCTGCAAACTCAGGCAGGATCGACCTTTCAATGCCAATCATGGCGCCAACAAAGGCGTTGACGATGATCAACAATACAAACTGTTGAAGGTTTTCTTTCAAACCCAGTTGAACAGGTTGATCAATAATTTTGTCCATGCCGACAAAGTAAGATCATGCTATTCAATGTGAAGGTGATTATCATCACATTGCGCTAAATAAGCCACCCTAAAAAATATAGCTGTCAAATAAGCAGAAAGCAGATGGTGCATAAATTAACTTTGTGGTTCGTGCATGAATTTATCCATGCTGCACGGCAAACATCAATCAGATTTCTTAAAACACAGTGCAATTGAAACATTTGTTGAACAATCCGGTTTGGGAGGCTTTAGGAGCAGAAGATGCAAGGCTGAATTGCGGCACTGAAGAGGTTCGGTATTTTGCGGAAGACGTTTCTCCATTTGTTGGGATGAGGCATTGGGATGACCATGACCTTGCCATGCTTGAAAAGGAATTGCCTTCACACAGAAGCTTCTCAGTGATGATTGCTGATCAGGTAAGGATACCCGCTTGTTTTGAGATTATTTTTACAACACCATTGTACCAGATGGTCTGCACAAGGTTTCAGCCCATTTTTGACAGCAGCTTGAGCATGCGCCAATTGGGCGATGCAGATGTTCCTGCAATGCTTGAACTGACATCACTGACAAAGCCCGGACCATTCTTGGCGCATACCATCGATTTTGGCCACTATATCGGAATTGTTGAAGGGGATAAGCTGCTGGCCATGGCTGGAGAAAGGCTGCATATAAAAGGCTACACTGAAGTGAGTGCTGTTTGCACCCATCCCGCTTACCTGGGGAAAGGATATGCTTCTCACCTCATGTCTCATGCCTGCGAAACCGTCATTCAGCGCGGAGACGTTCCTTTTTTGCATGTGAAGCAAGACAATACCCGGGCCATTGCCAAATATGAACACCTGGGATTCAGCATCAGATCAGCATTTTATTTTGCCGTGATCAAAAGGAGGGGTTGAAGCATCAGTTCAATGCCTTCTGTATAAGAGTGGCCAATTGATCGGCCCAGCGTTTGTAGTCAATTCCTGAGGGGTGCAGGCCATCCCCGCAAATCAGGTCGCGGTTTGTTCTTCCTTCTCTTGTAAAACCAGTGATGTCAAGATAGGGGCAACCATAACTGGCTGTCACCGATTTATTGATCTGGTTGAACCAGTCAATTTCCAACCGCATCCTTGCCGTATCACTGTTTTTGGCATAAGGGGTAACACTGTAGTCGGGGATGGACAATACAAAAACATTTTCCTTTTTGCCATTGGCCAGTGCAATCGCATTGCCCAGCAATCCAGCAAAATTTTGCCTGTAGCCGGTTGTATCTCTTTTCTGGTATTGATCATTCACGCCAACCAGGAGGGAAACGATGGTATGGTTTTCAGGATTTTTGTTTTTGATGGCATTTTGCAGGTCGACGGTGGTCCATCCGGTAGTGGCAATATAGGTGGGACTGTTGATGCTGATGTTTTTTTGGGCAAGAAACTCAACCGCTTGGGCGGGATATCGCTCAGCCGCAGCCACCCCCTGACCAATGGTATAGGAATCGCCCAGGGCCAGCCAGGTGATGGATTGGGGGAAACCCGGAACAACAGGTGTTGGAGGGATCTCCTCCATGGTTCCCTGCTTTGTGCAGGCCAATGTCTGTGCCATCACCAAGATCATCATCAACTTTTTCATCAATATCATTACGCATAAATAGAGCCGATTGTTCAGTGCTGATGAACAGTCAGCTGGGCTCTTCACCCCTGTTTAGATTATTTAGCCTAATTTTGCAGTATAATATTCCACTATGGGCTTTCACATCAATCCTAAAATAGCTGCCAAAAGCAAAACGGCTACCACCAAGAGCAATACGCAGGGCGGATCCTCAAAGTTCATCACCAAACCTACCAGCACCAAATCTGCGGGTGCCGCCAAAAAGCCTGTGAAAACAGGTGGTTCAAGGGGAAGCTGATCAGGAGCAACCGTCTTATCGGATTATTGACCGATCATTTTCATGCCCACTTCTCCCAGAAAAGTGAAGAGTGCACAACGGGCAATTACGCCTATGCAACACCAGAAAACCAGCTTGTTCAGGGGAACATTGAATCCTACACCAACGCCAATGCTGATGGGCCCTCCAACAGTCATGGTGCCAATAACGCCAAGTCCAATCAGGCCATATTTGTCCCAGAGTTTGAGTACGAATTTGCTTTTGGGTTTTTCTTCTTTCTTACCCTTGCGGTACTTGCTCACCATTCGCTGTATCATGCCCCCCAGGTAGGCAGCAGCAAATACGCCCAACAATCCACCTGTAGTACTGGCGAGAAAAATGACAATGGGAGATAGTTTAAAGGCAAACCCTGCTGGTATGGCGGCATAAACCTCGAAAGTGGCGAGGCCTATGATGGTTAGTATTTTGAAAATCATTGTCGGCTTTTCTTGAACCGCGAAGCTAATCCGAAAAAAGCTACCACCAGGTTAAATAAGCGCCAAAAGCGAACAAGAAATTTATCGGTAAATTTGCATTACATATTTGATGCAATGAAGGAAAAGCTGAATGGGCTGAAAGGACGACTGAAAGGAGACTTGTTTCTCGATGACACCATCCGTACGCTATACGCTACAGATGCATCTGCCTACCGGGAAATGCCATTGGCGGTTGCGGTACCCCAGACGATTGATGATATCCAGCAGCTGATTGCTTTTGCACATGCGGAAAAAACTTCCTTGATTCCAAGGACCGCGGGCACTTCGCTTGCTGGCCAGGTGGTGGGCAACGGCATCATTGTAGACGTTTCAAAATATTTCAACCAAATCCTTGAACTGAACAAGGAGGAAGGCTGGGTGCGTGTGCAGCCCGGCGTGATCAGGGACGAATTGAATTTGTTCCTTAAACCCTACGGATTGTTTTTTGGTCCGGAAACCTCTACTGCCAACCGCGCCATGATTGGCGGGATGGTGGGCAACAATTCCTGTGGCTCCAATTCCGTGGTGTACCGCAGTACCAGAGAGCATTTGCTGGAGGTAAAAGCGTTTTTGAGTGATGGTTCAGAGACCATATTTTCATCGCTTTCTACGGATGCATTTCATGAAAAATGTGAGCTCAATTCGCTGGAAGGCAATATTTATAAATCGGTAAGGTCGATTCTGGGCAATTACGACAACCAGGTAGAGATCAGAAAAGAATTCCCAAAGAAATCAGTTGAAAGAAGGAATACAGGCTATGCAATTGATTTGCTGGTAGAAACAGAACCTTTTACTGCAGGTGGTCCTGATTTTAATTTTTGTTCACTGATTGCAGGGTCTGAAGGAACACTGGCTTTCATTACTGAAATCAAGCTCAATGTAGTGCCTGCGCCGCCCAAAGAAACAGGCCTGCTCTGTGTGCATTTCAACTCCATTGATGAGTCTTTGCATGCCAACCTGATTGGCCTCAAATACAAGCCCAGTGCCAGTGAATTGATTGATCACTATATCCTGGAGTGTACCAAGGGAAACATCGAGCAAAGTAAAAACAGGTTCTTTGTACAAGGCGATCCCGGTGCCATTCTTGTGATTGAATTTACAAGGGAAACCAGGGAAGAAATTCTCGCCATCACCCAACAGGTTGAAGCAGATATGAGGGCCGCAGGGCTTGGCTATCATTTCCCTGTGCTCTTTGGTGCAGACACCAAAAAAATATGGACCCTCCGCAAGGCAGGCCTCGGATTATTGAGCAATCTTCCCGGAGATGAAAAAGCAGTTCCAGTGATTGAAGACACTGCTGTCGATGTGGAAGACCTGCCGGAGTATATCCGTGAGTTCAATGCGATACTTGAAAAACATGGCCTTTTTGCAGTGCACTATGCACATGCTGGTTCCGGTGAGCTTCACCTTCGTCCAATCATCAACCTGAAAACGGTTGAGGGCAATCAGTTGTTCAGGACCATTGCAGAAGAAGTGGCCACCTTGGTAAAAAAATATAACGGGTCTTTGAGTGGTGAACATGGTGATGGAAGATTGCGCGGTGAGTTCATCAAACAGATGGTAGGAGAGAAAAACTATGGCTTGTTGAAGCAGGTGAAAAATGCCTGGGATCCACACCATATCTTCAACCCCAACAAAATTGTCGATACCCCGCCCATGAACACCATGTTGCGGTATGAGCCGGGTCAGTTTACGCCGGAGTTCAAAACAATTTTCCGTTTTCACCAGCAAGACATCCTGCAGCATGCCGAGCAGTGCAATGGATCAGGTGATTGCAGAAAGACCCATCTCTCTGGAGGCACCATGTGCCCTTCCTATATGGCTACGCGCGATGAGAAAGATACAACCCGTGCCCGTGCCAACATCCTGCGTGAATTCCTGACGCACTCTGACAAACAGAATCGTTATGACCACAAGGAAATCTATGATGTGATGGGGCTGTGTCTGAGCTGTAAAGCCTGCAAGAGTGAGTGTCCTTCGAATGTGGACATGGCCAAACTGAAGGCTGAATTTCTCCAGCATTATTACGATGCCAATGGTGTTCCTTTCCGTTCATGGTTGATAGCCAACTTCACCGCCGCTGCAAAACTGGGGTCCATCGCACCTTCACTCTATAACTTCGTGATGGGCAATGCCTTCACCGGCGGACTGGTAAAATCCCTTTCGGGGTTTGCCCAGAAACGCTCGATGCCAGCCCTTTCCAAACAGACCTTGCGTTCTTGGTTCAACAAACACCAGCATGTGCAATCCCTGAAAAGCCATGCAAAAAAAGTATACCTTTTTTGTGATGAGTTCACCAATTACAATGATGCGCATATTGGCATAAAAGCTGTTCAATTGTTGAACGCCCTTGGCTATGAAGTGTTGATGCCCGCGCATGGAGAAAGTGGCAGGACCTGGCTTTCAAAAGGCCTGGTCAGAAAGGCCAAGACCATCGCCAACCAAAACATTGCTTTGTTCAGCCCCCTGATCAGTGATGCTACGCCATTGATTGGCATTGAGCCTTCAGCGATACTTACGTTTAGGGACGAATATCCTGACTTGGCCACAGACCAAAACCTGGATGCTGCAGAGGCCTTGGCTAAAAATGCATTCCTGATTGATGAGTTCATTGCCAGGGAGATCAATCTGGGAAGGATCACCAAAGACCAGTTCAATAGTAACAAGCGTGCAATACTGTTGCATGGTCATTGCCAGCAGAAGGCAGTTGGGTCACTGGCGGATTCAATCAAAATTCTTTCGTTTCCAGAAAACCATTCCGTTGAAACCATCCCTTCAGGCTGCTGTGGCATGGCCGGTTCTTTTGGCTACGAAAAGGAGCACTATGATGTTTCTATGAAAATTGGGGAACTTGTTTTATTTCCATCAGTAAGAAAGAACAGTGTAACCTGCACGGTTGCAGCGCCGGGCACCAGCTGTCGCCACCAGATCAAAGATGGAACCGGTGCAAAAGCGCTTCATCCAGTTGAGGTTTTGTTTGAGGCGTTGGTTTGAGGTAAACTTTCAAAAGTTAGCCGGGGGGATAAAATCCTGTTTTCTTAAATTAAAATTTTTAGTTATCTTTGGCGTTAGTAACGCATTAAATTAGTATGATCATTTCTTTCGGTGATAAGGATACCCATAAAATATGGGAAGGTGAGAGAGTCAAGGGCTTTTCAACAGATATTCAAGAAATTACCAGGAGGAAACTCAGGATGTTGAACAGCTCACAGGACATCAATGACCTGATGGTTCCTCCATCAAATAGACTTGAAAAACTGAAAGGAAAATTGAAAGAATTTTATTCCATTCGTGTCAATAGCCAATGGAGAATCATTTTCAAATGGAACAATGGAAATGCGGAACTGGTTGAAATCATCGATTACCATTAAACCCAAAGATATGAGCAAGTTAAAAAATATTCATCCCGGCGAAATTCTTCTTGAAGAGTTTCTTGTTCCTTTAGAAATCACGGCTTACAGGCTTTCAAAAGATATTGGCATTCCACAAACGCGGGTGTCTGAAATCATCAAAGGGAGAAGGCGCATTACAGCTGATACTGCATTGCGACTTTCTATTTATTTTGGGAATAGTGCTAGATTTTGGCTAGGGCTGCAAGATGACTTTGATATTGAAGAGGAAACAAATCAGAAGAAGACTGTCTTCAAAGCAATCAGACATTTTACTAATAAAGCAGCATAATCAAATTCATCCAATGCTTGACCTTTTTGGTTTTTCTGATCCTGCTGTCAATCTCCTTCCCACGGATGGATCAGTCCATTATTTTGGCAAGCTCATGTCAAAGCAAGAAGCAGATGGATATTATACCGCCTTGCTCAACAACATTGCCTGGGAAAATGATCAGGCCATTATTTTTGGCAAGCGCATCATCACCAAAAGAAAGGTGGCCTGGTACGGCGACAAACCTTTTCAGTATACATATTCAAGTATCACCAAGCAGGCGCTGCAATGGAATGATGCTTTAAAAGCGCTCAAGGCCATCGCAGAAAACGCAAGCGGTGAAACCTACAACTCATGCCTCTTGAACCTCTACCATACCGGCGAAGAGGGAATGGCCTGGCACAGCGATGCAGAAAAAGACCTCAAGAAAAATGGCGCCATTGCATCACTCAGTTTTGGCGCAGAAAGGAAATTTGCCTTCAAGCACAAAAAGACTGCAGCGGTAGTGAATGTATTGCTTGAACATGGCAGCCTGCTGGTCATGAAGGATGAAACCCAAACCCATTGGTTGCACCGCCTTCCGCCTACCAAAAAAATATCCTCGCCCAGAATCAACCTTACCTTCAGGACAATTGTGAGGTGATCTTCCAATTATCCTTTCTCAAGATTTGTTTCCGGTTCATTTCCAAAAATGGAGTCCTTGAATTTGTTGTAAAGGAATGATGCAATCAGCATGATGATCCCAAGTACAATGAGGACAATGGTTTTGGAGATGGTGGATAGGGCTGAAAGGTCGTAGAACAGCACTTTGCAAAGGGTAATGCCAAACAAAATGATTCCTCCCATCCGGATGTGTTTCAGTTTTTTGCTGATGCCTGTAATGATCATCGCAAGTGCATATACAGCAAAGATGATGCTGAGCCCGAGTTTGTATTCATTGGCAAATCCTCCAATATCCATCCAATGGATGAATTCATTGCAGAGCAATACCAGCAAGGTTGCATTGAAAATAAGGGCGATTAATTTTGTTATGTTCGGGGAAGGCAAAAATCTTTTCAGGTTGGAAGCAATACCTAAAACCAATGCTGCAATGAGCAGGAGATATCCGTATCGGATGCCCAACATCGATAAAGCGTTTCCATTTTTCTGCTGGATGTAAAGATCTCTCAGGATGCCAATTTCTGTCAATCCTCCAATCAATGCAATGAACAATGCATAAACTCCCACAATAACCAGTATGGTTGCCAAATGCTTTTCCTTGAAATATTGCCAGTTGAGCCATAGCCAAAGACTGAGATATCCAAGGCTGAATCCCTGCAGGGAGAGCAAGGTAAAACTGTTTAGTGCTTCGGATGCATGGTTAATCCGATAAACTGTCCAGGCAAGGTCAATCTCCTGCACAATACCAAGATAGGTGAGCAAGATAAAGGAAAGTGGTACTGCTACAGTCAATACTGATTTGACAATACCCTGCTCGCCCTTGAAATAGTTGATGGATAACCTGCTGATGACCCCGATGCAAAAGCAAACAAACAGGGAGCTCAGGAAATTGCTATTGAAAAAGGGGTTTGTGGCAATCGAAATGGAAGCTTCAGTTGCATAATCCTGTTTCCAGTCGATGAACAAACTTCCCAAAGTCAATAGCAACAATGCAATCGACAGGATCAGGTATGCTTCTCGTTTTTTCTTGTAGCCTGTGTAGAATAAAAAGAATGCTTCTGTAGCCCACAAGACTGTAATGGTATTGCCCTTGTAGTGAATTGGGATTGATACGGTAAAGAATGCCAGTCCGAGGCCAATGATGAAAAGGGTTACCGTCTCATCTGCCAGCTTCAACCATTTGATCCGTTCGCCTATGATCAGGTGCACCAGTGCATTGGCCAGTGCAAAAAGGGTGAGGTGTTGGTCATTGTCAAACGTCTTGTTGAACAGGTAATATCCCAACAGAAAGAAGACAACTGCATTGCTGAGCAAAATGCCAATTTCAGCAAGGTTGTACAGTTCTTTTTTGATGATTTTGTTGACAAGAAATGCGGTATAAAAAATGATAAAATTGACAATCAGGAAAATGATATTGGAAGAAAATCCTGCAGCGAGGTCTTTTGCGTTGAGAAAGGAGACGATGAAAATGAACCAGCTGATTCCAAATGCTACTTGGTAAATCAGCTTCCAGTCTCGCTTGAAGGAAAGCAACAGGAGCCCGATGTTGATGATAGACAGGTATCCGTATAAAAGCGGTAGATTTTCATTGCCTGTGCTCAATAAAAAGGGAATGGCATATGCGCCAACCTGCCCCAGCAGGGCAATGATTTTTCTTTTATACCAAATGGACATGCTGACAACAAATACAGTCGTGGCCAACATCAAGCCAAAGGCAACGGGCTGGGAAAAGAGATGATAAAAACTATGTGCTACATAGGTGATGAAATACATGATGGCGATCGATCCACTCATCAAGACCGCACTGTAGTCGATGTATTTGGTTTTCAGTCTATAGGCCAGTAGGCAAAGGGCTGCTGCAATGGCATAACCAAGGATGATGCGCATGGAAGGACTTATCAGGTCTTTGTCAATGGCATATTTCGCGCCAATGTATACACCAATAACCATCACCAATATGCCAATCTTGTTGATGAGATTGCTGCCGATCAGGTTTTCCAACTGATCTTTCCGAACATTGGTAGTGTTCGTAGGTACTTGTTTTTTGGAAGGGGGAACAAATGAAGTTGATCTTCGAACAAAGGGCACTTCAGCCTGGGGTGATGCCGCAACTGTTTGCAGCGATGCCTTCAATGATTGCAATTCACCAAGGACCATGTTCAACGTTTCCGTTGTTCTGCTTTGTTCAGCATTCAATTGTTTGACGCTGTTTTCCAAATCCTCAATGCGTTGCTTGATTTCTTCCATGGTATAGTCGATTAAAGGTGTTGTTTTTTAGGCCTTCCCGGTTATTTTCACAGGAATAATCAATCCATTTTTATCAAACCATATCTTTTGCGTTTTTTAGTTTTCTTTTGGTTTGAATACTTTCAGTTGTTGGGCCAGTTCCCTGACCCGCTCAGGGTTTTCGGCAGCGAGATTTTTCTTTTCCCCAATATCAGTTTTCAGGTTATAGAGCTGTGCTGCAGGGTTATTGCCCAATTCGATGTTCACAAGCGGATTGACAGGACGAGCATTGCTTGGCTCAATGTATTTCCAATCACCACTGGTAATGGAAAGTGTTTTCAGACCTTCTTTGACCATGGTTTTTCTTCCATTCGGTGATCTTCCCAGCAGGGCATCCAGCATGTTTTCGCTGTCGGGCGCATGGCCTGCAGGAACCTTGGTTTTCAGCATGGTTGCAAATGATGCAAGAAAATCAACCTGAGAAATCATCGCATCAGAAATTCCTGGCTTGATCAATGCAGGCCAACTTACAAGAAAAGGCACACGGGTTCCGGCTTCAAATGCACTGTACTTGCCACCCCTGAGTGCGCCCCAAGGCGTATGGCCATTCAGGGCGGTGACGGCTTCATCAGCATAACCATCATCCAACACAGGGCCATTGTCACTGCTGAGGATGATCATGGTATTCTTGTCAAGTCCCAGCTGTTCTAATTTGTTGAGGATCTGGCCTACGGCCCAATCAATTTGCAAGATGGCATCTCCGCGGTAGCCCAGACCACTTTTTCCTTTGAACATGGTGGAAGGCATGCGTGGAACATGGGGTTCCGTGAGTGAATGAAAAAGGAAGAAAGGTTTCGATTTGTTCTGTTCGATGAATTCAAGCGATTTGGTTAAAAATGTCAGGGGCATCTCTTCGTCGGTCCACCGGGCTTTTGTGCCCCCTGTCATGAAACCAATCCTTCCAATGCCATTGACAATGGTGTTGTTGTGGCCATGGTTCGGCGAAGCCTTCATTTTAAGCAACTCCGGATTTTCCAGTCCGGTAGGGTCGTTGCCGATTTTCTTTTGATAGTCAACCTGAATCGGATCGGATGGATCTGAGCCCACTACATGATGGTTCTCCACAAAAACAGTTGGAACACGGTCGGCCGTGGCAGGAAAGATGAATGAATAATCGAAGCCCACTTCATTCGGGCCGGGTTTGATTTCACCGTTCCAGTTTTTTTGCACTTCATTTCCCAAACCAAGGTGCCATTTGCCCACCAAGGCCGTTTGGTAGGAGGCCTGCTTGAACAAGGAGGCAAGGCTCATTTTGTCTGTAGGGATGATCAGTGCTGCATCTCCGGGCAAGATGCCTGTGCCCGTTTTTCTCCAGGGGTATTGTCCTGTCATCAATGCATACCGCGAAGGCGTGCAACTTGCTGAAGTGGCATGCCCATTGGTGAACCTGATTCCGCTTTTTGCGAGCCTGTCCATGTTGGGTGTTTTGATCTTGGTTGCGCCATAGCAACCCAGGTCTCCATAGCCGAGGTCATCTGCGTAGATGATGATCACGTTGGGTCGTTGTTGTGCGTAGACGGACATGCAAATGCTTAAAAGGAGCCCGAGGAACTGAAGTTTTTTCATGCAAAAGGGTTTGTGCTTCAAAAGATTATTTCTGCAATAATCGGTTAAATATATCCCTTTAAAGATAGGGCTAAACCTTGTTAATTCTACCTTTGTGTTTTATACAAAATGGCCAGTTCTTGGCTCAAGTCGAATTATGGAAATAGGAATTGACAGTTTTGCCGCCATGATGAGTGGCAATGAAGAGAATGCCATCAGTGATGCGGTTGCCATGGAACAGTTGCTGGACAGGATTGCATTTGCTGATCAGGTTGGCCTTGATTATTTTGGAATTGGCGAACACCACAGAAAAGGCTTTCTTGATTCTGCCCCCACACTGATTCTTGCTGCTGCGGCAGCTTTGACCAAGAACATAAGGTTAGGGACAGCGGTTACTGTTTTGAGTGCTGCGGATCCGGTGCGGGTCTTCCAACAGCATGCAACACTGGATTTGATTTCGAAAGGCCGGGCAGAAATGGTGGCTGGCAGAGGATCTTTTATCGATGCTTATCCCTTGTTTGGTCTGGACCTGAATGATTATGATGCCTTGTTCATTGAGAAACTTGATCTATTGTTGAAAATAAGGGGCAATGAAACCATCACCTGGTCAGGGAAATTTCGCCCGGCACTGAGGAGCCAGTCAATTTACCCAAGGCCAGTACAAGATCCGTTTCCCATTTGGCTGGGTGTTGGCGGAACGCCTGAATCTTTTGTGAGGGCAGGCACACTGGGCCTTCCATTGATGGTGGCGATTATTGGAGGCGAGACCCATCGTTTCAGGCCACTGGTGGATTTGTACCGGCAGGCGGGGAAAAGAGCCGGCCATGCTCCAGAGCAGCTGAAGGTTGGTTTACATTCATTGGGCTATGTGGGAGAATCCACAGAAAAAGCCTTTGAAGAATTTTATCCAGGCTATGCTGCTGCCATGACCAAGATTGGAAAGGAGAGGGGCTGGCCGCCTACAACCAGGGCACATTTTGAAGCACAGGCAGGCCCGCGTGGCGCTTTGTTGGTGGGCAGTGCGGAAGATGTGGCTGCAAAAATTCTTCGCCATGCCGAAGCATTGGGCGGGATTTCAAGGGTGACTTTTCAATTGGATACCGCAGAACTTCCCCATCAAAAAATAAAGGATTGCATAGGGCTGATGGGCAATCAATTGAAGCCATTGTTGCAGTAGATGGATGTTGCCTGGATTTTTTGTATATTTAAGTAACTCCATTCAAGATGAAAAAAGCAGTTCTCTTCATTATTGTTTCAACCTTATTGTTTGGTTGTCTTCAAAAGGAAAAAGATTTGACCGAGCAGGAAGTATATGCCGTGCTCGATAAGTTTGATGAGGGATGGCAAAACAAGAAAGCAGCCTTGGTGGATTCTGTTTTATCAGAACACTATGTGTATTATACCCAATCAGGGCAACCGTTTGATCGTAAAAACCTGATTGCGACCGCAGGGTCGGATGTCTATCAATTGCAAACCATGGAGCGAGAACATTTGACTTTACAGATTGATGGGAACACGGCCGTAGTGAATACCATCTGGAAAGGAAAGGGATTCTATCATGGGGAACAATTCAATGACAAGCAACGTTGCAGTGTAACGATTGTCAAGCACAAGGGCAAGGTCAGGATCCTTGCTGAACACTGTACGCCCATCAAGTAAGGGTGCTGTTGTACATTTATTACGTGGTAATAATCCATCGAATCGCAAATTCTCCTATTTGCCTTTCAGGGTCTTGTTGATGGTGTCAACCAAACCATCGTTGGCAGTATCATGGCCCAGTTGCCAGAACATGATGCCTCCCAATTTCTTTTGCAATACATATTTTGTTTTGGCTTCAATCGATTTTTTGTTATCGAAAGTGGCGAATGATTTGTCTTTGGCATTGTAGGCATAGGGCGCTTGTGCCGTTTCATCCCAAAACATCTTGTAGCCGCTGTTTTCAGAGATGCGTGCTGGAAATTGGTTGTATCCAATAAAATGTTTGAAGGTCCCCTTTTGGTAAAGGCCATTGTTTTCTGGCGATACTCCTTCCCAGGTGCGGGCATAAAAAGCTGCACCCAGGATCATTTTTTTTGAGGGGACACCCATATTGAGCAAATTGCTCACGCAATTGTCTGTTGATTCCTTTTGTGTTGAAGTGCTGTACAATGCAGTGTGGTGGCCTGTTACAGTAGAATATCCTCCAACAAGATCGTAGGTCATTAGGTTCACGTAATCAACAATTGGCATGACTGATTTCCAATCTACTGATTGTTCTATGAATTTTTGAAATCCGCCTGCTGCAAACGTGATGGTACTTTTTTTGCCCAGTTCCTTGCGTAAAAGCCTGAGCAGTTCAGTAAAGTTCTGTTTGTCTTCAGGAACGAAGCGATGGCCTGGATACCCTTCAATGGTGGGGTATTCCCAATCCAGATCAATGCCATCAGACCCAAAATATTCGGTCAGTGATTTCACGGACGCTACAAAATCCTCTCTCCCTTTTGCCGTTCCAAAAACTTCAGAACAAGGGGCGCATCCACCCCATCCACCCAAAGACAGCAATACTTTCAGGTCCTTGTTTTGTTTTTTCATGGCCACCATCTTTTGAATCAACAGGGTATCTTTTTCGCTCCTGATTTTAAGGTCATTGCCACTCAGCCGTCCAAAACAGTAAATGATGTGGGTGAAGTTTTTTGCATCGAATGAGTCGATGGCATTGAGGCTTCCTGAGTAATACGCGATGACTGCTTTTTTTTGTGCTGATGCTTCTTGAAGATGGGTGAAGCCCAAAACAAACAAAAGACAAAGACCGATGATTCTGTTGTACATGATGGAAGAAGTTTGTGCGTGATTCAAATCTAAAGAAATTAACGATGCAGTGTTGAAAATAATCATCCCATTAAATATGTAAATTGCACTCCTACATCATGACGGAAATATTTGCTCTTCATTCCCAGGCAGAATGGCTGCTGATTCTCTTGGCTTCATTTATCATTGGGCTTACCAAAGCCGGACTCAAAGGGGTGGACATGCTCAGTGTTACGCTAATGGCCATTGTTTTTGGAAGCAAGGCTTCAACTGGTATTGTTTTGCCCTTGCTCTGCATGGCGGACATTGCAGCTGTTGCTTATTACAACCGGCATGCAGAATGGAAGCATTTCAAAAAGCTCACGCCCTGGATGCTGGTGGGTATTGTATTGGGGGTTTATTTGGGACAGGATATGGACGAGGCCATTTTCAGAAGGATCATGGCCATCATCATTTTGTTGACCATTGTGATTGCATTGGTAATGGAGTACAGAAAATCGCAGGAGGTTCCCCGTCATCCCTTGTTTGTTGTGTCAACGGGTCTGGCTGCGGGTTTCACCACAATGATCGGCAACCTGGCAGGGGCATTTTCCAATCTTTATTTCCTGGCTATGCGGGTAGACAAGAACAGTTTCATTGGAACCGCTGCCTGGATTTTTCTCATCATCAACCTTGTTAAATTTCCCCTGCAGGTCTTTTTTTGGAAGAACATCACTGTGCAGAGCCTCAAGATTGATGCCTTGTTGGTTCCAACCCTGGCATTGGGTTTTTGGGCTGGAATTTTTATTGTCGGTAAAATAAAAGACGAACACTACAGGAAAGTTGTACTGGTCCTTACCCTGGCAGGGTCGATACTGATGTTGTTGAGGAGGTAATTTTTTAAAATATCATACATGTACAAATTCACTGGCGTACTATTTTTTTTGCTCATCTTCAATTCAGCTTTTTCACAGGTTGAAAAAGATAGTTTTAAGTTGGCAAGCACCAAATTTGTAGCCTTTTTTAATGAGAATAAATACGACAGCATTGTTGCCATGTTTTCTGCTGAAATGAAAAAGGCTTTACCTATTGAAAAATTCACACAGTTCAGCACAGGCCTTAAAAACCAGTTGGGATTAATCAGGAAAACAAGATTTGTCCGATTGCAGCAAACAACGGCCTTGTATGAAACATTTTTTGACAACAGCGTTTTGGGCATGAACATTGTTTTAAACAACAGGAATGAAATATCAGGCTTGTTGTTTAAGCCTTATACCGAAGCAAAGACCATTGAGAGAAATTCAACCGCCATGTTCCTTCCTTTTAAAGGAGTTTGGACAGTTTTTTGGGGTGGAGACACAAAAGAGCAGAATTATCATGTGGAAAGTATTGCGCAAAAGAACGCCTTTGATATCATGGTATATGATGAAAAGGGCTCCACGCACAAAGGCAACGGGCTTGTCAATGAGGATTATTATGCATTTGGAAAGGAGCTTTTTGCACCCTGTGATGGTGAGGTTGTTTTGGTCGTTGATGGTATAAAAGACAATGTTCCAGGAACCTTAAATCCCATTTACATACCTGGGAATACCGTGGTGATAAAGACCTCGAAGGGAGAATATGTATTTTTTGCACACTTCAAACAGCATTCAATTGTTGTTAAACAAGGGCAACAGGTAAAGGTTGGCGCTTTGCTGGGCCTCTGTGGCAATTCTGGCAATTCATCAGAGCCACACCTGCACTTTCATCTTCAAAACGTAGAGGACATGATCTTGGCAACTGGCGCAAAATGTTTTTTTGACCAGCTAAAGGTCAATGGTATATTGAGGTCAGATTATTCACCTGTTAAAGGGGATAAAATTGAGTCTGTTAGGGAGTAGCTTTAAGTGAGAAAGACATTACTTACACAATAAATTTTGTACATCTATCATCAAAGTATTACGTATGGACACAATTACAGTCAAGGCCACCATCAACGCATCAATGAATACTGTCTGGGATTTCTGGACAAAGCCTGAACACATCATGCAATGGAACAATGCAAGCCCAGACTGGCACTGTCCGTCTGCAACCAATGACCTGAGGGTTGATGGCGAATTCCATTACATCATGGCCGCCAAAGATGGCAGCGTGAATTTTGATTTTTGGGGAACCTATGTAAAGGTTGAACCTTTTGCCGCACTGGAAATATTCCTTGGCGATGGAAGAAACCTTAAGATTGATTTCAAAGAGATGGATGGTGCAGTAAGCATCACAGAAATCTTTGAACCCGAGGAAGTCAATTCATTGGAATTGCAAGAGGCAGGTTGGCAGTCCATCCTGAACAATTTCAAGCACTATGTTGAGGGATGATTACCGATGATCTTCCAACGCAAACAAACTTATTTTGAAGTAATGACCTGCTTGTAAAAAGTAATCATCCTGTTCAAATCTGAAATGCCAATGCGCTCATCAATGCCATGAAATCCTTTGGCATCTTGCATGGGCGTAAAGTTCAATACTGCTTCACTGAAGCCCCTGAAATAGCGGGAGTCCGTTGCGCCAATCATCAGATAGGGCGATACCAATGCATTGGGAACAATCGAATTCGTGATGCCTTCCAGTTTCTTGAAAGCAGGATGATCCGTGGGCGTTGTGGCTGAAGGCTCCATGAGGGAGATGGTTTGTTTTTTCACCATTACCCGATCATCATTGATGGCCTTCTTTACAAAATTCACCACATCCTCGCTGGTTTCACCTGGCAGAATCCTGCTGTTGAAAGTTGCCTTGGCAATAGAAGGAATTACATTGTCTTTGATGCCTGCCTTGACGATGGTAGGCACAATCGTGGTATGCACCATCGCATTGGTCTGCTTGTTCTCTTCGAGCTTTTTGATGACCATTCCTTCGAAAAGCCACATGTTTGACATCACCATGCGGTTAAAAAAAGACTGGGCTGCACCTGTGCGGTTGAGCAATTCACCTACCGATGGCGTGATCATGGCAGGCATTTGATTGTCCCTTACTTTAACGATGGCCTGGTTTAATACATCTATCGCTGTTTCCTTGTCGGGCATGGAAGAATGGCCGCCTGGAATTTCTACTGTAAGGTCGATGTTCACAAATCCTTTTTCACCGGTACCGATCACTGCAACTGGTCTGCCGAGGTCTTTGAAACGTTGTGTATCAATCTGTCCACCTTCATCCAATACAAATGCAGGTTTGATGTTGTTGTCCTTGAACCATTTGGAGAAAATGGCAGCACCTCTTTTCCCGGCAATTTCCTCATCATGTCCGAAAGCCAAGTAGATCGTGCGTTCTGGCACATGGTTTTCCTTGAGTAACTTTTCAACCGCTTCCATGATGGCAATGGCAGAAGCCTTGTCATCTACGGCGCCTCTGCCCCAAATTGTATCGTTCTTGATGAGTCCGCTGAAAGATGGGTAAGTCCATTTGCTTTCTGCCACAGCCTCTACCGGCACTACATCCATGTGCGCCATCAACACATAAGGCGCTGCTGTTGTGTCTTTTCCTTTCCACTTGAATACATAACTGAATTGGTTGAACGTCATTTTTTCCAGTTGCTGGTGCATCAGTGGATAGGTCGTTTCCATGAAGCTGCGGAATTTGGTGAATTCCGCTGTATCTATCGCAAGTGTATCACCGAAGGAAATGGTTTTTATTTGGATGGCATTGCTCAAGTGAATGGCTGCCGAATCGTTGCTGGGTATTTCAACTACAGAACCCTCGAATGTTACTGGCTTTTGAAATCGGGATGTATTGATCAAAAGGATTCCTGCAACAACAGCAATGGCCAACAATGCGAAATACAACAGACGTTTCATGATGATGGGGATTGAGGATTGAAGATATGAAGAAAGGCGAATTCAATCAATTTGTTGCTATGGTCTACATGCATTAAATTCAATTATGAAAAATATGCGTTCTTCCTTTTTGCTCCTGTTGCAAGCCCTATTCCTCTTTTCAGCATTTGCACAAGCCCAGCCAGAAAAAGCTGAGACCGGTATAAAATCCATCATGCAGGAAATACCCGTAATGGGTTTGTCTGTAGCCGTGGTAAAGGACAACAAAATCATTTACACCCAATCTTTTGGCACCAAGAGCAGGGAAAACAATGCACCGCTGACCAATGATTGTATTTTCAGGATTGCGTCCATTTCAAAATCTTTTTCTGCCACTTCCATCATGCAGTTGGCAGAAAGAAAGAAACTTTCCATTGACCAGGATGTGAGTGAGCTCATCGGTTTCAAGGTGCGCAATCCAAAGTTTCCTGAAACGGTTATCACCCTTCGGTTGATGATGTCGCATTTGTCTTCCATCAATGACAGCCAGGGTTATTTCAGCCTTGATGCCATCAACCCTGATAAGAACCCCAATTGGGCCAAATCGTATAGCAGTTACGAACCGGGCAAGGGCTATGCATATTGTAACCTGAATTTCAACATGATTGGTGCCATTATTGAAAAGATTTCTGGCGAAAGGTTTGATCAATATGTCATCAAGCATGTATTGGATCCACTTAAATTATATGGTGGATATGACGTAGATGGATTGGATAAATCGCGCTTTGCATCTATTTATGAGTACAAGGCAGATTCAACAAAATTTGTCTTGTCTGAAGGGGCCTATGCAAGCCGGGCAAAGGAAATTTCCAGCTATGAGATGGGCTATACTACGCCTGTTTTTTCCCCCACCGGTGGCATGAAAATTTCTGCCACTGACCTTGCCTGGTACATGATGATGCATAGCAATTATGGAAAATACAAAGGGAAAAGAATTATCTCCAAAAAGAGTGCGCAACAAATGCAAACAGCCCTGTCTGCAGAAGAAGGATATGGCTTTGCAATAGAAACCACCAGCAAAATGATACCAGGAAAAACCATGAAAGGGCATACTGGCGTGGCTTACGGCTTGTTCAGTGCCATGTTTTTCCAGCCAGAAGAGAAATTTGGCATAGTGGTCATCAGCAACGGATGTGCGCCAGGATATTCAGACGGGTATAATACTGTTATTCGGAAGACGATCAATTGTTTGTACGAAAGCCTGATTGTGAATTGAATCCAAATATAGACGCTGATCAGTGCTTTGAATCCTGGTAGTGTTGTTTCAGGATGTCTGCTCCAAAATCGTTACCCTTTTCTCTGAGGATGGCATGGATATGGTTGCCATCATTGCTGAATCCAACATTGTCGTATTCAATCAAAAAGTCAGGGCCGTTCAGGATATAATAATGGGGCTTGTTGTTCTCTAAACTTCCAATCCAGGCGAAATAAATTTTTTCAATGCCTGATTTGATGATCTTGTCCATGAGTTGATGTGCTTTCTCGTGTTCAAAATTGTGAACGAACTCCTGGATAAGCAACTGGAGGATTTCCTTTTGGTCTTTTGTGAATTGTTTGGCCTGGATCCCATAATTGCTGTCGATGCGCTGACTGCTTTTGGGGTTGGTGATGATGTCTTTCGGGACAGCGCGGTTCAAGACACCAAGCGCTTTTTGTTGGGCTGACATGGATTGAACCAGCATGAAACCCAAATCCTCTTCTTTGCTCAATATCCGCAAGCCTGCATATTTTCCGGATTTTACCTCTGAAGGATCTGTTCCGATAAAGTAGGGCGACATGCTAATTTTTTTACCATCGGAAGTCATGCTCAGCGCCATGTGATGACCGCCAAAGTTCAGCCCCCAGGGTTCGTTGTCTGATGGTTTTCCAAAAATGGCGATGTAGTAGTTTCCATGTGCCCACTTGAGGTTCTGCATGCCTTTCAGGGACTTCTCGGTGATTTTTCCATCATCAAATGCCTGTTGGTATAGCATATTCAAAATATCGTCCAATTGCATGATGCTGGTGGTTTTCAGATACCCCTGTGAGCTGAGCATTGCAGTCAGTACACGGTGATAGGCCAGGCGGCTTTTGTCAGAGAGGGATCCGTACTGAATACCAGGACGTGCCTCCATCCCAACGGGCAGGTTGGTCCATTTCAACCGTGCAGGGTTATCGAATGCATAAATGGTTTTGGCCATCTCTACATCGCTCAATGTCTGTAAAAACTGGTTGGTTGCCTTTATCAGCTGGGGATTTGACTGTGCATTCATTGTTGCGTTGAACGCAAATAAAATCAGACAAGCCAGGAATGAATTCTTCATTTTTTTTGATTTGAGGGTTGAATGGAACAGCTTTTCCCAAATAACCGGTATCTGTTTTTGGCAATCAGGTCATACACAATATCCCTGATGGGTCTTGGGATGAACTGGACATATTTCAGGTAATGCGGAAAGCCATTCAGCAGTTTTGCGATTTCAATGGCAGCATCTGATTTTAGGAATATTTTTTGATCTGCAATGAAAACAATTGAATTTAAGTTTTCATTGTTGAACGCAGAATTCTTCAACAGTTCTTTGGCTTTTTCACTTTGGAGTGAAGCAAATTGTATGTTACTGTTCTTGTCATGCTTGCTGATGAAGCGAACTGATGCATTGCAGAGATTGCATATTCCGTCGAACAGTACAATATTCATTTTGCAAAGGTAGGATAACGCCCTCAAATGGGATTTTCAATGAACAGTTTGTATTATTTGTTTCATTTCAACAGCATCCTTCTGGTTCCAATGATAAAAGGAATCAGTATTGAATAGCCGATGAAAAATGGGATGATGAAATCAATCCATCCCATCACCATAAAAAATGCCATCAGCAACAACTGGAATCCCAGACCATAAAACGAGACCAAAAACATGAACCATTTCGGCGAGATGCTTGCTTCGGAAGCCCGGGGATCGAGGGCATAGATGAATTCATCAAATACCTTGTACAACAAACGAAATAGCTTGTAAAGGAAGTTGACCACGGCTTGACTTTCTTCAGGATATGCTGTGGGTACTTGATTTTCAAAAATCTGGCTGGTGATTTCCCCATCGGTTCCATGCCTGAAAACCACATGATAATAGTTGTACAAAGTACCCTGTGTCTGCATGCAGAGATAGGCAGTTAATGTGATGAGAAGATTTGTGTTGGTAACCCAACCAATGCAAATCAACAAGGCAAGGTTTAGGATGCTATCGAAAATTGAATCCAGGTAACGCCCTGTGAACGAGGGTTGGTTTTTTACCCTTGCCAGTTGTCCATCAGCGGCATCAAGAATCGATTTTAGGATCAAAAAAAATCCGGCAGCCCAGTAATACTCCGCTACCATGCAATAAATGGCCATCAGTCCAGAAAGTCCAAACAACAAAGTAAGGTGAATCGCTGTGAATTTGGTGTCCTTTAATTGTTTGGCAATGATGTTGGCAATGGGCCTTCCGTAATCGGAAACGTCAATAAATTTATTTTCAACAGTGAGTTTAGACATGCGTTTATTTTGGCCCAACCAGAAGAGCAAAGTTTGCAAATACAATAAAACTGACAGGGTAAAATAGTCTTTCGTTGAACCAAAAGCTGTGCTAACGCATAAAAGGTTTACAAAACTGCACTATTGATGCACTGTTGATCTTGAGTATTGCTGCAAATTTAATGTCTCACCTTGACAATTCAAGATTTTGTAGAACCATTTCCCCTGATGTTCATCCTGATGTATAGATCTTCCACCTGCTTTCTTGCCCAAGGAGTCTTGCGCAGGAATTTCAGGCTAGACTGAATGCTGGGGTTGCTGTTGAAACAATTGATGCGGATGTGCTGGCCCAGGTCTTCCCATCCAAAATAGGCCACCAATTCGGTAACGATTGTTTCCAATGTTTTGCCGTGTAAAGGATCGTTTGAGGCATTAGACATGCGCAAATTTATGGATTTCACATAAAATCAAAAAGCAAAGGAGAACCGAAGCATACAATACATGCCCAGATGCCATATACGGGCAGCATGATGGTCATGCTCTTTTCCAGGTCTTCGATATCGCCCTTTTTCATCACAATTCGAAAGAGTTTGTGCGAGACCAAAGAAAGATTAGCAAGGATCAGCAGGTTGGCACCAAGCACAGCGATTCTATTGGGTGTTATACCAAACTCCTGAAGCCTGAACAGAATGGCGGAGAGCGCAATTCCATTGATGACAATGGTCAAGGTTGAAAGACCCAACAGGATGGCCAGGTTCGTTTGGCTTTTGGTATTTTTGGTTACCTCACTCACAGAAAACAGGATCAAGGCCATGACTCCGATCAACAATCCATTGAAAATCATCAAAGCGTTTCTGTCATCATAGGGATAGTTTCCTGTATACATCACCGATGAAATAAAAATGAGCAATGTCACCAAAACGAAGGGTGTGAAAATTCTTGCAATTACCGGGGATATTTTGTTCACCAGTTGCGGATTGTTCAAGACCAAATAAGTACCAACGATTGGAATAGCCGCAAGTCCAAAAATGACAATGTATCGGGAATAGATTGATGTAATATCAACATGGATGATGTCAAAAAGTCCTATGGTCAAACCGCTGAAGATGATTCCTGACAAAACAATTAGCGCACTCATCACAACGAAATCACCATTGAAGCGCAAATACCCAATCTTTTTTTGCGCCTCTTTAAGGTCTCCTCCAATAAATGTGTATCCTGCAATCGCCCATAACATGAATGGCAGGTGTATGCAGGCCAATATGATGGCATCCGTTTCTTTTTTCCCAGGTAAAATGTTGATGTAGATGACCGACAACACAATTGTAATGAAGGGTAAAATCAGTTGACGGACTGTCTGTTTGTTTTTCCATGAAAAGTAGGCAATCAGAAAAGGAAAAATCAGGAATGCGATATTGCGGGAGTAAAAAAGCTCCTCATCAATTGAAAATATTTCCGGTACTTTGGCGAGTAAACCTGCTGTCAGTGCGGTAACTACCACAAACAGCAGTTCATTTTTTTTACCCCAGGAAATTTCATCCTGTTTGTAGTGTAATCTTTCATGCCAAACCTGGGCAACAGCATTTTCCCTTATATCGGGATATGCGGATTCAAATGCCTGGGCAAAGCCTGTTTTGTTGATCCGGTACATTTTTTCCAGTTCATTGGGATTATCGATGCTTGCAATGATTGCTTCTTTCATTTGCAATGTGTCTGTGTTTGACATAAGATGGTTGTTTTATCTATTGACCGTTGTTCTATTTGTATCAATTTGATTGACGGATAATGGCCTCAAGGGCATTCAAATGTTCATGAAAAGCTTTTTTTCCTTTGTTCGTTGCAGCGTAAGAAGTATTTGGTTTTTTGCCAATGAATTTCTTTTCAATTTTTATGTAATCCAGTTTTTCCAATGCACTGATATGACTGGCGATATTGCCATCTGTCACTTGCAATTGTTCCTTGATCGCACTAAAGTCAACCTGCTCATTGACCATGAGAATAGACATGATGCCCAATCTCACCCTGCTTTCAAATGCCTTGTTTAGATCCCCGATGAAATTTCTCACTTCTCGTATTTAAAATAAAACCTTGTTCCATAGATGATGTGTACCAAACCAAATCCCAAAGCCCAAAAAATCAAGCCATACCCAATAAAAAATGCTGCCAGCAGTCCGATTCCAATCTCAATGATTCCCAGGTAACGTATTTCATCTATGGAGTATTTACTTCCATTCAAGAGTGCCATGCCATAGAAAATCAAGGTAGCAGGGGCTATCAGTGAGAAAAATCCATGGTAAAACAATATCGCACAGAATATTCCCCCAGCAGCAAGTGGTAAAGCAAAATTGATCATAAGGCGCTTGGCTGCATTGTCCCAAACAGGCAATCCTTTCTTTCTTGCATTTCTTACCGCAAACAGGATTCCTGTAGCGGCCGACAAGATCAGGACGACCAAGGCATCGAGCAACAAAAAGGTTCCATTCAATTGCATGGAGGAGTACTGATCCTGGTTTAATGCTTCATATGGAACTTGATCGTAAGACAAGCCCAATGCAGCGTATGCAATCACTGCGCCAGCAATGGCAATGAAGCCTACAACTACACCTGCAATCCCACTGAGTGCCTGAAACCTGGACGATCTTTCCATGATGGTCCTTATTTCCCTGATTTCATCTAAAGGCTTGAATTGATTGTTCATATCCGTTGAATAAAAGTACTTTGAAATACAAAGTAAAAGCAAAATACGGTTCAAACAAAAATTCTTTTTCAGATTAGTGAATATATTGCGACCGAATATTTTCGGATGCTTTACCCCATAACATTGCATGAATTCCAGGGCGGACTGCAGCTCAATGTGCCTGATCCTGATAAGGTTAAGCCTATTTACGATCAGTTGGTAGCCATCAACCCAGACACCGCTTTTCCTTTCTGGGCAAGGATTTGGCCTTCTTCATTGGCACTGACCGCTTTTCTTGGGAAAGAACCGCATTGGATTTTATCAAAGCATGTTTTGGAGATAGGGGCAGGTATCGGGCTGCCATCCTTTTCAATAGCAAAGGATGCATTGTCATTGCTAGTCAGCGATCATTCATCTGAAGCGGTGGCCCTGATGGAAAAAAATATCCAATACCTGGGTCTAAAGAACGTTAGGGCAATGTGTTTGGATTGGAATCATTTTCCGTCTGATCTTGCTGCCGATACGGTCTTGTTCAGCGATATCAATTACGAACCGGAACAGTTTAATGCCTTGTTGAACTTGATCAAGCAATTGCTGGAGAAAGGTGCAACCATCGTTATTGCTACGCCGGAAAGAATCAGCGCCGTATCTTTTGCTGTTCAGCTTGAACCCTATGTTACCCTTTCTGTCATGGAAACAGTAGTCAATGAAGATCAGCGCATTGACATAAGGATTTTTGTCCTATCGCCATAGGATTCAGAACATGAACCTGCGCATGCATTGTTTACCTCTTTGGGCAACATTAAAGTTTAACACCCACCGTCAAAAAGAAATTCCTTGGTTCTGCAGTCAATATCCCGGGACCCGGATAACCACTTGATCTTCTGGTGAAATACTTTTCATTGAACAGGTTGTTGATGCCGGCTTTCAGGTGACACATTTCAGTGAACTGGCAAGTTCCGCTGATGTCCAGAATTGAATAAGCAGGAATCAAACCATTGATACCATTGGCTGTTGGTGTTATTGTATTGTTGGCATCACTGAATGCATCAGCAACATGGCTGTACTGAGTGGTAACCGTGAGTTTTTTTCTGCTGTAGGTGATGCCAGTGCGGTAAATCTGTTCTGGCGCATTTTCCACTCGGTTGTTTTTCAAATTGGTTTCGACCAACCTGTTACCCTGTCTGGTGATTACGCGAAGTTCATCATACGTTGCACGGATGAACGCAACCGATGCAAACGCAGTCAAATTACCAGCAGCGGGTTTTACTTTCCATGCTTTGAACGGACTGAATTCTACAAGGGCTTCAATCCCACGACTGCTGCTGTTACCAACATTGGTCCGGAGATTATAAAAACTGCCGTCTTGTTTCTGTTGTGCTATCACACCAATCCTGTTGTTGTACTGCAAAAGAAAACCACTTATATCAAAGAACAGGTAATCTTTGATGCGGCCGCGGTATCCAAGATCAACATTGTAGCCCTTGGCATCTTTTAGTTGCTGATCAATTACATCTGTAGTGGGGTTTCCAGACAGATCACTGAACAAGACCGGACGGTAGGCTTGTGAAAAATTTGCATAGATTTCTGTTTGTCCTAAATGGTATTCCGCTCCTATACCAGCCAAAAGAAATTGCCTTATCCTGTTTTGGTTTGCAATCTTCAATTCATTGTTGCCTGTCAGGTTTACTCTACCATCCGCTTTGTTCCGTATGTTTTCCATGCGAATGCCCGGGATGATGGACAAGTTCTTCCCAATCCTAAATATGTTTTCAGCAAAAAATGCCATATTGGTGGTCAGGAAATCCAGATCAGTCGGATATGGGTTGCTTACATCGAGGTTGTACTTGAGGCCTGCATCGCCTCTTCCGTTCTGGAAGCGATAGGTATTCCCTGTAAAATAACGTGCCCCTGCCGAAAAGGTATGGTTGGTTTTACCCAATTGGTAATCTGAAATGTACCGTGTTTCCAGACCAAAATTGTTGTATTTGTCTACATCCACACGGCGGTTGTTGTACAATTGTGTTGACACGTTGATGCTGTCAGCAATATTGGGTGTCTGGTTGAACCCTATACTGTTCCTTTCTCCATACATGGCAAAGGTTTTGACATTCAGCCTGCTCTTCTCACTCAAGGTATAATCAAGGTTGATGGCTGCAATATTCCAATTTACTTCGAACCAGTTCCGCTGTCGATAACTGCGGTAGGCATCAATTTTGAACTGTGCATCAGTCAATCCACCCGGTTGTTGACTCAGGTAATTGAAATGGGTGATTTCGACCCCAACTTTTAGCTTTGGGTTGATTTTCCAGGAAATGGTGCCGTAGCCTGTATTCACTTTGAATCCACTGTTTTCCCGGAATCCATCACCACGGCGGTGATCCCAAAAAGCATAATAATGGGTCTTGCCTGTTTCACCTCCAATGTCATTGTATGCATTGAAAAGACCAAAGCTGCCGGCTGTTTGCTGAGATTCATACTGAAATGGTTTATTGATATCACTGCCATCTTTCATGATAAAATTCACCATTCCTCCGAATTGAGGGCCGTATTGAAGACTGGCTGCACCACGCAATACCTGGATCCGTTGAACGGAATTGAGTTGCGGTGTATAATAGGCTTCAGGATAGCCAAAGGGGTCGCTGCTGATATCATACCCATTCTGACGGGTATTGAATTCCCAGCTGCGGTTAGGACTGAGTCCGCGCGCAGCAATGCCAATTTGAATCCCGCTTGGGTCGCTTTCCCAAACCTGGATGCCGGGAACTTTGGCCATCACCTGCCGCATGGTATTGGTTACAACATTTCCCTGCACATTGTCCATCATGATCAAGGCATTCTTTTTTCCTGCATTGATGGTGGTGCCTACTATTTCTGGTAAAAAATGAATATCTGCTTTTGTATTGCGGCCTACCAGCTTGATATCAGGCAAATACTTTGAGTGGAGCAATCCGCTGTCTGCGGTTCTTGCGTTTTCTTTTCCTTGTGCTATCAGTATGTTAGCAGAAAAAATCAATCCCATCATTAAAAGGACACACTTCATTTTCACTTTCATTTAGGCTGCGAAAATCAAATCTTTCTTTTCTATTCTTTTACGAAAAAAGAAAAACGGACTTGCGAGATGCGAAAAAGAATGCTGTTGAGCCAATAGTGACATCTAATTGCAAAGGGCACTCAATCTTTTTTGTTAATTCGGGAAGCCTCACCCCAAAGCCCTCAGAAAATAATTCCAGCATCAAATGAGGGTTAATTACTGCATACTTAACATAAAAACAATTTATGATAAATAATATAAGCGTAAATAAAAAATTATGAAAGATCTACATGGTTTTGCGCTCGAAAACATAGATACTTATGACAAGAGTGACAATTGCAAAAGGAGATGGAATTGGTCCTGAAATCATGGATGCTGCACGCAAGATCATGTTGGTGCAGGGGTCGGTTTACACCAAGCGAAGCTGCTGTTATCCAGAAAGGGCAGATCATACAGTTCATGCAACGTGCATTGGACCTCAACATTGATGTGATCAAAAATGAAAACCTTTATCATTTAGAAGGTGTTGCAGCATTTTCACTAGGGCAAGGGCAATGATTTTTAGCTGATATAAGCTATTTTCACTCTTATGAAAAGTCTGATTTTGTTTAATCTTTTACTTATGATTGGCTGTATTGGTTTGAATGCTCAATCATCGCTAAGATGCAGTATAAAAAATGCCGGCTCTAAAGAGCCCCTGGTTGGTGCAACGGTAAAAATCATTGAGCTTAATAAAACAAGACTAACAGACAGTGCTGGTCTTGTTGAGTTTGAACAAATTCCTGATGGAACCTATACCATCAACGTTTCATTCATCGGTTTTTCCGATAAAGCAATAACAATTAAAATAACACAGTATCCAACAGCTGTTCAGGAGGTATTGCTGGAAGAACGTGAAGAAGAGGAAGAGGAAATTATCGTTACTGCAACGCGGATCAGTCGAACCATTGAGAATACACCAACCCGGACGGAAGTAATTTCCGGTGAAGAACTTACCGAGAAAGGAAACATGAAGCCCGGCGACATCAGGATGATGTTGAATGAAAGCACCGGAATACAAACACAACAAACTTCCGCAACCTCATTCAATGCAGGTATCCGCATTCAGGGATTGGATGGACGGTATACACAAATGTTGAGAGATGGATATCCCATGTACTCAGGTTTTGCCGGTAGCCTTTCTCTTTTGCAAATTGCACCACTTGATCTCAAACAGGTTGAAGTGATCAAGGGTGCTGCTTCAACGCTATACGGAGGCGGTGCCATTGCCGGATTGGTAAACCTCGTTTCTAAAACCCCGGTTGAAGAACGTCAACTGAATTTCCTGGCCAATGCCACGTCTGCAGGAGGTTTGGATCTTAGCAGTTTTTACAGTGAAAAATATGGCAAAACAGGGTTAACCGTATTTGCCTCAAGGAACAGCAACACAGCATTTGATCCTGCTTCCATAGGATTAACTGCAATACCTGCGTTTGAACGGTATACCATCAATCCACGCTTTTTTGTTTACGGGGAAAATACCACTGCAGATTTTGGGATCAACTATACAACCGAGAACAGAACCGGCGGGAGCATGGATTATATCAAAAAGGGGAGCGCTGGTTTTTTTGAAAAGAACAATACAGACCGATTTACAACGCAGTTTGGCATAGCGCATCGATTCAATGAGCGCGCTACCCTTCAATTTAAAAACAGTTACAGCCATTTCAACCGAGTGCTGTCCATACCAAACTACATATTCAACGCCCTTCAACAATCTTCATTCTCTGAGCTAAGCTGGAATAGAAAAGGAGAAAATTCGGATTGGGTCGTAGGAACCAATCTGGTCACCGAAAACCTGGTGGAAAACCCCAATGCTATTGATCCCAAAAGAGACTACCGTTTCAACACATTTGGGATTTTTATTCAGAACGCCTGGTCGATCAGTGAAAAGATTGTGTTGGAAACAGGGCTGAGAGGAGATCATGTCAATGAATTTGGATTTGAAGTGCTTCCCAGGGTATCTGCCATGTTCAAAATAAATTCAAAATTGACCACCAGGATCGGGGGTGGATATGGATACAAACCGCCAACCATTTTTACCGAGGAAGCAGAGAGAAGACAGTTCAGGAACCTGCTGCCTATAGATATCATCAACTCCAGAAATGAACGATCAAAAGGTGTCAATTGGGATATCAATTATAAAACGTCAATTGGTGATCTGGATTTGAGTTTTAACCAACTCTTTTTCTATACCAAACTTTCCCATCCGCTTGTTTTGACAAATGCTTCCGGCAATAAAGTGGAATTTGACAATGCAGAAGGATTTCTTGATACAAAAGGGATGGAAACCAATCTCAGGCTTACCTATGCTGATTTCAAGTTGTTCCTGGGTTATACCTATACAGATGCCAGCACCCATTTCACCAATTCAAAACAATGGTTACCCCTTACAGCCCGTCATCGGCTGAACAATGTGTTGATGTATGAAATTGAAGACAAGCTCAAATTGGGACTGGAAGCGTATTATTTCAGTAAACAAAAATTGGGTGATGGTAGCTTTGGGAGGGATTATTGGATCACTGGTTTCATGGCCGAAAAACTTTGGGAGAAATGGTCTCTCTTCATCAATTTTGAGAATTTTACCAATACAAGACAATCAAGGTTTGAAAAGATCTATACAGGTACGCTGCTGAATCCTGTGTTCAGGGATATTTACGCCCCTGTTGATGGTTTTGTGGTCAATGGAGGGTTAAAAATCAGGATATAGCATGGCTGTTGGCAAAAGGATCAGTTATATTGTACTAGCTGGATGATAAATTAAAATCACTTTAGCTTTCTTTCCGTCTTTGTCCACTTGATTGATGGGAACTGGTTTGTAGCTTGGGCCACTGATGGATTCCTGACCTTGCTCAGTTTTCCTTCGGTGAAAAGTTTTTCCGATATGGTATCCCAGGTTGGAAATTCACTATCCTCCTGCACCCAATGATGATAGGATGCTTCATTGCACCATTTGGGAAGGTATTGCATGGCAGCTCTGTGCGAAGATGAACCCCTAAAACCTTTCATGGAAGCTTCATCCTCCCATACAGTGATGGTCCAAAAGGTCAATTTCTTGTCAATCAACTCTTTCCCTTTTATCAGGCCTTTTGAAACTTTTAATTCTTTTACAGAAGCCTCATTTGCCCTCATGAATGGCAACAGAAAAAACAAGGATTTTACACGAAGTCTGGTAACAGAAATAAATGGCATGCAATTATTTTATACCGGTAAAATAAGCAGATTAACACACAACATGCAAACAATTATTTCAGATAGCCTTAGGTTTTATGGGAATCCAAATATCTTCTTCCGATGAAGGGTCATTGTTCTTGTATTTATCGCCCAAAACTTCAAAATGAGGCCTGTTGTCTAAAACATAATCCGAAGCTGGTAACCAGACCGTGTATATCTGTTGAAAAAATGACGCACTGCCTGTGCTTGAACCTTTATAGTGAAATACTGCGTAAAGGCTAGCTGGCAAAACACAGGTCTCCATTTCATCCGGCAGTTTATCAAAGTTGGCTACTTCTACAGCTGCCCATCTTTCAAATTTGTTTGTTGGTCTGAAGTCTTCAAAATGTGTTGGATGGTAAACAACCATTGAAATCAGATCATAGGACAAGTTGTTCTTTATTTCCTTTCTTCTTGGCATAAAACTGCTCCAGAGTTCAGCTATTTTGTAATCCGCATAACTCATGGTCATCCGCTTTCCTACCAGTTTCTTTTCATTTATTGTTTCGATCCTAGGCGTCATGTTGATTCCTCTTTTGTGTCGGCACAATAAAATCGAAAAAAATCCAGTAAGTAATTTTTATTCTTCAGTCTTGAACGGTTCCTGTTCGATGAAGGGTTGCTTGTACATGCGCTTTCCTGTTGCTTTGTAGATGGCATTGGCTACTGCGCCTCCTGCTGGTGGCAAAGCTGGTTCACCCAAACCGGTTGGATCTTTTCCATTGTCTACAAAATGCGCTTCCACTTCCGGAATGCCCTTCATGCGGATATGTCTGTATACATTGAAATTCTTTTGCTCCGGTTCGCCTGCATTGAAGGAAAGTTTTCCATACATCGCAGTTCCCATGCCATCGAGAATTCCACCCATAACCTGTTGTTGCGCTCCGGATGAATTCACCACCACACCACAATCTGCAACAGAAGTGATTTTTTTGATCACAGGTTTACCGTCTTGCATGACAACATCACAAACCTGTCCTACATAAGAAGCATGAGAAAAATAGATGCTTATTCCCTGTGATGTGCCTGGCTTTTTGCCCCACTGTGATTTTTCTGCTACGGATTTAATTACAGTCTCCATGCGGTCAATATCATACCGAACAGGTCCGGCAGGATTGGTCCGTGCTTTCTGCAACAGATCGAGTCTCATTTGCACAGGGTCTTTTGCCATGGCCTCTGCTACTTCATCGAGAAATGCCTGTTCTGCATAGGCCAGGAAGTTGGTGATGGGTGCTCTCCAGGCGCCGGTGGTGATGGGTGAATTATGGTCCAATGATTCGATCAATAAATTGTCAACCGAGCCGGAGGGGAAATTATTCTCCCTTGTAGCATTACCGGCATTGATGCCTACACCCCTGAGTTTATATCCGATCAGGTTGTTGTTTGCATCCAGCGCAGCTTCAAATCGATAGCGTACAGCCGGCCTGTAACTACCTCCACCCATGTCGTCTTCCCTGCTCCAGATAACCTTAACAGGCTTTTTGATGATAGAAGAAATTTCTGCAGCCTCAACCACGTAATCAAATTTCAATCGACGGCCGAAGCCTCCTCCCAAACGGGTGATGTCTACCGTGATTTTATTCTCTGGAATTTTCAGCAGGTCTGCAACAGCCTTGCGGCCTGAGCCGGGTGTTTGCGTTGGTCCAATCAGTTCTACTTTATCCGGACGGACGTCTGCAAAGAAATTCATGGGTTCAATGGGATTGTGTGGCACAAAGGGACATTCGTATTCCCGTTTGATGACTTTTGCTGCACCCTTGAAGGCAGCATTCACATCACCTTCCTTGCGCTGTATGCGTGCATTGGGGCTATCCATCAACTTGCTGAAAATATCAGCATGGTCTGAACTGCTTTCCAAAGCCTTGTCTGGCTCATAATTGATCTCAAGGGCTTTCCTTCCTTTCATGGCTGCCCAGGTAGAGTTGGCAACCACAGCAACATTGTTGCCGAACCTTACCACATCACTAACGCCTTTCACTGCCCTTGCAGCCTTGTCATCTACTGATTTTATTTTTGACCCAAACGCTGGAGGGCGTTGTACGACTGCGTAAACCATTCCATCGCGGTAAAAATCAAGCCCGAACAGGGGTTTACCAACAACAATATTTTTGTTTTCTACATTTCTGATGGGCTTACCTATCAGCTTGAAATCTTTGTGATTTTTGAGTGGAACATCTGTTGGAATATTCAATTTGGCTGCGATGGCAACCAGTTCTCCATAACCAGCCTTTTTCCCGCTTTCTTTGTGGATGACATACCCGTTTTCAGCCGTACATGCTGAGGCCGGCACATTCCAGGTGGAGGCAGCAGCTGCAATGAGCATCTGCCTTGCCGTGGCTCCGGCTGTGCGCAATCTTTTCCAGGAATGAGGAACAGCACCACTGCCACCGGTTAATTGCCTATCGAATTTGCTTGTATCCAAAGGAGCCTGAACAACGGTAACCCTGCTCCAGTCTGCATCCAATTCATCAGCAACAATCATGGCAAAGGATGTTTTGATGTTTTGCCCGAGTTCAGGATTGGGAGAAGCAATGGTTATGCTGCCATCTGTACCAATGGACAAATAGCTGTTGAAATCATGGCGCACACCTTCGATAACATGGCCCTTCCCTGTTTGTGCAGCAAGGTCTTCAAAAAGGGTAAAGCCTAACAGCAGTCCTCCTGCAGAGAGCGAAACCTTGCGGAGGAAATCCCTTCTTTCCTGATGTAATGTATGTTCCATAATTATTTTGTTTTTTGGCTGGCGGCCAGGACGGCTTCGCGAATGCGGTGATAGGCAGCACAACGGCAAAGGTTGCCATTCATGGCCGTTTCTACTTGCTCCAGGGTAGGTGTAGGATTTTTTTTGAGGAACGCTGCAGCAGTCATGATCTGCCCTGTTTGACAGTATCCGCATTGTGGTACATCCACTTCGTCCCAGGCCAACTGCAAGGGATGATCGCCCTTGGCTGAAAGCCCTTCGATGGTGGTGATTTTTGCAGTGCCAATGGAGGAAACAGTCATCAGGCAGGCCCTCGTGGCATTGCCATTCATGTGAATGGTGCAGGCCCCGCAGGAACCGACTCCGCAACCAAATTTTGTACCCAATAGCCTGAGGTTATCGCGCAATACCCAAAGCAGTGGGGTGTCTGAATCTGCATCCACTTTTTGAATTTTACCATTGATGTTGAGTGAATAAACTGGCATGTAATTCTTTTATGACTTAAATTTAATGAAAATCAATGGGTATGCAAAATGCGGTTCATGTTCCTGTTCGGCCATTGTATTTTTTATCAACAATGCCATGAAAGAACGCAAGGAAATAGTGAAGGCTTATGACGCTGCTGTTCAGTCGGGCAAAGGCGTTGCATTGGCGTCTGTGGTACACCTTGAAGGTTCATCCTACAGGAGGCCGGGAGCACGCATGTTGGTCAACGATGAGGGAGAACTTACCGGGGCCATCAGTGGCGGTTGTTTGGAAGGGGATGCGCTAAGAAAGGCGATGTATGCACTCTCTCAGCAAAGATCCATGTTGGTGACCTATGACACCAGTGATGAAGACGACATGACCATCGGCATTCAATTGGGCTGTGCCGGAGTGATTCAGGTTTTGTTTGAACCCATTGACCCTGCTAAGCAAGACAATCCTATTCAACTGATCAGAAAGGCACTGGCGATTCGACAGCAAGCAGTGATGGTTACTTTGTTCAATCTTTCCAATAAACATGCAGATCAACCTGGAACCTGTCTGCTGATGGAATCCAACGGCACTATTTCAGGGGCCATTCCTATTCAGGGGATGGAAAAAATGGTGATGGAAGATGTTCAACTGGTGATGCGGAACAAAAAATCTCTTTTCAGGGAATACGAGGCAGATGGAATGTCAGTGACAGCATTTATTGAATTCTTGCAACCCGCCGTATCATTGGTGGTGGTTGGTGCTGGAAATGATGCAGTGCCCATGATGCAGATTGCTGATACATTGGGCTGGGATGTACGGGTGATTGATGGCAGAAATACCCATGCCCGGCCTGAACGTTTTGTTGCAGCTTGTCAGGTATTGGTTGCCAAACCTGAAGCCGTGTTGGATCAGCTGCATATCGATTCCAGCACTGTTTTTGTCATGATGACGCACAATTACAATTACGACCTTTCTATGTTGAAGGCTTTGTTGCCAACCCAAACGCCATACATTGGCATGCTTGGGCCTCAAAAGAAACTCGATCGCATGTTGGATGAATTGAGGCAGGATGGAATACAGTTGGATGATGCCATGCTTTCAAAAGTACATGGACCAACCGGGTTGGAAATTGGCGCAGAAACACCTGAAGAAATTGCCTTGAGCATCATCGCTGAAATACAGGCCGTGATGGAAGGTAAACATGGCGGGATGTTAAAGCATAAGGCTGATGTCATTCATGCCAGAGAAGATACGAGAATTGATAAAAAGCAATTTTTTACTTCTCCATGAAATACAACATAGAACAGTGCGGAATCATTATCCTTGCAGCTGGAGAAAGCAAAAGGTTGGGCAACCCCAAACAATTGCTATCATTTGGAGGAAATACACTGCTTGCCCGCGTGGCAGCAACAGCAAGTGCCTCAGGCTTGTATCCGGTTATGGCTGTGTTGGGAGCCAACGCTGAAAAGATTAGGCCAACACTGAACATACCCGGTATACAGGTTGTTAACAACAACGATTGGAAGGAAGGAATGGCATCATCCATAAGAAAGGGATTGGCCAACATGATGGAGCTTTTTCCGCAGGTCGATGGGGTTATCTTGTTGGTGTGTGATCAGCCTTATTTAGATCATGGTTTAATCAAGACATTGATTGAGGCCCAGCGTGATGCAGATTTACCAGCAGCTGCCGCTTCTTATGGAGGAAAATTGGGAACACCGGCGCTTTTTCACAAGCATCTTTTCTCCGAACTTATGTCGCTTTCCGGAGATACGGGTGCCAGAAAAATGTTGGAGCAAAACAGGGAAAATGTAGTGGAAGTTGAATTCGAAAGGGGTAAAGTGGATATTGATACACAAGAGGATTATGAACGATTGTTAAACAACGATAAAAACGCTGAATGATCATTGATGGGTTCAACAGGGTACACGACTATTTGAGGATTTCCTTGACAGACAATTGCAACCTGCGTTGTTTCTATTGCATGCCTGAAGAGGAATATGCATTTACTCCTGCCAGCCAGCTCATGCAAGCAGAAGAAATTGAAGCCATCGCAAAAGTATTTATAGCCAATGGGGTAAATAAAATCAGGCTCACCGGTGGAGAACCATTGGTGCGAAAAGATGCTGCAGACATCATCCTCAGGTTATCCAGATTGGGCGCAAGGCTTACCCTGACCACCAATGCAACAAGGCTTCATGAATATGCAGATGTCATCAAACAGGCTGGTATCAATTCACTCAACATAAGCCTGGATACACTGAACAAGGAAAGGTTTATCATGATGACCAAAAGGGATCAATATGATAGGGTGCGCAGCAATATTGACCTCATGGTTCAAGAAGGCATTCATGTAAAAGTGAATGTGGTTGCGATGAAAGGACTGAACGATGGGGAAATCATTGATTTTATCCGATGGACAAAGGATGTCCCTTTGCATGTAAGGTTTATTGAATTCATGCCTTTCAGCGGAAACCGTTGGAACAGCGAACGGGTAATGACATGGCAGCAGATCCTGGATGTTGCCAGTTCAGCATTTGATATCCTTCCACTGGAGCGTGAAGCACACGAAACTGCCAAGAAATATATCGTTCCTGGCCATCAGGGCAGTTTTGCTGTGATCAGCACGATGAGTGCACCTTTTTGTGGCGATTGCAACCGCATGCGCCTTACGGCGGATGGCAAAATGAAGAACTGTCTTTTTTCGCAAACCGAAACTGATTTGCTGACGCCTTTCCGCAATGGAGAGGATATCATGCCACTCATTCGTCAAAATATCCTGGACAAGAAAAAATATCTTGGCGGACAGTTTACCACCGATATGGAGAAAATTGAAACGTCAAAACTGGAAAACAGAAGCATGATAACCATTGGCGGCTAGCATGTATACTTCGATGCACTACCTTGGGTGATTTTTATTTTTTGAGCCTTACATTTGGATTGAATTGATAAGAAGATGGAGACAATGATTACTGTTCAAAGGGCAAATGCGTTGATTGCGGAAAGCATCAGGCCGCTTGAGCCTGTAAGTCTTCCGCTCTCCGATGCAACAGGGCTTGTTTTGGCTGAAGATGTTTTCTCTCAGTATGATATTCCAGCCTATCCACAATCCAGCATGGATGGATATGCCTTTGCCTTTGAAGAAGGGAAATCAACCTATGTTTTGGAAGGAGAAATGGCAGCTGGCAGTAACCATCAGTTTCAATTAAAGTCTGGCCATGCAGTGCGAATATTTACAGGTGCTGCTGTTCCTCCAGGGGCCGACACAATATTGGTGCAAGAGAAATCGGCCATTCAAGAAGGTCATTTGCAGGTTCATGACCTGAAATTAAAAAAGGGTGATCATGTGCGTAAGATCGGATCTGAAATACAAAAGGGTGCAAAGGCATTGCCTGAAGGACATTTGTTGAACGCCGCTTCCATCGGGTTTTTGGCGGGTATGGGCATATCATCTGTAAAGGTGTATCCCAAACCAAAAGTTACCATTCTCGTTACGGGCAATGAACTTCAAATGCCAGGCAAACCATTGGAATATGGTCAAGTATATGACTCGAATTCCGTTACATTAAAAGCCTGCCTTTCTCAACTTCATATCCGGGTTGTAGCAGTTCTTCAGTCTGGCGACAACCAATTGCAATTGCATGCCATGCTTGAGCAGGCATTGGAAACTTCAGATTTGATTTTGATGACAGGTGGCGTAAGTGTAGGCGACTATGATTTTACAATGGATGCATTCGAATCATGTGGCGTGAAGCAAGTATTCCATAAAATCAAGCAAAAGCCGGGGAAGCCCATGCTTTTTGGAACAAAAAATGAAAAACTGGTATTTGGATTGCCAGGAAATCCGGCGTCCGTCCTAACTTGTTTTTATGAATATGTAATCCCGGCCATTGGCAGGCTGATGCATTCTCCACAATCCCTTGAATCCAAACTGGTTCCTTTGGAACATGATCATCAAAAGCCTGCAGGATTGACTCATTTTTTAAAGGGACTGTACAATGGTCAAACCGTTGGCTTGCAAACAGGGCAGGAATCATACAAGCTTTCATCATTTGCATCAGCCAACTGCTTGGCTGTTTTTCCAGAAGGAGAAACAGTATTCAACAAAGGCCAATTGATAGACATTCATTTACTCCCACAATAATTGAACGTGTCGCTTACCCTATTTTTTATATTGCTTTTGTTTGTTGTGGCATTTTTATATGCCGCTGTTGGCCATGGGGGCGCCAGTGGCTACCTGGCCTTGATGGCAATTTTTGGCATGGCACCTGAATTCATGAAGCCAACAGCATTGTTGCTCAACCTTTTTGTTTCATTGTCTGCTTTTGTGCTTTTTTATAAGGAAGGTCATTTCAAATGGAAAATATTTCTGCCCTTCGCATTGGCCTCCATTCCCTTCTCCTTTCTTGGAGGAATGATTGCTCTTGATGCATCTGTCTATAAAAAAATACTGGGTGTTCTTTTATTGATTCCTGTTGTCAGGTTGTTGTTTTTCCCAAACAAAGATTACTATGACTTGAGGCAATCAGTATTCCTTCTTTCCCTGTTGATTGGCGCCTGTATCGGTTTTTTATCTGGATTGATTGGGATTGGCGGTGGTATTATACTTTCGCCGGTATTGCTACTGCTTGCCTGGACGGACCAGAAGCAAACCGCAGCCATCAGCGCATTGTTCATTTTTGTAAATTCAATGGCTGGCCTTGCAGGACAATTGACAAAAGGAATTGAATTCCAGTCTGGCATGGTTGCTTTTGTGGGCGTGGCTTTTGCAGGAGGATCATTGGGCGCCTGGTTTGGCGCAAGAAGGTTCAACCAAAATATTTTGAAGTACTTGTTGGCTATAGTGTTACTGATGGCTTCCATCAAACTACTGTTGACATAAAATAATACGCATGATTGAAGTGATGTTTTTTGGACAGTTGGCAGATGGTACAGGTGTTTCTTCCGTGATGATAGAGGAAGTTGCCAATACAGACATGCTGATCAATCTGATGAAGAAGCATTATCCTTCTCTGGAATCTTCAACATACATGGTGGCTATCAACAATACCATGGTTACAGAAAACACGATTATTAGACCCGGCAGCAAGATAGCCTTCATGCCACCATTTTCAGGGGGATAACGATGAATCAAGCAATTCAATACGATAGATACCAAAGGCAACTCATCCTGAAAGGATTTGGAATGGCAGGTCAACAAAAGCTCAGCGAGGCAAGGGTTTTGGTGATTGGCGCTGGAGGATTGGGCTGTCCAATCATGCAATACCTTGTTGCTGCAGGTGTCGGACATATTGGAATTGCAGACCATGACAAGGTGAGTCTTTCTAACCTTCACAGACAGATTTTATTCGGAACTGAAGACATCAATTCATACAAGGTTGATGTCGTAAAACAAAAAATGTTGTCACTCAACAGTGGTGTGAACATACATGCATGGAATGAACGATGGACTCAGCAACATTGCCTTCAGCATTTTCCGGATTATGATGTGATTGTTGACGCAACAGACAATTTTGCTTCCAGATACCTCATTAACGATGCCTGTGTCTTGTTGGGTAAACTACTTGTTTTTGGTGCCGTATCACAATTTGACGGACAGGTAGCTGTTTTTAACCAACTGCAAACGGATGGAAGCAGGTCTGTGAATTATCGCGATTTGTTTCCTCTGCCACCTTCGGATGGTGAAGTACTCAATTGTTCAGAAGGTGGAGTATTGGGTGTATTGCCTGGCATGATTGGAACAATGCAAGCCACCGAAGTCATCAAGCTGATTACCGGGCTGGGAAAAACATTATCAAACAGGCTTTGGAATTACAATGCATTAACACAGGAGGTGTTCATCATGCAGTTGGTTTCCAATCCCGTCAGCCATCAACAGATTCCATCCTCTAAAGAACAATTTATGGCTACGGATTATGAGTGGTTGTGCGCAATTCCACAGAGGGGAATCACAGAAATTGAAATGCTGGATTGGCAAGAAAACTTTTTAGGCCACTTGTTCGTTGACATAAGAGAACCCCATGAATTACCCCGATTGGATTCTTTCTGTTCCTCGCTTGGATTGGAATGGATGGAGTTACCTTTGTCAAGCCTGGAAAGCAACATCAGTTGCCTCATGGGTAAAAATGTGTTATTTGTTTGTCAGTCAGGTCTGCGGAGTCTGATGGCGGCTGATATGCTCATGAAAGCAAGCCCAGGCGCATCAGTATTCAGCCTGAAAGGGGGAGTACATGGTTTGGCAGAAAAAAATCTAATTTGAAACAATGGATACAAAAAAGGTAAAAAATATTTTCACAGAAGGGCCAGTGGAACCCGCATTCATCGCAGACAGCATTGCAAAACATGCTACCAAAACTTCGATTGGCGGACACAGTATTTTCCTTGGTCAGGTAAGGGCAGATATGATGGATGACAAACAGGTGCAGGCCATCGAATACACCAGTCATGTTGAAATGGCACTGGAAACCATGGCTGCCATTCGCGAGGATATTTTTGCTAAATATGCGCTAACCTGCATGCATGTTCATCATAGCCTGGGAGTCATCAAAGCAGGCGAAATTTGCCTTTTTGTTTTTACCTCTTCAAAGCATCGCAAGGATGCGATTGATGCCTGTACAGCATGTGTAGAACGGATCAAGGCCGAACTGCCTGTATGGGGAAAAGAAATTTTTGAAGGAGAAGGATATCAATGGAAAATAAATCATTAATCTCATGGTAAACATCACACATAAATCATCTACCCTGCGTGAGGCTATTGCAATGGGTATTCTCACTGTTTCAAAGCAGGAAACCATTGATGCTATCGTCAACAGGAAAGTGCCCAAAGGGGATGTATTTGAATTCAGTCGCGCAGCCGGTTTGCTGGCCTGCAAGAAAACCTATGAGGTGATTCCCGATTGTCACCCTTTGCCTGTTGAATATACAGCCATCACGCATGAGATTGAAGGGCTGAATATCATCATCAGGGTTGAAGTACATACTGTCTATAAGACAGGCGTAGAGGTGGAGGCCATGCATGGAGCCGCCATCACCGCATTGACCATGTATGACATGTTGAAGCCCATTGATGATTCCATTGAAATATCTTCCATAAGGCTTGAAAAAAAGAAAGGGGGCAAAAGCGATATCAAATATGCATATCCAGACACCTTAAGGGTGGCGGTCATCACTTGTAGCGATACTGTCAGCAAGGGTTTGAATGTCGACAAGAGTGGAGATGTGATTGAAGAAAAGCTAAAGAAGCACAGGCTCACTGTTTCCCATAGACAGGCCATTGCGGATGAGTTTGATGCGATTCAGGCAACAGCCAGGCAATTGATCGCTGAAGGATTTCAACTGATTTTATTTACCGGAGGAACAGGACTTTCTCCAAGGGATGTAACGCCAGATGCTATTAGGCCATTGATTGAGCGAGAGGTGCCAGGCATCATGGAGGCTGCAAGAGATTATGGACAGCAACGTACTCCTTATGCCATGCTGAGCAGAGGAATTGCAGGATTTGCAGGAGAAACGCTGCTCATAACTTTGCCCGGATCACCAAGGGGTGCAGCAGAAACCATGGATGCATTGTTTCCTTATATCCTTCATGTGTTCAGGGTTAGAGAAGGCGTTAGGCATGATTAAACCAACATGAGTGTAGACCCCATATATTTTGATTATAATGCTTCCACACCCTGTGATCCTCAAGTGGTGGAAGCCATGTTGCCATACTTCTCCCAACATTTTGGGAATGCTTCCAGCAAAACCCATGCACATGGATGGTTTGCTGATGATGCAGTTTCCCAGGCGCGTGAGCAGGTAGCCTCCTTGATAGGTGCTGATGCAAAGGAGATCATCTTTACATCTGGTGCTACCGAGTCTATCAACCTTGCCATTCAAGGTTTGGCGCAGAAGCATGTTTCAAGAGGAAAACATATCATCACTGTTGCCACTGAGCACAAGGCCGTATTGGATGTTTGTGCATATTTAGAGGAGCAGGGATACAACATCACCTATCTTCCGGTTGATGCGATGGGCATGATAGCGCTTGATCAGTTGGAGGGATCTATTCGAAAAGACACGGTGCTGATCGCTGCCATGTATGCCAACAACGAAACGGGTGTTATACACCCTGTTGCTGCTATTGGACACATTGCCCAACAACATTCCATTCCTTTTTTTTGTGATGCCACACAGGCTGTGGGAAAGATTCCAGTAGATGTACAGGCAGATTATATCGATATGATGGCCTTCTCAGCCCACAAGATGTATGGTCCAAAAGGAGCAGGTGCGCTGTTTATCAGAAAAAAAAATCCGCTATTGGAAATACCTCCATTGTTTTTCGGAGGTGCCCACGAACGAAAATTGCGCAGTGGCACATTGAACGTGCCGGGGATAGTAGGCATGGGAAAAGCTGCTGCATTGTGTCAGACGATGATGGCTTCAGATGCAAAGCGCTTGCTAGATCTTCGTGATATGTTTTGGAAGGAAATTGGGGCTATTGAAGGAGTTGAGTGGAATGGACAACAAGATCAATCGCTTACACATGTTGCCAATATTTGTTTTGATGTTGAAGGTGGAGACAAACTGATCAAAATGTTGTCTAAACATGTATCCGTCTCTTCTGGCGCTGCATGCTCATCAGCTACCGTAGAACCATCACATGTATTGAAAGCCATGGGCCTCTCAGACGCTAAAGCACACTCTTCTATCCGCTTTAGTTTTGGTAGATTCACCACTTTGCAGGAAATCACTATAGCAATAGAAGAAATCAAAAAAGCGGTATCTCGCTTGTCTTGATTGTTGATTTGGGTGGATGTAGATTGGATATAGTTCAATACTTTTTAGCAAATTTTTTTCATAGGATCTGAATATTCCAGCACCAAGTTTTGTAATTTTATAGAGACTAAAATTACTCAAGTGAACACCGACCTGGCCAAACAATTGTCCTTACTTGCCTTCCTGAGGTCGGCCTGTTCACATGTTCCATAAATTCAGCATTTCCAATCGTTTTTTTCCGCATTTTTTCAATCATTTAAACTTTTTCAAATGAAGACGATACTCGTTTTTGGAATGGGAAAGGTGGGCACATTGGTAGGCATTTTGCTGAACAAGCGTTTTGCTGTCACCGGATTTGATAAAAACATTCCCACAGAACCCACTGGATTTGACTGCATCCAAGGGGATATTCATGATCAGTCTCTCCTGGAGCAAACCATTCCTCAGTTTGATGCAGTGGTTTCCTGCATGCCATATAATTTGAATCTTTCCATTGCGCGCATCGCCCATGCGCATGGCATCCATTATTTCGACCTTACCGAAGATGTTCCCACAACTGAAGCCATCATGCAGATGTCTCTGACAGCAACGGCAGTCATGGCGCCACAATGTGGACTGGCGCCCGGTTTGATTGGCATCATTGGCGCCAACCTTGCTCATCGCTTCACCAAACTTCGAGACATTGAACTCCGTGTAGGTGCATTGCCCCGTTATCCCAACGGGTTGCTGGCCTATTCTTTCACATGGTCGCCTGCCGGTGTGATCAACGAATACATCAACGATGCTGAAGTGATCCACAATGGCACAAGGAAAATGGTTCCGTCACTTGACGGAATCGAAAGCATCAATATTGAAGGAAGGGATTACGAAGCCTTCAGTACCTCCGGTGGTTTGGGTACCATGTGCCAGACCTATGCAGGAAAGGTGGATACCCTAAATTATAAAACCATCCGTTACCCGGGTCATGCACAACTCATGCGTTTTCTGTTGTATGAGTTGATCCTGAAAGACAAACGCGAACTGGTGGAATCGATTTTAACAGAAGCCAAACCTCCGGTAGAAGATGATGTAGTTCTGGTTTATGCCGTTGTTGAAGGATGGAAAGGCAATGCACTTGCCAGGGAAGAATACTACCGCTCCTTCCATCCCATCGACATCAACGGGAAAAAGTGGAGGGCCATTTCATGGACCACCGCCGCTTCAATTGCTGCAGTGGTGGAAATGGTGGCTGATCAGAAGCTACCTCAAAAAGGTTTTCTCAAACAGGAAGAAATAGATTTCAGTACCTTTCTGGAAACACAAAACGGACAATTGTTTAAAGGATAAATTACAGCATATGAACAAGATACAAGGACTCCAAATTGTAATGGATGCATTGATGGACAAGTACAGTGATCGCGTGCCGGATGTAAAAAAAATCATACAGGCCATGATTGACAAGGGAATCATCAACAAAGCCGATGATATCCAGAATGATCATATTGCTTTTCGTTCACTGGGCCTGCCACAACTGGGTATTCAATCGCTGGAGAAAATTTTTCTACACTACGGCTATACCAAAAGAGAGCATTTGAATTTTGAAGCCAAGAAGCTGGATGCCTACTGGTATGCCCCTCCCGCACCCAATTTTCCCCGCATTTTCATCAGTGAGCTGAGGGTTCATCAACTGAGTGAACAGGCGCAAGCGATACTGCATTCATACACAGATGAAGTTGCCCATGATCCGGTAGACGACCTGAACCTTGATGATCCCAAGGCTGTTGGTGAGTTCTTGCACCAGGGGTTGTGGAGACTGCCAACAGTTGAAGATTATCAAGCCCTGCAGGCCGAATCCGAATATGCTTCCTGGGTGATATACAACCGGTATTATTTGAATCATTATACCATCAGCCTCCACCACCTTCCTCAGGCCTACAATACCTGTGCCGCCTTCAATGATTTTCTTGAAGGCATTGGTATCAAATTGAATGACGCGGGAGGGAAGATCAAGATCAGTCCGGATGGACTGCTTTGTCAAAGCTCAACAGTGGCCCAGATCATTGATGCACCGTTTGCTGATGGCCGATCTTTGCCCATTGCCGGCAGTTATGTAGAGTTTGCAGAGCGAAGGGTTTTGCCAGAATTTGCACACTTAAAACACAAAGACCTGAAGCGGGAGCATTTCCGTGAAGGCTTTGAAGCCGGCAATGCCGACAAGATTTTTGAAAGCACTTTCAGTTCACAGGTTAAAAAATAGGGTATGATCAACAATGCATTGCAGCAGCTGGGGATTCAGCAACTGAATCTCGGTATGTCTACCGGCACGAACCATTGGCAAGGAAAGGAATCTTTGCTTGCGTCAAGATCTCCTGTTGATGGACAGGTGATAGGTACTGCTCACCTGGGCAGCCTGGATGATTATCATCAGATCATCGATACTGCCCATCAGGCTTTCTTATCATGGCGAAGTGTACCTGCCCCCAAGCGAGGTGAGATCATTCGTCAGATCGGTGATCGCCTTCGTCAGCACAAAGACTCCCTGGGCAAGCTTGTCTCTTATGAGATGGGCAAAAGTTTACAGGAGGGATGGGGTGAGGTTCAGGAAATGATTGACATCTGCGATTTCGCTGTGGGCCTGTCACGCCAACTCTATGGCTTGACGATGCATTCCGAACGCCCGCTGCATCGGATGTACGAGCAATACCATCCCTTGGGTGTGGTTGGCATCATCTCTTCCTTCAATTTTCCGGTTGCGGTTTGGTCCTGGAATGCCATGATTGCATGGGTATGCGGGAACACCTGTGTCTGGAAACCCTCTGAGAAAACGCCCCTGACGGCCATTGCCTGTCAGCGCATCGTTGCATCAGTGTTTGCAGAAAACAATATTCCGGAAGGGGTTTCCTGTTTGATCGTAGGGGATTCTCTTATCGGCAAAGCCATGGCTGCTGATGAAAGGGTTTCGCTGGTTTCGGCAACAGGTTCAACTGCTATGGGCAGGTCCGTTGCGGCAACTGTTGCACAACGATTGGGCAAAAGCTTGCTGGAACTGGGAGGCAACAATGCCATCATCATTGCACAGGAAGCGGATCTTAAGCTGGTGATACCTGCAGTTGTGTTTGGTGCTGTGGGCACTTGCGGACAGCGATGCACCACCACAAGAAGATTGATTGTTCATCGGTCCGTTTATGATGATGTTAAGATCGCATTGACCAATGCCTATAGCCAATTGAAAATCGGTAATCCGCTGCTGCCTGAAAATCATGTTGGCCCATTGATTGATCTTGGTGCCGTTCATTCTTTTTCTGCCGCGATACAGCAGGCAAAAGACGAAGGAGGGAAACTGCTCGCAGGTGGGGTGAATTTGGTTGGAGATGGGTATGATTCGGGTTGTTATGTAGAACCCGCCATTGTGGAGATGACAAGCCAAACAAATATTGTCAAGGAAGAGACCTTTGCACCCATCCTTTATCTTATTCCGTATGACAGCCTGGATGAGGCCATTGCCGTGCAGAACGCTGTGCCACAAGGACTTTCATCAGCCATCTTCACCCGAAATCTTGCTGAAGCGGAAGCGTTTCTTTCGGTGAAGGGATCAGACTGCGGAATTGCCAATGTCAATATCGGAACCTCCGGCGCCGAAATCGGCGGTGCTTTTGGTGGAGAAAAAGCAACGGGAGGCGGTAGGGAAAGCGGCTCCGACAGCTGGAAATATTATATGCGTCGACAGACCAATACGATCAATTATGGAACAACCATGCCTTTGGCCCAGGGGATCAGGTTTGAATTTTAGCGTTTAAAAATTGAATAGTATGAGCACAGAAGTTTCAAGGAACACAGATCAATCTGCACCACCAGATTTCCTTCAATTGTTGGGGACTGATTTTGTAGAGTTCTATGTGGGCAATGCCAAGCAAGCAGCACATTATTATAAAACTGCTTTTGGTTATCAAGATTTAGCGTATTCAGGTCCTGAGACGGGCGACCGTGAAAAAGTTTCTTATGTATTGAAGCAAGATAAAGTTCGGTTGATGCTTACTACAGCTTTGCATCCTGATCATCCTATTGCACAGCACACTACTTTTCATGGTGATGGAGTGAAGGCCATTGCACTCACTGTTAATGATGCGCGAGATGCTTTTCATCAAACAACTTCCAGAGGTGCAAAAGCTTATATGGAGCCAAAGGAAATAAGTGATGAACATGGAACAGTAGTGATGAGCGGAATTCATGTCTATGGCGATACAGTTCATTTGTTTGTAGAACGCAAGAATTATACTGGATTTTTTTTACCTGGATTTAGAGCATTGACATCAGCATATAATCCAGAGCCTGTGGGCCTAAAGTATATTGATCATTGTGTAGGAAATGTAGGTTGGAATGAAATGAATCCTTGGGTGAAGTTTTATGAGGATGTGATGGGATTTAAAAACATATTGACCTTTGACGACAAGCAGGTATCTACTGAGTATTCTGCATTGATGAGTAAGGTGATGAGCAATGGAAATGGGTATGTAAAGTTCCCTATCAATGAACCTGCTAAAGGGAAGAAAAAATCACAGGTAGAAGAGTACTTGGATTTCTATGGTGGTCCTGGTGTACAGCATATTGCAATTGCGACAGACAATATTATGGATACCATCATTAAACTCCGTTCAAGGGGTGTTGAGTTTCTTCAAGTGCCAGGTACCTATTATGATGATTTAGCAAAACGTGTTGGCCCAATTGAAGAGGACATCGATATGTTGCGCCCATTGGGTATTTTAGTAGACCGTGATGACGAAGGTTATTTGTTGCAAATCTTCACCAAGCCTGTGGAAGACCGCCCAACACTATTCTATGAAATCATCCAGCGCCGGGGAGCAAAATCTTTTGGGGCGGGAAATTTCAAAGCCTTGTTTCAAGCGTTGGAAAGAGAACAAGGATTAAGGGGAAATTTATAGGTTGCGGGATAACTATTGTTTGATTTTAGCATCCAGACGATTTAATGCTAAAGTAACACCCACAGAAAGCTAAGATAAGTTGCAAAGAAGAACACCCAGAATAATTGGTAAAACCTTCGAATGCTTTTTTGTTCATCTAGACGAGCAGTTTGAAGGTGTACTAAAAATGCCACACCCAGTACGATCAAACTATACATCAACATATGCTCTGCTGCTGTATAGCTCCAAAAAATACACCAGCCATAAGCAGCCATCACAAATGCTGCTCCTAAATACAATGCTATTTTGGGCGAGTAGAGCAATGGAAATGTTCTGTATCCAAAGTGAGCATCGCCAGCCCTATCGGGTAGGTCCTTGTACCAGGCAATGGCCAGGCTAAATGCAGAAATGAAAATGGTAAGTGGATAAATAACAGGTTCAATGTTGAAGGTGCCTTGAAACATATTTGAAAAATGCAAAGCCATTCCAATATTGACCAATACTCCTCGAACAATTGTTATGGATAAGGCTGCGGGCAAATGGTGCTGTTTGAGTTGAATTGGAGGCACAGAATATGCAATGCCTAACAAGAGGATCACAACAATCAACAGTAGCAATACCCAATGCAAGAGTGCAGCTGCACCAACCGCAATAATCCCTGAAATAATCACAATTATTTTTGCAGTTGATATGTCTAATTCACCTGATGCTATTGGAAGCTCCGGCTTGTTTATTTTATCCAGTTCAACATCAATCACCTGGTTTAAGCCGGTGATACAAACATTACAGCCCAATGCCGAAACCAAGGTAGTGAGTAAAATGAAGTACTGATTGGTCAAACTTCCTCCTTGCAATAAAAACAAGACTACTATGCTGACTGTCGATCCAATGATGGTATGCGGTCGACTAAATTTCCAAAGCGTGTGTAAGGTCATGATGAAATGGGTTGTGCTATGATGACAATAAGGTTTCCTTGTAACTGTTGTATTCTTTTTACTTCAATTGAATATTGGTGATCTGCAAATTCACAGACTAATTCCTTGTATTGTTTTGCTGTTTTACTTTTGAAAACAGAAAGCCATCCATCCCATGCAACAGTAACAAGCTGTATGGGTATAAGGTAAGTCGTGATCATGCGTAAGATAGAGAATGGACGGATAGCCCAGGCAGTAAGCGGTTGTATTATAAAGGCGGCTAATGTTACCTGTATAAAAGAAAGCAAAGAAGGTTCCAATACTTCAGCAATGATACAACTGGCTTTTGCCGCCTTCATTTTTTTGATCAGCTGATTTTGTTGCGCTGAACTGAAATGGTGAAAAGCATTGAAGAGGCTGTACTGTTCTCCATTTTGAGGTTCGAACTTGTTTAGGTCCAATGGCTCAGGCTCCACTTCTATTTGTTTTTTTACTTCATTTGAAACGGAATCAGGATATAAATCGCTTAAAGTATAATGAATTTGATGTGAGACATTTTTTTGAAGATAGCATGCAGGCCAGCCGCTTCCACTGGCTAAGTCAATCCACTGCTGTGAAGGGAATTTGATTATTTCTTTTAGTAAAGGACGATACAATTTTAACTGAACACTGATCCAGCCCACATATTCCAATTGCATTTTTCGCAAATAGGAGGGAAACCACGGATAATCTTCCAGTTCTTTCAGAAACATTTGGTTAATTTACGGATAATTCTATTGCATGTCGCCATACGTTCTTTTTTCTTTTGCAGGAGCAGCTATTCTGGTTGTTACATTGCTTATTGAATTTGCTGTTAGGAAAAATTGGCTAGCATATTTTTTAGGAAGAAAATTGTTGCATGTCATTGCGATTGGTACAACAGCCTGGATTATTGACAAAGGTCTTGAGTCCTATACGCTTGGTATGATCTTGGTTGCTTTAGGAATACTCTTGATCGTTGTTCTTTTTCAATTCAAATGGGGGTTACAGCAAGAATCTTCTTATGGGATTGCTTTGTTTCCTATCTCATTGGGAGCGTTATTGATGCTTGGAGTTCCTGCAGCATGGGTTGCAACAGCAGCCTGGGTATTGGCAGTCAGTGATGCAAGTGCCGGATGGATCGGCAGAAAATGGGGATCACCTAAGTACAATTTTTTATCAGAATCCAAATCATACCAAGGGGCTTCAGCATTTTTTATTACTGCACTCATTTGCATGGCTATACGCTTTCCTGATTTGCACCTGGGCTGGTGGATTTTGCTTTCATTCTTGCCAACATTAACAGAACTTTTTTCATGGAGGGGGAGTGATAATTTATTTCTACCCATTTTCACGGTAGCATGGATTCAATTGGTGCTCAGTACACCTCATTTGGGTTCTTGGATTTGGCTGCTGGTTGCTGCAATGAGTTTTATCTTCCTTGCTTGGTGGGTGATACACAAAAACTGGTTGGATCAAACGGGTTGGTGGGCGGCAGTATGGATAGCAGCCATGTTGTGGATGAGTGGAGGATGGAAAGCCTTGTCTGCACCTGTTTTTCTTTTGGTGTTAGGTTCTGTTGCAGGTAGGTTGTTTGGGGCAAGCCATTCTTCCGAAAAAAGAACAGCACAACAAGTATTTTCAAATGGTTGGATTGGGGTGGTATTGTATATGATGTACGGATTGACCGATCAATTTTACTGGCAACTGCTTGCCTGGTCTTCTTTTGCCATAAGCATTTGCGATACGATAAGCAGTGAGGTAGGCACTGCTATTGGCGGAAAGACATATAATATCCTCAATTTTCGTGTGATGCAACCGGGCATGTCGGGAGGAATTTCTGTTGCCGGAACGAGTGCTGGCTTTATTGCATTACTGCTTTTGGTAGGTTGTTTGTATTTTATTTTACCCGTTTCTTACATTGAATTGTCGTGGGTGGTTGCCACTGGCATGATGGGTATGCTGGTAGATAGTTTCATGGGCAGCCGCTGGCAGGCCTTGTGGAAGCAGGGGGATAATTGGACTGAAGTTTCCGGCGCTCAGCCAGATGCCCTATTGGTGAAGGGATTGGCTTGGCTCGATAACCATTGGGTGAATTTTTTGAGCAATTCAATTACGATGATTTGCTCTTATTTGTTGTATGCTATTTTTTTCCTTTAACTGTAAAATCAATCGAAGTTAGTTTTTAAAACTGCACTCGTTTCCAGTCCACACTCACCTGAGACCCCTCTGCTAAGATGATTGAATCTGGTGTTTGGTTGTTGAGTCCAGAAAATGCATCTCCATACATTGATTTGAAATCGCAATCTATATGTGTATCCAGCATTTTATGTGTCATCCACTTAGGGTGACGAATTTTGTATTCTTGTGTACTTGAAGCTGATATTTTAGTAAAACCAAAGTAACGTTCAAAGATAAATTCTTCTATTGTAGCTTTCTCTATTGTATATTTATTTGTATCTGATTTTACTGTTATAGAATTCCATTTGTCATTTATTTTCCACTCATATTTTATATGCTTATGTTCTGAAATATCAATTGTGTTTTTGGTTGGGATGGATATATAATGTTCCTTGTATAATTTATTGGCCAATAGCGCAACAATTTTGAAAGGGACCGTTTCATTAATAAATACAACTCCCTTTTTAATTTTTCCGTCTTCTATTTTTCTAACATAAAATCTCAGGTTGATCTCCTCAAAAGATCCAAAAAAGGGGATTGGCACGCCAAATAACCTGGTTTTTTTGAACATAAATCCAACCAGACTAACGTAGGTTTTATTGTTATAAAAATCCAACTCAACACCTTTGGGTAAATATGGTTCTAAAGCCGTAGGTTCCATTTCATAATTAGCCATGATTAGATTCTCCCAATTGGCCCTCAAAAAAGTATTACCCATTCAATTTAAACAACAATTTGATGCAATTGTTTGACCAATTGTAATCGGTTTGACTGATTGGCTGTAAAAGTCAACAATCTGTTTATTTGGAGTACAATTTTTTATTTTCAATGCAACTTATATTCCAAAGACGCTTATCTTAGAATTTTATCATTGTAAAATCTAAAACGCTGAGATGGGAAATGTGCCTACGTTGTCCAAATATTTACTGATTACCCTGTTTTTTAATTTGGTAACTCTTGCTGTTAACGGACAAAAACTAAAGGAATTCATCGCCGATAAGAAAGAATTCTTTACAGCAAAATTTGAAGACAGTTCGGGCAAATCCAACTTTCTTGTGTATCCTACGCTGGCGTATACCCCTGAAACGAGAACTGAAATCGGGCTGGTGAATCTTTTTCTTTTTTATGCTAAAAATGACAAGAAAAACAGGCTCAGTGAGATCAATACATTCAGTTTTTATACAGCAGAAAAACAATACGGAGTTTGGCTCGATCATGCTATTTATGGCGATGGAGAAAAATGGTTTTTTCTTGGCAGGGGTAAGTTTCAATACTTCCCGATGAAATACTATGGTATTGGAATAGGAGCGCCTGAAGTGGGATACGCCGTTGTAAACAATACCAATGTACAACTTCGTGAAAGGGTACTCAGAAAAGTAAAAGGAAATCTTTTTGTTGGAGCAGAGTTTGATTTTCAAAAAATGTACAACGTTAGTTTTACCAAAACCAATCCAGTTAATTATGACTATCCAAACGGATACAAGGGCTCGAGTAACATAGGCTTTGGGATGGGCTTGGTATACGATAACAGAAAAAATGTAATGAACGTGAGGGAAGGCTTGTTTGCAGAACTTGCTTTTCTCAACTATTCTGCATCGCTTGGCAGCACCAATTCATTCCGCAGCACACAGTTTGATGTCCGATATTTTAGAAAAGGCATTAATCCCAAAGATGTGTTAGCACTCCAAGGATCCGCACTGTTGAACAAGGGGGATGCTCCTTTCAACCAGATGGCCATGATGGGAGGGGAGAGCATGATGCGGGGATATTACTTAGGGCGATTCAGGGATAAGAATATGCTTGCTACCCAGGCGGAATACAGGTTTCTTCCGTTTACATTCAGCAACCGGTGGGGAGCAGCTGCCTTCGTTTCTGGTGCTACAGTAGCTCCAACTGCAATAAATCTGTTATCATCACAATTTAAAATGGCAGGGGGCGTCGGTGCAAGGTATCTTATCTTCAAATCAAAAGATATCTTTGTTCGTTTTGATGTTGCCTTTACCCGAGAAGGGAATGGTTACTATTTTTTCATTGGGGAAGCTTTTTAATTTGGTCTTGTTCATTGATTCATCAATTTGTTTTGAAACCTCTGTTCAATCTCTTGTAATTGACCCTTTTTCGCAATTTTATTCTATTTTAGAATACCAGTATCAATAAAAAATAATTCATGTCAACACTAAAAAGGATCTTCAAACAAAATACGCACAATTCATTTTTTAAAGCCCTTGCTGGATTCGGCAGGTCATTAAACCGCTTGTATGAAAATAGAAACCATGATATTTATAGCAATGGCGAACTAACAGTGTTGAAAAAAATTGCCACAATGAAGCCCAGCCTTATTATTGATGGTGGTGCCAATGTTGGTGATTATTCTGTATTGGCAAATCAAATCATGCCGGATTGTACCATATATGCTTTTGAACCTGTCGAAGCTACATTTCAACACTTGCTATCAAATATTCAAGATTTACAAAATGTTGTGCCCATTAAAAAGGGATTATTCAAAGAGAATTGTGAATTGGAAATCAATCTATTCAATTCTAATGAACATTCTTCCATCTACGATATTGAAGGATTACCCCAAGGATCAGATCAGAAACAAACAATTGAGCTTGTTCGAGGCGATGATTTTATAAGGGATCATAACATTGCTTCTGTTGATTTTTTGAAACTTGATGTTGAAGGTGCAGAATTTGATGCCCTGCTCGGATTTGAAAATGCAATCAAGCAAGGAACAATCAAAGCAGTTCAATTTGAATATGGGTATATCAATATTTCAACCAAGAAATTACTCATCGATTACTATACCTTTTTTGAAGCAAATGGATATATTCTTGGTAAAGTTTTTCCGAAGATTGTAGAATTCAGGAAATACCATTTTAAATATGAGGACTTTATCGGGCCCAATTTCATCGCAGTCAAAAAAACAGAGACCGCACTCATTCAACTGCTAAGCAATGGTTAAATATTAAATGGTAAAGCATTTACCTATTAGAAAGTTGGTTCTTTATGGTATAGATCTGTTTACGCATCACATCTAAATCACCAATCAAGATATAATATTCATATTCGTACACTGAATTTTTATAAAGGACTTCATCTCTTATTGGAGCAATATAGGAAGTGGACCCATCGCTGGCATCCTTATCCGGTACACCAGCCATCCCAGCCAGAAACATGGTGCAAATGGGATTGTAGACTGCCATGCCATAATGGGTATCATCAACAAATGCCATCCAATTTTCAGCCACATGTTCATACCTGCCCCAAAATCCCGTTGAAAGGTTTTTTACTACCAATTTTTTAATTGGGCTATTTTTAAAGGGGGTATCACCCTCATACATGTACAGGTTTTTCAAGGCAGAAATAGGGTAAACTGCCGGCAATTCCTGATTGCGCACGAGGCTATCTCCATAGAGCTGGTCTGTACGGTGACAAGTCAGTCGGTTGCGAATCTTTAAGATATTGCCCTGCAAAAATGTCCATTGTTCCATTTCTGCCTCGGCAGGTTTGTTGTTCATGTCCCATTGCATGGGAATACACTTGACATACAAGGTGTCTTTTGATTCCTTGTAATCAAGAATCCGCGCCCTGTTGCGAAATGCATCTCCAACCTGAATGGGGTTCCATGCCCAGGGAGACCAACTCGGTGATTGCCCATCCGCTTTTCGATCAAGGCTTTTACCTGCATAGTAGGACTGTTGAATATAACGACCTTCATCAGCAATATTCACCAGGCTATGTGTAGAACCTGACTTTGAAATCCATGAAATGGCACCACCCCGGCTCAAATCAAATTTTACGGTCAGTATGCCATTATCTGCTACCAGTTCTTTGGGACGCTGTAAACTCTCTTGCTTACCTGTTTGCCCTGAACAGTAGGCTAAGGGTATCAGTGTCAGAAAGGTTAAAATAATTCTCATTAGGGGATTATTTTTGATTCCATCCATCCATTATTCCTGATTTAATATCAGTATAACTTGTAATAGCCCAAATAACAATGACAATGAATAAAATTGTTTTCCAGTGGGTTTTTACCAGTGCTTTTAAGTCATTGAGAAAATGATTCATATCTGTGATTTTAATGTAGGCGTCATTTAGACGACATTTTGCCTATGCCAGGGCAAAAATACAAATAGATGGCTCCTTTTTCTAGAAAAGATAAAATCAATAATTGTCTCTAAATAAAAAAATGTTAAGAAACAATTCTTTCTAACTGTTTAATTTTAAACCCTTTAATATTGCAAAATGATGAAACATTTGTTTCCAAACAGTATAGACAATGATTACAAGGGCAACAAACTTCCCATGTACTTATTTTACTTGGTAACAGCCTTTACGGTTGTCAGGTCAATCATACACCTCGTTTTTCCAGATGGTGGGGCACAAAGCATTGCTACCATACCATTGCATTTATATTCTAAAGACGCATCTGATACCATCATTCATATGTTTGCAGAATGGGGTTTGAGTCAATTGCTTTTTGGACTTTTCTATATCGCAGTCTTGATTAAATATAAAAGCCTGATTCCACTGATGTATTTATTTCTGGTTTTAGAATATTCAACAAGATTATTGCTCAGCTTCTATAAACCTTTTGCGCTGGAAGGACAAGCACCTGGAGGAATAGGCAATTATGTTTTGGTTCCATTGTTTATCCTAATGTTCATTTTATCCTTAAAAAATAATCGGTAATAATTATTTTGATAACCATGGGTGCAATTTTAAAACTCATTTTTTAATTTCATTTTAAAACAGTACAATGAAAATATTAATCGTTCTTCTTTCATTATTTACCATTTTTCAAAATTTACCGGAGCATAGTATTATTGGAACTTGGAATACCTTAGAAGACAATACATCAATTCAAATAATAGAGCAAAAAGGTATCCTCTTTGGACGGATTAAAGCTTCTGATAATACAAAAGCACAAGTTGGTAGATTGATTTTAAAAGATTTGGTTAAATCCGGAAACTCATGGACAGGGAAAATATTTGCAGTTAAAAAAAATCAATGGTATGATGTTGAAATAACTTCAGAAAAGAATAGTCTGAATCTTAAAATACAAATTGGTTTTCTACATAAAAATTTGAAATGGGAAAAGTCATAAGATGTAGCTTGTCTGGTGACAGATGATCTTTCAGTACATTTAAACAATATTTCCATTCATGATTCATCGTCTATTTTCAGAACCTTTGTCCTCTCATAATAGTGTTGCACTAGATCTTAGTGCCACCAATTCAGAATTGAATTCATCCATCCATGGTAATATTTCCGCTTTCTGCGATTATATAGATCAGCAGTTATGCGGAAGGATTGGGTTTGGAGGTTATCTGGAGCATCGTGTCATCTATGAGTCACACGAAAATTTCGCCACTGCGTTAGCGGATTTCAGAAATATTCATCTGGGTATCGATTTTTGGACAACAGCCGGGACTCCTGTTTTTGCTCCATTCGCAGGTGAAGTGCACAGCTTTCAGGTCAATCCGGGATCCGGAAATTATGGCCCAACGATTATCTTGTTTCATCCCGATGAAAAAATCTACAGTTTGTATGGACATCTGGAAAATAAAGGTTTAGTTCAGCTTGAAGTAGGCGCGCCGATAGCCAGAGGACAGCTGCTTTGCCACTTAGGAGAACCTCATGAAAATGGTGGATGGCCACCACACCTGCATTTTCAATTGATTCGGGATATGCAAGGTTTTCAAGGGGACTATCCTGGCGTTTGTTCTCTGCGAGATCTTACATTTTATCAGAATAACTGCCCGGATCCATCTGCTTTTTCATTCGCCATTTGAACACGAAGTTTCCTCATCTGTTAGCAGAGGCTTGTCTGTTTAGCATTTAATTGCTTGTAATCGCTTTGGTTTTAAAGATGCATTTGATGCACTGGTTATACTACTTTTATTAGAATAAATATAAACTTGATGACCAAATAGTTTTGGTAGAATTATTCTCAACCAATGGTTCTATTCATTTTAAACTTTCCTGTTTCCAAGCCCTTTCCCTAATCCTAATGCATTGCTAGACAAAGAAAAAGCCATCATTTCTGATGGCTTGTCCAAGGTGTCTCTCCTATTATTAAAAGGTGTAACTATTATACGGTGTTAGTGGCTAGCTTTCATTTTTCCCATTTTTTTGAAAGCATATTTCACAGCAAAATAAATTACCAACGCAGAAAGTACTCCAGTCAAAAAGTCTGTCAATGGAACCATTACAGCAGTGTAAGCCATCATCGAAAATTCAAATTTACCTGCATGCTTGATTTCTTTAATTTCTGCTGGTTTAATCATGTTGCTGGCAACCCAAACTAAAATTCCACCAATACAAGCCATTGGAATTAACTCTAAATATTGTGCTAAAAAAAATGCCATTGTTAATTTTAGAACAGCTTTAAAGTAGCCCGCCAGAGGAGTTGTAGCACCAGCTTTTATGCTTGTTGCTGTTCTTGCTAAAGCGCCTGTGCACGGAAATCCTTGCACCAATGGTGTAATAATCTGAACCAAACCTTGACCAAAAAATTCTTTGTCAGGGTTAAATGGCGTTCGATCATTTTTAGCTAATCGATCTGCCATCGAAGAACACAAAACACTTTCTACACCCGATACAAATACAATCCCAACTACAAAATATACAATGTCAAGCATCACACCTCCGTTCATATTGGGTAAAAAAGGTAATTGTAAATTGAAAAAGTTGTTTGGAATTGAGCCATACAAATCACGAACCAGAATTATTTTTTTGTCGACTAACAAAGTAGCTGCCAATAATGTAGCAGTACCCATAGCAATTACTGGCCCAGGTATATAAATAGATATTTTCAATAGATATTTTGCTAAAAGAAAAGTTAGTAAACCCAATAATATTGACCACCCATTAATTAAATGAAGGTGCTCCCCCATATACTTAATTTTCTCGTATAAACTTATAGAGCTTGCACCAAGTAATGTTTTAAAACTATCTAATCCCAAAATGTCTTTGAAATTTGTAGCAGCAATAGCCACGGCAATGCCCACGGTAAATCCAACAATAATAGAATTAGGAACAAGTTTAGCGTATTTACCTACACCATATATACCCATTATAATGAGAATGATGCCAGAGATAATAGATACCAATACCAGGAAACCGTGCGCTTGTTCAAAAGTTCCACCATTTGCTGGATCACTATATTTTGCTATTAGCGCAGCAATAACCGGAATAAAAGCAGCTGTAGGCCCATAAACCTGATATTTTGAACCTCCAAAAGTTCTACCGACTACACAGGCCAATGCACCTGCTATAATGCCATGCTCAGGCCGCATACCCATTGCCATCGCAAAGCCCATTGCCATAGGAATGGCTGTCATTGCTACTATTAAACCAGCACTGAAATCTTTATAGACTGTCTTCAACCAATTTTCTTTGGTTAAGTCTTCCCATCGAGAATCAAAAAAGGTAAAAATTAATTTTAATCGTCCCAATGGGGTTGTTGGAAATTTTGCTTCGTGCATATATTATTATTTAAATAAGTGATTTAATTCATCTTTGCTCGTTGTATCTTCTTCGCTTGTCCATGCTACTTCTCTATATTCTACCTTCGATCTTTTTATCAAGGGAATTGGATCAAAACCATTTTTATGCGGTTTCAGCTTATACTCTTTGGGTAAATAGATGAGATCTATTTCCTTTGCTTCATAAAAATTTAAAAAGGCATTTCTATTTAAGCCATGAAACACCTCTATTTTACACGACTGAAGACTAGATTCGTATGTATTTGTAATAATATCTATAGCATCATTAAATTGGGCGCTTGCTAATGCTCTAGTTATTTTGGCTGGATGATAAAATAGTAGATCAGTTATCGAATCGCTGCTGTATTCTGAATACATTAATGTGATACATGATTGTTCTTGCTTTCGTTCTTCGAGAGCATATTTTAGCGTATTTAAAGACTCTATTTTAAAGTCAATTGGAATTAGTATCTTTTTAATCATGTCCTAGTCGATTGATTTTAATCTTACAATACTAGGATGATGCTATAAGAGCCAATTAAGAGAAATATTAGAATTTGATTAGAATTTCTGAATTTGGAATGCTTATGCATTCAATACTATTGAAAATTGCTAGACTTGCAGGTTATACTGGATTTTTGAAGTATACTTATGCTAAGGTATTATGGATTCTTACGAATTGCGAATTAACAGATGTAGTTGTTAGTCTAGGTCGCTTGAAGGTTACGCTATTTTAGCTTTTTTTACAATATAGCAATGGGTATTTTAACCTGTACTGTAACTCCTTTATGTTGTACAGAATTGATAAGAAGTTCGCCTTTATGAATTTTGATAATATTTTGGGTTAGGGGTAAGCCAATTCCGTATCCGTCATATGCAGCAGTGTTGCTTGCCCTAAAGAAAGGGTCATATATAAATGGCAATTCTGACTCGGGAATACCAATACCTTGATCTTTAAATATCATTAATATTTCATTGTTTGTGGAAGCCAAACTTACAACTACTGGTTTATTGCTCGAATATTTGCAAGCATTTGTAAGAATATTGGTCATGGCCAATATGAGTAATTCTTTGTTGCCAAATATTTTTAATTTTTTTGGGTTTTCTGGTAACAACTCAAAGTCTATTTTTATGTTATTTTTAGGAATCAGTTGATTCATAATTTCATTGGCTTGCAATATTAGTTCGTCAGTTCTTAAAATGGTATAGTTTAATTTATTTTCCTTGTACCCTATTTGTGCTAAAAATAGCAAGGACTGGCTTATTTTATTGAGCCTTTCTGAATGTTTAAGTATTTTTTGTAAGGCGTCCTTATACTCTACTGGAGTTCTATCTTTCAATAAAGCCACGTCAGCCTCACCAATAATTGCAGTAAGTGGTGTGCCAAATTCGTGCGAAGCATTGCTTATAAAGTTTTTGTTGGTTTCAAAGGCTATTTCTATCCTATTCAAAAGATTATTAAATGTGGTGGTAAGCCTGTCGATTTCAACTGTATTTTTATTATCATCGAGACGCAAATGTATATTGTCTGTGCTTATACTATTTACTTTGGTAATTATCTTGTCGATGGGCTCAAAAAGTCTCTTTGAAAATATATAGGTAAAGTAAATGATAATGAGGATTGAAATAAACCCACCCGCAAATAATACTTTTTTCAGCAAAATTAAATGGTGTGTGTTGTAGTAGTTTTTTGCTGAAACGATAATAAAATAAAAACCTTTCTGGGTTTCTCTTTTTTTCCCATGATAAAAAGTTTCACCTTTTTGAAAATTGGCAAATTGCTGCTTGTAAACCAATTTAAGAAAATTGAGAGGAATTGAATGCGTATCTGCTAATTCTTTCATAGAGATTGCGTTGGGGCAATACAGTATGAACTCCTTTTCGTTACTTAGCAATTCCAAATGTTCTTCCCTGATATTTTTTAAAATTTGGGCGTCTTTCTGATTGGTTTCAAAGTGGTGTTTTTCTGCAACACTAACCCTTGCCTCCAGTCGCTTATAAAAATCTGCGTACGAGTAATTTGATAAATAGTAATAAACGCTTGATCCCAAAAAAAACAAAATCAGGCTTATTGAAATTATTAAGAGAATGGTGATTTTGCGAATACTACTCATGCTTCTTTTAGTATATAACCCATGCCTACTACAGTATGTATTAATTTTGGTTCAAAATCAGCATCTATTTTTTTTCGAAGGTAATTGATGTATACATCTACTACATTGGTCCCCAAATTGAAATTGATATCCCACGCATTTTCTAACAGAACCATTCTTGACAATACCCTTCCCTTGTTTTTGAGCAGTGTGAATAATAATCGATATTCTGTGGCGGTAAGTGAAATTTCTTTGCCATTTCGGCTAACCTTTTTTGCATCATCATCAAACAACAAATTGGATACAACATATTTTGCTCTGGGCTCGTGGGCTCCAATTTTCTCCATATTTGCTCTTCTTAAAATAGCCTTTATTCGGGCTATAAGTTCATTAAACTTAAAAGGCTTGACTAGATAATCATCTGCTCCTGAATTTAATCCGAGGGCTATATTGTCTGGAGTATTTAATGCAGTTAAAAAAAGTATTGGAGTTTGAATTCCATGGCTTCTAATTTCTTTACATACCTCTATCCCATTTTTTTCAGGAATCATTATGTCTAGCAAGACTATATCATATTTATTGTTTAAGGCCATTTCAAGACCATCATCACCATTTAGTGCAACCGATACCTCAAAAGATTCTTCCCCTAAGCCCTTTTTGATAAAATTTACTACATCCGGCTCATCTTCTATCAGTAGTATTGAAATTATATTCATTGATTTGAAGCTATTAGAGTAATTTTTAATTTTGTAACTAATTTTAAAAAATTAATACTGCCAAATATATTGCAAAAAACCATGTCTAAATTCTTGATGACCATTTTATATCAAAAATGGATTCATTACTTATATCTTTTTCGAATAAGCATGTTGAAGTCATCAAATAAACAATACCCATTTAGGACCCCTTGAACGTAAAGGGGATTTTCAGGTTAATCAAACTAAAATAAGGTTGAAAATGACTTCTTTTTGATTAAAGGCCCCGCTTTTCCTCGAAAGACACTACTGGAAAGTTATAATTAAGGATGAGACGATAATGGAATTATGTACCTTCATAATTGAATTAGTTATAGTTAATTACAATGGCAGATAGTAAAAATCCTGGAAACGGCATTGCTTTTGGCGCTTGTTTTGGAGTAGTATTTGGAGCAGCCTATGGAATTATTTCTGAAGATATTCCCAGAGACACAGGTTTGGGC
>JBIPNK010000046.1:0-22977 GCA_044373365.1 Chitinophagaceae bacterium
TAAGTCATCTAAAGGAATCTGATGCTGCAATCCTTGGTGCCAGCGCACTGGCCTGGGAAAACTAATCATCCATTGAAAGCAGTATGACAGGGGCTATGACAATCAGTTTGGTTGTAGCAATGCTTTTTCTTTTGCCCAAGCCATCTTACCGTAGCCAGAAATCACATGCTTTTCACTGTGGTAGGATGATCGAACAAGTGGCCCACTCTCAACATAATCGATACCCAAGCCATATCCAATTTCCTTGTATTCATTGAATTCATCCGGATGAACAAAGCGCTGAACGGGCAGGTGTTTTCTGGTTGGCTGAAGATATTGGCCGATGGTTACTACGTCAATTCCATTGGCAGCCAAGTCTTTCAGGGTCTGAATAACTTCCTCTTTTTGCTCTCCCAATCCAAGCATGATGCCTGATTTTGTTCTCATGCCACCTTGCTTCAATTTTCTTAGCACTTCCATGCTTCTCCAATATTTTGCCTGGATCCTCACCTTTCGGGTAAGTTGCTCAACCGTTTCAATATTATGAGACACCACTTCAGGGGCAGCATCAATGATTCTTTGGATCTGATCATCAATTCCTTTGAAATCAGGTATCAGGGTTTCAAGGGTAGTGTCAGGATTGAGTGATTTTACCGCTTTGATGGTATTAAACCATATATTACTACCACCATCAGGCAATTCATCACGGTCAACAGAGGTAATGACAGCATGTTTTACTTTCATGAGATGAATGGCCGCAGCAACACGCTGTGGCTCATCCCAATCAACTGCATCAGGCCTGCCGGTAGCTACTGCACAGAAACCACAGCTTCTGGTACAAATATTTCCAAGAATCATAAAAGTTGCGGTACCCGCCCCCCAGCACTCTCCCATGTTTGGGCAGTTTCCACTCTCGCAGATGGTATGCAATTTATGGGTGTCAACAAGGGATCGAACATGTTTGTATCCTTCGCCTACAGGAAGACGAACCCTTAACCAATCAGGCTTTTTTTGCTTTTGTTCAGGAATGGATCCTGCAGTATTTACATCACAACTCATGGGATAAATAAAGTGCGAAGTTACATCACTTGCGGTTACCAAAAACCAATCCGATGGATCCTGTAGGGAAAAATGACTTCCCTGGATTGTCAACCATCTGGACGATTTTTTTGGTATAATAATCGAAACCAAATCCAACTTCAATGGCAGAAACAACCTGGTTGAACCTTGCCCAATCAAAGCGAAGCGCAGCTTTTGCATATGCACCTGGGGAAAACTTCATCTCGTTCCATCCCATTTGAAGACCTGTGCCTCCAATGATCCTGTCAGCACTCAGGAAAGTGGACCGTCTTGCCTCTGTAAACTTTATTTTTTCTGTTCCTCCTGGAGCTGAGAATTCCATGTAATACGGACGTGTCAAACCAGCTGAAAGGCCAGCCACTGCAATTGCGTACACCGCAACCCCATTTTTATTCCCTTTTCCACCAATCAGTATTTGCTGTCCTGTACCAACCTTGAGTTGATAGAAAATATTTTGCTTTCCAAAAACAAATGGCCTTCCAAAAATGGCAAAACCACTGTTGGTGAATTCAGAACTGCTTTGTTTTTCCTGTTTGGGATGGTGCTTTTCTCCAAATTCAAATTGAAAAATGGATGATTTGTAGGGTGTTTTCATTTTACCCTTTTCGTATAGAATACCATAACCATCATGATTGCTTTTGAAACTGAAATTGGCATGCTTTTCAAAGGCGGGTATGCCCTCTTCTTCATTCCTGATCATTGCGTTGATCCTGTTTCGCTTTTCCAGTTTTTCGGATTGCTTTGCATCTGATTTTGGAAAGGCTATTCGCTGCGCATTGACGAGCAGTACAATCAGGAAAAAGGAAAGGAACAAGGCTGTATGTTTCAACATGGTTGCTTAATGTTGTGTAAATTTATAAAAAAAAGAATGACTTCAACGGTAACTTATTCTGGAGAACTGAGAACTTTAGCAACACATTTGCAATCTGGCTCAAGTATTGAAACGGATGCCCCTACAGACAACCAGGGCAAAGGAGCCCGTTTTTCTCCAACAGACCTCATTGGTACTTCCCTGGCAGCCTGCATGTTAACCACAATGGCTATAAGGGCAAATGATCTGGAGGAAAGACTAAGAGGAACTGTTACCGAAACTGAAAAAATCATGTCCAATGCGCCAAGGAAAATTGCAGGCATCAGGATTCGATTCATCTGGCCATCAGAACAACGCTTTTCATCGGAAGAACAACAAAGGCTTGAAACAATTGCATGGTCTTGCCCGGTGAAAGAAAGCATTCATCCAGACATTCAACTCTCCGTAGATTTCAATTGGGAATAGGCAAGGGGCTATAAAAACGATTCTTTCAGGGTATGCACCAGTCGGCTGACTGGCAAGCCCATGACATTGTAAAAATCACCCTCAATGGATTGTATCCCAATGACACCGATCCACTCCTGGATGGCATAGGCGCCTGCCTTGTCGTAGGGTTGATAATGGTCTACATAGTGAATGATCTGCTCCTCCGATAGTTCATGAAAACTTACATGGGTGGTATCATGAAAGACTGTTTTCTTCTGGTCATCCTGCACACATACGGCAGTGATTACCTGGTGTTTTTTTCCAGACAAACGCTTTAAAATCCCAAGGGCATCGGCCCTGTCTGCAGGTTTTCCGATGATTTCACCCTCCAATACAACAATCGTATCAGCAGCAACAATGATCGAATTGGATAGGTCAATTTGTTTGAGTTCCAACACTGCCTGTATCTTTTTATCAGCGATGGACATGGCAATATTGACTGGGGACTCCTCTGGGTTAAAAGACTCGTCAGCATCTGAAACAAGGACATCAAAGCTGAATTCTGCCCATTCCATCAGCATCTTTCGCCTTGGAGAACCGGAGGCCAAGATTAGTTTTTTCATGATAAAAAATAAAATGACATTGAAAGGATACCAACCATCATGACCAGTTTAAGTTCTTTGCTGATCCTGGCAAAATCAGCCGTTAGTTGGGCATTATAAAGTTTTTTCAACATATAGAAAAACTGGATGATCATGGCAAATGATAGCGTATAAAAAGGCCAGGTCCAGGAGTTCAACATGGCATAAAAGGCAATGGCAGCAAAGAGTCCTACAAGCACAAAGATCCAAACAGCCACAAATACTTTGGTAGATGGAATTCCCCAAGAAATCGGCATGGTGTCGCATCCGAACCGCCTATCACCCTCCATGTCTTCCATGTCTTTCACAACTTCCCTGATCAGTGAAACAATGAAGGCAAAACCGGCATAAACCAGGGTTACTTTATAAAGACTTCCCAACACTGCCTGATTGATTTGCATGTAAACAATATCATTCAATCTTATTTCTGCAATGAACAATACCCCCACTACCCAAGCAGTTAAAACAGAAATAATGAAATTGCCAATCAACAAACGTTTTTTGAAAGTAGAAGAATAGAGCAACAAAAGCAGCACACTTAAAAAATTGAGTGCCAGCAGCAAAAGATTGTTCAAATGCATTGCTACTATGGCTGTAAGAAAAAGACCAGCCAATGACAATAACAGGTGCCACAACATAGCCCATCTCCTTTTGATCAACTTTCCAACTATCAATCTTTCTGGTTTGTTTACATTGTCAATATCGATGTCAAAATAATCATTGATGATGTAACCAGCAGCAGCAATCAGTAAGGAGGAAACAAGCAGCAGAAAAAAATCAGTTTCCTGCAACAGTTGTCTTGGTTGGCCATTGACAATGAAAGAAGGAACAATGATTCGATAATAAAACAAGGATTGTGTCAGTGCTATGAAAACAAGATTGGGATACCTGATTAATTGAAAGAAACCCCTTATTTTATGAATTCCTTTCATTTATATGCTTTGAATATTGGTGGGTGCAGACCATTTCCCCTGGGTCCGGAGGACCTTTTCAATGATATCCCTCACACATCCATGGCCGCCTGATTTGGGGGAAATATAGTCTGCCTGTTGCAGTAATTCAGTTGCAGCATCAGCAGGACATGTTTTAATACCAACCGCTTGAAAGGCGTCCAGGTCTGGAAGATCATCCCCCATGAAAAGGGCAAATGCTTTATCAATACCCAATTCATTTAACAATTTATTGATTACCAATGACTTTTGAGGTGTGTTCTCAAAAAACAGTTCAACACCAAGCTTTGATAATCTTTCTTTCACCGGTGATGAGGAAGAACCAGTTATCACAGCAACCTTCAAACCTGACTTCACGGCATGCTGTAATGCATAACCATCTTTGATATCCATCTCACGAATCCATTCTCCATTGGGCATGACCAATATTTTACCGTTGGTCATGACACCATCTAGGTCAAACACCAATAATTTTACTTGTTCTAATTTTTCTAGTAAATGCATACTGAATGATAACAAAGTTAATCTATTCAGGATAATTAGCTTGACTCCCCAAAATGCACTGCTGTATATTTGCAATTAAGCATAATTTACAAACATGACTACAGCCCAGAAGCTGACCCTATTTTACCTTAAATCCAGTATAAAAATAGCCTCCCTCATCTCCCCTCAATGGGGTGCATCTATTGCGTTCAACATTTTCTGTACCCCTTACCGAAAACCAAGAAATGTTCCCCCTCCCATTTTTCATCAGGCTACAGCCTTTGATATACAGGTTGACGGCCTTACCATCCATGGATACCGTTGGAACCCGAATGCCCTCAAGAAGATCCTGATTTTACATGGTTTTGAATCAAGGGCCTTTAATTTTGACCGCTATGTTACCCCTTTGCTGAACAAAGGCTTTGGTGTGGTGGCGATGGACGGCAAGGCACATGGCAACAGTGAGGGAAAGACCACTACCGCGCCAGAATATGCGGAGATGATCAGGGTGTTGGAAGAGAAACTGGGCAAATTTGACGGCTATATCTCCCATTCTTTCGGGGGCATTGCCTTATGCCTTTATCAGGAAAACCACAACAATCCGGCAGCCAAGATGGTATTGATTGCTCCTGCTACCGAAACCCAATCTGCCATCGATCTTTTCAGCCATTTCTTTGGATTGAGCACCAAAATAAAGGAGTCAATTTATACATATATCAAGCTGAAATCAGGAAATGAGATATCCCACTACTCTATCAACAGGATTGCCCCCAAGCTCGCCAATCCCATTCTTTGGATACATGACAAGGATGATGACATCACCCCCCTTTCGGATGTGAAACCCTTGATGGACCTTTCTCCTGGCAATGTAGAATTCATGATTACTCAGGGGCTTGGGCACAGAAAAATATACAAAGACACAGCAGTGATGAAAAGGATAATTGATTTCATTTAAGAACAGATTTGCTAGAATTCATTCGCTTTATCTTATTATTGCATCGTGATGTACATCGATTCAGGGAGTAAAACCCCCATCAATCGATTCAACAATTGGTGAGAAAACATATCAGAAGAGAAAGTAAAAATGGCAAAAAACCTACTTATAGTTGAGTCTCCGGCCAAAGCAAAAACCATTGAAAAAATTCTTGGTAGTGACTTTGAAGTGAAAAGCTGTTTTGGTCATATCCGCGACCTTGAGAAGAGTGAAATGGGTATTGACATTAAAAAAGGCTTCAAACCCAGGTATATTGTTCCGGAGGAAAAGGAAAAAGTGGTCAAAGAACTGAAGCAAATCGCCAAAAAATCTGGCGAAGTATGGCTCGCAACGGATGAGGACCGCGAAGGTGAGGCCATCAGCTGGCATCTTTGTGAAGTGTTGGGTCTGGATCCTGCCACCACAAAGCGTATTGTTTTCCACGAGATCACCAAACCAGCGATCCGTGCTGCTGTTGAAAAACCAAGAACAGTGAACATGAACCTTGTCAATGCACAACAGGCAAGGCGTATTCTTGACAGGATTGTAGGATTTGAAATTTCCCCTATCCTTTGGCGCAAAATGAGCATGAGGGGAAACCTTAGTGCAGGACGTGTACAAAGTGTTGCGGTTCGTTTGATTGTTGAGCGGGAAAGGTCTATCAATGGTTTTACGGCCACTGGTAGCTTTAAGGTAGAGGGTTTCTTCAAGGCAAAAGACATCAACGGAAAGCAGGTCATCTTCAAAGCAGAAGGAGCCAAAAAAAATACACAGCAAGATGCTGAGCAGTTTCTTCAGGGATGTATAGGTGCTGGTTATACCGTAAAAGATGTTCAAAAGAAACCAGCTAAAAAATCACCGGCTGCCCCGTTTACCACTTCTACCCTTCAGCAGGAAGCAAGCAGAAAATTAGGATATGGTGTAAGCAAGACCATGCTGATTGCCCAAAAATTGTACGAAGCTGGTCATATCACCTACATGAGAACGGATAGCGTTTCATTGAGTGAAACAGCCATGGGTGAAATTTCAAAACAGATCACAGACAGTTATGGCAAGGAATACCTTCAGGTAAGGAAATTCAAAAATAAAAACGAATCAGCCCAAGAAGCCCATGAGGCAATCAGGCCAACCTACATGGACAAGCCAACAGTGGATATTGCTGATGGCCAACGCCTCTATGAGCTGATCTGGAAAAGAACCATGGCTTCCCAGATGGCAGATGCTGAACTGGAAAAGACCATTGCCGAAATAACCATTTCTACCCAACAAGAATTGCTCAAGGCAGAAGGTGAAGTGATGAAGTTTGAGGGTTTTCTCAAAGTATACAATGAGAGCAGGGATGAGGAAGATGAAAACGAAGAACCATCCACTGAAGGCATGCTCCCTCCTCTGGCCAAAGGTCAAGAGCTTGAATTGAATGAAATGCTGGCCACTGAACGCTTCACAAGAGCGCAGCCAAGGTATACGGAAGCCTCTTTGGTAAAGAAAATGGAAGAACTCGGCATCGGCCGACCATCTACCTATGCGCCAACCATTTCAACCATCCTCAAAAGAGGATATGTGGAGAAAAGAGACAAAGAAGGGGTGAAAAGGGATTATCGTGTTTTGAAGCTCAGTAACAATAGCATCTCCAAAGCAATAGAACAAGAAAATACCGGTGCTGAAAAATCTAAATTGTTCCCCACAGACCTTGGGGCGGTAGTAACCGATTTTCTGATCCAGCATTTCGATCAGGTACTGGATTATGGTTTTACTGCCAAGATTGAAAATGAGTTTGACAGCATTGCAGATGGCAATGAAGATTGGGGTAAAATGCTCAAGGATTTCTACGCACCTTTCAAAAAGGACGTAGACTCTACCATGGAAACGGCAGAACGCATCAGCGGCGAGAGAGCGCTGGGCCATGAGGCCATAACAGGTAAACGTGTAATTGCCCGTATGGGTCGTTATGGCCCGATGGTGCAAATTGGCGAAACCACCGAAGAGGAAAAACCGAGGTTTGCCAAACTGAAGGCCGATCAAAGCATAGAAACCATCAACCTCGAACAGGCCATGGAATTGTTCAAACTCCCCAGGGTTCTCGGGGAATTTGAGAATGAGCCGGTACAGGTCAATATTGGCCGATTTGGCCCATATATTGCACATGACAAAAAGTTTTATTCACTTTCAAAGGAATATGATCCTTACGAAATAACACTTGATGTTGCCATCCCTCTCATTGCTGAGAAGCGAAAAGCCAAGGATGAAAGGACCATTAAAATCTTCGAAAAGGAAAAGATTCAGTTGCTGAAAGGACCTTATGGGCCCTACATCAAGAAGGGATTGAAGAACTTCCCCATTCCAAAGGAAAAGCAAGACAATGTGCAGGATCTCACCATCGACGAGGTACAGGCGATGATTGAACATGCCATTGCCAACCCAACCCGAGGCAAAAGAAGGGCACCCAAAAAATAATTGAAAAGGATCCGTTGATGATCAACACAACAGGAGAAATCAATGCTTTGCTGAATCTTATTGAAGATCCTGATGATGAGGTTTACCAAACCATTACCAGGCGATTCATTGGATTTGGACAGGATGTTATTCCTGTGCTGAATGAATTTCAAGAACTGACAGACGACCCTGTTCAAGTAGCCAAAATCAACACGATCATTTCGCAGATTTCAATTTCATGCATTGAAACAGCCGTTGCAGATTGGCTGAACAGTGAAGACCAATCAGTACTAGAAGCCTCTTTGTTTATTGCTGCCTACCTAAATCCTGAATACGACAGGGACCGCTTGTTTTTCGAGGTCGAAAAAATCAGAAAAACCATTTGGCTTGAATTGAATGATTACCTGACGCCGCTGGAAGAAATCAACATCCTCAATAAAATCATTTTTGGACACTACAACTACAAAGGTGTTGAACTTGCCTATTCAACGATCAACCATTTTGACCCATCCCATTTGCTTACGAACAAGCAGTCAAATACTTTCCCCCTTGCATCTATTTACCTGATCATCGCTGAAATGCTGGGCGTCACGCTATTGCCGGCTGATGTCCCCAAACAAAACCTTCTTTGTTATGTAGAAGAAGGCAGTTCGATCATTGCAGTGGAAGGCAGTGATATTCTCTTTTATTTAGACCCATTGAATGGACAGGTCTATACCCACCGCGATGTAGAGAATTATGTAAAAAAAATGAACCTCGCCCATCCTCCTGTAACCTACACACCCTCGAATGCCAGGAATTTTGTTCAACGGTGGCTCAAGGAAATTGCCAAAGCCGAACAGTCAAAAGGAGAGGCGGAACGTCATAAAGCGCTTATGGCACTCATTTCATCGATGAATGCCTGATTTCATGCTATTTTACGCGCATCACAATTGTTTTGGCTAATTTTAGTCAAATCCTTTTGCATGACCATTTCCTGGAATGATTTTGAAAAAATTGACATCCGCTGCGGTACCATCCTTTCCGTAAAGCCTTTTGAAAAAGCGTTAAAACCCGCTTTTCAGCTGGAGATTGATTTTGGCACATTGGGTATCAAGCGTTCATCTGCGCAAATCACCCATTATTATTCCATTGAATCCCTGTTGGGAAGGCAGGTGATGGCCGTTGTCAATTTTCCACCCAAACAAATCGCCAATTTTTTCAGTGAATGCCTGGTCTTGGGAGTTTATGACAGCAACAACCAGGTTGTGCTGTTGGAGGCTGGTATGAATGTAGAAAATGGAGCCAAAATCGGTTAGCAGGATTTTTATCATAAAATCATCAAATTCAATACCTTTCAAAGGAAATTCAACTTATTTTCGTCTATATGAAAAAGTTCAGCCTTGCCCTATCCCTTTTGCTGGCATTATTGGCCTGTGAAGAGAAAAAAGATGCGAAAAAGCCACAGGATGCTTCCAAATCAGGTCCAGTTTCAGTTGAGGCCATCGTCATCAGGCCTACAACGGTTTCTGAGTCCATTGAAGTGGCCGGTAATATCCTTCCTTTCGAACTTACCGAAATCCGTCCTGAGATCTCCGGAAGGGTGATCCAGCTCAATTTCAAAGAGGGTTCCACTGTTGCCAAAGATGTGCTGCTGGTCAAATTGTTTGACGGAGACCTTCAGGCACAACTCAAAAAATTGAACGTGCAGCTGCAAATCGCAGAGAAAACAGAAGAACGCCAAAGAGAACTACTTAAAATCAGCGGTATCAGCCAACAAGATTATGACCTTAGTCTTCTGCAGGTCAACAACATCAAGGCTGATATTGAACTGACCATGGTTAACATAGGAAAAACAGAAATCCGTGCACCTTATGCAGGAAGGATGGGACTCCGGAACATCAGCCTTGGCGCTTATATTACACCAGCCAATATACTGACAACCCTCAGTCAGGTGAACATGAAAAAAATCAGCTTCAGCATCCCTGAAAAATACAGCAATGATATCAGGCCAGGCATGTCGGTTGTTTTTGGTATTGAAGGAAAACAGGGTGATTACAAAGCCACCATCCTGGCTTCAGAAACAGTAATCGAATCAGAAACCAGAAACCTCAAAATACTCGCAACCATCAACGATGGAAACAATAACCTGGTGCCAGGTTCATTTGCTAAGGTTGGCCTGACCCTGGGTTCTAACAATGCTGCCGTGATGGTGCCTTCACAGTGCATCATACCAAGCGCCCGCACCAAACAACTGCTGCTCTACCGCAACGGCACACCTGAATTTGTAAGCGTAACGACAGGTTTGAGGAATGCGGAGAACGTTCAAATCACCAGCGGGCTCCAGCCGGGCGATACAGTCATCACAACAGGTCTTCTTTTCATCAGAAAAGATTCTAAAGTGAAACTCAGCAAAGTCAATTAGTAACAACCCAATTCTGGCCCAATGAATCTTTCTGAATTAAGCATAAAAAGACCGGTTTTTGCAATTGTATGCAGCATTGTCATCATCATTTTTGGTGCCATTGGTTATAGTTTTCTTGGTGTCAGGGAATATCCTGCCATTGATCCGCCCGTGGTCAACGTAAGGACCAGCTATACAGGAGCCAATGCAGAAATCATCGAACAACAGGTTACTGAACCCATTGAAAAAGCCGTGAATGGTGTTGAGGGCGTGAAGAACATTACCTCTTCCAGTTCTCAAGGCAGTAGCAGCATTACGGTAGAATTTGAGTTGGGGGTTGACCTTGAAAGGGCTGCCAATGATGTAAGAGAGAAGGTTTCTCAGGTTACGGGAAGGCTTCCACAAGACATTGATGCACCACCAACCGTAGCCAAACAAGATTCCGATTCTGATCCGATTGTATTCATGCAGATGCAGAGCAACAAAAGGACACTGTTGGAACTATCTGACCTTGCAGAAAATATTGTGCAAGAAAGGTTGCAAACCATCCCGGGCGTAAGTGGTGTAAGTGTGTTTGGACAACGTCCTGCCATGAGAATTTGGTTTGACCCTGTAAAACTTTCTGCTTACAAGCTTACCATCCAAGATGTAAAGTCAGCCCTCGACCGCGAAAACATTGAGTTGCCAGGTGGAAAGGTTCGTGGGAACACCACCGAGATGACCGTTAAGGCCTATGGAAAGCTTACTTCAGAAGAGGATTTCAATGACCTGATCATCCGTCAGACAGAAGGCAAGAGCATTCGGTTGAAAGACATCGGCTATGCCATCATCGGGCCTGAAAATGAAGAGTCTGCTACAAGAAAAAACAATATTCGCTCAGTAAACCTAGGCGTGGTCGCCCAGCCAGGGTCCAACCAGGTGGCCATCGCCGATGAATTGTACAAACGGATTGACGTCATCAAAAAAGATTTGCCTCCAGACATTATCCTTGAAGTAGGGTATGACAAAACACAGTTTGTCCGGAAAGCCATTACAGAAGTAAAAGAAACCCTGATTGTTGCCATCTTGCTGGTGGTGATCATCATCTATTTGTTCTTTAGGGAATGGTCGATCGCCTTCCGACCTTTGATTGATATTCCGGTAGCCCTTGTCGGTGCGTTTTTCATCATGTATATTGCCGGATTTTCTATCAATGTATTGACACTCCTCTCCTTGGTACTTGCCACAGGACTGGTGGTGGATGATGGAATTGTGGTAACGGAAAATATCTACAAGAAGATAGAACAGGGAATGGACAAGTGGAAAGCCGCAAGAGAAGGCTCGAAAGAGATTTATTTTGCTGTTATTTCAACATCCATTACGCTGGCCATCGTATTTCTACCCATCATTTTCTTGCAAGGATTTGTAGGCCGGTTGTTCAGGGAATTCGGAATTGTTGTTGCCGGTGCGGTGTTGATTTCGGCCTTTGTATCCCTTTCACTGACACCGGTGTTGAACATTTACCTGACCAAGAAAAATGTTCATAAGCATTCATGGTTCTACACCAAATCTGAACCTTTTTTCAGGGGCATGGAATCAGGATACCAACGCTGGCTGGCGGCCTTCATGCGCAAAAGGTGGATTGCCTTTATCATCGTATTGGCCTGCGTTGGCGCAATTTATTTTGTTGGAACAAAACTTCCTTCTGAGCTGGCTCCAATGGAAGACAGAAACAGGCTGAGAACCAGTATCCTTGCACCTGAAGGAACAGACTTTGACTACATGGACCAGGCGGTGTATGACATCACTGAAAAGATAATGGATTCAGTACCTGAGCGCTATGTGGTGTTGTCTTTTGCACCCAATTACTCAGGTTCTGGTGGAGCCAATGCCGCTTCCATCAGCATGGGTCTTGTGGATGCCAGCGAGAGGAAGCGCAGCCAGAATGAGATTGCACAGAGCATGAACAAAATGTTCAAAGATTATACCGATGTGAGGGTACTTGTCTTGCAAGAGCAGACCATTTCTGTTGGACAAGCCAGCAGGGGGCAGTTGCCGGTGCAGTTCGTTTTGCAGAACCTCAATTTTGATAAACTCAAAGAAAAGGTTCCCTTGTTCATGGATGAGGTTGTGAAGAGCCCTGTTTTCCAGGGCAATGATGTCAACCTCAAATTCAACAAACCTGAATTGCAGGTAACCATTGACAGGCTCAAAGCCGGAGAATTGGGCATTTCCATCCTTGATATTTCCAATACCCTTCAGCTTGCACTCAGCGGCAGAAGGTTTGGCTATTTTATCCGGAACGGCAAACAATATGAAGTAATCGGACAGGTAGACAGAAAAGACAGGGATGCCCCGCTTGACCTCAAGTCTTTTTACCTGCGCAGCAAAACAGGACAGCTGATCCAATTGGACAACCTTGTCACTATTTCTGAAACGGCCACTCCCCCAACCATTTACCATTACAACAGGTTAAAGAGTGCCATTGTTTCAGCAGGCCTGGCCAATGGCAAAACACTTGGAGATGGTATCAATGAGATGGAACGCATTTCTAAAAAAGTGCTGGATGAATCGTTTACCACAAGCCTCAGCGGATCTTCAAGGGATTTTGCCGAGAGTTCTTCCAATACACAAAACGCCTTCCTCTTGGCCCTGGTGCTGATCTTCCTGGTTTTGGCCGCACAATTTGAAAGCTTTATTGACCCACTGATCATCATGATTACCGTTCCACTGGCCCTTGCCGGTGCAGTGATCAGTTTATCTGTTTTTGGACAGTCGCTGAATATCTTCTCCCAGATTGGTATCATCATGCTGATTGGTCTGGTTACCAAAAACGGCATCCTCATTGTTGAGTTCGCCAACCAGCAAAGGGAAAAAGGAATGAACAAGATTGATGCTGTGTTGGACGCATCTGTAGCAAGGTTGAGACCAATCCTGATGACAACCCTTGCCACAGCCCTTGGCGCATTGCCCATTGCCATGGCGTTGGGTTCTGCAGGAAAAAGCCGGATACCGTTGGGTATTGTCATTATCGGTGGCCTGATGTTTGCATTGGTACTCACCTTGTTTGTAGTGCCTGCGCTGTACAGTTATATTTCAAGGAAAAAAAGAGCTACCCATGAGAATTAAAGCAGTGTTGTTGAGCCTTCTGTTTGCCAATGCAGTATCATCGCAAGACAGCAGTTTTACTGCAAAGGAAGCCATTGACATGGCACTGAAACAAAACCTCGATATCCAGATTGCTTCAACCGATCTGGATATTGCAAAGGCCAATAACAACTGGGGAAATGCTGGCGGTCTTCCAACAATTGCAGGCAATATCTTCAATACAGAAGGTAATTCCAATATCAACCAGAAATTGGCCAATGGTAACAGCATTGTAAGAAACAATGTATCCAACAGCAACATCAATGCCAATCTTGCCATCAGCTGGAGAATTTACAATGGCATGCGGGTAAGGTCTACCTTAGAAAGATTTGATGCCATGGAGAAAATGGGTACCATCGCAGTAACACAACAAATTGATCAGGTCATCTTTGATGTACTGAATATTTACTACAACCTGATCCGGTTGAATAAACAGGTGATCGCCACCAAAGCCATCATCGATTTATCAAAAGAGAGATTAAAAATTGCCGAAACAAGGTTCAATGTAGGAAACGGTGCCAAAACAGACATGCTGCAGGCAAAAATTGACCTGAATGCACAGGAAGTGAATCTTCAGAACATCTACAAACAGGTGGCCAATACCAAGGCTTCCATGAATGCCTTGCTCAAGAAAGATGCTGGTGCTGCGTTCAACCCAAAAGAAGAGCAGTTCAGCATCCCTTCTATTGAGTACAACGCCCTTGTTTCAAAAATTGACCAGCAAAACCCACAATTGCTCTTGGCGCAACAGGAAAAACTCAACCTGATGATTGAAAAAAAGATCATCAGTTCACAGAGGATGCCTTCAGTAAACCTTAATTCAAATACCGTTTTGAACAGGTCCAAATCAACCGCCGGATTCTTTCTTACCAACCAAACCTTTGGGCCCAACATTGGATTGGGCATTGGTATTCCTATCTTCAACGGAAATGTCAACAAGATCCAGTTGAAAGTCAACAGCATTCAACAGAAAAGGCAGGAGCTGCAGACAGAACAACTGCGTGCATTGTTGCAGCGTGATTTGCTGATTGCCTTTCAGGAATACGAGAATGCCGTTTCAGTATCCAAGGTTGAAGAGAGCAATGTAAAACTGGCTGAAGAGAATAATTTCATTTCTACTGAACGCTTCAAGAAACTTCAAAGCAATTCAATTGAATTGAGGCAAGCTCAGCTCAGCCTGATTGAAGCACAGGATCGTTATATAAATGCCCAATACAGGGCTCAAATTGCGGCAACAGCAATACGCTTCATCACAGGAGAGATAAGCAAGCAATAGGGCTTATTTGCCCAGATGATAATGCTTGAATGCCATGGGCAAGAGGTCTGAGGGGGTTTCAAATTCAAATACCTCCCCTGCTGATCCGGTCAGCAACAAACGCATAGGTGCATTGAACCTTGATTCAAATTCAACCAAGGCCTGTCTGCACATACCACAGGGTGCTATGGGTTCTGAAGTATCCACTGCATCACTCTGGTAAGTAATGGCCATGGTTTCAATGGGAAGACCTGGAGAAATCGAAGACACTGCAGCAAGCAGGACCCTCTCTGCACAGATACCAATGGGATAAGAAGCATTCTCCTGGTTGGTACCCATCACCAGCTTATCATCCGGCATGCGGGCAACGGCACCAACCCTGAAGCCTGAGTAAGGTGCATAGGCTGTAGCAGCCACTTCCCTCGCCCGTTGCACAAGGTCATTGTCTGCATCGCTCAATGCTGAAGCATTGGCGTGTACCTTAAAACTGATGTTGATATTTCTGGTGTCCATAGGGTTGGTTTAGGTGTTTATTTGATGGATTTGAAAATCCTGTTCCATCTTGGGCCATTCTGCCAGCTGAACCAGATCATGGAAGCCTTGCCCACAATATGGTCTTCGGGTACAAAACCCCAGAACCTTGAATCCTGGGAATTGTGCCTGTTGTCTCCCATCATCCAGTAATAATTCATTTTAAATGTATAGGATGTTGAAGGTTTTCCATTGATCAACACCTTTCCATCACGCTCTTCCCATGTATTGTTCTCATATACCGCAATCACCCTTTTGTAAAGCGCAATATTCCTTTGATTAAGCTCAACTGATTTTCCTTTTTGGGGAACCCACAATGGGCCAAAATTGTCTTCGCTCCATTTGAATTGTGCTGTATCGTAAGGGAAAGTATTGCCAAAACCACTGGTATTCAGGTCTGGCATGATGGAATCTTTTACCACAAATGGAAAAGATTCAACCTGTTTCAATTGGGCGGGTGTGAGTGTCAAGCGGTAAGTATTGGGCTTATCCTGCATTTGCAAGAGATCACGCTGATCTGGATCCTGAGGGTCAATATTCAATTCATTTTTAATGAACTCATCAGAGAAAAATCCATTGCCATTCAGGGTAACATAGTAAGGCATTTCAGAAGCAGGTGGTATGGGGTTTACCGTATTGGATACATACAAGGTGCCATTTCTAATGAAGAGGGTATCGCCCGCAATGGCTACACAACGCTTGATGAAATTCTCCCTTTTGTCAACTGGTCTTGAAATGATGTCATCCCTTTCAGCAAACAACATATCCCTTGTACCACCCCTTGATTCGTAGGCGCGGAGGTAGTCATAATAATTGATTTCTGACTGGAATTCACGGATGACCGTATCCCCTACTGGATAGTTGAACACAACCACATCATTCCTTTCGATGGGCTTTGCAAAAAAGCGGTTGTAGGGAAGGCTGATCCATTCAAGGTATGATTTTGACGTACCAATTGGAAGGGTATGGTGAACAAAAGGAAAGGCAATGGGCGTATTGGGAATTCTTGGTCCGTAGCTGGTTTTGCTAACAAATAGAAAGTCATTGACAAGCAAAGTCTTTTCCATTGAGCCAGTGGGGATGACATAGGCTTCAAAAACAAAGGTGCGGATGATGGTTGCCGCAACGATGGCAAAAACGGCAGCATCAATCCATTCCCTTGTAGCTGATTTTTGATAATTCTTTACTACTGTGGGCCCTGCATACCGCTCATTCTTGGAGAATCCCAGGTAAGGAAAATAAACAAAGGGAATGAAAACTGTTGCAGCGTGGTGTACCACTGAAAACCGGCCGAAATGCTCAACAAATTTGATGCAAAGCCAGATGGTCACAAATTGTCCTGCAATGGGAATGAGTTGAAAGAAAAACCATTGGGTTTTCAACTCCATTTTTTTCACCATCAGCCATGTATTGTAAAAAGGGACCAATGCTTTCCAGCCATCGATTCCGGCTTTTTTGAACATTCCATAAAGTCCTGCATGAAATCCTGCTGTTGCAACGATAAAAATCAACCAACCTATACCCATTGTATTATGCTTTACGTGCTCAAATGTAGCATAAATCAAGGATTTATAAACGATGGAATGGTAACTGTTTGTATTTTAACATGTATGGCTGAATGAAAGGATAAATGTTTTTTCAAGCCATCTTGAAAACAGATTACATAGATGAAACGGCAGAAATTTTGCGGGATGATTTTATCATCACATCTTTAACGGTTGCATCTATATCGAGAAGGGAAATATCAATACTATCGCAAGCGGTATTGACAGATTCAGTACAAAACCTCAGGGCTGTCCAAACATGATCAATCACTACCTCATCAATTTTAGTAAAGCCAGTAGCATGAAGGCATTCCCAGTTGCAATCCCTGTTGAGATCACTAACAATTTTTGAAGTTGGTTTGGGATATGCGATCCAAAGTTTTCCTTTTGAACGCAAGGCAGGAATAACATCTTTGAGGATCAGGGAGAGTTGGTTGTAGTTCAATGCAAAAACCAAAGCAAAATCAATCTTTCTGCTTTTCAGTAGTGGCGTTACGTTTTTGGCAAACGATAGTTTGGTAAAAAACTTTTCCAATGTGGAAGGAATTCCTTGAACAAGCACGTTCTTTTCCTCACAAAGCTGAAGCCTGTCAAAAATGTTGATGAGCATTTGTTGGAAGTTTTGGTTTGGGTTGACAAAATTAACATTTTTTCCACATATTTAAAGTTTCTTTAATAAGATTTTAAATGCTATGCAGAAAGAAGAGGAAATCTTAAAAGTCCTGGCTGTTTCGCCTTGCTTTTCTTTTGTCCCGGTTTTTGAAAATTGGCACTTTGCTTTCACTGCCTGAAAGGAGTCTGCTGATGTTTTTCTGGTGTGTAAGGATAACAAGCAGGGCAACGGCAATGGCAAAAATCCTGTAAGCAATATTGTCTACATTGAAAATGATCAAAATGAATACAGGGAAAGCCATGCTTGCCAATATAGAACTCAGGGACACAAAACGGGTTAGGTAAAGGACGACCAAAAATATGGCTACACAGCTCAGAGCTGTCAGGGGTGAAATGGCAATGATCAGTCCAAAAAGGGTGGCAACACCTTTGCCTCCCCTAAAATCTGCCCATATGGGAAATATATGACCAATGACTGCAGCAAGACCGAGTCCTATTTGAAAATTGGTTCTTTCAAATTCATTGGTAATATAATAAGGCAAAAGCAATGCAAGCTTAACGGCAACCAATCCTTTGAGCATGTCCAGGATCATGACGATGCTCCCCCATTTTGAACCAAGAACCCTAAAAGTGTTGGTAGCTCCGGCATTACCGCTACCGTAATCCCTGATATCAATATTGAATTGGGTTTTGCTGATGATGACCGAAGTTGGGATAGACCCAATCATGTACGCCAATATGATCAATAAAATTTCGTTCATTAAATGTTTTTTGGCTTTAAGGGAAATACAAATTTAATGAAAAATTAATAAACGGCCCTTCCCTAGGTGTTAAAACTCCTTTTTGAAAGCCAAAGCAATCCATCCATTGTCAGTGTAAAGGTTGATCGGTTTGCCAAACAAAGGCGTAAATACCGCTTCAATATCCACCTGGTCATCCGCCAATAAACCACTGATCAATAGAAAGCCATCAGTCCTCAGCAGTTGTGCCATGGATGCAGCATGTGCCAGCAGCACATGTTTGTTGATGTTGGCCAGGAGCATGTCACAGGTGCGCACTTCATCCAGGTTCTCTGCAAGAGCAACATTGATATTGCTGGCAGCATTCAACTGAATGTTTTCATTCACATTGGAAATGCTCCAATGATCATTATCAATCGCTTCAACTGAAGTGGCTCCTAGTCTTTCTGCAAGGATGGCCAGAATCCCAGTGCCAGTTCCAAAATCAAGGACTTCTTTTCCCATAAAATCCAGCTCAAGCATGCCCAGCATCATCATTCGGGTGGTGGCGTGATGGCCTGTGCCAAAACTCATTTTCGGCGTGATGAGGATTTCATGTTCAAACCCTTCCAATGGAGGATGAAAATGAGCCCTGACATGAATTTTGCCAGGAAGGATGACAGGATCGAAATTGGATTCCCAACTGGAATTCCAGTTCTCTTCTTTCAATTCCGCATTGGTGTAGGCTATGCCCATCTCAGCACAGAGTGCATCCAGGGCTGATTGATCTACCTGCCCTGCTGTAGCATAGGCTTTTAAACCCGTAGGTGTTTCTTCCATGCCTGCAAAACCCAAATCTGGCAACAGTGCAACCAATACATCACTTGTTTCAGGGCTGATCTCGTTAAAATGAATTTCTATATATGTCATCATGAAAAAAGCCGGCTAAAAGCCGGCTGTTTTAATATTAGTTGGAAGCTTGTTCACCGCCATTCTGATTAAAATCAGGTTTGGGGATCAACACTTTCCTGCTCAATTTGAATTTACCTGTCTTCTGGTCAACACCAATCAATTTAACCCTTACCATATCCCCTTCTTTGAGGATACCATCAAGTGTTTCAAGGCGTTTCCAACTTACTTCACTGATGTGAAGCAAACCTTGTTTGCCAGGCATGAACTCAACAAAAGCACCATAAGGCATCACAGACTTGACTTTAGAGTCGTACTCATCTCCAACCTCAGGCATGGCAACAATACCCTTGATCCAGGCTACTGCTCTGTCAAGGCCTTCTTTGGCCGGGCTGAATACACTTACTTCACCTTGGTTGCCCACTTCTTCAATGTTGATGGTGGTACCAGTTTCACGCTGGATTTCCTGGATGATTTTTCCTTGTGGTCCGATCACAGCGCCAATGAATTCCTTGTCGATGAACAACTTCTGCATCCTTGGGGCATGTGGCTTCACCTCAGGCCTGTAAGAAGGCATACAATCATACATTTGGTCAAGGATGTGAAGACGACCATGTCTTGCCTGCTCAAGGGCAGCCATCATGGTTTCCATGCTCAAACCATCAATTTTGATGTCCATCTGGATACCACAGATACCATCGCGGGTACCGGTAACCTTAAAATCCATGTCACCAAGATGATCTTCATCACCAAGGATATCTGTGAGGATTGCGTATTTGCCGTCAGTAGCCCTAGTGATCAATCCCATGGCAACACCACTTACGTGTTTTGGAATGGGAACACCTGCATCCATCAAAGCCAGTGAACCGGCACAAACAGTTGCCATGGAAGACGAACCATTTGATTCAAGAATATCAGAAACAACACGCACGGTATAGGCATAATCATTACCGGGCATCATTTGTTTGAGGGAACGAAGGGCAAGGTTTCCGTGACCCACTTCTCTCCTTCCTGGACCTCTCATCGGCTTTACTTCGCCAGTTGAGAATGGAGGAAAATTATAATGGAGGATGAACTTGCTGTAGTCAGACTTTGCTGCACTTTCTACCAATAGTTCATCAAGTGGCGTGCCGAAGGTGATGGTAGTCAGCGACTGGGTTTCACCGCGGGTGAACAGTGCTGAACCATGTGGTGTAGGCAGTACATCGATTTCCATGTTCAAAGGACGAACCTGATCGAGGGAACGGCCATCAAGCCTGATCCTGTCATCAAGGATCATATTGCGGACAACATCCCACTTGAGGTCCTCGTAATATTTTTTGGCCAGTTTGATTTGCTCAGGGGTAGCTTCTGCTCCAAGCATGGCAACCACTTCTTTTTTCAATTCGTCATAGGCCTTGCTTCTGTCGTATTTGCTGCTTCCTGCCTTTGAAATGGCATAAACCCTTTCCGTAGCAAAATCATTGACCTTTTGTTGAATTTCTTCATTGCTGGCAGGCTTGGTGTAATCACGCTTTCCTTCAACACCTACTTTTTGCCTGAGTTCTTCCTGCGCAGTGATCTGCACACGGATGGCATCATGGGCAATTTCAAGTGCCTTTACAACATCTGCCTCTACACACTCTTTGGATTCACCTTCTACCATCATCAGGTTCTTTGCAGTGGCGCCAATCATGAAATCCATGTCAGCAGTCGCAAGCTCTGTCCTGCTTGGGTTAACAATGAATGAACCATTTACCCTGGCTACACGAACTTCAGAGATCACTTCTTTGATTGGAATGTTAGACACTGCGAGGGCTGCAGAAGCAGCAAGACAGGCCAAAGAATCCGGCATCACTTCAGGATCAGATGAAATAAGGCTTACCAATACCTGAACATCACAAAGATAATCTTCAGGGAAAAGTGGGCGGAGCGCCCTATCGATCAAACGACTGATCAGGATTTCATAATCTGTGATGCGGCCTTCACGCTTGAAGAAAGATCCGGGGATCCTTCCTGCGGAAGCGAACTTCTCTTGATAATCCACTGAAAGGGGGAAGAAATCCTGTCCTTCACGTGGTTCCTTATTGGCACATACAGTTGCCAAAATGATGCAATTTCCTTGCCTTACAGTAACTGAACCATCAGCCTGACGGGCAAGCCTACCGGTTTCTATTGTAACAATTCGACCGTTACCAAGGTCGAAGCTTGATTGAAATGGTTGGTGTAACATGATAATGTTTTGGGAGTGTTCCAAAAAGCAATATTCCCAACAGAATGTGTTGGGAATAGTACGATTCAGTTATTTTATTTCCTTAACCCTAATTTCTCAAGGAGGGCGCGGTATCCTAACAGATTGGTTCTGCTCAGGTAGATCAGCAATCTCTTGCGGCGTCCAACCTTGGTCATCAACCCTCTGTTAGAAGAGAAATCTTTCTTGTTTACTTTAAGGTGCTTTGAAATCTCATTGATTTCTTCAGTCAACAAAGCAATTTGACCTTCGATAGATCCGGTATTTTTTGGGTTGCCACCGAATTCAGCAACGATAGAAGACTTTTTTTCTTTTGTTACGCTTGACATCTCAGTTTTATTTTAATTCATCTTTAATTTTGCCGGGAAAATTGGCTGCGAAGGTAGTGCTTTTATCAATACAAACAAAGATTTGATACATTTGGAAAAACCTTGCCCTATCATTCCATGTATTTCATTTTCAACGCATAAAGCAAAATGAAAAGTGCACCAGACAGTCCGGCCATGAGGGCCAGGGAAAATCCCATGATGTTGTCAGATCCGAAAACCAGCACAGGAGCAACCACAGCAATGATAGAACCCAGGATATAGAGGCGGAGTCCATTTTTTTTCAGGCGAAGCATAAGGAATGCACCAATCAATGTTAATACATTGGAAACCAATGAGAAAAAGCTGTTATCTCTCATGTTGGATGAAGTATTTGAAGAAGCTATATCTCCCATCAGTTCATCCACTTTCGTTTGGCCGGATGGGTCATTTTTTACCGCATCCTGAAGAACAGATTCCCATTGTTCCATGCTATTGGTCATGGCCTTGACCGTGCTTTCAGGATCTGAAAGGCCAGAAAAAGCGGAGAAAATCATGTATGTACTGGCAAAAATCGTGAGATAGCACAAGATGGTCAAAAACCGCGGGCGAACAGGTGAAAGGTCTTGATTTTGATCTTGATCAACCATTTTCTAAAATTTATTCGAAGGTAGCAAGAACAATTGACCCTTAAATGTATTTTACATGCTATGATGGATAAACATTTGCATATTGTTGCGCACGATGTTCCATTGCCATCCGATTCAGGCATTTTGAAAGAGCTTGTTTTTTTGATCAAAGCATTGCATGCCCAAGGCATCTTGTTGCATGTGCATTGTTTCGGAAATCAAAAGCCTGAAAGCCTGCTACCCTTTTGCCATGAACTTCACCTTTACCCAAAGAAACAGGGCCATAAGGCATATACCTTGACCACACCCTATGCATTAAGTTCAAGGTCTGACAGATCCCTGGTCAAGAGGCTTGAAGCCGACCGCTTTCCTATTCTATTTGCAGGCTTGAAGACCGTTTCTCCCCTCTTGGATGCCTCATTCAGTAAAGACAGGAAGATTGTTGTGAGGATGCTGAGAAATGAACAATTACATTTCAGGGATTTGTGCAGCCTTTGCTCCTGGGGAATCCAAAAGCTTTTTTACGCTATTGAGTCTATCCGGTTTGGACGATTGATGAAGAAAATTTCGGTAGGCTCCATTCAATTTGCTGTTTCTCCAGAGTATAAAGGTCTTAAAACTCGAAGCCTTAATGCTATCACGGTAGTTGACCAGTTCATAGAAATGCCTTTCCTTATGCTGCAATCTGGAACAGGTAACTTTTGCCTCTACCATGGCAATTTGGGTAAATCCGAACATGCATACGCTGCCAATTGGTTGTTGAAAAACGTATTCCATACACTTGAAGTACCATTTGTCATTGCCGGCGACAATCCATCTGAACAGCTGGAAGAGGCTGCTCATGAAAAAATGCATACCTGCCTGGTTTCGAATCCAAGTGAAAAAGAATTACAGGACCTGATCAAAAAAGCGCAGGTCAACCTGCTGCCAAGTTTTGTTGAACAATGCAATACTGGAC
>JBIPNK010000044.1:0-23519 GCA_044373365.1 Chitinophagaceae bacterium
AATGTAGTGAAGCTATTGAATTGAATCTTTTTTTTTTGTGGCTGGTTGCTGGTCTTGCCTTTTTTTGTTTCTATGACAATGACACCATTTGCAGCGGCTGCACCCCAAATGGAAGCGGCCGTGGCATCACGCAGAACGGTGACTGATTCTACATCTTGGGGATTTACCAGTGTTGCCACTGATGCATAATCACTGATGGGCACTCCATCCACTACAACCAATGGTGCTCTTGCCGCTTGTACAGTCGTCAACCCTCTGATCAGGAACTTATCATTGCTGGCTCCATAGTTCACGGAAAGACCTGGTACCAATCCCTCCAAACGGTCTACCACGTTCATGCTGATGGACTTGTTCTTAATATCGTCGTTTGAAACAGTAGTGAAAGACCCTGTGCTCCTTTCCTTTTGCAAGGCCTGGTAACCGGTGTACACCACCGCAATTGATTTGAGGTTTTCGGATTGTGCAGCCAACTTTATGGTAATCTGGGTGGAAGATCCAACCTTAAAATTAATGGTAGAATAGCCAACGTATGAGATGACCAGTGTTTGGCCTGGAGCTGCATCAATGCTGAAACTTCCGTCTTTCCCAGACAATGCAACTTTATTTGTCTCCTTCACTGTGATGGTAGCACCTTCCAATGGCCCGCCAAGGCTGTCGGTAATCCTTCCTTTGATGATGTTGGCAATTGGTTTCTGCACCGTTTTTTCTGCAACCAGCGCAGCACGTTCTTTTACGACAATTGTTTTTTCAACAACTGAAAAGGTGATGGGCAGGTTTTTGAAACAGTTTTCCAAGGCCTCCTCCAATTTAACATTGGAGACATCGATGTTTACCTTACCTGCCTTGTTTAGGAGTTCGTCTTTGAAGAAAAACTGAAAACCCGTCTGGCGGTTGATCTCTGAAAAAACCTTTTGCAGTTTTGCGTTTTTAAGGTTGAGCGAGACCTTCTGGGAGTACCCGTGTGCAGAAACCTGCAGGAAAACCGCCAGCAGGAGGATCGCAGTAAACTTCATTTTGAGGAGGTTTTCAGGTAGGTTGCAGCTGAAACGCCTGCGTACTCCTGACATCAATTCATCCATGATCATAGTTGTTTTGGTTAATGATTATTATTTGTCTACCATTTTGGCAGACAATACTTTTATTGCCATTAGGTAACCTTCTTTTTTAACACAAATCCTCACTTTACAATAATTTTCCTCCCCTCAATCTTGAATGCCACTCCTCCCTCTTCCAAAATTTTTAGCACCTGAGACAAATTGCTTTTTGCACTTACCACACCTGAAAATGTTTCCTTGCTCAATTCTCCGGCATAAACTACTTCTACATCATACCAGCGACTGATTTGACGCATGATAGATTGTATGTCAAGACTTTTAAACACAAACAGATCATTTTTCCATCCAACAACTTCATCCATCTCAACACCATCAACAACGGTAATGGATGACTGTCCTTTCATGATCCTTGCCTGCTGACCGGCAACAAGGTCACGCTTCATTCCCTTGACAGAAAGCCCGATTTTCCCTTCAATCAACGTCGCTCTGACCATTTGCTCATCTTGATAGGCGTTGATGTTAAAGGAAGTTCCAGATACTTCTACTTCAGCTCCTGCCTCAAGCTTAACCTTGAAGGTTTTTTTTGCATTTTTGCTTACTTCAAAGAACGCTTCGCCCTTCAACTCAACATTCCGATCTGTTCCATTGAATACATTTGGGAAACGCAAAGAGGATGAGGCGTTTAGCCAAACCACCGTCCCATCAGACAAAACCAACTGGTATTTTCCTCCTTTGGGTGTTTGGATGGTATTGTAAACAAGCTCACTTGATTCACCTTTCGGTTGATACTGAACCATCCCGTCCAGTTTAACCACAGTAACATTTCCCTGGCTGGCAATACCACCATCAGCAACACTCGAAAGAGGGATCACTGTTCCATCGGAAAGCATAAGCGTTGCCCTGTTATCTCCCGGTAAAATTTCATGGGTACTTGCCTGAGGAGCCGGAGGGATAAAAAATAATGTCTTTACCAAATAGAATCCAGTGATGACAGCGGCGGCGGCGGCCCATAACCAAGGGCCAAGCCTGCGCTTTGTAGCAGCGGCTTCATGGGAAACCAACAAACCAGTATCATCATTTGCCGCAGCAAGTCGACTCCAGGCCTTGTCGGTGTCAATATCAAAGAAAAAAGGCAATTCAGCCTGGTGAAATGCTTTGCTAACAAGCTCATCAAAAAGGGCTTTGTTGGCTTCGCTTGCTGAAAGCCATTTCTCGAGCAGGATCTTCTCCGCATTAGTCAATTCATCTCTCAAATGGCCGGCAATCAAACCAGCCACCTGGATTGATTCTTCCATCTCGAAGCCCTCAGGTTGTTTTTGTCCGTTCATTTGACAAGTTTTGGTGTTGCGGTAACCCTTGTTTGAAGTGCATTCTTATCAATCCCCCAGGTAGGCTTACCCTCTTTCATCTTCTGCAAATTTCCTTCCAAACGCCCCATGACTTTATCACTTGATATGTTGAGCTTGGCCATTTGTTCGGTGTAAGCGTTTATAACTGCTTGTTGTTCGCTAAGGGCTTCTTTGGACTTGCCAAGTTTTTGAAGAAGGCCTGCCTTGACTTCACCAATGGTAAAATTATCGCTGAACCCACTGGCATATAGAATCCAGTCATAGGCCTTGGCCAGCTGCTTTTTATCATCAATGACATTGAGGACAGATCTGGCAATATCCCTCACCCTGTATGCATATGAAGTGGCAATGGACGATCCTTTAAACCGCCTGTTCACTTCAAGGCTTTCATTGCTTGAAAACTTGAGTTTTCCAGCCGCAAGGTCTTTTTCAAACTGATCCAATGCCATCGAGTCTGCAGTCCTTATTTTCTTTGTATCATAGCCCATCACTGAACTGGCATATTGGTTTACTTCCTTAGTTAATGCAGCTGCATCAGTGGTCTGTGTAAAATATTTCATCCTCGTCTCGCCGACCCTAAACTCCATTGGATACTCGTCTGCCGGGAGTTTAAGCAGTGCTGCTGTAACCGCACCCAGCAATTTCTCGTCTGCATTGGCTGCAGCCCTGTCAATATCTGCCTTGGCTATATAAACAAGAAAGGCATCAAATTTCGTTCTGAAAATCGCAGACAGGAACGGCTTGATTTCATCCTTGTTGTTAAGGAGAAATTGATAAAAAGGTCCATCAACATTGAAGTTCTGGTATTCAGCCATCGTCTTCATGAGCGGTGATTGGAGAATTTCGTCTTTAGAGGAAACAGTAAAATACCTGTCGATAACATCGCCACAATTCAGCCTCAGCTTTTTTCTTTTTTGCAAATAATCCCAAAGAAACTGCTTGTTATTGAGGTTCTGCTCATACTCATCTTCCCATACGGCAAAAGGCTTAGGATCTGAAAACTCGCCGATGGCAATGGTAGCCTCTGAGAGGAATTTCTCGACGGGCATGGAGCCTACACTCCTGTAGACCAAGGTACCGTCGCCGTTGACAAACAGGTAAGTAGGATAGGCTTTAACGGCATATTTTTTTGCCACATCAATTCCTTCACCTTTTTCAGCATCGATTTTGAAGTTGATAAAATTGGCATTGAACTTGTCTCCAACTACTTTTTGGGGAAACACATCCCTCACCATTATTTTACAAGGTCCGCACCAGGAGGTGTATACATCAATGAAAACAAGTTTGTTCTCGGCCTTTGCTTTTGACAGTACCGCTGTCCATGCAGCTTGTTCAAAGCGAATTCCTTCCTGCGCGACAAGATCTTGGAGGGAGATCACCAAAACCAACAGAAAGCAATATTTCAACAACCGTTTGCGCATGCGAAGAAATTTCATGTTAAAACACGCAAGACCATGTTTGGGGTGAAGCCGATAGAAAAAATATTTTTAGTTCCCTGCGAGCCCCTGGGATTAGGCACCCAGCACAGTGAGGAGCATGAAAAAAGCGTCTGGAGCAAGCCTTAAGCGCAAAAGCTGTAAACCACGCTGCTTCTGGGTCTTTACCGTGTTGACAGAAACTTGTAAGCGGTTGGCTATTTCCTCATTTTTAAGGCCATCAAAATAAGCGAGATTGATGATACCGCGACATCCGGCAGGCAGGGATTGAATGGCCCGGTGAATTTCTCCATACACCTCTGCACGGATAAGGTTTTCGACAAAAGGAGCCTCTTCCGCTGATGAAAAAGATGCCGACGCTTCATACTTGGCTTCAACGGCCCTGTGTCGAAGGATATTCAGGCAGGCATTCTTGACAGAAAGATACAGAAATGACCCAAGGGCAGTCTCGGAATTGAATTGCGAAAAACGATCCTGAAAACGAAGAAAAACATCTTGAACGACATCTTCTGCTGAGGCTTTGTCATCAATGATCTTAAAGGCGTAATAACATAACTTAGGATAGTACCGGCGAAAAACAGCCTCCATTCCCCAACACGGTGAATGTCTATCATCCCCACCCATATCTGTCATTGCCTGCATGGGCTTAAAGTTAACGAAAATTGCGGATGGCATGCATTGTACTCAGCATTTGCCTTGCTCTATCAAACCCGCTCCAAAAAAACCGGATAGGTATTCCCTGCATTCCACTGGGCAACGATAAGGTTCTTGTCGGGATCTACACAGACATCATGGCAATGCTTGAAAATGGGCTTGTCCTGGACCATGGGAAGCAGCTCTCCCTGCTTGTAGGTTGGCTTAGTGCCGCCTGGGTTAGACACCACTTTGTTGTTACCGTCAAGAATGGTAACAAACCCTGCGTTGTAGGTGAGCATATGGTTTTTCAATGCCGAAAAACACACGCCGGAATACATCATCTCCCCATCAAATACCGCCCTGCTCACATAGGCACCCGGCACCTGGATGCTGGACCGGTACTCGCCGTTGAGGCTGAACACCTTGAAACAGGTTTTGACCCTGTCGGTGCACATCAGGACCGGGTCATTGGGGTTGCGGGTGTCCAGGGTAACGCCATGGGCCTGCTTGAAATATTTTTCGCCAAAACTATCGCCTCCGAATTTTCGGATGAATTCGCCTTTGGCGCTGTATTGCAAAATGAACTGGGAACCATACCCGTCAGCAACATAAATGTCGCCATTGGGGCCAATGCAGGTTTCCGTGGGCTTGAACTTGTCACAATCGCCATAGGCGCCAATCAGTTTTGGATGCCGGATGGTCAGCAATATCCTGCCATCCAGGGTTGTCTTGTAGACCTCTCCAAGCTCGTGATCTGTGATATAAAGGAACTCCTCCCCACCCTCATCGTGAATGGTCAGGCCATGGCCACCCGGGAACTGATGGCCCCAGCTGTCCAGCAATTTGCCGGAACGGTCGTAGATGATGATGTTGTTTTTGACCTCGTTGGTAAGCAAAAAAATCCTTTTTTTCCTGTCCATCACCATCTCATGGCAATCCTTGACGGGATGGCTTGTCCCGAGGTTTCCCCAGTTGTAATTCACGCGGTATTTAAAATCACCGTGTCCAATGACCGGGCCTGTATTCTTGGTATTGTGGAGAATGTTAAAGGGCTTCGCAAAGGCCATGCCTGCGATCAAAAATGAGGATTGTTTGACAAAATCGAGCCTTTTCATGTTGATTGCTGTTTTATTGAAGGATGCAGAACAATCTGCAATGCTGTCCGTTTTACAAGGTATACATTTAGGAAACATAAAATGACCAAACAAACCAAATGGTTTAATTTCGAATGTTCAACTGAAACATTGAGCCTTCCCTATTCTCATCAGATTTATCGCCATACCCATGAGCTGCCCCTTTCCTGGGATTTGCTCTCAAATGACAATATTTTCCTCTCCAAAAAATACCTGGAGGCCTTGGAAAAGGCAGCACCATCCAACATGACCTGTCATTTTATCGGGGTTTTCAGGGGAAATGAGTTGGTTGCCATTGCATTGTCCCAGTTCCTGGACCTTAATGCAATCGATTGTTATGGAAACAAAAACCAGGTCAAGCATCTCTCCCTTAAAAACTACCTGTTTAGAAAATATTCCTCCAGGATCCTGGTGATGGGCAACAACATGCTGAGCGGACAAAATACTTATGCTTTTTCAGCAACCGCCGACATATCCAATCTGCTTCAAGCCCTTAGCCTTGCAGCAGATGAACTTAAAACGATTTTCAAGAACAAGGGAATTGACATTCACCTTACCACCTTCAAAGATTTTCGGGCTACTGAAATGGATAATTTCTGGATGCCTGCATTCAAGGATGACCTGCAGTTTTCTGTTCAACCCAACATGGTGCTTGCGGTCAGCGATGCGTGGAAGTCTGAGCAGGATTATGTCAACGCCATGTCCAAAAAATACAGGACCCAATTCAAGCGCAGCCGAACAAAGGCAAAGGGAATTGAAAAAAAAGAACTTGGGCTGGAAGAAATCAAAGAACAAGAGGAGAAACTGCAAGAGCTCTATCTCCATGTAGCCAGCAATGCCCCCTTCAATACTTTTTACCTGCCCAAACAGCATTTCAGTGTATTGAAAGAGAAGCTTCTTTCTGATTTCATGCTGGTTGGTTATTTTTTGGATGGGCAGCTCATTGGTTTCAAGACCATGATCCGCAATGGAGAAGTGCTGGACACGTATTTTTTAGGGTATGACGACAGCATCCAAAAAGAAAAAATGTTGTACCTGAACATGCTCTACGACATGACAAGCCATGCCATCCACAACGGTTTCAGTAAGATCATTTTTGGCAGAACTGCCCTTGAAATCAAAAGTTCAATAGGAGCCAGGCCCGAGAAAATGGTTGGACTGATGAAACACAGCAGTAAATTCATCAACCGCTTCCTACCCTTCTTTTTCAACTACCTTGAGCCGAAAACTGTTTGGCAGGAACGAAATCCGTTCCAAGCTTCTTCGCAATAAATGACAAGACTTCAAATGCGGTTTCGGCCATCCTGTTTCCCTTGTTGTCCAGCAGGGGATTGATTTCTGTGAATTCGATGCAACAGACTTTTCCACTGTCCATCAACAAGTCCATGATGTTGATGATCTCCATTGGATAAAACCCTGTGGGAACGGGTGTTCCCGTTCCGTAAGAAATACTGTCGCAGTCCATAGAGTCTACATCAAATGAAATGTAGATGATGTCACAATCCTGCAATTGCTTCAGACAGGTTTCCACGCAAGTTGCAATATTTTTCTCCCGCATCTCATCAACCCTGTAATGCAGTATCCCCTCTTGACGGATCAACTCCTCTTCAGCCCGTTCAAAATCACGCAAACCAAAATACACCAAATGTTCAGACAGGAGCTTGGGGCCATCTATCCCAATGTTTTTGATCTTTCTCCAGAAATATTCGGTTGCCGCTTCAATGGGATTCAGTTGATGTGCCAGGTTATCCGTGCCCAGCACAGCAGCCAGGGGCATGCCGTGGATATTGCCGGAAGGAGAAGTATAGGGTGAATGCATATCGGCATGTGCATCCAACCAGATGACACCAAGGGTATAATGCGGATTGGAAGCTTTTATACCGCTGATGGTACCCAGGGCAGAGGAGTGATCACCAGACAATACAATGGGGAAATGATTTGTTTTGATGGAGGAATGAACAGCCGCAGCCACCCGTTCACATTGTTCATAAACATGTTCAATGCGCTTGGCAAAAGGATTGGTGTTTTTGTTGTAGATGCTTTCGTTGTGCGTCTCCACATCAACATGTTCATGGCGATGAAAAAAATCATCCCCCTTGTTGATGGACGCAATTTCCATGGCATCTATCCCCATGTCAGAACCCCTGGTGCCTGCGCCTATGTCGGACCTGTTCTTGATGAGTTGAATGTTCATGCCACTAAATTAACCGGGATTATTGAAAATAACCCGTTTATTGGATGATGTTGCTGTTAATTTTGATTAAAATTACGATGCCACATAAATAAATGGACCTTGGTGATTTATCCATAATTTCATGGTCAATAGAACAAGAGATTTGAAGCAATTTTTCATGAGATGCCTGAGTACAATATTGTTGTTAATCTGGGGAATATCCCTTTCAGCACAAAACAACCGCATCAGTATTGGTTTTTTTCCTGAAGGAGGAAAACTCATCACCGGGGAATCCTGCGTGATTGGATTCAAGGCCACAACAGCAAAAGGAGAACCACTTGCTATCCGGTGCAAGATCGTGGACGATAAAAAAAACATCTACGGAGAAGCCATTGCATTTCATGAAGGAAGAGGATCTTTTGAAATCTTACCAGAAGAGGGATACCAGTACTTTTTAACCTGTACGATAGACAGCGTTGAGCAATCTTTTCCTTTGCCCACACATTCCGCCAAAGGATTGGCACTGAAACTGAACCCGCACCCACAAGGATTTCAATTTGAAATGGCCAACCATGCTGAAACCATGGAAGAACAACCTGCGGCCATCATTGGAGAAATGAATGGGCGAATAGTTTTCAGGATTGAAGTACCAGTGGGCAAGCCATATTTTCGGGGGCTTATTTCTACGGCCTCTGCATCAATTCTTTCAGGCATCATGAAAGTATTGGTGTTGAACAAGATGAACAAGGTGGTTTCAGAAAGGCTGGTCTTTGTTCATCGCCCGATTGAAAAACTGCAGGTAACAAAAATAGATGCCCTGCTCATCGAAGCCAACTGGTATGTACAAACAACGGAAGATTCTGCCAAACAGGCACTGGACCTTCAGATGCTGACCCGTGATTTCAAACCCGGACTGATTCAACTGCTCAGCGGCAATGCACCAATGGTCATGGATTCCATCAAAAGCATGAATGAGGTGGTGGTGCGCAGCAAAAAAAAATCTGCCACTGAGGAAATGAATGACTTCTATTCAAAAGGCTTTTTTTCATCGGGCGAAACAAAGATCATTGACCTCGTCAATGGGCCAGACAAGATTGTACATGAGAACATCATTGAATTCCTGAAGTTCAAAGTGCCGGGACTTTCTGTTGTTGACCCTAATTATGAAAATGCACCAATGCCAAGCTTGGACCCATTTGATGATCCTTCAGCATACCGCATTTATTACCGACAGCAGGCCACTATCAGCAGTTTGGGCAATACCCCCATGGCCATTTATTTGAATGAGGTTCAGATCAGCCCATCAGTTTTGGCAACGGTTCCTGCCAACGACATTGTCCTGATCAAAGTGTTCAGCAATTTTGCCCTGGCCCCGGGAGGTGGAGCAGGCGGGGCTTTGGCGATTTATACCAAAAAGCCGAACCAGAAAAAAGGCTGATTATTTTGAGCGGGACCCGCCCTTGAATTTTCTCAGGTGGTAGGTAAAGCTCAACAAGAAATACCTGTTCAGTACTTCCTGGCGTACATCTTCAATATAGTTAAGCTCAACATTTCTGTTGATGCTCTTGTTGGCATTCAACAAATCAAACATGGTAAGCCTCAACTCCGCTTTCTTTGCCCTGCCAAACAATTTGGCGATTCCGGCATTCCAAAGGGGGATGGATTGGTTGATGGCTGAAGCATTTCCCCTGAACATGATATAATCGAAGTCGTTTGTGAACAGCCATCCGTTTTTGGTATTGATGGTTGGTTCTGCAGAAATCCGGTGGTTGTAAAAATTAGCATCCTGTCTGCCAGCAATGGTGTAGTTGATGTTATTGAAGGATGAATTTCCTGAAAGCCCAAGATCAAGCCAGTCTTTCAGGTTCAGGTTGAAGTTCAGGCGACCGCCATAGGTATCGCGAAATGTATAGCCCTTCACAGCATTAAACAGACTCACCTCCCTGCTGTTGTTGATCCAGGACATGATGTTGATGGAGGATTTGGGGTTCTTCATAGATATGCTGTAGTGAACATTGATGCCAGACGCATAGGCGCCATCAAGGTTCAATGGCTTGATGTATTGGGCACCATTGGGCAATGAATAGCCATCTACCAAAAGATTGGTACCCGTTGTGTTCAATGTAATGGCATTAGAGATTTTTCTTGCCGTGGTGGAGGCATTCATGGTGACGGAAAGATTGTTGGTCTTTCGTTTGTTCAAAAAATTATAGGTAGCCTCAAGCTTATTGGTAAATTCCTGCTTCAACAATGGATTGCCTGCACGTACATACATGATGCTGCTGTTGTTGACAACATCCTGGAGCTGGGTTACATAGGGCTGTTGTGTGAACCCGCGGTAGTTCATCCGCAAACTCTGGGAACGTCCTTTTCTGTACTGAAGAAAAAAGGTGGGAAACAGGTCTACAAAAGAATTATTGAGATCAGATTTGGTGGTCCTGTTGTTGCTGGTCAGCTTTGCTTTTTGAACGGCAAGACCTGCAACATAATTCCAAAGGGGGGTTACCTGTCTGCGGTAGTTTACACCACTCCTGTGGGCCTTGTTGTCGTTTTCAAATGCATTGGTCAGGGCAGGAACCATGATTGAATATGCCTTGGTCAGCTTGTTCAATTTATTGGTCTGCTGATCAGATGTTCCTGCATTGTAATTGTAGCTATAGGTAAACTCCAGTTGAGATTTGATGTTCAAAGGCTCAGTATAAGAAAAGCTGCCACCGTAGCGGATTCCATCAACAAATGTTTCAGTAATCTGGTCAAGTGTATCAATGCCCCTGCTGTAACGGTTGTTGTAAGATAAGTTCCTGGATTCACGTTCGCTCTCACTTGCCCCATGGCTGAGATAGAGGCTCATGGTTCTTCCGCGTTTTTTGAACTTATGGCGATAGAGAAAGCTGCTGTACACATTGTAACCCTGGCTGAAATATTTGTTCACCGTACTGAGGGCATTGATGGGCAAGAATTTTCCCTTGGTTGTAGTGGAGCTTGAACTGCTTGACACATCAGACCACTGGTTGTTGAAATTAGACTTGATCAAAATTGTATTTGAACTATCAAACATGTGATCAATCTCTATGTTGGCCCGGTGATTTTTATTCGTGCTCCCAGAAAATATTTTACTGGAGTTGAAAAGGGATGAATCATTGACCACATATGTTTCACGCAAACGGTCTCTGTTGGTATTCGAAAAAATATCGCTGTAAAAATAACTCCCACTCACTTTTGTGGTCTTTCCCCATTGGTCATCATAATTCAATCCACCACCTTTGGTTGTGGAGATTCCGTTGGCGTTGCCATTGAATACATTGGTGCTGCCATTCGGTGAAGCGCTGTTGCCCCCTCCGGCTTGTCCACCCGTTCCCAGAAAATCCTGCACTGAGAAATTCTGGTTGTTGACATTGTTCATCTGCCCGATGAAAGAAAACTTCTGGTCTCCATTGATCCTGTTGGCACTCACCGCGTGGGCATATCTGCCTTCATTTCCAAGAGCTGCACTGCCCTTTCCAAAAAGTCCTTTTTTCCTGTCTTTTTTGGTGATAATATTGATGGTCCGGATCCTGTTGCCATCATCAAACCCACTGAATGCGCTCTGATCGCTAACCGCATCAATCACCTGAATTTTTTCGATGATATCAGCAGGAAGGTTCCTGGTGGCCATCTTGGGGTCATTGCCATAAAAAGGTTTGCCATCCACCAAAATCCTGGCCACGGGCTCTCCCTGCGTTTTGATGGATCCATCGCGATCCACTTCTATCCCAGGCATTTTCTTCAACAGGTCTTCAGTGGATGCATTCGGAATGGTCTTGAACTGACTGGCATTGAATTCGGTGGTGTCTCCATTGATGGCCATCGCAGCTGCCCTGATGATGATGCCATCCAGTACAGTAGAAAACTTGGTCATTTGAATGACTTCCATGTTTTTTTCGGAAGATTCGGCGCTCAGTACAAAAGGCTGCTCAACCTGTTGATAACCTGAATAGGTAATACGAAGAATATAATCCCCCAAGGGGAGATTTTCAATCTGAAAATAGCCATTGGCATTGGACATCCCGTACCTCAATAGGCTAGAGTCCTTTCCCTTCAATACTGAAACAGTAGCACCCTTTAGGGCAAGCGTGGAATCTTTCAACGTACCCTTCACCATTCCTGTCTTGTTCGACTGAGCCAACAGCACTGCAGGCGTTGCGCAAATAACCATAAAAAAAAACCGAAAAATAAGCCTCATCTGAAGCATAAAAATATTCACTTTCCGTTTAAAATGCTTCATTTTATTTGGGGGATTGATCAATTCTTTTGAAAAACCAAAACAGCAAAGGCTTTTGACTGCATAATTGCATAAATTAGGGGAATCAACATCCTCATTGATCATGAAACAATTATTGCTTGCTGCCGCCTTTTCCTTTGTTGCTGTTCTTGCCTTGGCTCAAAACTGGAAGCCCGCTGGAGATAAAATAAAAACAGCCTGGGCGGAAAAAATTGACCCCAACAATCCGCTGCCAGAATACCCCCGCCCTCAGCTGGTGCGCGACCAATGGCAGAACCTGAACGGATCCTGGGACTATGCCATTCTTCCCAAAGGAAGCAACGAACCCAATGCATTTGATGGAAAAATTCTGGTTCCTTATGCCATTGAATCCAGCCTTTCAGGAGTGCAAAAAATGGTGGGAGACAAAAACGAACTATGGTACCACCGTTCCTTCAATGTACCTGTAACCTGGAAAAACAAGGCAGTAATCTTGCATTTTGGCGCAGTAGACTGGAAGGCAGATATCTGGATCAATGACATCAAAGTTGGCGCACACCAGGGTGGTTATGCCCCTTTCAGCCTCGACATCACCCCTTTCCTTTTAAAAGACAAACAACAGAAGCTGGTTGTCAAAGTCTGGGACCCCTCCGATCAGGGTTTTCAGCCCAGGGGTAAACAGGTGAGCCTTCCCAAAGGGATCTGGTACACGTCCGTTACCGGCATCTGGCAAACCGTTTGGCTTGAGCCTGTTGAAGCTTCGCATGTTGCGGGGCTGAAAACAGTTCCAAATATTGATGGAGGAAATGTTGCGGTATTGGCTTCTACCGTTGGTACTGCTGCCAACGACCTCATTGAAGTAAAGGTGATGGAGAATGGGAAATTGATTGGCACGGGCAAAGCCGTGGTAGGGCAGGAAGTGACGGTTGCTGTTCCCAATGCAAAATTGTGGAGCCCTGAGTCTCCATTCCTTTATGACATGGAAGTATCCATCTTGCACAATGGCATCGCCACGGATAAACTGAAAAGCTATTTCGGGATGCGCAAGATATCCACCAAGGCTGATGCCAATGGCATCCACCGCATGCAACTCAACAACAAGGATTATTTCCAGTTCGGCCCGCTCGACCAGGGATGGTGGCCTGACGGATTGTACACCGCAGCGACTGATGAAGCACTGCTGTATGACATCAAAAAAACAAAAGACCTTGGATTCAACATGATCCGCAAGCATGTGAAAGTGGAACCCGCCAGATGGTATTATCATTGCGATCGTGAAGGGATACTGGTTTGGCAAGACATGCCCAGCGGGGATGCCAACCCCAAATGGCAGACACGCAACTATTTCAATGGACTGGAATTGCAACGCAGCCAACAATCAGAGCAAAATTTCATCCAGGAATGGAAAGAAATCATGGACCTGACCTATTCCAATCCATCGGTAGTGGTACTGGTGCCTTTCAATGAGGCATGGGGACAGTTCAAAACCCCGGAGATCGCAGAGTTGACCAAGAACTATAACCCATCCAGACTTGTCAACCCTGCCAGCGGTGGCAACCACTATGACGTAGGAGATATGATTGATATCCACAACTACCCTGAACCAGTGATGGGATTGTTTGATTCAAAGCGCGTGAATGTATTGGGCGAATATGGTGGCATTGGTCTGGTCAAAGACAACCATGTTTGGGAAAACAACCGCAACTGGGGATATGTGCAATACAAAACCAGCGAAGAAGCCACCAAGGCTTATGTTTCCTTTGCTGAAAAACTTAAAAAACTCATTCCTTTTGGATACGCCGCTGCAGTCTATACCCAGACCACAGATGTTGAAATCGAAATCAATGGCCTGATGACCTATGACAGAAAGATCATCAAGCTGGATGAGGCAGCAGTCAGAAAAATAAACCTGGAAGTGATCGCCACATTGAACAAATAAGCATCATTTCCTGAGCACCTGTCCGGCAGCCAGCAAGGCTTTTTCCAGTTCAACATAAGACAGTTGTTGAACTGGAATTTTTTTGTCGATTGCCATAGCAGCCGCCATGGCTGCTGATTGACCCAGTATCATGAACACGGGTTCCATCCGGATGGAGCCATAGGCAATGTGTGAGCTGGATACGCAAACGGAAACCAGGAGATTGGAACACTCTTTTTCCTTGGGCAAGATCGCACCATAGTCAATGGAGTAGGCCCGATCAGGCTTTACGCCGATATCCCCTTCATTCTGGATGTATCCCTCTGAAGTCACGTAGCGCTGCGTATTGTGGGAATCCAGGGAATAGGATCCCATGCCAATGGGTTTTGCGATGGTAGTCTTGCCCAGGGCATCTTTCTCTGTCATCACAAAATCACCCAGCATCCTCCTAGCCTCCCTGACATAGAGCTGATAAGGCCACCCACCATTTTCAATGAATTCGTCTTTGGCCAAACCATAAGTATTGAACTGTTGCTGGATCTCTTTGGGCACAGCAGGATCATTGGCCATAAAATAGAGATAGCCTTTTTGGTATCGCTCATGTTCCAGGATGATTTCTTTTCTGCGCACATAGGATGCATCAGGATAATCATGGTTGCCACCAATAAAATCACTGCTGAAAGGACCATGGTTGTTGGTATCTGTTTTCTTGTTAGGGACCGCATCAAACTTGGGAAATACATCCCGCCATCCTGCAGCAAACAACCTTGAAAGGATTTCATAGCGCTTGGGGTCATACCCTTCCGGCTTGGGAAAAGGAATGCTGTTTTCAGGATTGGCACTCATGCACAAGCGGTAGCAATAGGCTTGAATTTTATTGTCGCCATCACCCTTGTTTCCAGAAGGCGCAGCGCTGATTTCCGGGAGCAAGCCGCTTGAAGGATTTCCCGGAATGTTGTAGGGATCAATCTTTTGCTTGAAATGATGCGCATGATGGAAGACTTCCGTCTGCACGCCATTCCATTTTTCTCCATATTGCTGGGTGGATTCCCTGCCCACGGTATATCCAACCCCTGCGGCCGCCATCAAATCGCCCTCATAGGTGGCATCGATAAAGGCCTTGCCCACAAATACAGCGCCATCAAGGGTTTTGAAGGAAATGATCTTGTTGTTTTTCATGGTTACGCCCCCTGGAGAACGGTCCAGCCACCTGTCTCTATAAACCATGATGTTGTTTTCCCTGATCATGTTTTCAAATGCCGCTTCAGCAACATGGGGTTCAAACAACCACATGGTTTTGAGACTGGTATCACTGGCAACGGTTCCCTGACCCTTGTTGCCAAAGGCTGATCTTTGCTGCCATTTCCAGGCGCTATCGGTCTGGTAATGGTTGTACAACCGATGGTAAAAATTCCTGGCCAGCCCGCCAATGACCGTCTTGTCACCCGTGTCGGTATAGCCCAATCCGTTGGAAGAGAGCCCGCCCAAGTGAAGATCAGGAGAAACCACCACCACTGATTTTCCCATTTTTGCAGCCTGCACTGCGGCCGTGATGGCAGAAGATGTTCCACCGTAAATGACGATGTCTGCCGTAATTTTTCTGTCTAAAGACAGGACCTGTCCATCTTTCAACAACTGTGTCTTGAGCTGGTCGTAGCCGAGGTCCTGCACGTCCATCTTTTTTTCCAGGGCCATGACCGCTGCTGTTCCAGCAGTTTGCCCCAAAACCATGTACACAGGCTCCATGCGGATAGAACTGTAGGCCACATGCGAAGCAGACAAACATACCGGCACCAGCAAATTTGAACACTCGTTTCTTTTGGGGATGATGGAACGGTAACTGATTCCGTAATAGGTTGCCTTTTGTTTACCATATCCTCCTTCAAGCCTCACCTTTCCTTCAGCATCCAAAACACGGGCAACATAATGACAGTCGAGGGGATAGGTTGCAATGGCAACAGGATCAGCCACAGGCCTTTCTCCATTGCAATTTTGTTCTGTCATGACATAGTCACTGATCATCCTTCTTGCTTCTCTTACATATACCTGATAAGGAAAATGATCGGTATCCAGGTATTCATCCTTGGGCCATCCCCAGGTTTTCATTTCCGTGCGCATGCTCAACGGCAATCGTTCGTCATTGCCAAGAAACCAAATCAGCCCCATGGAATAGTCTTTGTGTTGTGCAGCAACTTGAACCCTTGTGGCATGATCTGCATTGGGCCACACATAAGAATTTCCCACAAAATTACCCTGGTTGGTATCTGTTTTTTTGTTGGGCATTGGAGTGAAAGAAATAATGCTGCTCAATTCAATATCTGGATTGAGCGCAATCATTCTTGCCAAAAACTCATACCAAAGCGGATTGTAATTGCTGGGCTTGGTAACATCTATTTTGTTGGCAGGATCATTGGTCAGGGTCAGGCGGAAACAATAGGTCTGGGTCCTGTCATCCCCGGTTCCATTAGGGCCTGCAGGCTTCGCATCAATAAACGGAAGCAATCCACTGCTGGGGTTTCCCGGCATCACATAGGGATCAATGGAGGTTTGTCCTTTGCCTACAACCGGACCCATTCGTATGCCATTCATTGTTTCGCCATAGATGGCATTGCTTTCACGCCCAACCTTAAATGAAACACCTGCCATGCGCATGAGATCACCCTCATAACTGGCATCTATAAACATTTTTGCAGCAAGCTTTAATCCGCTTTCCAAACTGATGGTCTTCAAGCGGCCGCCTTGTTTTTCTGGTGCAGCTTTGAGGTTGATGCGCTGGTTGTACATCACCTCAACACCATGATCTTTCAACATTTGTTTGAAGATCTTCTCCCCGATTCCTGACTCGTAGACCCATTGTATTTTCAGCGAGTCATTTTTACCGGTATAGGTTCTTTTTTTGGAACGCTCAAAAAAATCGGCCCGGCCTTCTGCTTTCCAAGCAGCAGAATCCAGGTAATAAGTATAGACCCTTTGGTAAAACTCTTTGGTAAAACCGCCTGCAATCCTGAAATTATTCAAATCAGTTGCCGTGAGCCCTGAAGTGGCCATTCCCCCTACATGACTGTTGGTACTGACCAACACCACTGATTTTCCCATCTTCGCCACCTGCAGTGCTGCTGTGATGCCTGCCGGTGTTTCGCCATACACGCAAACATCAAAAACCCTTTCTTTTGCAGTTGTCCATGAAAAAATGAAGAGGGTCAACAAAGAAATACTGAGCAATCGTTTCAGGGTTTTTTGAAAACAGAACATCATGGTGAAGTTTTAGTGGGCCTAATTTATAGCATTCTGTATTATGATGGATTGATTTTCAGGGTATATTTTATTGTAAAAACCAATCAAAAAATGCGCTGTACCTTTGCCCCATAAATCATTACCGTGTACCAACAAGCATTTGAAGCCATTGTCAACAGCAGAAGATCGAACCGCAGTTATGACCCCGCCGTGGAAGTGCCTGATGAGGTTATCAAAAAATCGCTGGAACTGGCCATCCTATCACCCAACAGCAGCAACATGCAGTTGTGGGAATTCTATTGGATCAAATCTGACGAACTGAGGGAAAAGTTCACCCCACTTTGCTTGGGTCAATCTGCTGCAAAAACTGCCAAGCACTTGATGGTATTCGTTACAAGACAAGACCACTGGAAGGCCCATGCCAAATGGAATTACAACAATTTCAAAGCGGATATTGGAGACCATCCACCCACCAAAAGACAGCAGCGGGGGTTGGATTATTACGGCAAGTTGATGCCGGTGGTATATGCCCAGGATTGGTTTGGATTCATGACTCTGATCAGGAAAGTGGTTTGTTTCATCAAGGGTTTCAGCAATCCTTTCGCTCGCATCTCCGGCAGCCGTGATCAAAAAGTGATCGTGCACAAATCCTGTGCACTTGCCGCCCAAACATTCATGCTGGCCATCTCTGCTCACGGATACGATACCTGCCCGATGGAAGGCTTTGATTCAAAACGCGTAAAAAAATTGATGGGGCTTCCTGCTGCCGCAGAAATCAACATGATTGTATCGGTAGGAAAAGGCACTGAAAAAGGGATCCATGGTGAAAGAAAAAGATTGCCTTTTGAAGAGGTGGTTTTTGTTCGATAAACTTATATCTGGGGTTGAGAAGACTTGATTAATCAATCCCCATCTTCAGCTTTCAAAACCTTTATGTCTTTGGAGAGCTGTTCCATGTCCAGGTCGAGCGTGCCATTGTAAATCCCCCTGATCCTTCCAGTTTTGTCTACCAGCAATACATGTTCGGTATGCAAAAAATCGGTGCTGTCTTTGGTAAAACCCAAAGCCTCTTCTGCAAAATATGACCTCCTGGCAAGGGTATAGATATCAGCCTTGGGGCCGGTAAGCAAATGCCAGTTGGAAGCAATGATCTTGTTGGTATTGGCATATTCCCTTAACCTTGCAACGCTGTCCCGCCAAGGCGTTACAGAGAAAGAAAGAAAGACAATGCCTGGGTCTTTAGCTGATTCACTGTTCAGTTTGCTGAGCTTAGACATCATGCCCGGACAAATGCTTCCACATCCGGTAAAAAAGAAATTGGCCACCTGAATTTTCCCCTGCACATCTTTCTCTGAAAAAGCTTTTCCATCCTGGTTGCTCAATGCAAACTTACCAATGGTATGGGTGATGGTATTATCAACTCCGCCATCACCCTTCAAAAAAATGGGTGTAAAATCCGGAGTATTGTAATAGGGCAACGCCTCATCGGGAGCCTGCTGCCTGCAAGCCGCCAACAAAAAATACAAACTAATTGATGCCAACACTATCCGATACATTGATACAGTTTTTTGTTCCCAGCAGCCCATAGCGCCTGCCGTCACGGATGATGTAATTGGACCGGATACTTCCATCGTCATACCACTGTTTTTGTGATCCCGACTCATATCCCCTTTCGTAGTTCATTTCACGAACCAGTTTCCCCTCGGGGTTCCACTCCCTGCAAGTGCCCTGGTATTCTCCATTGGCAAAAAAATAATGCGCCTGTATTTTACCATTGCTCCAATACCTTTTCAACGGGCCGGTTTTAACTCCCATCGCATAATAGCGCTGCTCCATCAAAACACCATTCTCATGAAACCTTCTGAACTCGCCATGTTCCAAGCCATTGTAAAAAGAGGTAACAGCAAGTGTATCAGCCGTACCCGGATAAAATTCATGTTGCGCAATGCCCTTGGGTTGCATCTTGCATCCCATCAAAACAATCAGGCATAGGGCAAACCCACTAATTTGAAACCGTACCGGCCGTTCCAAAGAAACCATTTCCATTGATATAAGGATCTGCATCGGTGATGTGATAGTGATAAATTCCCGCTGGATAATCTGCAGTAACATGCTTATGCCCATGGTATGCATCCAGGCTGGCATTGGTCACTTTTGCGCCGTTCTCTTCCGGACCATACACAGGAAAACCATCCAGTAGAAAACCCAACAAGGCAGATTTGTTCAATTTTGTTTGTGTCAGGTAAAGTGGCTCAACATGATAATGGTACATGCCTCCAGGAGCAGGATGGCCCCAACTTTGGTCAAAGCTCGCCATTTCTCCAGTCAGTGGTTGATTGGGGCCGGCATACTGGTTGAAGAAGGGCACGCCATTGACCGTTACCCCTATTGGCCCCAATGGGGTAGACTTTTTTGTACTTGCTTCAGCAGGATTGATGGGTATTTTAAAGGTATACGAGAGGGTATTGATGGAATTGGGATTCTTCACAAATGTTTTCGCTCCAAATGTGGTCCCAGAAAATGCTTCATACAGTGGATTTGTTGTTGCATAATAAGCACTCTTATGGTCTGGTGTACCAGTGCTTTTGATAGTAACAAACGTTCCATCAGAGGTGATGCTGGTGGCGCCATAGATTTTCTTGTAGACATCTGGGACCGAGGAAGGAGTTGAGGGGGGTGAGGGGATTGAAGGAGTTGAGGTTGCGGCCTTCTTACAAGCCGAAAAAAGAATGATCAAGGCCAAAAAAGTGAAAAAACTGTTTTTCGTATTCATGTTTGCGATTTTAAAAATTTATTGTTGATCAGGTGGAGCCAAAGGGCGTTTTCCTCCATGGGGTGGATGGCCCTCACCTTGTTTCGGATGATGTCCTTCGCCAGGCGGCGGTGGATGACCTTCACCAGGAGGTGGTGGGCGATGTCCATCCACATGCGGTGGAGGATGCCCTTCTCCGGGTGGAGGTGGTGGGCGATGTCCATCCACATGCGGTGGAGGATGCCCTTCTCCGGGTGGTGGCGGGCGGTGCTGATCTTTTATTGGTGGATGTTGACCATTGGTATCAGCTGCGGATGGAGGAAGATGACCAAAGTCACCGGGTGGAGGACCTTGTGGGGCTCTTGACTCAGCCATCAACCCAGCAAGTTGATCCAACAATCCATCAAATTTCTTTTTTTGCTTTTCGTTGCAGAGTGCCCTCAGTTGTTGAAAATGCTCCAGATTGAGCAACTCCAATGCCTTTGTTTTATCGGTGATGGCCTGCACTGCTTTCATCTTCTCAGGATCGGGAATAATTGGTTGCTTGAGCAATTGGAAAAGGTTCTCTTTGGCAGACCGGATTTCATTTTTCAAGGGCCTTGCTGAAGCCTGATGCTCCTCAATCAAAGCCTGAAAAGCATCCAGCTGACTTGAATCCAGTTCAAGTGCACGGACCAGAAACTCCCTTGGAGATCCTTTTGGACCTTGCATCCTCTCGGGCCTGTTGATCCAGAAGAACAGGATGGTTCCGGCATTGGCCACCAGGAGTGTCACTACCAGCCAGGTAAGGAATTTGTTTTTAATGGCATTGTTCATGTTCAGAAAGGTTTAATAGATTGTTTCGATGGATTGGTTGTAATCGGCGGCGAAACGCTGGATGGAATAGGCGTTGTCTTGCTTATCCTTGTTCTGTGTAGACTGAAAAAGGAGGAATCCATTCAATACCAACAAAATGGTGAGCGCTGGAATGGCCAATGAAGGCCTTAGCTTAAACCCCCATTCCTCACCTGCTTTTCGTTCCTCAAGCCTTGCCCTTAATCTGGTATAAAAAAACTCATCCGTTCCAACCGTTTGCATTTCATCCAACACATGAAGATGGTCATCCAGCAAACTTTTTGCATTCTTGTTCATCGCAATGGTTTTATTGGTTGTAATATTTTTCAAGATGCTGCTTGAGGTTCTCTTTGGCTCGGCTCAACAAGGATTCAATTGCCTTCACCCCAAGCCCCATGATTTCAGTCACCTCATCATGTTTCATTCTCTGCACCCTGATCAGCGTAAAAGCCAGTTTTTGGTTTTCCGGCAATTGATCAATCGCCTTGAAAAGGGCAGATGCCTTTTCCTTGTTCTCGGCTGCAATCCCCGGATTCAGCAAGGCCATGTCTACACTTCGCTTCTCTTCCGGCATCCACCATGGAATAATGGACTGGATCCTTTGCCTCGTTTTCCTTTTCCGCAGTTTTTCCAGCGCCTTTCGGATGGCAATCTTGTGCACCCAGGTTGAAAGGCTGGATTCAGCCTTGAACCCATCAATCGACTGATACACCTGAATAAAAGTTTCCTGAAGGGCATCTTCCGCATCAACAGGATCTTGCAGGATGTTCAGCACAGTATAGTGTATCCGGCTGCTGAGATTGTCCACCAACCACCGGAATGCAGGTTCATCCCCCTGCCTCAACCGCCCTATGAGCTCCTGTTCATTCAAATTATACTGATAATAGATGCATGCAAGATCCTAATCCTTCGGGCCATAACAAAAAAAGGGGACCATCTTTCGATAGCCCCCTTTGCTCTTTATAACATTGATCGGTTATTTACCACTCACCAGTTTACCGGTGCTGATGGTATCATTCTGCCTGAACACATAAACCAGGTTTTTGCGTTGAGCGAATGGAACGTTATAACGGATTGTTTGTGTAGAATTTGCTTGCATGTTGCCTTCGAACAAGTTGGTCACTTTCTGACCAAGCATGTTGTAAATCACCAGGCTTCCTTTTCCTGCATTCTTCACAGTTACATTGAATGTAACCTGATCGATGTATGGGTTCGGGAAGGCCATGACAACCAACTGAGCATTCTCAACCTCAACCTTGTTGGCTGAAGCAGAAGGCATTTCATCACCTGCACCAACCATTCTTGCAGATGAAATAAGAAGAACTGTTTGGTTTTGATCACCGAATACATTTGAACATGCTCCAGCTTCACCAGCTGCGTTATCAAATCTCTTAATAACGAGGTCAAGTGCGCTTACAAGACTTGTGAAGGTTACTCCACCGGTCAAAGATTCTCCTCCAAGTGCCCTGCTCGCAAGTCTTACGAGATCGGATACTTTTGCCGATGCAACTCCTCCTGCTGCAGAAATCACAGCTGAAGGTACTGATCCTATATCAGCAAGAAGCCAGTTACCAACATTGTTCTCTCTCATGTTCATGTTCAACCACATGGTAATGGTTTGAGACAAGAGCACGTTATTGATTTTACCTTGCTTGGTGAGAATATTGGTTGTATTCCAATTTGCAGAAGTGAGATTAATAGCAGGAAGAGCAGATCCGCCAGAGCCTCCAGGCATTATTCTATTCAAGGCGATTGCATCGTTTGATGTAACATAAAACGATCTTCCTCCAAGCGTTCCAGGCAGTCTTCCAAGTGTCATTGGATTATCTTTCAATATCGCTCCAATCAATTGAACTGCATTATACCTAGTTGATACTCCAGTTATATTCAGACACTTCGTTCCGTTTGTGCTACCATAGAAACCTTGGCTCAACGTGAAGGTATAGCAATTGATATTTACTTTGATTGTTGCAGTTGTTGTACAACCGGCAGCATTTTGAGCAGTAACCACATAGGTTCCTGCACCAACTTTCGATGGATTGGTAACATTGTTGCCGTTTAATGTTATGCTCATCATCGTCCCATTGGGTATTGAATATTTGTCAAGTAGGCTTACAAACGGTCCACAATCACTGATGATATGATTAGGTACTGTAATAGTTGGATTGTCAGAAACAGTTACAGTTGAAGTAGCTGAATTTGAACATCCCGTCACACCATTAGTAACCGTTACAACATATGTTGCATTAGATATTGGATTGACGGTTATGGATGCAGTTGTCTGACCACCTGGAGCCCATACAAATCCTGTTTCAGTATTTGTTGTTGCAGTAAGCACCGCACTTGAACCAACACAGACGTTAGGACTGTTTACACCAACTGTTGGGAGAGGATTAACAGTAACAGTCACTGACTCAATATCAGAACATCCAGCAGCTGTAGAAACCTTGATGAAATATGTACCAGCACCAACAGCTGAAGGATCAGCCACAGCAACTGTAGCATCAGCATTAGTCCAGTAGCTCAATGAACCACCTTCCAATGATGAACCAAAAATAACCGCAGCAGCAGTCAAATCAACTGTATTAGGAGCACATACCGCAGATGGAGCAGTAATAGCCAATGATGGCGTAGGATTAACAGTAACAGTCACTGACTCAATATCAGAACATCCAGCAGCTGTAGAAACCTTGATGAAATATGTACCAGCACCAACAGCTGAAGGATCAGCCACAGCAACTGTAGCATCAGCATTAGTC
>JBIPNK010000045.1:0-23401 GCA_044373365.1 Chitinophagaceae bacterium
GTTGAGATCCTGATCAACCGTGCCAACAAGCAGGGTATCTCTCCACATGCCTTTGACATGTCCAAAGATGCTTACCAAAGCGGCAAGACTGTCAAGCAAGATATCGTAGTAAAAAATGGTCTAAAGCAGGAGGATGCTAAAAAAATCAATAAACTGATCAAAGATTCTGGCTTAAAGGTTCAGTCCCAGATCATGGATGATATCCTGAGGGTTACAGGAAAGAAAATTGATGATCTTCAAGCAGTTATGCAGGTTTGCAGGACTGCTGACCTTGATTTGCCCCTCCAATTTGAGAACATGAGGAGTTAGATTTGACCAACCTGATTTTTTACCTGAAAAAACAGTATATTTGCAACTCCATAAATGCCATGGCCAAATCCATGCAGCCTAAAAAATCAATACAATGAAACAAGGTATCCATCCAGACAATTACAGATTCGTAGTTTTCAAAGACATGAGTAACGGAACAACATTCTTGACCCGTTCAGCAGCTCATTCTAAAGAAATGATCAAATGGGAAGACGGTAACGAATATCCTGTTATTAAACTTGAAATTTCCAACACCTCGCATCCCTTCTTTACCGGTCAAAACATACTGGTAGATACTGCAGGTAGGATCGACAAGTTCAAAAAGAAATACGCAAAGAAGTAATTTCAACAAACCCTCCACATGGAGGGTTTTTCTTTTGCTTTCAAGGTTGTAGCTTTGTCCTAACAACATGCCCAAACTCCTTTTACAATACAGCGATTTTCAAAAGGATTTCTTCCCACTTACACTCACAAGGCCATTTATCGATCTGAGGGTAGGTATTTTAACTGTTGCCAACAAGTGGAAGACAATCGCATTGTCACAACAAATCGACCTCGATCTCATTGCCGAAGACGGATCAGCAGATATCATCTGGGATGCCCGATTTATCCCAAAGATTTCATTGGATATTAAATCCTTTTTTGAACATAAAACTGCCCCCGAGGATTCATTTTTTGAGATCAAATCTCCCTGGGATATCATCCATCACAATATATCAATGCTAATGGATGATATTCAATTGCTAAAAGCAAATGTTGAAACCAATCCTCACGCAGAGCAGGTATCAAAAACCGGAATTTATCCTATACATGTACACCCAACTGCTCGATTGGAGCATTGTTTTATCAATACCCAGGAAGGTCCGGTGATGATTGATGAAGATGCATGCATCATGCAGGGTAGCATGCTGAGAGGCCCCCTGTATATTGGAAAAAGAGCTGTAGTCAAAATGGGAGCAACCTTGTATGCAGGAACCAATATTGGAAATGATTGCACCGCAGGAGGGGAAATAAAAAATACCATTTTACACGCTTACTCAAACAAGGGCCACCATGGTTACCTGGGTGACAGCTATGTAGGAGAGTGGTGCAACATGGGTGCAGGAACCAGTTGCTCCAACCTCAAAAATACTGCTGGTGAATTGAAAGCATGGCAGATGGACACTTCATCCTTTATCAATGCCGGTAAAAAAGCGGGTATTCTCATGGGCGACCATGTAAAAACTGCCATCAACTCAAGTTTTAACAGTGGATCGGTGATTGGAGGTTTTTCAAATGTCTTTACCCCTGATGCACTGCTCCCAAAATATATTCCTCCATTTCAATGGGGGATGGAACAGCAGTATGACCTCGATAAATTATTGGAAGAAGTTAAACGCTGGATGAAGATGAAGGGACAACAGCCCACAACAGCAGCATTGGAATCAATTAAAACATATTACCTTAAAACCATTCAACAATGAGAAAACAGATCGCCGCCGCCAATTGGAAAATGAACAATACCCAGGAAGAAGGAACAAAACTTCTCAATGAAATTATCAATTCAGATGTGCAAGTAAATGATAATCAGCGAGTAATATTCGCTGTTCCTTTCCCATATTTGATAAGTGCTGATCAACAGTTGGTCAATTCACCCAACATGTTTGTTTCAGCCCAAAATTGCCATAACAAAACAGCTGGTGCCTATACAGGTGAGGTATCTGTAGATATGCTGGCATCCATCAATATTCAATACTGTGTGGTAGGACATAGTGAAAGAAGGGAATACTTTTCAGAAACCAATCAGCAACTGGCTGAAAAAGTTGACCGTTGTCTTTCAAAAGGCATAACCCCAATTTTTTGTTGTGGTGAACCACTCGCCATCAGGGAAAATGATGGCCAAAATGATTATGTGGCAGTGCAATTGAATGAGTCATTGTTTCATCTTGATGGTGAGACCATTCAAAAAGTTGTTATTGCCTACGAACCCATCTGGGCTATCGGTACAGGAAAAACGGCTACAGCTGCACAGGCACAAGAAATGCATGCCCATATCAGGGCTGTATTGGCAAATCAATTTGGTGAAGCTGTTGCAGCCAATGTCTCTATCCTTTATGGCGGAAGTGTAAAAGGGGCCAATGCCAATGAGATTTTTTCACAACCGGATGTTGATGGAGGTCTTGTTGGCGGTGCATCTTTGATTGCCACTGAATTCATTCAAATCATCAAGGCTTTGAAATAGGTAAGATAGTTTTTTGAGATAAATCAATGATTATGCTTGCTTAAATCATGTTATGATATTCCAAGATATAAGCACACTTAAAATGACTAACTTTGCACATCTCAAGAAAGAAGTTTACTAATCGTTTTACCGCTGAACCCATTCGATGAAAAAAATCAGGAATTTCTGCATCATTGCACATATTGATCATGGCAAGTCTACTTTGGCAGATCGTTTGCTACAAACCACCAATACCATCAGTGAAAGGGAAATGATGGACCAGGTGCTTGATGACATGGACCTTGAAAGAGAAAAAGGCATTACCATCAAAAGCCATGCCATCCAAATCAACTATAAGCATACAGATGGTGTTGAATATATCCTCAACCTCATTGACACGCCCGGACATGTTGACTTCAGTTATGAGGTCAGCCGTGCACTTGCCGCCTGTGAAGGCGCTCTTTTGTTGGTAGATGCTACACAAGGTATTCAGGCCCAAACCATTTCCAACCTTTATCTGGCTGTAGAAAATAATCTTGAAATCATCCCCGTCATCAACAAGATAGACATGGACGGAGCCATGATTGAAGAGGTAAAAGATCAGATCATTGAGTTGATTGGTTGTAAATCAGAAGATATTCTTTTGGCCAGCGGAAGAACAGGGATAGGCATTGAAGGCATTCTGGACGCCATAGTTAACAGGATTCCTTGTCCCAAAGGTGATCCTGACGCACCACTCCAAGCCCTCATTTTTGACAGTGTATTCAACTCTTTCAGGGGAATCATTGTTTACTACCGCATCATGAATGGCAGTATTACCAAAGGGGAGAAAATCAAATTCATCTCTACTGACCAAGACTATGTGGCTGATGAGGTAGGGATCTTGAAGCTGACCATGCAGGAACAGAAAAAAGTGCAATGTGGTGATGTAGGCTACTTGATTACAGGTATAAAAAATGCAAAAGAAGTAAAGGTTGGTGACACCATTGTCAATGCCATCAATCCTGCCCCCATGATCAAGGGTTTTTCTGAGGTTAAGCCAATGGTTTTTGCAGGAATCTACCCAGTACTTACTGAAGATTTTGAGGAACTGAGGGAATGCATGGACAAGTTGCAATTGAACGATGCATCACTGACCTATGAGCTCGAAACCTCACAGGCGCTCGGGTTTGGTTTCCGCTGTGGTTTCCTTGGACTGCTGCACATGGAAATCATTCAGGAGCGTTTGGAAAGGGAATTCAACCAAACAGTAATTACCACGGTTCCGAACGTAAGCTTCATTGCCTACAGTACAAAAGGTGACATCATTCGGGTAAACAACCCCAGTGAAATGCCTGATCCTACCCAGATGAACAATATTGATGAACCCTTCATCAAAGCCCAAATCATCACAAAGCCTGAATACATCGGCAACATCATGACCCTTTGCCTCGGCAAACGTGGTATGTTGATCAACCAGAGCTATCTCACGCAGACCCGTGTTGAGTTGATATTTGAAATGCCCCTTACCGAAATTGTATTTGATTTTTATGATAAGCTGAAAAGCCAGACCAGGGGATATGCATCATTTGATTATGTGCCGATTGAATACAGGGAAAGTGATATCGTGAAGATGGATATCCTGTTAAACGGTGAAAAAGTGGATGCCCTTTCTGCATTGATTCACCGAAGCCGCGCCCAAGAATTTGGAAGAAAACTTTGTGAAAAGTTGAAAGAGTTGTTGCCGCGCCAGCAATTCCAGATTGCCATTCAAGCTGCCATTGGTGCCAAAGTTGTTGCAAGGGAAAATATTTCCGCCATGAGAAAGGATGTAACTGCCAAATGTTATGGTGGTGACATCAGTCGTAAAAGGAAATTGCTTGAAAAACAGAAGGAAGGAAAGAAGAGGATGCGCCAGATAGGAAATGTTGAAGTACCTCAAGAGGCATTCCTTGCAGTATTGAAACTGGATGATTAACCTTTTTTGACCGGCTTCAATTTATTTTCATTCAGTGGTTTTTCAACAGGTGCCTGACCATCCACTAATTTGAAGGTGAACACTTTTTCAACGTGTAACCATTTGCCATTGACCCATTTGAAGGCTTCATAATCCCCATCAGGAACATAGGTGAACTTTTTGGCGGGTTCATCCGTCTCTGAGATGAGGTGATCATACATGATCATTCCCATTTCTTCGTCGTAGAGCAATCTGCCGTTACCATTTTTCTTGTATTCAATCCAAAACCTGGATTGATCTTGTTTTCTTACTGTATCCTGCGCAAAGCTAAAAAATGAGCCTCCAAAAATGGGTTGGCCGTTGTCGTTAAAATGCAGCACTTCAATCCTTTTCTTCGTGCTTCTGATGGAATTTTCATCATATCCTAATAGGGTATAGTATTTTTTCTTGTTGAATTCATGCATCAGGATCTTGTAATAGATAGCGCCAATCCACCATTCATGATTGGTAACCGTATCCTTTTGGGTGTTGATCAGAAAACTTCGATCTATCAATGGAAACAGTTTTAAACTTCCATCATTGGTTTTCATTTGAATGGCACCATGTCTTCTGTGTAAATCTTCATCCCTGCTGACCTGCCAGGTAAATATCCTGAAAGCACTGTCTGGTGCGTATACCCTTGAAATGGTAGTCAGTGAATCAAAGGGAAATTGAAATGAATGGGGTGTTTTGAGCGCCCGTACCAGTATTCTGGTAAAAAAACTATCTGAACGAAACCTTGTGGCAGCATCAGTAGAAGCAACCATTTGTTGCCCATAACCGGCAAGGCTGTCTTGCTGTTGAATAAGCATGTTATCAATCTCTTTTTTGATCAATGATTGTGCCATGATCGTGTTCAAACAGATAGTAAAAATGATCAGCAGCAGATAACGTTTGTTCACGGTAAGTATTTATGGTACAAAATTCGGATAAATTGAACGGAATCTATGGCCTTAGCGGTTTATTTAGCATTCTTTTCGCTCTTCAGGCTGTTCCAAAAGGCCAGGATTCCATCTGCCATCACTGACCAAGAATAAGATTTCTTTTGTTGTACCAAGGCGGGAATGAAAAATGCCTTTCCTTTCATGAAATATTCAAGAATACCATTGGCAATAGATGTTGAATCCTTTTGCACAATAAGCCCACTAACCTTATCAATCACCATTTCTTTCAGGCCGCCAGCATCAGTTACTATCATGGGCAATTCAAAATGCATGGACAGTGGTGTTACACCACTTTGTGTTGCATGCCGATAGGGTTGCACCAAAACATCAGCGGCACTAAAAAAATAGCGAATCTTATGTTCGGGGATGAATTCGTTAAATAAAATTACCTGATCCTCCAGCTGATATGACTTGATAATACTTGTGTATTTCACTGGATCTTCATAAAACTCTCCGGCAATGACCAACTTGTATCCACTTTCTTTGATTCTTGGATCAGCCATTGCTTCCAACAACAAATCCAATCCCTTGTACTGCCGGATAAAGCCAAAAAACAACATCAATCCTCCTTCATGTTCAATGCCTAATTCTTTTCTTGCCAACATGCGTTCTACAGGACCTCCAAAATGATCAAACAGGGGATGATGTAGCAATTGAACTGGCTTGTTAATTCCAAGTGTGGCAACATCATGCTGAACCTGTGCGCTCATTGTGATGTATCCGTCAACTGCATGGTTGAAATAGGATGTGAGTATTTTGTCTCCCATTCTTTTTTCATGGGGGATGATGTTGTCTGCGATGCAAATTACTTTTGTATAATTATTCTGCCTTACAATCCTTAGTATTGTGCCAAAAGCGGGAGCCATGAATGGAAGCCAATACCTTACAATGATAAATTCTGGTGCCAATCGCTTCAATTCCTTTCCAACCCTAAGCCAATTCAGGGGATTGATGGTGTTGATGGCTTCCTTGATCTTGAGGTCTTCTGGTCTTGTCTCTTTAGAGTATTGGGTTTTGCCTGGAAAAAGAAAAGAGGGATACTGCAAGGAGAAAGTATACAATAAACAGTTGAATCCTGAAGATTGAAATTCACGGGCCAACCGTTCAGTAAATGAAGCAATCCCACCTCTATAGGGGTAGGAGGGTCCGAGGAAAACGATGGTTGGCTTATCGGACATAGAACTGGTTTAAATCAAATACCCTTGGTGGAATCAATATTATAGCTGTTCCGGTCTGATGCGTTTCTTGAAACCAGTTCTCCAATAAATCCTGCCAAGAACAATTGTGTTCCAATCATCATGATGGTGAGTGCAATATAAAAACTGGGCCTGTTGGTGATGGTAAAATCAATGTTGATGATTTTTGAAATGATCAGGTAAAGGCTGATCAGAAATCCAATCATGAATGATGCAGTGCCCAGGAGTCCAAAGAATTGCATGGGTTTTTTTCCGAATTTTCCAATGAACATGATGGTGGTCAGGTCCAAGAAACCATTGATAAATCTTTCCCAGCCAAATTTGGAAACACCATATTTTCTGGCCCTGTGTTCCACCTCCTTTTCTCCAATTTTGCTATAACCTGCCCATTTGGCAAGCACAGGAATGTACCTATGCATTTCACCATATACATCTATATTTTTGATGACTTCATTTTTGTAGGCTTTTAATCCACAATTGAAATCATTTAAATGTATACCAGACATTTTTCGGGTGACTGCATTAAAGAATTTTGATGGAATGTTCTTTGTCAACACATTGTCAAAGCGCTTTTTTTTCCAACCACTCACAAGGTCGAAATTTTCATGCATCACCTTGCGATACAGGGAAGGGATTTCATCTGGGCTATCTTGCAGGTCAGCATCCATTGTGATAACAACATCTCCTTTGGCCTCTTTAAATGCAACATTTAAGGCAGCGGATTTGCCATAATTGCGTTTGAATTTGATCCCTTTGAACCGATCGTCATTCTGATGAATTGAAGAGATGACTTCCCAGGATTGATCAGTACTGCCATCATCTACCAAAATCACTTCATAAGAATAGGCATTGGTCTCCATTACCTTCCTGATCCAAGCGGTCAACTCTGGAAGCGAATCTGCTTCATTTTTGAGTGGTATGATGACAGAAATGTTCATTTATTGGTTTTGGAATGGATGAGAAGGATTTTTCTTGGTTACGGCAGCTCCAATCAAGGCACCAATGGCACCAACCAACATGGTACCAAAAATGGTTCCACCGATCAATATGGGGAAATAAAATTTCCTTGTCATTTCAAGCGCCGCATCAATCGTCTCCTCTGACATATTGGGTTGATTCGACATTTGCTCTCTTGCTATTTCCATGGCCTTATCAGCAGCATTGGGAAATGTAAAAGAGTAAATAACCATAAATGCGGTCAAAATGATGGTTGTAAAGGCAGTTGCCTTAAACCCATAGCTGAACAATTCTCCAAAAGATTTGGTATACTCTTGCTGTTTTCCAAATTCAAGGATAAAATAGATCAACAACCCAATGTTGATGACCGATCCAATCCATGAAACCTTTGTGTTTCCAGTAAGGTCAAAAACGATAAAAATTACATTAATCAATACAAGAACGCCTCCGGTAACGCCACCAGCAAGAAGATGGGATGTTTTATTATTCATGTGTTTGGTTTGAATTGATTGTAGTGTTCATTATTGTTGCAACAACTTCTCCCTTAAGCAAAGTACCGATAAACGGTGAATTGGAAGACTTGGACTTGATGTCAGCACTATTGAAAACCCATTCGGTCTGGCCATTGAACAAGGTGAGATCAGCCTTAGACCCAATGGAAATGGTAGATTCGAGTGAGAAAATTTTTCTCGGATTGAAACAAATCAATTGCAGGATTTCATCTATCTCAAGGCCAGCCATTACTAGAATTCCGAAAGCAGACTCTAAGCCAAGCATGCCGGATCCTGCATATTCAAATTCACAAATCTTGGCATCTTTGTTCTGCGCTGTATGGTGCGTTGTAATGCAATCGATGGTTCCATCTTTTACAGCAGCAAGAAGTGCTTGACGATCTTTCTCTGTGCGAAGGGGTGGATTCACTTTGAGGTTGGTGTCATACCCATTCAGCAATGACATGTCTGTGAAAACAAGATGATAGGGAGTTGTAGAACAGGTTATATTAAGGCCTTCTTTTTTTGCATTTCTGATCATCTCGACAGAAGTAGACAAACTGATACCAGTCAGGTGTAATTTGGAATGGGTGTACCGCAAGAGCTCAATGTCTCTGGCCACCATGATTTCTTCTGCCAGGGCTGGTTTTCCTGGAAGCCCAACCTGTGTGGAAACGATGCCTTCGTTCATCAGTCCATGTGGAGCAACGGAATGATCATCGGGCAATTGAATGATTATTCCATCAAATGCATTGACGTATTGGAGCGCTTTGATGAGCAGCCCGGCAGATTGAATGCTTTTGGTGCCATCCCCAAATGCAATTGCACCCGTTTGCCTCATTTCAAACATCTCTGTGAGTTCCTTGCCATCAGTATTTTTGGTAACTGCCCCGATCGGGTGGAGGGCTACTGGTTGAGCTGAGTGATGATTTTTAATATACTGAACACCCGTTTTGTTTTGGGTAACAGGTTGTGTATTGGGTGTGAGGAACAAATGCGTATATCCACCCTTTGCAGCAGATGCAGCAACAGAATCGAGGTCATCTTTACATTCAAAACCAGGATCAGTGCCCTTTACAAACAAATCTACCCAACCTGGAGAAACAGAAATACCAGGAATTTCAATTACTGTATCAGCCACAGCATCTATTTGTTCAGCAATTTCAGTGATGTACCCATCGGAGAGGAGTATGTCCATTTTCTTGTTGTGCAGAGAAGAATGGATATCTTTAACCAAGGCTTTGCGGACGAGAATCGTCATAAAATGAGAATTAAGCGAAGATAACCCTTTTGTTGAATAATTTCACAAGGCTGTTGCTTGTTTAGAATCAATTGAATATGAACAAATATGGTTGCTTTCTTTCATTTATTTCCTTCCTTTTCATTTCCTGGGTGGGATTACAGCAATTACCCATCCAAGATAGGCGAAATGAGGTTCCTTGGTCAACGAGCGGATTGAAATGGACAGATTTTCAAGCGGTTGACTTGATCCCAGGATCGCCCAATGCCATTGGAAGAACAACCACCAAACTCTACTTCACCTTGACAGATAGCATGACAACAAACAATGCTCATGATATGAGACTGATCAAGGTCTATTCAGTGATGCTCCCATTTAAATCTTATATAAGAAAGAGTGCTAACAAAAAAGTGCTGCTTGAACATGAACAAATTCACTTTGATATTGCTGAAGTTGAAGCCAGAAAATTCAAAAAAGAGTTGACCGAAAAAGTTTTTGATCGTGTGAAATTTGCGAAACAAATAAAAAAACTTCACCAAAAACATGTTTCAAACATCGCCATCATGAATAGTAAGTATGATGAACAACACCTTAACCCTTTCATTGGCCATGAGCAATGGCGTATTGACCTGAATAAGGAATTCGTAAATTTAAATAGCTACACTTCAGTTGACGTATGGATTAAAATGAAAATCAATTGATTGTGAAGCGTTAGGCTTACGCGAGAGCTCCATGTTGAATTTGATGATAAAAAAAGAGCCTTGGAAACCAAGACTCTTTTTTGTCGGGACGACTAGATTCGAACTAGCGACCTCTTGCACCCCATGCAAGCGCGCTACCGGGCTGCGCTACGTCCCGAACGGGGTGCAAAGCTAAGAAAAATTGTCAAATTATACCTGCTAAGCATCCTCCTGTAGCAAAAAATCTATCTGTTTTTTTGATCATTGCAGGATCTAAAACAACTGCAGGGGCATGATGGGGTTTGATGCGGGCATCAAGGATGATTGGACCAGCGCAACCCCAGTGCTTGTGCGCATAAAATTCATCAATGCCATATATATCATGTGATGGATTCGTTCTGGTGAAAGCCACCCAAAGAAAGTTTTTAATGGTTTGCGCAGTAAAACTGGCATCATCACACCAAATCAAGAGCGGAACACCAAACGATGAACCTGTTTTCTCTTTTAAGATCTCATTGATTCGCTTCACTTCTTCAAGGGTTGTCTGCTCATCAACATATGGCTTGGTTTGAAAGGCAGCCACACCCGGCATGATCATCCTGCAATCAGCCCATGTACTGATTCCTTTCAATTCTTCCGGTAATTCACTGGCCAGGGTTCTGATGGGATTGCCATAGGCGGCAAAAACCACCTTGCTGCCTGTGTTCAAACCCGTTCCTGAATAATCCAGGGTGTCCATCGTTGTATTCGTATGAAAATGAACATCACGGTCTGTATGCAAACGTTCCAAAATATATTGCAAGAAAATTGCTTCATTGTGCGTGGTCAGTTTGTTAAGCTCATCTGCTGTGATGAACAGAAATTTTGCAAGGCTGAGCTGACCTGTTCCCAAGATATGATTGGCAATGGTCAACAACTCAGCTGGTTGTTTGGTAGGTAGGTAAGGCGTATACCTTTCACTTCCAATGGCCAGCAATAATGGGTGAACACCTGCAGCATCAACCGCGTGGACCTCTTTTACACCTGGAATTTCCTTTGGTATGGCAGAACCGGTAATTTCATGGATAAGTTGACCAAAACTGGTGTCCTCCTGTGGTGGTCTGCCCACTACAGTGAATGGCCAAATTGCATTTTTTCTTGCATAAACCTTGTGAACTTTCATCAACGGAAACGGGTGGGTAAGGCTGTAATAGCCGAGATGATCACCAAAAGGTCCCTCCGGCTTGTTTTCGCCAGGCAACACCTCGCCAGTGATGACAAAATCAGCGTCTGTGCTGACTGCATGACCATCTTTGTAGGTATATCGAAATCTTCTTCTTCCCAGAGCTCCTGCAAAAGTCATCTCACTCAGGCCTTCAGGCAATGGCATGACTGCTGAAACAGTATGTGAGGGAGGGCCTCCCACAAATATGCTAACTTTTAACGCTTTACCCTTTTTATTGGCTTTTGTCTGATGAACGCCAATTCCCCTGTGCAGTTGATAATGGAGTCCAATTTCCTTGTTGGGTATATAATCGTTGCCAGACAACTGAATCCTGTACATGCCCAAATTGGATTTCATGATCCCAGGTGCATCAATATCTTCTGTATATACTTGTGGCAATGTCACAAAAACACCCCCATCCATGGGCCAATGTTGAATCTGAGGGATGTCCTGGATGGAGATTTCCTGGTATAAAACAGGTTTGTTGATCGGATTTTTCAGTGGCAATGCTGTGAAAGCAGTAAACAGAGCTCCCAGGTGCTGAAAGGGATTTTTTAATGCGGAAACTGGATCATTCTTCAGGTTGATCAGCATCTGCATTTGTGCTAAACTATCGCGGAAAATAAATTTGCTTCTTTCAAGGGTTCCAAAAATATTGGAGGCAGCCCTGAACCTTGATCCTTTGACATTTTCAAATAAAAGTGCAGGTCCTCCTGCTTCATAAACCCTGTGGTGGATGGTTGCCATTTCAAGATAAGGATCAACTTCCTCCTTAATCCTTACCAGTTGACCAGTTCGTTCTAGATCAAGCAAGCAAGCTTCAAGGGAATGGTAGGCCATGGGAATGATAATTTTATCAATATAACGTGGACTTGTTTCGAAAGTTCTGGAATTTATATTTTTCTCAGATTCTCTTGTAAAATGAAGAGGGGGAGGGGTAGTAGCTATAAAAAAGGGTGACCATAATGTCACCCTTTACATTACATATTAACAATATCAGATCTTTTCAAAGGCTGAAAAGAAGAAACTTCCTTCAATGGCTGCATTTTCATCACTATCGCTTCCATGAACGGCATTCTCACCAACAGACTTGGCATAGATCTTGCGGATGGTGCCATCTTCTGCATTGGCTGGGTTGGTAGCGCCAATCAGGGTCCTGAAATCCGCAACAGCATTTTCCTTTTCAAGAATAGCAGCAACGATGGGGCCGCTGCTCATAAAATCTACCAATTCTCCGTAAAATGGCCTTTCACTGTGAACTGCATAAAATTCTCCTGCTTTTTCTGGAGTAAGTTTTAAGAGTTTCATTGCCTTGATTTTAAAACCGGCACCTTCGATGTGTTTAAGGATAGCACCTGCGTTGCCAGCTGCAAATGCATCAGGCTTGATCATTGTAAACGTCTTGTTGGTCATATTCTCTTGTTTTTGGATGACAAAGGTAAACCAAGCTGAGCCAAGCCCCAAGAAAAGGTTTATTGATTTTAAGCTTCAGGATTGTACATTTGCTATCCAAGATGAAAGAAATCAGCTCTGTTTTTGACCAATTGTCACTTTCTGACACAATTGTTATTACAATGCACCAGAAGCCAGATCCGGATGCAATGGGTTCTGCCTTGGGTTTATACCATTTCTTTAAGAAACAAGGGTACCCAGTCAAAGTGATTTCTCCAACGAATTGGGCTGATTTTCTCAAATGGATGCCAGGATGTTCAGATGTCATTGATTTTGAATCCAAGGGAAACCCATCACAAAAATATTTATCCAATGCAAAATGGTTGTTCTGTCTTGATTACAATCATTTCAGCAGAACAAGAAACATGGAACAGGTCTTGACCAACCTAGACTGTAAAAAAGTGCTGATAGACCACCACAGGGAACCCCAGACCGAATGTTTTGATTTTGGCGTAAGCAACATCAAAAAAAGCTCTACCGCTGAAATGATCTATGATTTCATTGTTTTATCTGGTAAAAAGGAGCTGATGGATAAGGATATTGCGTCTTGCCTTTATGCAGGAGTAATGGCTGATACTGGTTCTTTCCGTTTTGCATCTACAACACCAAGTGTGCATTATATGGTTGCGGAGCTTCAACTCCAGGGCATTGAACATGCCAAGATCCATTCGCATACCTATGATAATTTTCATGAAAACAGGTTGCGCTTTATTGGTCATGTACTATCCAACAGAATGGAAGTATTCTATGAACACAATACTGCGCTAATTTGCATACCCAAGGCAGATATCCTGAAGTTTCACATAAAAACCGGAGATACAGAAGGCCTTGTCAATTACCCCTTGTCCATCCAGGGGATTGAAATGGCGGCATTGTTGATTGATCGGGATGAAGAAAGGAAATGGTCATTCAGGAGCAAAGAAACATTTGATTGCAATACGTTTGCAAGAAAATATTTCTCAGGCGGAGGTCACTATAATGCATCGGGTGGTAGAAGTATAGATAGCTTAGAGCAAAATGTCATTCAATTCAAACAAGCACTCAAAGAATTTACATCTTTACAATAACAACAATCAAATGAAAAAAACAACTCTGCTGCTCAGCGCCTTATCCATTCTCATGCTCAACGCATGTAAGAATGTAGGGTTTGAAAAAACCAAGTCAGGACTTGAATACAAGATCTTCAATCAAGGTTCTGGTGAGAAACTGGAACATGGTGATTTTGTAAAATTCCAGTACAAACTCACGTACAAAGACTCATCTGTGATGAATTCTTACGATTTCATGCCTGTTTATGATCAGGTGGATAGCGTAGGAAGATTCCACGATTTCTCTGAATTCCTCACCAAAATGAAGGTTGGAGACAGCGCCGTTTGTTACCAGTATTTTGACACCCTTCAAAAAGGATCACAGTATGGCGTACCTCCGTACATGAAAAAAGGTGACAAACAGCAAATGACCATCAAGATCCTTTCTGTGTTCAAAAACAAAGATGGCAAAGCATCTCGTGATTTTGCGGTTGATGATTACAAGGCTGAAATTGATCGTTACAAGGTCAAGGAAATGGCAGCCATTGAAAAGTACCTTTCATTGAAAAGCATCAAGGCGGATAAGGTTAACAACAGTGTTTATGTTCAAATTGAACAGCAGGGCACAGGCAAGCAGGCGGATTCTGGCCAATTGGTTGGTGTAAAATATGATGGCTACAGTTTTGAGGGAAAATATTTTGATTCCAATATTGATAGCACAAAACAATTCTCTCCTCATGGGTTGGATACTTTCTTCTTTGTTGCCAAACAGGAAGGCGCTATTCAAGGAATGCTTGAAGGCATCACCGTATTCAAAAAAGGTGGAAAAGGAAAAATGTTCATTCCTTCCAGCATGGCTTACGGTCCTCAGGGTAGTCCTCCTGCCATCCAGCCCAATCAAAACCTGATTTTCAATATCGAAGTTGTTGAAGTAAAGGATTTGCCCAAAGCACCACAGGGTGCAGTGCCTCCTCCTCCTCCACCTGGTGGTAATTAATCTAAAAAAGGAGCACGTTTAGTGCTCCTTTTTTTATGCTTTTTTGATCTGTTGAATGATTGTTACCGTTTCAATCGCTTCCCTGGCATCATGCACCCTTAGCAAAGACGCCCCCTTCATCAAGGACACTGTATTCAAAACAGTTGTACCATTCAGTGCCTCATCCGGTGTGATGTTCAGCAGTTTATAGATCATGGATTTTCTTGAGAATCCTGCCAAAACAGGATGGCCAAGCGCTACAATTTTTTCCAATTGTCTGACCAGGGCATAATTGTGTTCTAGGGTTTTACCGAAACCAAAGCCGGGGTCAAGTATGATGTCGTTGATGCCTGCACGTTGACAAGCTTCAATTTTCTCTTTGAAAAATATTACCAGATCCTCCGTTACATTGTCATATTGTGGATTATCCTGCATGGTGCTGGGGGTACCTTGCATATGGGTACAAATGAAAGGAACCGCTAGCTTTGCTACAGTTGGAATCATCTGTAGATCCATGTTTCCACCACTGACATCATTAACAATATCAATGCCATTATCAACAGCATATTGGGCAACTTCAGCACTTGTGGTGTCAATAGAGCCCCAGATCCTGCTTTTATGATTGACCAAGTATTTAATGGCAGCGCTGATTCTTTCAATTTCTACAGCTGCAGCAATATCCATACTACCCGGCTTGGTACTTTTTCCTCCTATATCAATGATATCAACACCACTGCTGATCAAATCATCGATCCTCTTGCAAATGGCAGGGTAATGTGCTGTTCTGCTGGCCTCATAAAATGAATCCTCTGTACAGTTGAGGACTCCCATGACCAAAGGCTTATTTGATTTTATGGTGCGTCCCTTTGAATTAAGTTCAATCATGTTGTTTCCTTTGTTATTTTTGCCATGCAGAACTGCAAAAATGAACTAATTTACCATATAACCTGAACCGGTTCGGGTTTTTATCCCATTTAAAGCATGAGTGCAACAACCAATACACAATATGATCTCGCTGTAAACTCCTGTAAAGACATATTCATCAAGAAAACCCGTGATTATGGTACTTCTTGGCGCTGTCTCCGGATTATTTCCATCACTGACCAGATCTTCATCAAAGCGATGCGCGTCAGAACCCTTCAGGAAAAAAAAGTCCAGAAGGTAGGTGATGACATTACTGGAGAATTCAAGGGAATCGTCAATTATGGTGTAATTGGGCTAATACAACTGGCTATTGGAGACAGTGAAATGGAAGAAATGAACCCAGATGAGGTAGAAAAGCGTTACAATCAATACATCAACTTTTCCAGAGACACGATGTTGGATAAAAACCATGATTATGGAGAAGCCTGGAGAGACATGAGTCAGGAAAGTTTTATCGATCTTATTCTTATGAAACTGAATCGCATTAGGCAGATTCTATCCAATGACGGCAAAACCATCATCAGTGAAGGAATAGATGCCAATTTCGTAGATATCATCAATTATGCAGTTTTCGGACTGATCCTCATTGGAGAAGCCAAACCAGGTCATTCATCATAAATTTTTACGCATGAGGTTTCTATTGGGTTTAACCAGAATTATTGTAGGCGGATTGTTCATTTTCAGCGGATTGATCAAGGCCAACGATCCACAGGGATTGAGCTATAAAATGCAGGAGTTTTTTGAGATTTTGGGTATGGGATTTCTGGATGATTATACCCTTGTTTTTTCAATCTTAATGATTGCATTTGAAATCATTGCCGGTGTTGCTGTATTGTTGGGTTGGCAATTTCGCCTCTTCAGTTGGTTGCTTTTCATCCTAATCGTTTTCTTCACTTTCCTTACTGGTTATGCTGTATTCTCTGGAAAAATCAAAGAATGTGGCTGTTTCGGTGACTGTATAAAACTCACTGCAAATCAGTCATTTACAAAAGACCTTGTACTCTTTGTAATGATTGGTTTTCTGTTGTACAAACGCGATCAAGTTAAATCTTTGCTCAAGCCTTTTATAGCTGTTTTCATTTTATTGTTGATCAGTTTCTTTTCCTTTTGGATCCAGTTTTATGTACTGGAACACCTTCCAATAGTAGATTGTCTTCCTTACAAAAAAGGAACAGACATCAAGGAGAAAATGCAGATCCCTGCAGGAGCTATTCCAGATAGCACCGTCATCAATTTTGTTTACCAGAAAGATGGAAAGGAAGTTGAATTTGATGCAGAACATTTTCCATCAGATTTCAATGACAGCAGCTATGTTTTTTTAAGGAGATATGATAAACTCATCAGGGAAGGCAATGCAAAACCAGCCATCAAAGATTTTGTGATCATTTCACCAACAGGTGCAGATACAACCGATGCCATTTTGACTGATCCTCGTCAACTCTACATCCTTTTTACCAAAAAGGTTGAAACCGACAACATCACATGGTTAAAAGATTTTAAGGAGATAACGGATATATTAAAGAAAAACGAAAGACCAATTTTTGCGGTATCATCTGACGCAGACAATCTCCTTATCCTTCTAAAAATTGCGGGAATCGACATACCTGTTTACAAGGGCGATCTGGTTGCCATCAAAACAGCTGCCAGGTCAATCCCTACACTTTTTGAAATACAGCAGGGAGTAATTCTTGACAAATGGGGCAGGGGAGATTTTAAAGATGCGAAAACAGATATTTTAAGATAAGTTTAGAAGATTTCAAGTTCGTATCAGTATGACTTTCATTTACTTGCATTCATGAAAAATATACTCACTCTGCTTTTGATTATCACGGCCCTTTGTGTACAAACCTCTTATTCGCAAGACAATTCTAGTAGCTATCGTACTGCTATTGGTGTCAAGATTTATCCGGGGACAATCACATTGAAACAAGGAGTTAATGGAGGAAATTATGTTGAAGGTCAAGCTGCTTTTTTCAACAAAGGCTTCAGGTTGACAGCCTTGTATGAATTTCACAACGACATCAATGGTGCTAAGGGATTAAGATGGTATTATGGAGGAGGACCTCATCTTGGTTTTTACAATTCCAAGCACTACAACGGAAGTACTTTGCTGGGCGTGGATGGTATTTTGGGACTTGATTACAAATTATCAGGGACACCATTGAATTTTTCACTCGATTGGCAACCTTCTTTTGAATTTGGTGATGGATCAGGGTTTGATGGCTGGGGTGGATTGGCAGTAAGGATTGCTTTTTAATTGTCAGGATACAACAACTTCCCTTACAAGATTTTCTCCTATACTTTCATTTACCCGCTGAACAATCAGTTCTTTTTGGAACATCAACTCATTTTTTAAAGGGGCAACGGCAGTATAGATAAACAGCGTACCATTCCTGATTTCCACACGATCAGTAAATTTTGCAATGGTTTCTCCCATAATTTTTTCCCAATGGTCTTCAATCTGCAGTGATTGAATATCATTTTTTATCCTGCTTTTTTCAAGGAATTTTTTAAGTGCTTCTCCAAGGGAAATGGCGTCAGACATGATTTACAGGTTTATCAATTGGAAAGGTAACGAAATGTCGGTTAATGCATCATGCACCCTTTCTTGGTGTGTATCAGTTAAGATGACTTGACCGTTGTTGCGGATACAGACCCAGTCCAGCAATCGCCTCAACCTTTCCTGATCCAGTTTTTCAAAGATATCATCCAACAGCAGGATGGGTTCAAAACCAAAATGAAGCTTCATCGCATTGAATGATGCCAGTTTCATCGCAAACAACAGACTCTTTTTTTGCCCCTGAGATGCGGCTTGTTTGAAAGGCATTTCATTCATCAAAATTTCAATATCGTCGCGGTGAATACCCACTGATGTTCTCTGAAGCATGATATCTTTTTGCCTTGCATTCTGCATGGCATTTGCATATTCATCTACTGAAGTAGAAGGCATATAAACCAATACAGGATTTTCCTTTTCTGCTGAAATGAAGCCAAATGAATCAACAACCGATTGAATAAACCCTTCCAGAAACGCAATCCTTTTTTTGAGCAAAAAAATACCTGATTGAACCAGCTGATCGTCAAAAGAATCAAGAAGAATCGGGTCTGCAAAGCTACCGGCAACATTTTTGAGGTACCTGTTCCTGTCTTGAAGGAATTTATTGTATCGGATCAATTGGAGTAAATACGCGTGATCCAATTGACAAAGCAAGGTATCAATGAATTTTCGCCGCTCTTCACTGCTGCCAGTAATCAAAATAACATCATCTGGTGCAATGAAAACAACTGGAAATTTGCCAATATGGCTGGAAAAAGGGGAGATGGGTTCCTGGTCGACGGATAATTCCTTTTTGCCATTCTCTCTCAGAATCAGGGAAACAGGGATGTTTTGTGCAGAAACCGTAAATGACCCTTGCAGGGCAAAGCCACTTGACCCTTTTTCAACGGAGCTTGAATCTGTTTTATTGAAATAGCTCTTGGTAAAGCAGAGATAATAAACGGCATCCAGCAAGTTGGTTTTTCCCGTTCCATTCAGGCCACAAATGGCAGTAATGCGGTTTTCAAAAGAAAATGCAGCAGAATGGGCATTCCTGAATTGGGTCAGATTGATATGATTGATTTTGAACAAAATAGAATGTGGATGTAAAAATACATGATGTGTTGAAAATTAATCAGTTTGGAAGGAGAAATGGGTCAGTTTTGTGTTTTTCGCAGTATATTTGCCCAACTTTAAGAAATAGAACCATTAATCGTTATGGCTGCAACAAAATTCACAAAAGAAACTTATCTGTATTGGTACGAAATGATGCTCCTGCTTCGTAGGTTCGAAGAGAAAACAGGTCAGCTTTATGGAATGCAAAAAATAAGGGGTTTTTGCCACCTCTACATCGGTCAGGAGGCATTGGCTGCAGGATGCATGACAGCAACAAGACAAGAAGATCCTTTCATTACAGCATACCGCGATCATGGATTGGCTTTGGCCAAAGGAATGAGCCCCAATGCATGTATGGCCGAATTATACGGTAAGGCAACTGGTTGTTCCAAAGGAAAAGGTGGCAGCATGCACTTTTTCGGCGTAAAAGAATATTTTTTTGGAGGACATGGCATTGTTGGTGCTCAAATTGGTACAGGTGCTGGTCTTGCATTCGCCGAACAATACAAGGGCACGGACAACGTAAGCCTTACTTTTTTTGGTGATGGTGCTTCGCGCCAGGGCATGTTGCATGAAACCTTCAACCTTGCCATGCTTTGGAAACTTCCTGTAATTTTCATTTGCGAGAACAACAATTACGCAATGGGAACTTCAGTAGAGAGAACTTCCAATGTTACAGACATTTACAAATTGGCTGATGCTTACGACATGCCAGCGGATAAGGTTGATGGCATGAGCCCAGAGGCTGTACATGAAGCTGTAGCAAGAGCTGTAAAGCGTGCAAGGGCAGGAGAAGGACCAACCTTGTTGGAAATGAAAACATACCGCTACAAAGGACACTCCATGAGTGATCCACAAAAATACCGTTCCAAGGATGAGGTGGAAGAATACAAGGAGAGGGATCCCATTGATCATTGCAAGGACAAATTGGTCAATGAGTTTTCAGTAGCAGAAGCCGAAATCGAAGAAATAAACGAAAGAATCAGGCAAGTAATTGAAGAATGTGTTCGTTTTTCAGAAGAAAGCCCTTGGCCAGATGACAACGAATTATTGAAAGATGTTTATCAGCAAGAAGATTATCCATTTATTGTAGATTAATTTTAAATTCCATAAAAATGTCAGATAAAAAAACAGTAGATACAGGCGATCAGGAAGTAGTTGATAAAGCCATTGGTTTCTGGGAAAACAATAGCAAAAAAATTATCACCGTTTCAGTTGCAATCATTGTTGTTGTTGGTGGCTATCTTGGGTATAAGAATTTGATTCAGTTGCCTAAGGAACAGAAAGCCAATGAGGAACTTTTTGCTGCTGAAAACAACTTCAGAAAAGATTCTTTCAACCTAGCGCTGAATGGTTCAGGTTCCACTCCAGGATTGCTAAAGGTGATCAGCAAATACAGCGGCACCAAGGCAGCGAATCTTGCACATTATTATGCAGGAGCATCTTACCTGCAAATGGGCGAGTACCAAAAAGCCGTTGATCAACTCAGTGACTTCAGTGCGAATGGTGCCAAACAGGTAGAGGCTAAAGCAGAAGGTTTGCTGGGTGATGCTTATGCAGAATTGAAAAAGAATGATGATGCCATCGCTCATTACAAGAACGCTGGTACCATTTTTGGAGATGACCAGGCCATCTCATCTGAGTATTTATTCAGAGGTGCCATGTTGTCTGAAATGACAGGCAAAACAGATCAGGCCATAGAACTCTATCAAATACTAAAAGACAAATACCCAAGAACAGACAAGGGCTTTATCGTAGACAAATACCTTGCAAGACTTGGCGTTGTAAAATAGTTATTCGGTGAATGTTCATGTTTTCATTCCCTGTTTTATTGATCAATTGTATCCAACAGCTGGTTTCAATACCATTAAAGTTTTAGAAAAAGCTGGCTGCACAGTTTCCTATAACCCAGAACAAACCTGTTGTGGTCAACCAGCTTTCAACGCTGGCTATTGGGGAGAATCAAGGGAGGTATGCAACAAATTTATCAATGATTTCTCTGGGGCAGAATATATCGTAATGCCCAGTGCTTCCTGCACTGGATTTATCAAGAATTATTATCCCAAGATTTACGACAATGCCTCCAACCAGAAAGACATCAAAGGTTTTCAGGAGAAGGTCTATGAATTGAGTGATTTCTTGGTAAATATTTTAAACATTGATGACCTGGGTGCGCATTTCGACGGGGTTGCAACATACCATGATTCTTGTGCTGCCTTGCGTGAATGCAAGATCAAAAACGAACCTAGAAAATTATTGGAAAAGGTCAAGGGCCTGAAATTAATTGAATTGAAAGATAATGAGACCTGTTGCGGTTTCGGAGGTACTTTTGCCGTTAAATTTGAAGGTATTTCTGTTGCAATGGGTGAACAAAAAGTTCAACATATCGTCAACACTGATGCAGACTACCTGATTTCTACTGATCTCAGCTGTTTGATGCACATCGGCGGAATTATGGAAAAGATGGCATTGCCCATCAAAAGTCTTCACCTGGCAGATGTGCTTGCCAGTGGCTATTAGTAGTGAATTAAATTACTTTTTATGGCATATTGGTTGATCAAATCTGAGCCTTTTAAATACTCCTGGGATCAGTTTGTAGAAGATGGTTCAACTTTTTGGGATGGTGTCAGAAACTATGCTGCAAGGAATAATTTACGCAGCATGAAAAAAGGTGATCTTGCTTTTTTTTACCACAGCAACGAGGGTTTAGAGATTGTCGGTATCGCCAAAGTGATCAAGGAATCCTACCAGGATCCGACCACTGAAGAAACAGCATGGGTTGTGGTTGATTTTAAACCGCACAAAAAACTCAAAAACCCAGTAACATTATCAGAAATTAAGGCTATACCATCTCTTTCCAACATGGCTTTGATCAGGCTTGGCAGACTTTCCGTACAGCCTGTTTTGGAAGAGGAATGGGAGATTATCATGGCCATTTCTGAGGAAAAATAAGCACTTCAATGCCTTAAGTTTCACAGAAATCCCTGTTCCGCAGAACAGACTGTTACCCGCCAATTATTTTTTGTGTATTTCCTTGATTTACAGGATAATTTAACCCACATTTTGACTTCAAAAAGTGGATAAATCTCCACTTGCCATTGATGGATTTAAGCCCAAAAAAAGGTAAATTTGTTAACAATCAATTTACCTAACAAAGCATCACTATAACATACATGGAAGAACAAAATCTCCCGGAGCAAACCAACGACGATAACAGAATAATTTCCATCAACATTGAGGAGCAGATGAAATCTGCCTACATCGATTACTCCATGAGTGTAATTGTAGGCAGGGCCTTGCCAGATGTTCGCGATGGCTTGAAGCCTGTTCACAGAAGGATTCTATTTGCCATGAATGAACTGGGCATGGATTACAACAAACCCACCAGAAAATGTGCAAGAATTGTGGGTGAAGTGTTGGGTAAATACCATCCTCATGGCGATACGGCTGTTTACGATGCATTGGTGAGGATGGCACAAGAATGGAACACCCGTTACCCAACCATTGATAAACAAGGAAACTTCGGTTCTCCTGATGGAGAAGGTCCTGCCGCCATGCGTTATACAGAGGCCAGGATGCAAAGGCTTGCTGGATTCATGATGGATGACATCGACAAGGATACAGTTGATTTCCAACTGAACTTTGATGACTCTATCGAAGAACCAACTGTACTTCCAACCAGAATTCCCCATTTGTTGATCAATGGAAGCAGTGGTATTGCTGTTGGTATGGCTACCAACATGTTGCCGCACAATCTGTCAGAAGTCATTGATGGATGTATTGCATACATTGATAACCGTGAAATTACCATTGACGAGCTGGTGCAGCACGTCAAAGCACCTGATTTTCCTGGCGGCGGAATCATCTTCGGTATGGAAGGCGTAAAAGCCGCCATGCACACTGGTAGGGGAAGGGTTGTACTGAGGGGTAAAGTGAGTATCGACACAAAACCCAATGGCCGTGAACAAATCGTCATTACCCAGGTACCTTATCAAGTAAGCCGAGATGTACTTACAGCCAGAGTCGGACAATTGGTCGTAGAAAAAGTAATTGATGGCATCACGCATGTCAACAATGAATCCAATGAAAAAGAAGGAACAAGGATCGTAATTGATGTAAGAAAAGATGCTGTTGCGAATGTTATTGTGAACCAATTGTACAAGTTCACCGATC
>JBIPNK010000179.1:0-3476 GCA_044373365.1 Chitinophagaceae bacterium
CGTCTTGTTGGAGGTTCCGTCTGCATCCACCGACGACAGCGCAGAGTAGAAAAAGGTTCCAGCGTCTCCACTCCCCCACAGATGAAGCAACCAAAACCCGTCATCGATGTAGGTATCGGGAAGTCCCCCAACGTCACTAAGGAACGACGCGACGAGAACGGTTGTATTGGACTGTGTGACAGTAATGCTGGTTTGCGTGCCGGTTGTTGGAGTCAATCGCAACGTGCCTGCGATGGGAGTTCCTGCGTAGGTTCCTCCCTCCGAATCCAGATACAACACACGACCTCCCGATGTCCCTGCTTCTCCTCGCTCACCTGTAGGACCTGTTGGACCCGTGTCCCCCGTCGGACCCGTGTCACCCGTCGGACCCGTGTCACCCGTGTTCCCTGTCGGGCCAGTGGCTCCTGTCGGACCTGTGTCTCCAGTTGGACCTGTGTTGCCCGTCGGACCCGTGTCTCCTGTGGGACCCGTATTCCCCGTCGGACCTGTGTCTCCAGTTGGACCCGTATTCCCCGTCGGACCTGTCGGTCCCGTGTTTCCTGTCACGCCTGTCGGACCCGTATTTCCCGTATTCCCCGTCGGTCCCGTCCGCCCCGTCGGACCGGTGTTGCCCGTATTCCCCGTCGGTCCCGTCCGCCCTGTCGGACCTGTATTCCCCGTGGGTCCAACGGAGAGACGCGTGATATTCATGGTCGATCCCAACCTGATCGTGATTGTGCTCGAGCCCGAGCCATCGACATTGACATTCAAAAAATCCCCCGCGACAAGCTCCTCATAGAGGATGAATGTCACCGTACACCCAGAGGAGGCGGGTATAGTCACGTTGTAGTTCCAAAGGTTGGTGAGGTCGTTTTTACGAAGCCTGACGAGCGTGCTGTCTGGTGTGGTTAGGTCGGTTTGTAGAAGCAACACCACTTCAATCGCATAGGTTCCAGTCTCGTCCACAGTAAACCTTCCGGTTGCGGAGTCATATGCAATCCCCCTCGGAACCACATTTTCCGTAAACGACGAAGCGATGAAGGCATCGGTCAGAACGTTGCTGTTGCGGGAATTGGTCCTCGTCACACTGATGTAGGCATCGGAACTCGCACCGAAGGATCCCGTGGGTCCTGTGTTTCCAGTCGGACCCGTATTGCCAGTCACTCCAGTTGCAATAGGTCCGGTAGGCCCAGTGTTCCCCGTCGGTCCGGTCCTCCCCGTTGGTCCTGTGTTGCCAGTGGGACCGGTGTTCCCTGTCGGACCAGTGTTCCCCGTCACACCCGTGGGTCCTGTCCGCCCCGTCGGTCCCGTCGGTCCCGTATTCCCTGTCGGACCGGTATTCCCTGTCGGGCCCGTATTGCCAGTCGGACCTGTATTGCCAGTGGGTCCTGTGTTGCCAGTCGGACCTGTATTGCCAGTGGGTCCTGTGTTGCCAGTGGGACCGGTATTCCCTGTCGGACCTGTATTGCCAGTGGGTCCGGTATTCCCTGTCGGACCTGTATTCCCTGTCGGACCCGTATTCCCAGTGGGACCCGTATTCCCCGTCGGACCCGTGTTCCCGAGCCCACCGATGGTATAGACGACAGGGTCGAAGATGTCCGCAACGACCCCTGGCGCAGGCGTGGCTGGCCCTGCGATTCTGACGGCCTCCGTGAGCGCTCCACCGAGCGATCCTGTCTGAATCACAGTGCCATTCAACGTAATCGTCCCGACGTTCCCCCCGAGCGTGATGACGAGATCGTCAGACGTGGTGTAGGACACTGGAGTCCCGCCCACACCATTCACAAAGGGGCTCAGCGTTGTCCCATCACAAAGGACATACGTGTCTTCGAAGCCCAAGGAGACCTCCATCGACGTGCCTTCATCGAGGAAGATGGGAACGTTGCTGCGGAAGACGACGCCGCCAACGTCCAAGTTAAACGACGACGGAAGTATCGTGCTTACAATGTCCTGCTGATCTCCAAAGAGCTGAATCAAAGACTCGGTCACGACGGGAGATCCTTGGATTGCAACAAATGTGTTCGGGTGGACTCCAATTGGGCCCGTTTCGCCAGTTGGACCCGTGTTCCCTGTCGGCCCAGTGTTTCCTGTCGGACCCGTGTTGCCCGTTGGACCTGTGTTGCCTGTGGGTCCCGTATTCCCCGTAACACCGGTGGCACCGGTATTGCCCGTGTTCCCCGTCGGACCCGTATTCCCCGTCGGGCCCGTATTCGCCGTGACACCCGTGTCACCCGTATGGCCCGTATTCCCTGTCGGGCCCGTATTCCCTGTCGGACCGGTATTGCCAGTGGGACCCGTATTCCCCGTCGGACCAGTGTTGCCAGTGGGTCCAGTGTTCCCCGTGACACCCGTGGCACCGGTATTGCCCGTATTCCCCGTCGGACCAGTGTTCCCTGTCGGACCGGTATTGCCAGTGGGACCCGTATTGCCAGTGGGTCCGGTATTCCCTGTCGGTCCGGTGTTTCCCGTAACACCTGTGGCGCCCGTGTTGCCCGTGGGTCCAGTGTTCCCCGTCGGACCAGTGTTGCCCGTGACACCTGTGGCACCGGTATTGCCCGTCGGACCTGTGTTGCCGGTTGGCCCAGTGTTTCCCGTGTTCCCTGTCGGACCGGTGTTTCCCGTCGATCCTGTGTTCCCCGTGGGTCCAGTGTTGCCAGTCACACCTGTGGCACCCGTATTGCCAGTGGGTCCTGTGTTGCCGGTTGGCCCAGTGTTGCCCGTTGGACCGGTGTTGCCAGTGGGTCCAGTGTTGCCCGTTGGACCGGTGTTGCCCGTCGCGCCTGTGTTGGTCGCGGTACCGGAAAGACCCGGCCGTCCCGTCGGACCCGTATTCCCTGTTGGCCCCGTGTTGCCCGTCACACCTGTTGCGCCCGTGTTCCCCGTCCACCCAGTGGGGCCCGTGAAACCCGTTGCGCCCGTGTTGGTCGCGGTACCCGGAATGCCCTGCATCCCAGTCCACCCCGTCCACCCAGTGGGGCCCGTGACACCTGTCGGCCCTACGGAAAGACGGGTCAAGTTCGCAGTCGTTCCAGTGAGAACAGTCGTTGCTGCAGACCCATCGACTCTGAAGTTCAGCCTATCGCCTGGGACGAGATCCAGATAGATCAACAGCGGGATGACTGTCGGCGTGGTGACGATCGTGACGGGATGATTCCAGTACACAACCCCGTTCTTTAGAAGTTGGATGCTCCCTGGTGTCCCCGTGACCCCGCTCGTGAGGAACACCATGAACTCAATCGAGTACGTTCCTTGCTCCCCGATGGTGAAGCTGCCGGTCGTCGGCGAAAATGTAACAAGCTCAGTGGTCGCGTTGTATCTCCCCACCGCATTGATGAACATATCATACGCATCTGCCGTCGAGATACTCGGGGTGGTGCGCGTGAAACTGAGATAGGCATTACTGCTTCCTCCGAGCGCTCCTGTCGGTCCCGTTGGACCCGTTGGACCTGTGTACCCTGTGGCCAGAGGACCCGTGACTCCTTGGAGACCTTGGATCC
>JBIPNK010000047.1:0-22730 GCA_044373365.1 Chitinophagaceae bacterium
TAGGTCGATCATTTTTTTGAGCATAACTGTGTGCGCTTACTATAAACAGGTTGAAAACGAGAATAACGAATATTTGCTTCATTTTACTATATTTATTTTCTTATAATTTCCACTTCTATGCCATTGAAAATATCATCTGCTTTATCCGTATTTACCAAAACAAAATCAGATTGAAATTCACCTTGATGCTTTAACGGCATATCTGCTACATTTACTGTTACTGATTTCCATGTATTATCTCCTTTCCCCTTAACCTCAATAGCAGTTCTTACCTTTTGGCCATCATTATACTTTAAAGCCCAAGTAGAACCAGCGTTTTTATCAAGCCATGTTATGGTAAATTTTAAGTTTTTAGGTTTTCCATTTACAAACATCTCTTCATCGAATGTAAAATACATCGTGTTTTTTCCAGTAGCATTTTCAAAAGAACGGGCAAATCGATCATATTTTGAAGACTTTTCATCTATATTGCCCCTTACCCTGAATAGTCCTATAGAGGTTTCATCGGCTTTTATTTGCGTCAAAAACCTTTCATAATTACCTTCTTGAATATCCCATCCCACGTCATTATACCCTGTTTGAACATCTCGTTGTGCCACTTGTCCTAAGGCAACTGATTTTATATCATCAATCTTTGCTCCTCTTGATACAAACGCTGCACAAATTTTCGAGTACCGATCAGTATTTTTTTCAGTTGCCTTACCAAAAGTAACTTCAGGAAATTTGGTGGTATTTGCCGCATTCAATCCTTCATGAAAAACAGAATAAGCAAACTGTGCAGTTTGTGGGTATACTTGCTGAGCATATTTATTGTACATTTTATAAATCTGTCGTATTTCATCGTGCTCAACAGCATATTTTACTGCACTTTTAGAAAGATTTGTTGTAGACAAACCAACATTCAATCCACTTAGGACAGCCCAATAAAACCCGATTTCAGGATTTAAAATGAAATATCCCTTTTGCCAACTTTGATCCATTTCAGATGCCGAGAAAAGTTTTAATCCTTTGGGATTCACTAAATATTTATACCATTTTTCTTTGTAACTTTTTTCATCCGATAAATGATGGCCTCGATTGTACGCACCGCCTTTTATTCCAAATCCAATGGCTGGATCTATTTTTGTCATTATCCAATCGAATTCTTTGGGATTTTTTTCTGGATCCACTCTGTTGAATGTAAGTGCTATTTTATGGTCGGCAACATCGTTAAAATATTTCTTATATTCATTGAACGCTTCTACCCTAAAGTCTAACCATTCTTTTTGTGAAATCGAATATTGTTCATCTATTGGTTTGCCTTTAAAAGGTTCTTCATCACCAGTTGCGCCAGTTTTAACTTGTACAAAGGCTATACACTTGAATTTTTCATTCGGTTGATTTCGTAAAAAAAGTGAGAACTGCTTGATCAATTCAAAATAAAATTTTTTATAATTTTCATTTAAATAAAATGGATAATTTGGAAATTTATCATGCTTGCCAACCTTGTTATCTTTTACTTTTACCAAAGGCACCCCGTTCTTATATAACCATTCAGGAGAATCTGGTCCTACTCCGATACTGAGTTTTACCAACTTATTATATTTTAAAGCATTATCCAGGGTTCTTTGAATACTTGAGAAGTCAAAATCGTTTGGAGAAATGCGTTGAATACTAGCCCAATCACCTCCACCTTCAATCCCCATTATATAATCGAATTTAGGATTCTCATAATCAGTAATACCATCGCCACGATCCCAAACTCCGTATGCATTGCTGGGCAATGCTACACGCTGCGCTAATACATTACTTTGATATATTAAAACAAAAAACAGTAATAAATAGTTACCTCTCCCTATTCTACACATGTTTAATTATTTCGATTAATGGTTATAAAATTAGATGTAAATCAGTATTTACCAACCAGGATTTTGTGGAAGCAATCCGGGGTTTGTCATCAAGTCACTCACTGGGATAGGAAAATATTTATATTTTATAGCAGAAAGAGTGGGACGATAACGCTGAACGATATTTAACCTTTGGTAATCAAACCATAGTTGAATTTCGAAACACAGTTCTCTTCTTCTTTCTGAAATAATTAATTCCATCAAGTCCCCTGCAGGAAGTACCCTTCCCAATCCTGCCCTTTCTCTGACATCTGCAACCCTCTCTTTTGCATTGGCCATATCACCAAGCGCATATAGAGACTCAGCATACATCAGTAAAAGATCTGAATAGCGTAAAATAGGTATATCATCCCCAAAACGTCCTTTATCAGCCGCAGAAGTTTTAAAGACATATGTTGTAGGTTGCATGGGTATGTTATCAGCTGACAATTGATAATCACTCCAATATTTTTTGAATGTCAATGTTTTAATCCCTGCTGGATACAATACCCTAACATTACTCTTATTTATATATTCAAGAAAAAATGTAGAAGCCCTTCGTTTATCTGAAATGGTAAATTCATTTAAAAATGCAGTTGTAGCTTTTAGTGTACCAACTTCAGTGGTTAAAATACCTGTTCCTTTTACAGCTGTCATACCAGCCAAAGAATTTCCTAATTTCAAATCAGAGGCTTCTATGAACTTTACAGAAAATATATCTTCTTTGCCGTTCTCATTCACATCTTTAAAGATATCAGAATAATCGGTTGTTAAGCCATAGCCATGCCCTCCAGTATAAACAGAAGCACACAAAACCCTTGCCTTTGAGTACATGTCATTTTTATCAAAAGCATTATCATATAAATTAGCATTTGAAGCAATAGAAGATGCAATGGTAAGGTGCACTTTTGCCAATAACGCTTGGGCAGCTCCCTTTGTAGCTCTGCCACACTCATACCCTTTATAGTCGTTGACTAAATTACCCGTACCAGCATTCCCATATGCAGCATATTGTTTCCAGGTTGGCAGATCAACAGCAGCACTTTCCAAATCTTTGATTATTTGTTTATACACCAGGCTTTGACGAACTTTTGCAGGATAGGCGCCGTCAATGGTTTCTACTCCATCATTCAATGGAATATCGCCCCAGATCCTCACAAGATTGAAGTAGCACAGAGATCTTACATATTTTGCTTCTGCAATAATTCTATTGTAGGATATTTCGTTGACATTTTCTTTTTTTAATAATCTAATCAGCATGCTGGCCCTGTTCACACAAACCCACAATCTATCCCATACTTTTTTTATATCCGCGAGGTCTTTGGCTGAATAATTCATCCCCTCGAATCCAGGACTGAATGATACGGTGCCTGTTGGTGCTTCCAACATTGAAAAAAATGTATAATCGTTTGCGTATGTAAAATAGGTATCCCTTAATCCGGCATACACGCCATTCAGGGCAGAAATACCCTGTTGTTCGTTCATGTAGAAATTTGTCGATTGCGAAGAGCTAAATACCTCTTCAACTAAATATTTCTTACATGCCGACAATGAGCATACAATAAATAGTAATGCAACCAAATATTTAGCATTTCTCATCTTTAAAAGTTTAAGTTTAAGCCTAATGTGTATGCTATGGGTCTAGGATAACCAAAGTTATCATATGCCAAAATGCTTGAACTTTGATTGGTCGCCCAACCGCCCGGTTCAGGTTGGTTGTTCTCTGGATCTGTGCCTTTATACTTGGTTATCAAAAATGCATTTTGAACACTTCCAAAAATGGATAGATTCTTTATTGCTTTCTTTTTCTTGAGTGTGAAGTTATAAGACAAAGAAATATTTTCAAACCTTATAAAACTACCGTCTTCAATATTGGTAAGATTTGCAGATAACCCATTCGTGGCTGTAGAACCAAGTTTTGGAACATTGGTAGTTGGATTTTGGGGTGTCCATCTGTTTAACACCCTTGTAGAAAATGATGTTGCTTCTCCATATGGTTCATCATATTTATTGGTGTTAAATAACCATGTATTCATTAGCTGCACATTAGAGGAATTATACACCTCCTTGCCAATAACAGAATTAACAAAAATATTTAAAGCCCAATTTTTATAAGTAAAATCGACGCCCATACCTATGGTAAAATCGGGATGAGGGGATCCAATTACTGTTCGATCGGATAAATTGATAATCCCATCTCCATTGGTATCTGCATACTTAATATCTCCCGGTTTTGCAGTAGGCTGTAACATTGATAATGCCCCCGAAGAAGGGTTTCGAAACGAATAATTATTTATTTCTTCTTGGGTTGAAAATATACCTAACTGAGGGACTTCCCAAAATACTCCGTAAGCATATCCTTCGCCAACATAGCCAGTATATTTATTTTCATTGATCATTGATCCTTGTCCCAGCCATTTTATAATTTCATTTTTATATTTTGAAAAAACAATGTTACTTGAGAGTTTAAATTTCTTTCCCTTAATGATATCTCCACTCAAAGAAAATTCAAATCCTGTATTTTTCATATCCCCTCCATTTCTTGTCGAAGAAGCAAAACCGGATACACCTGGCAATGGAAAATCTTTTACCAACAAATTAGATATTTTTTTTACATATACATCGCCATTAAAATTCAATCTGTTCCCCCAGAACCCAATTTCAACTCCTGCATTAAACTGGGTTGAAATCTCCCACTTTAGGTCCGGATTGCTAAAGGTTTCCGGAGCTTCTGCTGCAACAGCTGTATTTCCAAAGGCGTAAGTAGGTGTCGACCTTGATAAACCCATATTATAAATAGAACCCTGGGATTGATAAGGAAGGATGCTTGAACTGCCTGACTGACCGGCACTGAATCGCCATTTCCAGTTAGAGATGATTTTATTATTTGAAAGGAATTTTTCCTTATTCATATCCCAAGCAACTGCTACACCTGGAAAAAAATCCCATTTGTTATTGGCTCCAAATTTTGAAGATCCGTCATAACGGCTTGTAAATGTTACAAAATATTTGTCGTCATATTTTAAATTGACCCTTCCTAAAAAACCTGCGAGTGTTTCTTTTGACTTAAACGAACTATATCCTGCAGCGGAAGCCCCTGCTGCCAGATTATATGGCCCATATAGATCAGAATTAAATTGAGTCACATCTCCCGAATTGACACTGGACCTTCCTTTTTCTGATATTTCCATACCACCAAGCATGGTGATGGCATACTTGTTTTTATTAATGCCGTATGAAAGAATATAATTATTTGTATACTCCTGAATTTTTAAATGACTAACGTTTGCTTTACCGCTACTTAGACTACCCTCAAGCGTTGTGGATGGCAGATAAAATAACCTTTCCCTTAATGAATAATTATATTTCAAACTTGTTCTGAAAGTAAGCTTTGGTGTTATTTTGAAATTTGCATAAATATCACTCAGTATTTGATCAGTTTTATCAATGTCGGTCGAATTATTGAGCCTTGCTATTGGGTTCTCAAAGGTTTTTTCGGTTCCAAACATATTGGTGAAATTAAAATTGCCATCCTTATCATAAATTGGCGTGACAGGTGTTACACCAAAAATGGTTTCTATGGCTTTCTGTCCATCATCCATATGATTATATACATATCGGGTGGGAAAAACAGAAAATCCAAGCTCTACTTTTTCAGTTGGCTTTACCATGCCATTGATATTCATGTTGATCCTTGTATAATCCTGATTTTTAATCGCCCCATTGTCTTTTAAAAAATTGATACCCAATCCCAGTGATGATTCTGCTTTGCCATAACTGACATTTATATCATGATTTTGGAGTGTCCATGGCTGTCTTGACTCCTTAACCATATCATACCCTTTTCCCCAGGCGTTGCGGTTATTTTCTGGGAATCCAACTATTTCAACAGCAGGCAAAATTATATCAGGCCGATTTGCTTTCATCTCATAAAAAAGGGTAGCATATTGAGCTGCGTCAACAACATCAATTTTTCTTGCCATCTCTTTAGTGGTAAAATAAGATGAATAAGTGGTTAAAAATTGTCCAGCTTTAGGCTTTGTAGTCGTAATTAATACAACGCCATTTGCCCCTCTCGAACCATATATGGATGTCGAAGCTGCATCCTTTAATATTTCAATAGATTTTACATCTGAAGGGTTTAAAAAATTAATATTGTCAATGTATATACCATCTACCACATATAGCGGTTCTCCAGCGCCATTTATTGAACTTAAGCCCCTGATTTTAATGGAATTGGCACCTCCGGGTTCATTGCCAGTTGTTCGAATATACGCTCCAGGCACTTTGCCCACCAAAGCAGACACAATATTTGGAATAGCCTGCTTCCGCAAATCACTTCCCTTTATTGTAGAGATACTGCCCGTTACATCGGACCGACGTACTGTCTCATATCCAATTACAACTACTTCATCAGAATTTTCTATTTTGAGCTTCAGCACAACATTAAGGAATAACCGGCTATTTACATCGACAGTTTTATTGTCCATGCCAACAAATGAAAATTTTAATTTATCTCTTGGCTCGGCATCTATTGAAAATTCACCATTGGCTGTTGTTATTGCAGTAGTATTTTTCCCTGCAACTGCAATTGTTACAGATACCAGTGGAACTTTATTTTCATCAGTAACTTGACCTCTTATAATTGACTTTTGCGCAAATAAAGAATGACTGAACAAAAGTAAAACCAGTTTTAATAGAAATTTCATTTGGTTAATTCGATTGTTTAACATTGTTGGATACGCTTAAACTCATCCATCAAAATTTATTCTTGAAATCTTTAATATGGATTTTGTACCATAGCTGATGATTGCAACATTTGTCCATATGGTATCGGACGGATAATTTGTTTAGAATTCCATCTTGAAATCGTACTTGCCATTCCGGCAGGAAAAACCTCCAGATAGTTATCTCCATCAAATCGGTATGACCGCATCATATCTTTTTTATTCCGATAAACATCTCTTGTTCTTTGGCATTCTCCTATCATCTCCAGCCTCTTTTCATTTAATACAAGATCAAGAAGATTTTTAATGTTATAGCTGTTGGTAGTCCAGTTTGCTATAGTAAAAACAGGAACACCTGCGCGACTTCTTACATAGTTTATATTTTCCAATGCTTTTGCGGTATTTCCCAATTTTGCATATGCCTCTGCCTGAATTAGCCTCATTTCTGTTGCCCTTAACACTATTGTAGAGCCAAGATTGTTAATTCCCCCCTGGAAAGAGTATTTATTGCAGTTGGTCGATCTTGCACCATATGTTGCATCTGCAGAAGATAGTATGGTACCAGTTGCTGTTGTGTAAGATTTATCAATTAAATTATTGCGTAAATCAGTAGGATATTTATTGAGTAAAGTATAATAATCATTAGAAATAGGCAGGTATTGACCGGCCTTAAGTTGATTGTATCCATTGTCAAGACAGAGCGGCAATGTGGTAACCGCTGTCCTATACAACATCCAAATTGTTTCACTTGAACTGGAAGCTGTAGAAAAATAATGCTTTGTGCCTGAGGGCCATTGTGTTCTAACGACCGCGTTACTCCCAAAGAATACATCAGGAGCGGTTATCATTGACGCTTTCCCCGAGTTTAAAACCGAATCAGCATAGTTAATCGCATTATTTGCCATTGTAATATCTGGAGTTGCAGGATCCAACATTGTATTGTAGATCCGGGCTAAGAGCGCATGTGCCGCTTGCTTTGAAGCTCTTGTTCTATCAGTACCAATGGATTTCAAGTAGAATGCAGAAATTTTAAGATCTGCAATCATTTGCTTGTAAAGTTCATCAATCGTAGACCGTTTTGATTCAGTCTTATCATTGGGATCCAATCGTATAGGCAATCCCAAATTACCAATATTCATTTGTGTATACGGCCGAGTGAAGATATTGCTGAGTATAAAATAATTATACGCCCTCAAAAAATATAATTCACCAAGTGCATTGTTATTTTCAATGTCTCCTCCAAATTTATTTTGAGCTATAACCGTATTACAGGTAAATATGTTTTTATAACAATTGGTCCACAGTGGCCATGATGTAACGCCATTATTATTAACATCTAAAATATTGGTGGTAAAAAGACCAGGTTCTGAATTGTTTACCCTGTTCAATTTTGCAAAATCATCACTTGAATAATTATGATAATCATTGTTTGCTTTATCAATACCTGAGCTTAAACTAGAATATATACCTGTACTCAAAAGCTTAACACCTTGCAATGAAGTAAAATCTTCTCTTCCTAAACTGTCTCCAGGAAAAGTGTCTAACTTCTTAGTGCAATTGGATAAAAAAATTGTGCCAAATATGATTGCTATAAAATATCTTTTTTTCATTTTATTTATTTTATCAAAGTGAAATAAATGTCCTTTTTTTTAATAAGTACTGTCAAATTAGAAGGTGATATTTGTGCCAAAAACTAAACTTTGTTGAATAGGCCTCAATTTATTGTTAACGTTTATTTCTCCTCCGTATCCCTGCGCTTCTGGAGTTGTATAAATAAAGTTGTCATCAAATACTTTTAGAATCGGATTATTCAACCGAGAGAACAGCGTTACATTTGACATTTTGTACTTTTCCAAAAGCGATTTTGGAAGATCATAACTTAACGAAATATAGTTCACTTTCAGAAAATCACCTTTTACCAGATTCATGCCATCCGGTTTATTCGGAACTGTTGCAGACTTTGCATAAACCCCAAAAAAGGGACGGGGGAAATACGCATTATCGCCTGGTTTTTCCCATCTTTTGTCCAAAACTGCTGATGATTGACCTTGAATAACTTTTTCACCATTCCGGAACCATATGTTACTTGTAAGCATTGTATAATAGTCACCTACATAAGAAACCATCACTTCTAAGGATAGCCCTTTGTAAGAAATTCTATTATTAAATCCACCAGTAACCCGTGGTGCCAAATTTTTGGTTTTATAGGCTATATTCGGATTGGCTTGCCATGTTGTAGTTCCATTTATTTTGCCAGTACTATCAGCTGTATTCCAGGTTGCTAACCCAGTTTGAGGGTCTGCCCCTACATAGTCAAAGATGTAAGAAGTATTAAGATTATACCCAACTTTTAAAATTTTATTAAACCTGGCATCAATAATTCCTTTTTCACCTTGCCCTGTTAAGGCAACAAGTTCATTGTGATTATAAGCAAGTGATAGATTAGTGTACCATTTGAAGTTTTTGTTATTGATTATATTTCCAGAAGCCGAAAATTCAAACCCCTTATTTTGGACACTTCCGATATTTTTCCATCCAAGATCAAATCCTGTGCTTGGGTCAAGAGGGACTTGGTATAAGATATCTTTATTTTTAGTGTTATAAAAATCAAAGGTTAGGTCTACTTTTTTCCATAGCGAAAGATCTATACCAAAATTTGTAGTGAGTGCTTTTTCCCATGTCAAATTAGGATTAGCATATTGAGTAGGTGCTGCACCAGCTTGAAAATTGTAATTAGAACCCAGAGAAAATGTTTCAACAGCTGAGTAATTGCTAAAATTATCATTGCCTGTCACTCCGTGGCTGACCCTCAACTTAAGGTTTGAAATGGTTTTGAGCATATTTTTCATAAACTTTTCCCGACTAACAAGCCATCCTGCTGAGCCAGAATAAAAATTACCATAGCGATTTGCACTACCAAATTTAGAAGAACCGTCGCGGCGATAAGATCCAGTAAGAAAATATTTATTGTCAAAAGAATAATTGAACTGCGAAAAATAAGAGAGTCTAAATATTTCAGATACCCCCCCTTTAACTATGGGAACTCCTGATGTAGCATTAAGAACACTTATTCCGTTTACAAGCCCTGTATTGCTTGCCGAAAATCCATCACTTATCTGTGATTGGTATTCAAAACCAATTTGGCCGTTGAATGTACTTCTACCAAAATACTCATCAAAACTAAGAATCTCATTATTCAATAAGTTTTGTCCTGTAGACTGCGATCTTCCTAAATAAGCATTGGCATTTCCCAAGTACCCTGCAAAAGGGTCTTGATCATCCGCCCAGGACCTGCCATCGCGATATTCTTTTGTTAAATCTGAATTATGGCGGTATTGTGTACTTGATGATAGTTTAAACTTGGATGAGATCTCATAGGAAAGCGTAACCTGAGGAAGAAGTGTCATTTCTTTTTCATTATTTACATTCCCTATTTCCTCATAGGTCAGCATATTTGTTGCTTTGGTACCAATCCAGTCTAATTGTATTTCAGGTAAATATTTTAAAGTGCCATCCGTGTTGTAGGGACTATCAAATGGTGCAACCCGAACATTTTCACCGAAAAGCGGGAAATTGGTTTTTCTGAAAGTGACAAATGTCCTTGTATCAAGTTTCCATTTGGTTCCGAACTTAAAACTCAAATTCATTTGTCCAGAAATTTGTTCCTCATCATTGCCCCGCATGGTGCCATCAATTTTATTATAATTAAAGCTGATGTATTGAGTTGATTTTTCTGAACCGCCACTGTATGAGAAGCCATGTTTTTGACTGGCCCCTTTGGGGTATAATACATCCAACCAATTGAAATCAGTGGCAATTACCTGAACTCTTGTTCTGCCCCTCATGATAGAACTCATCCAAAGTGCTTCTGTATTGGTCGGAGAAGGCAGGTAAGTATTGTCGTTGTTAAATGCTTCTCGATGGTAATCATAGAGTTGTGCAGAATTCATCAAGCCTTCGAAATTGCCCCAAAGTGGTGTGTTTGAGCCATAAGCTGTATTGATATTGAATATGTTTTTACCCGATTTGCCTTTTTTGGTGGTTACTACAATAACACCACTCGATGCTTTTGAACCATAAAGCCCTGTTGCACCAGCATCCTTCATAACGGTTATACTTTCAACATCATTTGGATTAAATGCATTAGCAGAAGAAATAACACCGTCTACTACCCAAAGTGGTTCACTGCTCGCTGTAATAGATCCCGTACCCCTAATTCTAATAGAAGGTGCTGTACCAGCATCGTAATTGTTATCTAATATTGTTAACCCTGCTACTTTCCCTTGAAGTAGATCAACGCCATCCATTGAAGTTGCGGTTGAAGCGGCAAGTTTTTCCCGGTTTAAATTAACGACAGAACTGGATATTTCTGTTAACTTTTTGGAGCTGTATCCGACGGCAATAACTTCTTCAAGTAATTTTGCATCTTCTATCATAATGATATCCACTTGCAGCTTCATTCCTACCACAATTTCTTGTTCTTTCATGCCAGTAAAGGAGAAAACCAGTTTATCAGTAGGTAAAGCACTGATGGTAAATTTTCCATCAATATCGGTAGTCACTCCTATTTTCTTATTTTGTACGACAACAGTAACGCCAGCCAAAGATTTTCCTTTCTCATCTTTAACTGAGCCATTTACGATTTTCGATTGCGAATAAGACTGGGATAAAACACATGAAATTGTTAGCAATACCAGTAAAATGGATTTCATAATCCTTTTTATTTCTCTCATAATAGCAAGTTTTAATCTTTAATTAATCGTTAAGCTTTTTCTCAATGAGTTGAAGTTCATTCCATCAACTTTTATTATAATTGAGCTATGGTATTTTAAATTATATATTAATTTTCCAGCAGTTGTATTGATTTTTACGCCTGAAAGGGCTTCTGACAATGCAGTATTTTGAAGACCACCAATGACAATTTGTTTGTCTTTTTCCTCCCAATTAAAAAGGGAGAGATAGACTCCATCATTGTTTTCAGCCAACATAACATTGAAGGCATCATTTTTATTTTTAGCGTGATCCCATAAGTCTAATGGCAAAAATCTTGTAGCTGTTTTTATAGAAAATGCATTTTTAATCAGATTTTTTCTTTCGTTTCTTAAAGTAAGCAGGTTATCACTGTTTATCTTAATCCCTCCATATAAGGATACATAATCACTCCACATTTTGGCCTCATTATACGTTGTATTTCCGCCGAATTTATCTTCGCCCCAAGCCCTAGAAGGTTCTTCATCATCTTTATTTCTGACAACCAGATAATCAGCATCATTCTGCGCCACTATATGATTAAGATAAAAATTTCCTCCATTTTGCAGACACCTGGATTTATAATGTTCGAATGTTGGACTAATATCACCACCTGTCCGGATTCCGTCCACGATGCCAATCGTTGGACCAAAAACAGATGAACATGCTAAAAAGAACCCTTCACCAATACCTTCTCGCATTGATTTTAGGGCTAATCTAGTTCTTTCTATGCTTGTAAGATTCATATCGAAGGCCTTTACAGCAGTTACTTTCTTAATTCCTTTTTTTGCTTTTCCATGTTCAGCCAATATTGTTTCTAATAGGCCATAACGCATAAAATCTATCTTGAAATAACTAAATCCCCACTCAGTACGAATTGTCTTTAATACATTTTTCATGTATGCACATACAGCAGGATTTGAAAAATCAAAATAGATATACTGCATATAGGTATCCTTCCTGTCTATGGACTGACAGATTGTTTCTCCATCCTGATCTTTCAAAAACCAATCAGGATGTTCTTTGTATAAATTGGAAGTCTTGTCTGCCCTAAAACCATCGAGATGGATTCCCGCTCTATATCCTTTGGATTTTGCATAATCTGCTATCGCTTTCATCCCTCCCTGCAAATCTTTACGAACACTCAAATAATCCCCTCTTGCCGTCCACCAGCCTCCATCGATTTGAATGATATTTACTTTTAAACCATCTGCATCAATCTGATCTATATTCTTAATGACATCTTTTGTGTCGTATACTCTTCCATAATAATCCCAGGTTGACCAGCCCTTCAATTGAAGGGATTCTTTGGCTTTAATTTTATGCTCATTAGCTATTTCTTCCCCATATGAAAACAGTATATCTTGCCAAGATTCATTTTTGATTTCGATGATTTTTTCAAATAAGATTGATTCTCCGGGTTTTACAGGCTTTTTTTCGCCAAATGCCTTAATAACAATGTCTTTTCCTTTGCTATATATGTTTGGCCTGAAAATATTCCAGGTCAGCACTCCAACAAGTCCATATCTATTCTCTTTGTACTTTGTCATTAGATACATACCAGATTCACTCTGATTATCCAATGAATTTGATTGTTTTAAAGGAGTTCTCCCCATACAGGTACCTCCAAACATCAATGGCAACTCCTGATCAATTTTCCCTTCAGGATGTAAAGTGATTTCTATAGAATCAACTTTGTCAAGCTCCTTGCCACGATTAATGATTGAGATTTCATAGTACTGTTGTCCTTTTTCACCTTTTTTTAAGGAGATTTTTGAAACAAAAGATGTCTTTTCAGAATAAATAACACAATCAATAGGATTAGATGGGGGGTAAGCATAAAAACAGCCCCCGGTGATAGATAGAATAAAGGGTAAGCAGACTACAAATTTGTACATTTTCGACATGGTTCAATCGTTTACATATCGAAAGTAAAGGTCTATTTAGCCTCAGAGCTGTCAAAAAAGATTCAAAAACGGGTGATTTTGTGTCATATTTTAAAAATCAGCCTCTAAATTGGAAAATCATGTTCCCAGACATGCATATTTCAAGTATTATAGCCGAAAATCAACGTGAGATCTATTATTGAAATGTTTCTGTGGGAGGCCGGTATTTAAGATTAGGGCCAATCTGGATAAAATGAGAAATGTGAAGGGCAGATATTGGCACTTTAGGAAAAAAACAGGTATTCATGGTGGTTTAAGGGAGTAGAGCTCAAATATGGCAGCTTCTTAGACAAAATTTTTAAAAAAACATATATATATCAAGTTTTGTACATTTAAAGGACTAAATACATATAAATAATTAAAATTAGTTTCAAATAGTCAGGATGCATCGTATTTATTATTTATTGATTCTTATTTTTTTTCTAAACAACTATCAAGGGTTAAGCCAAACAAAGGTAGTGTTTAAGAAAATTGACAATAAACAAGGGCTTTCTCAAAATGGTGTTTTGGCGATTTTTCAAGACAAAGATGGATACATGTGGTTTGGCACCCATTATGGTCTGAATAGATATGATGGTTTTACTTTCAAAAGCTATTATAGGGGTGATTCTTACAATGACCTGTGTGGAAATACAATACAATCCATATTGCAGGATTCTGCAGGAAATATATGGATTGCAACCATTGAAGGTATTACTGTCTTTAACCCAGTTACAGAAATATTTTACAACCTCAATAAATATAGTAAAAAAGAAAGTGTTTTTAAGCAAACAATACTTTCAATGAAATTGATAGATAGCAATATTCTAATGAGCAGCAATGATGGGATTTGGAAATTCAATCCAGGCAAGCAGCTTTTCACAGACATCAGTGCAAAAAATATTTGTAATACGATTGATAATTACAAATTACAAGCAAGTTTAAAATTAGAAGGAATTCGAGTTTATCAAAAAGATCAACAAAATAACTACCTGCTTATTGCCAATAATCATGTTATTGTATCAAAAATTATTGATAAAAAGCTTTTGGTAATTGATGAAATTGTCCTTGACTCTAAAAATCCAATTGAAGTAACAACGCTTTATAAAGATAGCTTTTCAAATTTTTGGGCTGGAACAGCAAAACATGGTCTCTATCAATTAAAAGAGTCCAAAGGAAACTATTCAACAATTAAGATATATCCACAGAAAACAAAAGCTTTTTTTTCAAGGATTACAGATATAATTCAGGATGAAAAAAGCAAATTATGGATTATATCCAGAAGCGATGGCGTTATTGCTATTCCAAAAGAGAAGTTGGAGAGAAATACATTTGTTCCAATCACTTTCGATGAATTCGAAATACCAAGTAAAAGAATCAGAAGCATCTATAAATCACGAGATAACACGCTATGGTTAGGATCTTTGGGAAGAGGTATCTTTTTTTATAATTCTTCCGGCATCAAATTCAAAAATTATCAATTTTTGAATGAGCTGAGTAATTCATCGAATAGTTCGCTTAATAATTATTCAAGGTCAATCAGCAATGACCGGTATAATAGGTTATGGTTTGGAACTCTTTTTGAAGGTTTGTTTATTTACGATAGAGAAAAAGAAAAGATTATAAAATATTTACTGAATAATCTCTCTATTTTTTCATTATCTGAAGTTGATCAAAACCATTATTTAGCAGGCACTTCAGATGGGTTATATCTGATTACGCACGATATAAATAAAATTAAAACAGATAAAATTTTATTTGATAATAAGGTAGAAGGTGTTGTTTTTTCAATTTGTAAGAAATCCAATAAATACTGGATTGGCACCAGTAACAAGTTATTGAGTTTTGTGTTGAGTGATGATTTTAAGTTATCGCAGGTTGTTACTTATAATGATAAACTATTAATTGACCTTAAATCACAAAATACAATACGTTGTGTCAAGTATGATCAAGCCCAGAATTGCATTTGGATTGGTACAGAAATGAACGGGCTCGTTAAAGCAGAATTGGATTCAAAAGATAATATATCAAGATTTGTTTCCTTCAATAAAATGTATAAAGACTATTCAATCAGTAAATACATTTCTGACATTTATATAGATAATGATAACAATTATTGGATTGGCACAAGAAATGGACTGGTTCATTTTAGAATCAATAAAAAGGGTGATTTTTCAGATATGGGTATTTACACTACCCAGAATGGGTTACCCAGCAATATGATTCAGTCTATACAAAGTGATAAAAAAAGGAATATTTGGCTTGGAACAAATAGAGGATTAGTAAAATTTAATAAATTTTCACATGATATAATTAATTATGATATTAACGACGGTATCCAGGATTATGAATTTGCAGAACACGCTTCCTATGTTGATAATAATAGTATATTATACTTTGGTGGCATAAATGGTGTTTCTCAATTTTCTCCTGAACACATGAACACAGATAGTATTACTGAACCCGTTTTCATTCAAAATATTTTTATAAATGGAATAAACGCTAACGAAATAAAAGGAATAGAAAAAACAAAAAAACTTTTGTTGCCACATTCCAGTAACAATTTGAAATTCTCTTTTATTTCTTTCAATTATATCAATCCATCGAAGTGTAAATATGCATACATGCTCGAAGGATACGACAAAGATTGGATTTATTGCACATCCGTAAATCGAAATGCAGAATATGCAAATTTGGAGAAAGGCAATTACATCTTTAAAGTAAAAGCTTCCAACCATGATGGTGTATGGAATACTAATTTTACTGCTATCCCTTTAGAAATACAGGCATCTTTTTGGCAAACCTTTCCGGCATTTTTACTTTATTCTTTTATCCTTTTTATTTTAATATTTTTTGTATCATCGATTACAAAAAAACGAGTACAAAAAAAACATGCAGAACTATTAGAAAAAGAATGCCACGAAAAAATTGAAAAAGTAAATCAGGCTAAAATTCAATTTTTTATTAATATTTCACATGAAATCAGAACACCCCTTACGCTAATTATGTGTTCTGTTGAAAAGCTTATTGAACATTTTAAAATAAATAAAGAACAGGAAAAAGAGGTAGGAAGCATTGAAAAAAATATTAGTCACATGCTAAACCTCACCAATGAATTATTGGAAATTCAAAAAATTGAAAGTGGGGATTATCAGATTAATATCAGAAAAGATAATATTATTGAGTTTCTGAAAAATATTATAATTACATTTGAACCTCTTGCTGATCGACAAAAAATTAAATTGATATTTACCGGTTTTGAATCTGATATTATTATTTGGTATGACGCAAATGTACTTGTAAAAGCTTTTAATAACCTGATTTCAAATGCTATAAAATACACGAAAAGCGGCGGTACGATTGAAGTATCAACCACTCGTTCCAACAACAATGAATTTCTTTATATAAATGTCAGCGATGACGGCATTGGTATCGAAAAAGAAAATATATCGAAAATTTTTAACCAATTCTATCATGTTGCAGGCAATAGTGAATCATATGAAAAGGGATTTGGCGTAGGCTTATCCCTTACAAAAAATCTTATAGAACTGCACAAAGGAACCATTTCAATATCAAGTGAGCCAGGAATAGGTTCAACATTTACAATAAGCTTACCCATGCAGGACAATGTCTATTCCAATGAAGAGAGAGCAGACAGAGGGTTTTGGGATACAGGCTATACTTCAGTCTTAAGCAGTATTGAAAATAGTATAAGTGATGAAACAACACCCTCGCTAAACAATAATGAAGAAAATGTAGACCCATCAAAATTCACTATCCTTTATGTTGATGATAACAAAGAATTAGTGGACAAAATAAGTCAATACCTGTCCGAAAAATACAATGTACTCGTGGCATCAAATGGAAAAATTGGCATTGAAATGGCAATTCAATTTCAACCTGATGTAATCATTAGCGATATCATTATGCCATTAAAAGATGGCTTTGAGCTCTGCCGTGACCTTAAAAACGATGTAAACACTTCTCATATTCCCATTATCCTATTAACCGCCAGAGGAGATTCCGAAAGTCAGTTCAGGGGTATAGAAATAGGCGCTGATCATTTTTTCCCCAAGCCTTTTAATATAAACTTATTAGACCTGTCCATTAAGAATTTAATTGAATCAAGAGAAAAATTAAGGCAGCTTTTTATAAATAACACATACCATAATCCAAATGAAATTACTACCAACAGCAGAGATGCTGAATTCCTAGAAAAGTTGCTTAAATATGTTGATGAGCATATCGACGAACCTGATTTAAATATAAACTCACTGGCTCAAATATTTGCCATGAGTCGTTCAACTTTTTTTAGAAAAATTAAAGCGATTACAGGTACAACCGGAAAAGATTTTGTTGATTCAATAAGGCTGAAAAAAGCAGCCCATCTTCTGATTTCATCAAATATGAATATATCGGAAGTCGCATATACAGTTGGTCATTCTAATCCCCAATATTTTTCTAAATGGTTTAAAGCATTTTATAAAGTGTCACCATCAGAATACATATTGAAACATAAAAATTAATTAGAAGTGCGGATCAAAAGTTTAATTCACAGATTGTGAATATAAATTTTCCCTGAGTCTCCATTTTTTCGGGAGGATCAGCTGTCTCGACATACTAAAAAATAGACAAATGTTCGATATAAGTACATATTATGCTTTTGCTTGACCAATCCTATCATTTTTTAGCCGGATATTTTCTTCTTCCATTTAGTTAGCACATTTAGAAACCCTCACCTTCTCTGCATTTGAAATTTTAAGTTGAGGATTTGTAAAGGAAGCCGAAATAAGTAATTCATTTACCAGATATATCAAAAAAGGGATATGTAGAAGATCTCAGGGGCAAAAAAATCGGTCAACCGTTGAAAGTTGACCAAAGTTCGCGTTTGGTAGTCCGTAGGGGTTTGATTTCGAATAATTTAGGGTTGGATTTGGCAGATTTGGCCTTCTATTAAGAAAAAACTATTTCCATTTTGCTTTCGGATCAACCAAAAAGCAAATCACGTCACTTTTCTGACAAACCAAGCAAAACAATAATCTCGATATTTCTAACTTTTTCAAAAAGAGGGGCTTATTCGCTATTTCAGTTGTCAAGGAATCCTTGACAACTGCTGCTGACAGTGAAAGATATAAAACAAAATATTATACACTGGATGATGCAAAAGTCAAGCGATATCACCATCGAAGCCTACAAGGCCGCATTGGCATCAGGTTGGAAGATTGTTTGTACGTAGGGGATGACCGTCCATACTTTTTCTCAAAACAAAGTATTTCAATTGAAAAGCCATTTGGCTAAGATTGAATGAAATGATGTCTTGATTTGACTCCCCCCTACAGCAACATAGATCAGAACCTGTACATCACATGGGCTTCAATCGTACCTCCAACATTCATGTAATTCTTGTTGTACACTTTCCCAGTATTGTAGGTGAAATTAAAGGCCAGTTTGTCCTTGAACGGGATACCGACGCCAAATGCAACTTCATTGTTGCTGTGGTAAAGCGCCATAAACTGCAACTGATTCCTGTAATTTAACTTAGCACCCAAGTCCAACACATCCTTTACACCACCAAGCATACTGTACCCCAACATAGGTTGGAAACTTATCCCGCCTTCTTCATCTGAAGAAATGCTAATCTTCCTGCTCACCATCGCATTGGCCAATGTATAATCTATCGCATTGAATCCTCTGAACTCCTGGATCATCCCCAAGCTGGGGATTGATGCCAAAATTTCCCAACCTTTGGTTTCAATTAGTCCGCCTACACTCCCATCAATTCTCACCTTGGCACTGTTGAAAACGGCAATCATAGGATCGTTCGCATCACCTCTTAATACAACGCCATTCCCGGTAACTATCCTGGTCATCATCATGCCTATTCCAACACCCAGTCTGATGCGCGTATCACCCTGGCTCAGGTCGATGGCATAACTGCCAATCAACCTGCTTTTCCCCAGCAGGCCCGCTCGCTCATTCTGAAACTGTATACCCAGCCCCGACTTGGTACCCACGGCTCCTTGAAGAGACACCATCGTGTTCACAGGACTACCGACAAAGGTATTGGGTGTCATGTTCCTGAAAGATCCGTCTATCCTTGCTCCCTTCTCCATCCCAGTGGCAGCCACATTCTGAAAAAGTTTGTTATAAAAATACTGGCTCGGACTCGGATTGATCTGAGCGCTGATGGTTTGTACGGCAACAATAAAAAAAAGTAGTAATAATGTATATCTGCTCATCTTAACTATTCTGTTTTGCATGATCATTTTTGTGTTGGATGGTTACTGGTTAACGATACTGATGAAACCTTTGATTACAGCCTTTGGATTATTCCTGAACCTGATGATATAATAGTAGGTGCCGGTAGCCAAGGGCTTGCCGTTTGATGTACCTTCCCAACGGTTGTTGTAAGCCGTGGCTTTATGCAGGATTCTTCCGTTGCGGTCATAGACCAGGATCTCATTATCAGGATAACTTTCAATGTTCTGGATTGTCCAGTAATCATTGTATCCATCTCTGTTCGGTGTCAGGATATTGTTTGGAGTAACCAGGTAATCATCCTTCACCTCTACAGTTATTTTTAGTGTTATTACACTTCCAAAACTGTTTGTGATCGTCACACTATACGTTGTAGTAACCGAAGGTTTGGCAACTGGGTTCAGGACATTGGTGGCGCTCAATCCTAAAGCAGGACTCCAGCTTACACTTGCAATTCCAACTCCTGCTATATTGAGTTGACTTGAATAACCCTTACTGATAATTGGAGTGTTACTGATTGTATTGTTGTATTGAAAAGAACTCTGCCCTGTAACTTGTGGCAGTTCACTGATATAGATTGTCACCATCCTATCAAATGAGAGCCCCCCATTATCGGTTGTGCGCAGCCTGATGTTGAACGAATTTTGCGCCTGGAAGTCAAATACCTGTGCGGCCAGCAGCCTGTTTCCGCTAATCGTGAAGGCCCTGTTGTCTGCGCTTCCCGCACCAGCAACCAAGCTGTACGCATGTGTATCTCCAAGATCAATGTCCACAGTTCCCATGGTGGCCACCAAATCTCCAACAAGGTTGGTCTCATACACATTGGTTTTGCTGAGTGTCAGACCACTTGGTGCTGTATTGTATATAATCGTAACTTTTGCTGTTGTACTTCCGCCGCTGTTCGTAGCTGTGATGGTGTACTCCACAGTTCCACTCAACTGCACGATGAGCGTTCCACTGATCAAGCCACTACTCGTATTCATCGAGAGTCCCGCAGGAAGCGCAGGACTGATGCTGTATCTCACTACCGCACCACCCTGATTTGAAGGTGTCATGGTCGTGATGGCTGTATTGATTGTAGCACGCTGCGTGGCAGGTGTATACAACAAACTAGTCGGTGGAATATCATTTACTGTAATACTGAACGCAGCAGTTGCAGTGCCGCCGCTGTTTGTAGCAGTGATTGTATACAATACCGCAGTCGTTTGCAACACAGTTGGTGCTCCGCTGATCTGGCCTGAGGTCGTGTTGAAATTCATGCCACTTGGAAGGGTCGGAGCAATGCTATAGCTCACCACTGCACCGCCGGTCGATACAGGGTTGGCAACAGCAATCGCAGTGCCCTTTGTCGCTACTACATTCGATGGTGAGTAAGCGATTACTGGAGGTACATCATTAATGGTCAGTATAAACGTTGTAGTTGTACTACCAGCAATGTTTGTTGCCGTAATGATGTATTCAACAGGAGCTACCTGTATACCTGTGGGCGTTCCACTGATTTCTCCAGTAACCAAATTAAAGCTCAAGCCTGCAGGAAGTGCGCCGCTGATGCTGAAGCTTGTCACAGCATCACCAAGATACGTGGGCAATGTAGGCGTCATTGCTTTTCCCTTGGTAAGCACCACCTTATTGGGTGTGTATTTTAAGCCAGATGGAGGCGTGTTCACTTTCATTTTGATTGAACTGCTGGCAGAAATTGTAGTTACACAAGTTGCTGCACTTGTCATCACTACTTTTACCACATCATTGTTAGCAAGTGTCTTGGTTGAGAAGGTCGGTGCATTTAATCCCACATTGACATCATTGACTGTCCACTGATATGTCGGTGTAACTCCGCCATTTGTTGGGTTGGCAGTAAACAACACTTCGGTTCCTAAAATGATTGTGTTATCAGCATCACTTGATGTGATGGTAACGGATGGGGTAAGTATAGAATTCACCGTTGTAGCGACTGTGGTTGAGGTTGCCGTTGAACCAGTAATACAAGTCTCTGAACTGGTCATCACAACTTTTACAACATCGCTACTGGTAAGTGCCGCGGTAGCGTAAGTCGATGCGTTTGATCCTACATTTACATCATTCAGCTTCCATTGATAAGCTGGTGTTACTCCACCATTCGTTGGAGTTGCCGTAAAGGTTACTGAGGTGCCTGCACAGATAACATTATCCGCATCTGATGATGCAATGCTTACCGATGGTGTGAGGTTAGGGTTAACAGTTGTTATAATCGTTTTAGATGTAGCACTTGCAGATGTTACGCAAGCAAGTGAACTGGTCATCACAACTTTTACAACATCGCTACTGGCAAGTGACGTCGTAACGTAAGTCGATAAGTTGGATCCCACATTCACATCATTCAGCTTCCATTGATAGGATGGTGTTACTCCACCATTGGTTGGGGTTGCCGTAAAGGTTACTGATGTGCCTCCACAGATTTCATTATCCGCATCTGAAGATGCAATGCTTACCGATGGTGTGAGGTTAGGGTCAACAGTTGTAGTAATCGTTGCAGATGTAGCACTTGCAGATGTTACGCAAGCAAGTGAACTGGTCATCACAACTTTTACAACATCGCTACTGGCAAGTGAGGCTGTAGCGTAAGTCGATGTGTTTGATCCCACATTTACATCATTCAGCTTCCATTGATAGGATGGTGTTACTCCACCGTTCGTTGGGGTTGCCGTAAAGGTTACTGATGTGCCTGCACAAATGGTGTTGTCGTCATCTGAAGATGCAATGCTTACCGATGGTGTACTTCCTGTCAGAGGACCTGATTGAGTGATCACAATGCTTTCTGTATCTGTACATCCATTGGCAGCAGTTGCCGTAACAGTATAAGTACCTGGCGCTGTAATCGAAGCATCTGCACTGCTACCAAGTCCACCACTCCAGCTATAACTTACACCTCCGGTAGCAGTTACGCTAATGGTCGGCTTTGTGCAGGTAAGTTCCGTGACGCCTGTATTGTTGGTAATGCCTGCTGACACCAAACAGTTGATCACAGTTACTTCCAACACATTGCTCTCTGCTGCTCCTGTCCAGTCTGCAGAACACGTTACCCTTGCCAATCGCTTGAACCAAGTGGTAACGGTTAATGCACCTGCATCATAGGTTGCAGCGTTACTTGAAGAAATATCTGCAAAACCTGCACTGCTGCTGGTTGTCGATGATTGCCATTTGTATTCCAATGTTCCCGTTTCACCACT
>JBIPNK010000133.1:0-2683 GCA_044373365.1 Chitinophagaceae bacterium
ATCACTGCAAATGGTGTCATATATATTGAATTCAGTAATGACTGGCGTAGGATTTATTTTATACGTCAAGGTATCCTGCACAAGGCATCCAATGGCTGAATACATGGTGATGAAAAAAGGAATATTAACGACAGACCCAGTGGTATCAATAATATTGTCTGTGATGTTAAGAGAGTTGCCTCTTGCTTCCGGGCTGGCCCATATTGTATTTCTGATCCAGCTGAATCCTCCGGTTGATTGCAACGCTCCACTAACGCCTACATTAAAATTAATGCTGCCGCATGCGTTGGCATAACTACTCCAGGTACTTTTATTGTTAATGAAGGGAAGTGCGAGAATATCAATGGTTAGATTGTAAATTTTTGCATCAGATGCAGTTACGCGTAAGACTAATCGCCCATTACCAGCAGAGTTTACCAACCCTATGTTTTGGGTTACCGTAGGCGAAGCCGTTGGTTGGGGGGTATGGTTTTTTACATTGGTAGCTGCTGCAACCGTCCAGGTAAAGGTAACTCCGGGTGCGAGTGTTCCAAAGGAAGTAGAAAAGTCCCTGGAGGTACCCGGGCAATAATCACTTACTGTAACATTGGTCTGCCCTTTTATCGATGTAATTGAAAAGGCAAAAACCAGAACAACAAAAAGTTTACGTATCAGCATTTCAGCAAATTGACGTTAATATTATTTCGCAGGTGTAATAATGATATTCCTGTATTCAATGGGTCCATGATCACCCTGTAACATGATGGGTCCTGGTTCACCTTCTTTGCTGTCCAAGGCCCCACCTGTGATGCCTGGAATGATCTGGTCGGTGATGATTTTTTTGCCATTCGCCACAACTGTTACCCTTCTTCCAACAAGCGTTATATCGTAGGTCTGCCACTCTCCTGGTGCTTTTGCAGCCATCTCATTGGGTGTGATGAACCCGTAAATGCCTCCGAAAAAGGTTGAGGAGGGTTCCTGGCCCCTGTTGTCTTCAACTTGTATCTCATACCTACCCCTCAGGTAAACACCACTGTTGCTGCCTTCTGGATACCTGAACTCAATATGCAATGTAAAATCATTGAATTTTTGATCGGTGATGATATTGGCGCCTGATTGGGGGCTTTTCAAAATACCGTTTTCAGCAACCCACTGGTTTTTCTTTTTAGACGCATGCCAACCATCAAGGTTTAATCCGTTAAAAATTTTGATGGGCTCACCCCAGGCCACAGCCGATGTTCTTATGAGCAAAGGAGCCCTTTCTCCGGTAAGCGTTTGTCGCTGTCCCCTGCTACTTACGATGGTTCCAGTTAATTTATCGCCCTTAAGGACTGCTTCAAAAACCATGTCCTTATCGGTATCTTCCCATTGTGGAGGTATGCTGAAGCTGATTTTACCATCAACAAAATTCACTTTGGATATGGGCCTTGCACTGCCCCCTTCGGCAACAAAATAACCAACAAGGGTCTTGATACCGGAAAGCTTTACCTCCAGCCAGGAAGGAACCAACTTATCACCTAAATCCACCATCAGATCCCAACGGCCAATCGGCGATTCATTTTGGGCACTGACAGAAGAAATGGTTGATGAAAGCAAAAAAACCACTATCAATCTGCGCAGTCTTTGAAAGAAAGCATTTTGGTAAATACTCATGTTGCTTTGGTTATTGGGAGAACAAGTTAATGAAATCACTCGAAAAACCATAAAAATCAAATCTTAATGTATCTTACTTTTCCGAATATGAAGTTCTCAGGTAAAATCATCATAACAGTCATGCTCTGTATTGGCACCATCAGGGGCTATTCACAGGCAGATACCCAGTTCTGGTTTGCAGCACCCGACCTGCAACAGGCCCATGGAGACAGGCCGATTTTCCTGAGGATGGCCGCCTCCAAACTTGCCGCAACCGTAACAATTTCTATCCCCGCCAATGCCGGGTTCATACCCATTTCAATAAACATTGCCGCGAACAGTTCCCAGTCTGTAGACCTCACCCCATTTATTGGAATCATTGAAAATGGGCTACCCAACACTGTATATCAAAAAGGCCTGTTGATCACGGCAACTGTTCCCATTGCCTGTTATTATGACATTGCCCATAACAACAATGGTGATATCTATGCCCTAAAAGGCAAGAATGCCTTGGGAAAAAAGTTCACCATCCCTTTACAGATGGATTTCAACAACAGAACAGCGCCAAATACAACCTATACAACAGATTTCATCATTGTTGCCACTGAAGACAATACGAACATCACCATCAGCCCCAAAAATGCACTGATTGGAAGGGCCGGGCCTTTTACCATCGTACTGAACCGAGGAGAGACCTATGTGTGTAGCTCAACAAGCAATGTAGGATCTTTGAAACCCGGTGGAACAACCGTGATTTCAAACAAGCCCATTGCCATATCCACAAAAGATGACTCCATTGCTCTGCCCGGCCAAAGCTGTTCTGACACAGCGGGTGACCAATTGTTGCCGGATGATCTTGCAGGAAACGAGTTCATCGTTGTCAAAGGATACCTGAACATTACTCCTGATCACTATTATGTGTACGCAACCAGCAATGCAACAACCATCAAAGTCAATGGGCTCTCTGTTGGCACCATCAATGTGGGGGAATATTATACCGGCAAACTGACGGATGTTTCTTGTTATATAGAATCCGATAAGCCAACCCATGTATTCCACATCACGGGTTTTG
>JBIPNK010000054.1:0-19530 GCA_044373365.1 Chitinophagaceae bacterium
GTGGGAGGCGCCGTCATCCCACCCATCAGGTGTACAGGCTCCACATCTGTGAATGTTACAAGGGCAACCTCAACAGATGCATTTTATGTGAATGTCATTTCACCATCAGACATCATCAATGATTTCAAGTTGAATGGATCGGGAGCACTGATTGGTGCATCACAATTTCAAGCCATCCCCGGATCAGGAGGAAAATGGATGGCATCAAGGATTACCATACCTACAAATGTGGCCGGTGCAGGACAGACAGTGACGGTGGAAAACCCCAACGGTAAATTCCATGTTGGCATCATCCATGGAAGCCCCACAGGCACCACCCGGTATGGCTTCTTCTCAGATTTCAGCAGCAATACCATTGTGCTCAAGAACCAGGAAGATTCAACCAAAGAATTGAGTGATAGCATCACGCTTTGCAACAGGAGCAATGCCAGGATCAATGCTAAAAATTTCAGCGCAGACACCTATCGCTGGACGGGGCCCAATGGATTCAGCAGTGACAGTTCCATGCTGATCATCAATCCCTACCAGGCCAAGGATACAGGGCTCTATACCATCACTACTTCCGGTGCGGGGTGTGGGACTGCAACTGACAGCATCCGGCTCTTCATCGATCAGCCGCTTGCCGATTTTCAGTTCTCCACCAATGGATGTCAGCAAGATGGCGTGTCCTTCACAACGCCTGCCAATGCCGGTGTGCGTTGGGTATGGGATTTTGGCAATGGGAAAAAACTTGATACCAACAGTGCACTGATTCCACCAGTGGTACTCGGACTTGCTGGTGATGTCCCCGTTACCCTCAAGGTGGGTTCCGCACGCGGATGCTTCTCTGATGATGTAATAAAAACAGTTAAGTTGTCATCCAAGCCACTGCCCGCTTATACTGTGCCGAGCATCACTTGTATCAATACCAATATCACTTTCAAAGACGCTTCCACCATCCAATCCGGCACAATTGTAAAGTGGAGATGGAACCTCGATAATGGTGCAGGGTTCAAGGAGTATACAAACAACGTTGATCAGGTCAGTCCTTATGCAAGCTTCGGGGCCAAAAATGTAAGGCTCGTGGCAGAGTCTCAAACGGGTTGCGTCAGTGATACCTTCAGGCTCAACAGCTTTGTCGTGAACCCCTTGCCCGTTCCGGGTTTTATCATACCAGAAGTTTGTCTGGACGATGCAAAAGCAAAATTCATTGACAGCACCAAAAGCCCGGATGGCTTTAGTGGGTTTACATACAAGTGGAGCTTTAACACAGGCAATCCGCCTGTTGCCAATGGCCCAACGTATACACTGGCCAATACAACAGAAAAAGATCCTTCCATAAAGTACAATGCCACAGGACAATACCTGGTGAAGCTTCTTGTTGAGTCAAGGGGTTGCAGCGATTCTATCAGCCAATCGTTTAAAGTTTTTGGTACCAACCCAACGCCGGCCTTTGATATCCTTGCACCAGACTCGCTCTGTGGCAACGACTCCGTAAGAATCGTCAACCGCTCTACCATTGATTTTGATAACGTTACAAGACTGGAGATCTACTGGGACCTCAACAATCCTGCATTGAAAACCATTGATGAGAACCCTTTCGTTGGCAAGGTCTATGCCTTCCGGTATGCCGACTTCCAATCGCCTCTTACAAAATCATTTGGCATAACCCTCAGGGCCTTCTCCGGAAGTGCTTCCTCCTGCAGCAAGGCCATCACCAAAACAATCACCGTCAATGCCAGCCCCAGGGTAGGTTTTACTCCCATGCCGGGCATCTGTCTTGATGCTGTGCCAAGGCAGATCACGCAAACATCCTTTGATCCCCTTGTGCCGGGAACATTTGTCTTTACCGGTAAAGGGGTCAACAGTACCGGCTTGTTTGATCCGGCCGTTGCAGGTGTGGGAACACATGCGATTAAATATGTTTACAGTTCGTCAGCAAGCGTTTGCAAAGACTCCGCTTCCCGCAACATCACCGTATGGCCCTTGCCCACAGCAGACTTTACCATATCAACCCTCAACTGTGAGAAGAACCCCATCAGCTTTACCAGCACGGCCACCACAGCAGTGGGTAAACTGGCCAAGTGGGCATGGAACTTCGGGGATGCAACAGCACCTGTCAATGCCCTCACTGGTAATCCTGTACCGCATGCCTTTGCCGTGTATGGAAAATACAACGTATCCCTTGTTGTTACTTCGGATAGTGGTTGTGTCAGCCCGGCCAAAACCATCCCCCTTGATGTGTTTGCCCTGCCAAGGCCAGCCTTCGATCTTCCCAATGTATGTTTGCCCGAAGGAAGGGCCCTGTTCAACAATACTACCACCATCCCGGATGGTACCGATAACCTACTGACCTACCGATGGAACTTCGGCAATCCACGCAACAGCAATCCTTCTGTGGTAAAAAATGGCCTCCACAATTATAGCGCAACAGGACCTTATAATGTGCAGCTCATCGTTACCAGCAACAACAACTGCAAAGACTCCCTGGCGCAACAATTGGTTACTGTATACGAGCAACCCAAGGCAGGCTTCGCTTCTGAAGACTCCCTCTGTCTGGGAGACCTGCTCAATGGAAAAGACAGCAGCAAAACAAAAAATGGCGCCTTCAACAAATGGTTCTGGAACTTCGGTGATGGGGCTACAGCAAGTTTACAAAACCCTGTACACCGCTACAGCACTGCCTCCATCAACACCATCACCTTCTTTGCACAAACAGACCTGGGATGTTATACCGATACCATCAAAAAACAAATCGAAGTATTTGCTTATCCGGTGATCTCTGCAGGGCCAGACCTCTTCGTCCTTGATGATGGACAGAAAAAAACACAAGCCACTGCAACAGGCCGCATCATCTCCTATACCTGGACACCGTCCATCTACCTCAACGATACCACCATCCTGCAACCCACCATCATCAAACCAAAAGAAGATACTTACTACTACCTCGCCGTAAAAGGAAGAGGCGCCTGCATCAGCCATGATACCCTCTTCATCGTATCACTGGCCATGCCTAAACCACCCAACACCTTCACGCCCAATGGCGATGGTATCAACGATACATGGGAAATCAAATACCTCGATCAGTATGAAGGGTGTGTGGTGGAAATTTATTCAGCAACAGGTCAGCTGCTGTTCAGGAACACAGGATATGTTGAACCCTGGAACGGCACCTACAAAGGTCAGGCAGTTCCTGCAGGGACCTATTATTTCGTCATTGACCCAAAGAATGGAAGAAAGAAAATTGCAGGATACGTGACGATTTTGCGGTGATTTTTTTGTCCTAAAACAAAACTCAGTTGTAAGCCTTTTCCAGCAATCGATCCAACTGTTCGATCTCTGCAGGAGTCAGGTATCTCCATTTGCCAACTGCCAGGTTGCCCAACTGAATGTGCATAATCCGGATGCGCTTGAGGTCTTTTACCTTGTAGCCAAACTCTGCACACATTCTCCTGATCTGCCTGTTCAGTCCTTGTTTCAGGATGATGCGAAATCTTCTTGGTGCTTCTTGCCTGATGTAACAGGGCTTGGTGCGTTCTCCCAAAATTTTGACACCATTGCCCATTTGACGGATCATTTCTGTTGTGAGTTCCTTGTCAACGGAAACCACATATTCTTTTTCGTTGTTGTTGCCAGCACGCAAAATCTTGTTGACAATATCGCCATCATTCGTAAGTAAAATCAATCCTTCTGAGTCCTTGTCCAGACGGCCTACAGGGAAAATGCGTTTTGGATGGTTCATGAAACGGATGATATTGCTCTTGTCCGTTTCATCCGTGGTGGAAGTGACTCCAACCGGTTTGTTGAGGGCGATATAAATCGGCTTTTGCTTGTTCTTGATTTTCTCTCCATCAATGGCCACAACATCTCCCGGAAAAACACGGGCAGTCAAAAGCACCATTTCATCGTTGATGGTCACACGGGCCTGTTCAATCAGTTTTTCTGCTTCCCGGCGGGAACAGAAACCTGAATTGCTGATATACTTGTTGATTTGGATTCCCTCTTCGTTTTGAACAGATTTCATAGAGCCCCGAAGATAGATAAGAAAGGAAAAACAGATATATTTATGTTATGCAAAAGCTCATATCGAACAGTTTCATGGTATTGTGTTGTCTTTTCACCCTTGCGCTGAACGGACAAACAAAGTATTTTTTCCCTGAAGGATTGGCCATTGGCAGTGTGCATCAGTATGGCAGAGAGGCCTTGTACAGTGATGGCCTTGCCTTCCAACTCTACAATGCGGGTATAAAACCAGCAGCTGGCGGATCTCTTTCTTTTGCCGGGGGAAGCAAGAAGGCTGAATGGACCGCCATCAAACCCGATAGCGCAGGAAATTTCAGGAGTGCTGCCCTTGGCAGCGGATACCTTTACCTCACCTATACATCCCCCAAAAACCAAACCGCTGTACTTGTTGCTACAGGACATTCGATGGTCTATGTGAACGGCGCACCACATGCCGGAGACATGTACAGGTATGGCTGGATGAACATTCCGGTGCAGTTGAAAAAAGGGGTGAATGAAATTTACATCAGGTCTGCAGGAATGGGAAGGTACGCGATGATCAACGCCAGGCTTGAGTTTCCGCTCAAACAATTGTCGATATTGAAAACAGACCCCACCCTTCCTTTCCTTGTAAAAGATGAATCAAAAGGAGAAATGGTGGGCGGCATCGTGGTACTGAATACTTCGTCCACCAACGCCAAAAACCTGAGCATCAAAACCAGCCTGGCAGGCAAAACTGCTGTTTCCATCCTGCCTTCGATTCATGCATTGCTGAGCAGGAAAGTGGCCATCACCATTCCTGTGCCAGATGCCATCAACAAAGGAACCTATGATATGCAGCTGAGCCTATATGATGGCAACAAACTCATTGATTCAACCACCATCCCTGTCACGGCTGTCAACCAAGGAGAACATGCCAGCTATACTTTTGTCAGCAAGATTGATGGTTCAGTGCAGTATTATGCAGTTGCTCCACAAACAGTACCCACAAAAAATCCATCGCTATTCCTCTCTGTGCATGGTGCGGAAGTAGAAGCCATTTCACAGGCGAGGGCTTATGCACCCAAAGCAGAGGGCCCTGTTGTAGCGCCTACCAACAGAAGACCAAGAGGGTTCAATTGGGAAGATTGGGGCAGGATGGATGCACTCGAAGTATTGGACATTGCCAAGAGCAGGTTCAGCCCAGACCCGCAACGGGTCTATCTTACAGGGCATTCCATGGGTGGACATGGCACCTGGTACCTGGGCGCCACCTATGCAGGAAATTGGGCGGCGATTGCCCCTTGCGCAGGCTATCCAACGCTTGCAGAATATGGGTCTCATGATGGAAAGGTTCCTACAGAAGCAACAACAGATACCAAAAAATTATTGATCAGGGCCAGCAATACCGGCAACGTGATCAACCTTGCCAAGAACTACAAGGCGGGTGGTGTATACATTTTCCATGGGGATGCCGACCCGACCGTGTCAGTTGATTATGCAAGACAAATGAGAAAAGTATTGGCTGAATTCCATCCTGATTTTAGCTACAAGGAATATCCCGGCGGCTCTCATTGGTTCGGCAACGAAAGTGTAGACTGGCCTCCCATATTTGAATACTTCAAACAACATACCATTCCAACAAGTGATGCCGTCAATGAAATAGATTTTACCACAGCCTCAGTTGGCATTTCGTCCACACACCATTGGATCAAGTTGTTGCAGCAAAACCAACAGTACCAGTTCAGCAAGGTGATGTTGAAGCGGGACATGAAATTGAAATCCATCAAAGGAACCAGCAGCAACATCAAGAGGTTGCAGTTTGACCTGAAAGACTTCAAGGCTGGAGACACCGTCAACATTGAGTTGGACGGCCAATCCATCACAACCATTGCAGCCAAGAATGCACCATTGGTCTTGTTGAAATTTGAAGACAAGTGGGTAAAAAATAATATTGCTCCATCGAATGAAAAAGGGGAAATGAGGAATGGCGGATTCAAGGAAGCCTTCCAGCACAAGATGGTTTTTGTGTATGGAACAAAAGGAAATGCAGAAGAAAATGCTTGGATGCTGAACAAGGCCAAATACGATGCAGAAACCTGGTACTACCGTGGAAATGGTGCGATTGATATCATTGCAGACAATGAATTTGATTCAGTGAAATATGCAGGAAGAGGCATCATTCTTTTTGGCAACATGACGACCAATGCCGTTGCTGGAAAGTTATTGAGTGATTGCCCCATCAAGATCAACAGCGGTTTTGCTGTTGTTGGTGCAGATACGTTGAAGGGAGCTGATCTTGGGAGCTATCACCTCTGGCCCAACAAGAACAATGGTTTCAGCTCGATTGCCCTAATCGGTGGTACAGGATTGAAAGGCATGCGGGCAGCAGAGGCCAACCAGTATTTTGCCGGTGGAAGCGGATTTCCAGACTTCATGATTTTCTCATTGGATATGCTGGAGAAAGGCGAAACTGCGGTTAAAGCGGCTGGCTATTACAACAACAAATGGCAGTTGGGAAAAGACATGACCATCTCGCGATAAAACAAATAAAATTTTATCATTGCGCGGATGACGGGTCATCTCAAGATCTGCTTCAATTCCTTTTCAATGGCATTGGCTATGCGGAAAAAACCAAGATCAGTCATGTGAACACCGTCCACAGTGGCTTCTCCGTCATCGCCAATCAATCCGGTTGAAGGAAGAAAATAGATACCCTTGTACCCTTCTTTCTTCATGGCATTGAAGGCCTCCAAAAAATGTGCATTGACTGCTTTTGTTTTTTGGGCAACTGCCGCATTGAACCTTGCATGAGGATAGTCAATGTTGGAGACCAACAAGATTGGTATACTTGGTTTCAGTTTTTTGAGTTGCTTCAGAAAAGGAAGCGTGCGCGCTGCAGCCATTTCAGGACTGAGGTTAGGACCACAATCCACCACATAACAGGCCGCATCAATGGTAGACATGATGACAGCAAGCATGGAATCCAGCTGCCCGTTGCCACTGAAGCCAAGGTTGATCGTTTCTCTTTGCAACCTTCGCTCAAGTATTGCAGGATAGGCCATTCCCGGACGCATGGCAGAAGCACCCTGCAGGATGCTGGTACCATAAAAAACAATGGGACGGGCTGAAGCCATCACCGGTGCAGCAGGCACTTGCAAGATGGCATGCTCATCAATGCCAATCTCCACTGAATCCGTATTGTCATAACAAGGCAGGTACAAAACATACTGGCGCATGGCACCATCAAGGCCTTTGATGATGGATGACTCATGGCGAGATCCGTTGGATGGACGGCCAATGCCGGCATAATACCATTTGTTGCCATCCAGCCCATACAAATCAACGCCCTTCACCAGTGTACCGGCAACATGCTGAAAATTCACTTCACCACCGGTCTTCCATTTGGCAGCCACCTGGGTTGAATTGGTTTCAAAATAAATAGCGATGCCAGCGCTGTTCTTGCTGAGGCTCCAGACGGGTTTGCGCAGGTGCATTTCAAGGCTATCGGGAAAGCGTTTGTAGGTGGTTTGAAGAGGGAAGGCCCTGCCCAGGATCTTCAACGTTGAAGCAGCATGGTAGGTGAGCTTGGCCTGAGAAAAGACCGTGGTTTGGGCTACAAGGAGCAAAAGAAATATCATCCTTTTCATGCGATGCAGTTGGGTTGATTCAACCTCAAGATAGCATTTCGATGACCTTTTGGGATGAGATTTCACAGTTTTCCTTCCACTTGCTGAAATCGCCATCATCTGAAACCCATTTGTAGGAAGCAATTCCCACTCCATGGAGTTTGCAGGTTTTGGCTATAGCATAGAGTTCCATGTCAAAAACAGAGCAAGATTTAATCATCTCCAGATAGGCCGGAGCATACTTGCTGTGCTGGGCATGGTCAAAAAAATAGTCTGTTGTGAAACAGGAAAAAGGAGAAGATTCATCCAGGGTGATGCAATGGCTTTCGGCCTCAAATGGAGTATGCCCATAGGGGCTGATGGGCGTTCCATCAATGTCCTGGTATACTTTTCCCACTTTGATGATCTCACCAAGCTTGTGTTGTTTTGAACCGCATGAACCAACATTGATGATTTCGGTGGCGCCTTGTTGGATCAGTGTATACGCACCAATTGTGGCATTGATTTTTCCCACGCCAGAGTAGAGCACCATTGCGCCATTGATGGTTTCAACATGGTTCACTTCTTCACCCAGGGCGATGATGAAGGCCTTTTTCATTTGTCGGTTCTTTTTGTGCCGGCATACAATTCAAATTCCAGCAACCTGCAATCAATGGTGGCATTGAAGAACTCAATGCGCCTGCTTGTTTTCAGGCGAATGGCCTTTGCAAGATCCAGGTTGCCTGTAAACACATAGCCCGTCTTACCCTTACATCGCTGCTTCAGAAAATCACCGATCCTGGCATAGGTAGCATTCAGCTCAACCTCATCACCCAAGCGTTCTCCATACTCAGGATTGAACATCACCACACCCTCTCCTTCGGGAATGGTGGTATCTTCAAAATCACAGACCTCAAAATCAATCAGGTGGTCTACCCCTGCCGCTGCTGCATTGATCCTGGCAATCTCAATGGCCCGCTCACTCATGTCAGAGGCAATGATGTTGATGCCGGGCAACTCAACAACCTGCTCATCCAGCTTGATCCTTTCACTGGTATACATTTCGGTCTCATAGCCCAAAAGATGCATGAAGGCATAATTGTTGCGCAGCAGTCCTGGAGCTCTTTTGGTGGCCATCAGCGCAGCTTCAATGGCCAGTGTTCCTGAGCCACACATCGGATTGATGAAGGGTGTGGCATGGTCCCATTTGGTGGAAAGAATGGTGCCGGCAGCAAGGGCCTCCAACATGGGTGCCTGACCGGGCAACTTTCTATAGCCATGCTTGGCAAGGGTTTCGCCTGAGGTATCGATGAATATTTCTGCCTGATCGTTTTTCCAGTAGAGATAGATGACTGCACCCAACAAATCGGACCCGGTTGTGGGGCGACGCCTGATGGTATCGCGCATGCGGTCAACAATGGCATCCTTCACCCTTAGGTTGGCAAAAAGATTCGTTGAGATGCTGGGATGAAAAACATTGCTGGTAACTGAGAAATAGCCATTGGGCGGGATGAGCTTTTCCCAGTGCAGGGTCACCAGGTTTTGGTGAAGTTCGTCAGGATCTTCGCAGAGGAAGGATTTGAGCGAATACATGACCTGGCTTGCACAACGCAGGTGGAGGTTCAACCGAATACAATCCTGCATGGTGCCCATGAGCTCAACGCCTGTTTGAAAAACACGTTCTGGGTTAAAGCCAAGTGCAATGACTTCTTTTTCAAGAGAGGGAGCCAGCCATTTGTGGCAGGTAATGATGATTTTTCGTCTGTAGGTAAATACGTGCATGACGGCAAACTTAAGCCAATCTTGAAAATCGCCTTGATTTATTTGTCCGGGGCAAGATGGTTAAGAATAAATCCAGTTGAACTTGTAATCCAACGGCGCTTTGATGGAAACGCGCTCTGATATTTTTTTGAACCTTTCGGGCAAGGTCATCAGATAATCCCTTCCCTTTTCTGCAACATCAGTGAGTTTACAGATGTTGCCGATATTCCACTCCTTGATCAGGGAATCCAGGATATTGGCATAGTCCATGCTGGTGTAAACGCCCAGCCGTTGGGCAGCATCACTGAAATGGGTCCAGCTCTGCCCAATTTTCTCGCCCTGTTGGCGCATGAAATGGGCCGGCATGACTATTTTCTTTCTCATCATGTCTTCGAAAGCCAGCATCATTTCGCTGGGGTCCAATTCAAATATTTTGGCAACAAAGCTCTTGTAAGCCTTGGCATGCCGCATTTCATCTGCCGCAATCACACCACAAATTTTTGAAAGCTGCACATTGTCGTGCTGTTTGGCAATGGTTGCGGTTCTCCTGTGAGAAATATTGGTGGCCAGTTCCTGAAAAGAGGTATACACAAAATTGCGGTAAGGATCCCGCGCTGTACCAATCTCCATCCCATCAGCAATCAGGTGTTGCGTGGTGATTTCCATTTGCTGCATGTTCACCCGCCCTGAGAGGTAAATGTATTTGTTCAAGAGATCGCCATGGCGGTTCTCTTCTGCCGTCCACCTTCTGATCCATTTGCTCCAGCCCTGGGGCTCCTCTTTGCTGATGCCTTCAATATCAATCAACCAACTTTCATAGGTGGGCAAGGCTTCTTCTGTAATGATATCGCCAACCAAAACAGCCATATAATCGTAAGGGAGTTCCTTGCATTGTTCCTGGATTTCCTTGATTTCTTTTACAAAATCAGGATGGTTGCTTTCAGGCAAAAAATCGGAGGGTTGCCAGTTGGTATCGATATCCTTCAAGTATTCATCGATTTCCTTGTCGATTTGCTGCGCCAAAAACTGCATTACTTCAATCCTGCTAGACTTCATGGTGTTAAAGATTAGGGATTGTTGGCAATTTTTAAGGAATTACGAAAATCCGGTCAACGATAAGCTTCGGTGAAAATATCTTTTTATTTTGATATTCAGTGGATAAGCGTCTGTTCCCCTGCAGCAATTGTTGAGATTTATCAAAAAGATTAATGCCCTTTGCCTAAAAAATCCTCCAGCATTTCCACCATCTGGAGGGAGCCGATGAACAGTGGAGATTTTTGGTGTATTTGGGTAGGTTCTATGTCAAGTATTCTTTTTTCGCCATCAGTAGCCTTTCCGCCCGCCTGCTCAACAACAAAAGCAAGGCTGTTGGCTTCAAACATCAACCTGAGCTTCCCCTGAGGATGATGGATGGTAGCAGGATAGAGGTAGATTCCGCCTTTCAACAAATTGCGGTGAATGTCTGCCACCAAAGAGCCAATATAACGGGCAGCAAAATGTTGATCCTTGCATTGGTTCAGGTAGGCATGAATGCCTGGCTGGACAAATGATTTTGAAATGCCTTCGTTGATGGAATAGGTGTTGGCCTCGGCCTTGATGTGCATATCGGGATGAGACAAAACATACTCTCCCAATGTTGCCTCATACGTAAACCCATTTACGCCCTGTCCTGTAGTATAGACCAACATGGTGGAAGATCCGTATAAAATATAACCTGCGGCAACCTGTGCTGAACCGCGCTGCAAACAATCTTCCTGGGTAATGGCCGTGCCAACCACTGATTTCCTTCTATAAACAGAAAAAATTGTACCGATGGATACATTGACATCAATGTTGCTGGAACCATCCAAAGGGTCAATGGCTACGATGTATTTCGCATCTGGATTGAGCTGGACAATACCTTCTGCTTCTTCTGAAATAATGGCACAGGCTGCACCGCCTTTGAACAAGGCACGGGTGAAGCGGATATCCGCCAGCACATCCAGTTTTTGTTGTTCATCGCCTGCCGTATTCTGGTTTCCTGCAGCGCCCATGATATCAATCAGGCCCGCCTTGTTGATCTCCCTGTTCACTACTTTCGATGCCAGGGCAATGTCCCTTAACAACTGTGAAAACTCACCAACAGACTGAGGATATTGTTTCTCGTTGCTGCGGATGAATCGATCCAAAGTCACGCCAATTGAAATGGCAATGCGGGATGATTCCATATATGCGGTGTTTTATTTTTCAAACTTGTACGTATACCCAACAACTGGAATAAAAGGAGCCCCTCTTGTACCGGATGCAGCAATACTCCATATCCCCAAATCGAAGGATGATTTTCTTCTGTTGTTATTGAATATCCGCAAACAGGGTCCGCCAAAAAACACGCCAATCTCAGGCAGATACCAGAGTTCTCCCATAAGGCTCAGGTTTCTGGAAAGACGCTGATTGCCTGAAAGGCTCATCACCGGTGAATTTCCTCCACCATTGTTCTTTTCGTTGATCCATGCATATCCTCCTGCAATGGTAAGGTTGGACTCTTTGGTACCATGGGTAAAGGCCCCAAATCCTATCCCCAGATTGGTTCTTGTGCCCCAGCCAACCACGCCGGCCAAACCACCAAAGGCCAGTGTATTTTTCTCGTCAATCTTGATAGAATACTTGGCTGTGAGGGCCAAGGGTGTACCCACAATGGTGGTGGTGGCGCCTAATGAGAAGTTCTCGGTTACACCAAACTGCACCTGGTAGGCCACGGCATAGAGGGTTTGGATATAGATTTCCCCCTTGTCCATGGGGATAGCAGAGGGGGTATAAAAATATCGTGAAGGATGTGGGTTGGCAAACACAGGCTTACCTTTGATAAGGGTGGAGCCAGAAAGTTTTTTGATTGATTTGACGGTATAGGTAGGAATGATGAGCATCTTTCCGTTTTGCAAACGGATCGACACTTCTCTGGCATCTTCTGAAACAATGGTTCCAACAAATTCCTCACCGGAATTGGTTGTCAAAACAACAAGTCCTGAATCAGGACTCGATTTTTGTTCTTTATCTTGTGCAACAGTGGTAGAAAGGAAGGAGAATGATAAAAGCAGGCAGATAATGATGTGTGTCATGGAAGACCGATTTGATTTCAATGTAAACATAAATTGAAAAAATGAATACGCCTTTACAAAATGTACAAACAGGCATTTTTTGTGCAATACTGATGATGTCAATTTCAGCGAATGCACAACAAAACGATTCAACCATTGAGCGAATTTTGGCCAACATCCAACATGAACAGGCAAAAAAAATCATTGCGGACCCCCATCACTACCGTTGTCAGGTGATTTACACCCAAATCGACAGAAATGAGAAAGGATCTCCCCGCTTTACCCACCACCGGTTCAATGCAGACAGCAACCTCTATTTCAACCCCGCTTCCATGGTCAAAATGCCGTTGGCATTTCTTTCCCTGGAGAAGTTGAACGAATTGAAAATACCTGGGCTGGATAAATTCACCATAATGGCCTTTGACAGCAGCCACGAAAAACAGGTGGCCATGAGAACCGATTCATCTGCCAAAAACTTCAAGCCCTCGATTGCACAGTTCATCAGAAGGGCCATGCTGATCAGTGAAAATGATCCTTACAACAGGATGTACCAGTTTGTAGGACAGGAAGCCGCCAACCGAAAACTCATCGAAAAAGGCTATACCTCTTCGAGGATCACCAGGCAGTTCATGGGATATACCGAAGAGCAGAACAGGCATACCAATGGTATTCGGTTTTTTGATACTAAAGGAAAATTGGTCTATCACCAACAACCTGCCTACAACAAAGACAGCTTTCGTTTCCCCTCTCCTATCATGATTGGTGACAAACACATCAACCGAAATGATGAACTGGTCAATGGCCCTTTTGATTTCACCAGACACAACAATATTTCATTGGATGACTTGCGGCAAATGCTGCAGGCCATGATTTATCCTTCATCAGTGCCCAACTATCAACGGTTCAAGATCAGTGAATCAGATAGGTTGTTTATGCTCCAGTATATGTCTCAGTACCCGGCAGAAACCCCTTATCCCAACTATGATTCCACTATTTTCTACAACAGTTATGTAAAATTCTTTTTCCAAGATTCAACACACCAGGTGCCTGCACATATCAGGGTTTTCAACAAGGTGGGATGGGCCTATGGATTTTTAACAGATGTATCTTATGTGATGGACACCAAAAACAATATCGATTACATGCTATCCGCAACAGTCTATGTAAACAGCGATGGGGTCATCAACGATTCAAAATATGATGAAGAAAGCATGGGCTTCCCTTTTTTCAGGGAATTGGGCAAAGCAGTTTATCAATACGAACTGCAGAGAACCCGGGTACACCAGCCCCCTCTGAAAATGAAAGGCATAGTATACGAAAAGCGCGATCCGCAAGACAAAAGACCCACCATCAAAATGGCAGACAATTAGGCCATGTTTTAAACATCTTTTGCATCAAATGAAAGCACAATCCGGTCAACCGATGCCACCACTTTTCGGTAGGCAATCCCCGCCTTGTCAAGCATCAATTTGGAGGCCCTGGCCGCGTCTGTTTGTTCGTACTTGTCTGATAAATAGACCACGGTAGAAATGCCCGATTGAATGATGGCCTTGGTGCATTCGTTGCAAGGGAACAAGGCCGTGTAGATTGTACAACCCTTGAGGTCCATGCCAATATTGTTGAGGATGGCATTGAGTTCGGCATGGCAGACAAATGGGTATTTGGTATCCATGAAATCCCCTTCCTTGCTCCAGGAAAATTCGTCATCGCTGCAGCCAATCGGAAGCCCATTGTAGCCGGCACCTACAATCTTGTTTTTGTCGTTCACAATACAGGCTCCTACCTGTGTGTTGGGATCCTTGCTCCGCTGAGCAGAAAGCAAGGCTACCCCCATAAAATACTCATCCCAGGAAATATAATCAGCCCGTTTTTTCACTTGTTCGATATGTTATTGTTAAGAAGCCTTGATATTTTTCAAAAATTATAAAATAAAGCATAAGTTCACAAATCAAAAATATTAATTATGAACAAGGCCCGTTTGTCCATTTCATTGATTGTTAGCATCTTGTTTTCTTCCTTTGGATTCGCACAGGATTCAAGCCTCAACCTGCAGTCTTATGCTGCTAATTTTAAAATGGCAGAAAACCAGTACATCAAGAAACTTTCAGTTTCAGTAAAAGACAATAAACTGGTGGCTACTTCAGATGCAAGCCCCAATGAATTTGTCGAATTGGCTCCATCTGGCACCAAAGGCCTGTTTAAAACAAAGATCCAAAGCTATGATGCAGAATTTTTATTCAACCTTGCTGAAGGAGTTATCAAATCTGTAAAAATATCCATCGCCGGCGGACAGGTTGTGCTGACCGGCGATAAGGAAGTTTCTGAATATACCTCTACTTTCAAAATGGCAGAAAACCAGTACTGCAAAAAGATTTTCATCATAGAAAAAGAAGGGAAATTGTTTGCTCAATCCGATGCAAGCCCCGGCGAATCATGGGAGTTGAAATCCAAATCTACAGATGCATACAGCGCTACCATCCAAAACTACCCTGCTGAACTGGTATTTATCAGGGATGGCGGAAAAATCAAAGCCATCAAGCTCTCTGTTGCTGATGGACAGGTTGTGTTGACTGGAGAAAAGGAATAAGGCCTTTTAACCAGTGAACGCTCCTTGTATAATTCAAGCGTTCCTGTGGGCGGCTGTGAACGTTATGAAGTTCTACACCAGGAAATACCAACAATGAAATATTGTATAGTTTTTTGTATTGTATTTCTTGGCCAATTAGATTCAATCTTTGCACAGACCAATGATATTATATCTACACGAGAAAAATTTTCAAAAATTGAATTCTTGTACGACACTGTGTCCGGTATTGGATATGAGAAAGGCTGTACCCGCCGAGATCCAAGTGATATCATAAAGGTTGGAGGCACTTGCTATGTGTATTATACCAAAATCTATGGACGTGCCGCCGGATATTGGGGCACCATCTGGTATGCAACATCAAATGATGATGGATATAACTGGAAAGAACAGGGTGAAATATTGGGTTTAGGTAAAAAAGATATGTTTGACTGTCAGGCAACGTTTACACCCAATATCCTTTTTTCCGAGGGTAAGTATTATTTGTATTACACAGGTGTCAAACCAACTCCCGGCAATGCAAAAGGTGAATTTGAAAACAATTCCACTACTGATATCACTGCCATTGGCGTTGCCGTGTCAGATGCTCCCAACGGACCTTTTAAAAGGGTTTCCGAGGAGCCCATTTTAAAAGTAAGTGTAGAACATGAAAAATTTGACAGCTACCGGGTGGATGATGCAGCGCTGTTGTATAGAAATGGTTTATACTGGCTTTATCATAAAGGCAGAAGCAGGGCGAATGGGGCAGTTGGTCCTACTCACACGCAAATGGGTGTTGCTTTTTCAAACTCTCCACAGGGACCGTTTATTAAACATGGCAAACCCATTTTGCCCCAAAGCCATGAAGTGATGATTTGGCAAGAAGGCTCAGGCATTGGTGCACTTTCATCATTAAGCAGTACATTAGAATATGCTCCCGATGGCATTGATTTTACAAGCCATAAATTATCAGTTAAAGCAAAGGATTTTCCTAAGGCTCCAGGTGCTTATAGAACTGATCTAACTTCCCCGTCCACAATAGGAAATGGTCTAAATTGGGGGATTTCAATGGTGATGAATAACAACGAATGCTATTTGATCAGGTACAAAATACATTCTAGGTAAAAGATCTATTGGTTGAACACCCTTTTTACAACGAATAATATCCGGTTGCCCTGCCTATCCCTTCTTTGGTAATCACTTTTTTTTCGAGTAGTTCAATGAGCGATTTTTTCACCGTTGGAAGCGGGATATCCAATTTAGCTGAAATATTTCCTGAACTACATCCTGCATGATGTTCAATGAAAAAACGAATTCTTTCTTCACGTGGTGATAGTTTTTCACTTGCTTTTTTATTTTCTTCTAACTTCAATAATAAGTTGGTTTGAATGGTATTTAGACAGCTCAAAAAAAATGTAAGCCATTGTGTAACATTTTCACCAGGCCTGTTTTTTTGTGTATCCATCAGGACCTTGTAATATGTTGATTTTCTATTTTCAATTTCGTGTTCGAAACTCACGTATTGTATCCAGGAGTATCCATTCTTCAATAACAATAAACTGGCCAATAATCTACTCAATCTGCCATTGCCATCCTGAAATGGATGGATGCTCAAAAATTCATATACAAACAGGGCATCCTTAACAAGTGGTAAGGTCTCCTCATCACTGTTGTACCATTCAATCAAACGCATCATTGCATCATTCGTTTGAAGACCGGGTTCAGTTGTTTTAAAGATTGTTCGCCTGGCACCGTCTGGCAAATTGGCTTCAACCGCATTCGTTACCTGTTTGTATTCACCCTTATGCCATGCATCCTTAATGCTATGCTTCATTAATAAATTATGCAGGCTCTTAATTTGGCTTTCTGTAATACCGATCGTTTCATAATTTTCAGCAATAGTGTCCAAGGTTTCGAAGTAGCCTGCTACTTCTTGCTGATCTCTTTCTTCAAATGAAGAGATGTTTATGTTCTCAATTAAAACACTCACCTCATCATCTGTCATTTTAGAACCCTCTATTCTTGTAGAGGCACCAACACTTTTAACAGTTGCAATACTTTTTAATTGCTTTAATGTAGAACCCTCCCTTTTTTCAATGCTCGCCCATCGTGCATCAAATCGGTCAATTGTAGACAATTCAGACATGATTTTCATGCTTATGTCAAGTTCTAAATTGTTTATTTTTAAGCGCATTATATCCGTATTTATCTGTAAATATACGAAAAATGGATCGACAATTCTATCTAAATATCCGTATATATCTGTAATTATCCGAATCTGTAGCCATAAAAGACTGAATACCTTAGCTTTGCTAAAGATCAAAAATGGAAGATGTAATAATTATTGGGGCAGGATTGAGTGGGTTGACAACTGCTTACCAACTTAAAAAAGCCGGAACCAGTTTCAAGGTATTAGAAGCACAAAATCGAATCGGAGGCCGTATACAAACCATACATGGTAAACTAAATACACCAATGGAAATGGGGGCCACTTGGTTTGGCAAAGAACATGTAGATCTTACAGCGCTTTTGTCAGAACTCAATATTGGCTATTTTGAACAATTTACCGAAGGTATTTGCTTGTTTGAAACAATGTCTTTTGAACCACCACAACAATACTTTGTACCAGCCAATAGCGATTCAGCATATCGAATCAAAGGAGGTACTTTTAGTATTATTGAAGCACTCTACCAACGAGTAGGAAAAGAGAATGTCATTCTAAATTCCGAAGTAATTAGAATTATTGAAGAAGACAATCAACTCAAAATAATTGATAGATTAAATAATACATTCTTTTGTAAATGTCTTGTTATCGCTTTGCCTCCTAAGTTAGCGATTAATACATTTGAATTTAAACCTGAGTTACCCCAAGCGGTAAATCAAATAATGCAAAAAACGCAGACCTGGATGAGTGGTTCTGTAAAATTTTCCATAGAATTTAAAAAGCCGTTTTGGAAAGACAAAGGATTTTCGGGAAGTATTTACAGTCAATCAGGATTAGCCACAGAAATATATGATCACAGTAATGATGAGAATTCAAAATTTGCATTAAAAGGTTTTTTAAACGGCTCGGCCTATCATTATAGCCAGGAAGAACGTAAGGGAAAAGTTATTGCACAATTGAAAAAGTATTTTGGCAGTGAAGTGGAAACTTTTGAAAACTATCATGATAAAATTTGGAACGATCAATACATTCAACCAAAAGACGATGCTTTTTTACCGCCTCATTATAACAATGGGCATGCTGTTTTTAAAGACAGTTATATGAATGGCAAGCTTTTTTTTACGGGAACAGAAACTTCGAATACGTACAGTGGTTATATGGAAGGTGCTGTTACTGCATCTAAGGTGAATTGTATGCAAATAAAAAAGCAGCTATGAGATTTCTCTTCATAACTGCTTGATTTTCAAGTGGGCCCACCTGGACTTGAACCAGGGACCCTCTGATTATGAGTCAGATGCTCTAACCAGCTGAGCTATAGGCCCGAAGAACATTGCTGCTCTTTTAGGACTGCGAATTTAGGAAATAATTTCAATTCTTCCATTATTCGGATTGGTAAGCAGACTTGGTCCTTGAACCAGCTTTATTTACCAAGGCATTGACATAATTTGGTTTAATTTTGAGACGATTAATGTCAATCAACATCATAATGACCAGAAAATTCGTTGATATTGAATACTTCCGGGCAGGCAAAATGGAAAGGGATGGCAACATTGACTTCAGGTATTGGCATGATAAAACCATCAATGAACGCCTCGAAGCTGCAGCAAGAATGATTGAGATTGCATTTGACGAACCCGATTTTCTGATTAAAAAAGTGGATCGAACAATCTTCAACTGCCGCAAGCATTCAAAATGAACCTGTTCAACGACGATTTCATTGATTTTATCGTCCCCCTTAACAGACATAAAGTTGAATAGATTCCCCAAACTAAACTACCTTTGCCCCCTGAATCTTAACCTTTCATTAACCCGTTAGGAGATACTTTTGACCACACAAATTTGATTATGAAGCAGATACTAGGAATGCTGATGCTGATGATTTCCCTCAGCGCCGTTGCACAGGATAAAAAAGCCAAGGTAAAGGTTCAAGAGCCCAAGGCGCCCAAGGTTAAGCCAGATTATAGCAAAATCGACCTTTCCAAGCGTGCATCAGACCATTTCATGCTCCAGTTCGGCATCGCAGGATGGGGCAACAAAGACGCAAACAACATCACTACCAAAGGCTTCAACAGGAGCTTTAACGGCTATTTCCTTTTTGATTTTACTTTCAAATCCAACCCACACCTCAGTGTTGCAGTAGGCCCTGGTGTCGGATCAGACAATATTTATTTTGACAATATGTCTGTAGACCTGAACACCAGAAACGGTGCAACCTTCAGGCGCGACACCATCACCCAATACAAAAAAAACAAGCTGGAAACCAGCTTTCTGGAAGCACCTATCGAACTCAGGTACTCTGCCAGGCCAGACAACATGAACAAAGGCTGGAAGTTCGCTTTCGGTGCAAAAATTGGAACCCTAGTAGGTGCCAAGGTAAAATCCAAGGTTGATCTGGATGCA